>JBBDXI010000063.1:0-23964 GCA_040902425.1 Phycisphaerales bacterium
CGCCCTTCTTTTTGTCCGCTCGCAGATCGCGGCGGGATCGGCGGTCGGGTACTCTCGTGGACCGCCCGCTCTCACGACGGACCGGTCTCGGAGAGCCGGGGTACCCGGAGCCCGGCCTTGCCGAACCCCTCCCGACGGCTACTATTCGGGCCCTTCGGAGCCAGTCTTCATGTACGCGATCATCCAGGAATCAGGGTCCCAGCGGCGGGTCAGCGAGGGCGACGTCGTCCTGGTGGACCTCGTCGAGGCCGGCGCGGCCAAGCCCGGCCAGAAGCTCACCTTTGACCAGGTCCTCCTGGTCTCCAAGGGCGAGGGCCAGGCCACCGTCGGCCAGCCCCTGGTCAAGGGCGCCACCGTCACCGGCGAGGTGGTCGAGCCCATGGTGCTCGGCGAGAAGCTCGCCATCCAGAAGTTCCGCACCAAGAAGGCCTTCAAGAAGCGCACCGGCCACCGCCAGCGCTACACCAGCGTCCGCATCACCGCCATCAAGGCCTGATACGGCCTTCGACGATTTCCGCCCGCGGCAGCGGGAGGGCCGGCCCGGAGGGCCGGAACCGAGAGAGCTCCATAGGAGACGGCAAGGCCCCGCGAGGGGCCTTGTTGGTTTTGGCGTCGAGCCTGGGGCGGCGAGTACACTGGCGCCCGATGCGGTCCATCACGCTCATCACCACCGGGGGCACGATCGAGAAGACCTACGACGAGCACACCGGCACCCTCGCCAACCGCGGGTCCATCGTCCGCCAGATGCTCGGGCGCCTCCGCCTCGAAGACACCTCCGTCTCCATCGTCGAGCTGCTCAGCAAGGACAGCCTCGAGATGACCGACGCCGACCGGGCCCTGATCGCCCGCGCCGTCAGCGCCGCCGCGGCCGACCCGGCGACCACCGGCGTCGTCATCCTCCACGGCACCGACACGCTCACCACCACCGGCGAGGGCCTGCTGGCCGGCGGACGCCCGCGCGTGCCGGTGGTGCTCACCGGGGCCATGCGCCCCTTCGAGATGGACCGCTCCGATGCGCTGCAGAACCTGACCGAGGCGGTCTTCGCGGCGGGGGTGTTGCCGCCGGGCGTCTACTGCGTCGCGCACGGGCGGGCGCTGCCCTTCCCCGGCGTGACCAAGGACCGGGCCCGCAACACCTTCACCCCCGCCTGAGCCGCCCGCCCCGGCCCCCGCCCCCCCGCGCCACAACCGGAGCCCGGTTATCGTTCGCCCGATGAGCGACGACCCGTCCAGGCCGCCCCGCGCCGACGCCGCCCGCGCGCCGCGCCGCGGCCAGCGGCTGGCCATCGTCGGCCTCGCGGTCAACGTCGCGCTCGCCACGGGCAAGCTCGTGGCCGGCCTGCTGGGCCATTCCACCGCCCTCGTCGCCGACGCGGTGGAGTCCATGGTCGATATCGCCGGCTCCGCCGTCATCTGGAGCGGCCTGCACATCGCCGAGAAGCCCGCGGATGAGGACCACCCCTACGGGCACGGCAAGGCCGCGGCCCTGGCGGCCGTCATCGTCGCCCTGATGGTCCTCGCGGCGGGGATCGCGGTCGCCGTGAAGGCGGTCATGGGGCTGCTTCAGCCGGGCCCGACGCCGCACGTCTTCACGCTCGTCGTGCTGGTGGTGATCGTGGCCATCAAGGAGGTGCTCTTCCGCATCGTCAGCCGGGCCGCGCACGACCTGGAGAGCGGGGCGGTGCTGGTGGATGCCTGGCACCACCGCTCCGACGCCATGACGTCGCTCGCCGCGTTCCTGGGCATCTCGATTGCCGTGTGGGGGGGCAAGGACTACTACTGGGCGGACCCGGCGGCGGCGCTGGTGGCGGCGGGCATCATCCTCTACAACGCCGTCCAGCTCTTCCGCACGCCCCTGCACGAGCTGATGGATGCCGAGCCCACGCACCTGGTCGAGCGGGCCCGCGCCATGGCCGCCGCCGTTCCCGATGTGGCGGATGTCGAGAAGGTCACCGCCCGCAAGAGCGGCCGGCGCTACTGGGTGGACATGCACCTGCACGTGGACCCGGCGATGACGGTTCGGGATGCCCACGCCCTCTCGCACCGCGTGAAGGACGCCCTCCGCGCCGCCATGCCCGAGATCGCGGATGTGCTGGTGCACGTCGAGCCGGCGGGGAGCGCCGCCGGCGTCAAGGCGCACGGCGCCTGACCGGCCGTTCTCGGACCGCGCGGGCCTCACGCCCCTCCGCACCTGCCCAGCTTTGCGGCTTACGCGGACGCTCCCGCCGGTGATCGGTCCCCCGGCTCTCGGGCGTGCTTCAGGGCCGCCCCGGGGGGGCCGATCCACAGCGAGCAGCGGCGGGTGTTCCGCCGGCACGGATGTCCCAGCTGAAAAGAGGCGCCCGCCCGTGGACAAAGCCAGCCTTATCGGCGTGATCATCGGCGTGGCCTGCCTGGGCATCGTGCTGTACGAGGTTTCGCACGGCCACTTCGGGATGTTCTTCTCGATGGAGGGCCTGCTGATGGTCGGGGGCGGCAGCGTCTCCGTCACCTTCATGGCGATGCCCATGGAGAAGATGAAGAAGGTCCCCGGGTACGTCCGGCGGTTCTTCTTCCACAAGGGCGTCCCGGCCGAGCAGGTCGTCAAGCTCATGGGCGAGCTCTCGGAGAAGGCCCGGCGCGACGGCATCCTCGCCCTGGAGGCCGAGATCGAGAAGCTCAACGACTCGTTCCTCTCCAGCGGCCTGAAGATGGCCGTGGACGGCGTGGACCCCTCGGCCATCGAGGCGACCCTCCGGCTCGAGCTGATGGCCATGCAGGACCGCCACAAGGCCGGCAAGAAGTTCTTCGACCTCATCAAACTCTACGGGCCCGGGTATGGGCTGGTCGGGACGCTGATCGGGCAGATCGGCATGTTCGGCAAGCTGGGCAGCGCCGATATCGCCGCGCTGGGGCACGCCCTGGCCATCGCCGTCTGCGCCACCATGTACGGGGCGGTGATCGCCAACGCCGTCGCCGGCCCCATCGGGGACAAGCTCGCCCTCCGGTCCTCGGAAGAGATCGTGAACCGCGAGATGATGCTCCAAGGCGTCCTCTCGATCCAGGCCGGCGACAACCCCCGCATCACCCAGGACAAGATGCTCGCCTTCGTCCCCTCCACCACGCGGGAGCGGATGAGGGCCGCGGCGTAGCCCCCTTCTGAGGCCAGCCCGTGTCAGACAAAGAGCACAAGGACGAGGTCCGTCACAGCCCGGGCGGGCACGGGATGCACGCCGCCTCCGGGGCGGGGCACGAGGAGCACGAGGGCGCGCCCGAGTGGCTCATCTCCTTCGCCGACAACGTCGCCCTGATGATGGGCTTCTTCGTCATCCTCCTGGCGATGAACATGAAGGAGCCGACCACCGGGGGCATCGGCGGCAAGGAGCAGCACGGCGGGGCGCCGGAGGACAACACCCGCATGGTGGACTTCGTGATCGCCATGCGGGAGGCGTTCAATACGCCGTTTGACCTGAAGTCGAGCGACCCGGCCGAGGAGGTCTTCCGCGAGCGCATCCGCGAGAAGCGGGGCGAGGGGCAGTCGCGCCAGCCCGAGCTCTCGGGGCGCGGGCGCGAGGCCCAGGCCATCCGTCCCACCGAACTCTCCAGCCTCGGCGGCAACGTGCCCTTTGAGGATGAGTCCGAGACGCTCTCCACGCGCGGGACTGAGCTGGCCCAGGAGATCGGGCGGAAGCTCCGCGGCCAGCGGTGGATGATCGAGGTCCGCGGGCACGCCAGCCCGTCGGAGACCTTCCGCAACGTCGAGAACGGGATCGCCCTGAGCCACAAGCGGGCGCTCGCCGTGGCGCGGGAGCTGGTCGCGCAGGGCGTCCAGTGGTCGCAGATCCGGCTCGTGGCGTGCGGCGACAACGAGCGGCGCGGCAAGCGCGAGTACGACCGCGAGGCCGACCGACAGAACCAGCGCGTCGAGGTCATCGTCTCGGGCGACCCGGCCCCCGAGGAGCCCACGGGCACGCCCTCGGGCGCTGTCCCCCACCCCGCTCCCGCCCCGCCGAACACGCAGGCCGCGGCCGGGGGCGCAGCCCCGCCGGGGTGACCCGGCCCGCTCCGGTTGATTCAGGGGGCGCCCACCATCCGGCGGATGGTCGCGGGCGACTCGCCCTGCGCGGTGCGGCAACTGAGCAGGGCCGCCTGCGCGATCCCCAGGACCGCGGAGGCATCCTGCGGGACGCTGTCCGGGAGCGCGGGCTCCAGCAGCCGGGTGAGGCTGTGGGCGATGGCGGACGCCGCGTGGGAGGCCCCGGACGCGGCCTCGGCCGTGGTCTGATCGACGATCTCGCCCCCGGGGCCGATCCACTCATGCCCCGCGTCGTCGATGCGCAGGCGCCCGCCCGGGCCCACGAGCGTCACCGACCGCCCCCAGCGCCCCGCGCGGTCGCTGGCGACAAGCGTCGCCGCCCGCCCATCCGCGAAGCGCAGCGTCGCCGCGATGTCGCCGTGGAGGCCCCGGAGCGATTCGCCGGGGAGCGCGTGGATGCCGGCGGTGGCGCCCGCGCAGACGAACGAGGCCTCGATGGTCTCGGGCTCGCCGACCAGGCTGTGGATCACCTCCAGGGCGCCGAACAGGCGAGCCCCGAGCGACCCCTCGGCCGGCGCCCCCCACGCCTCCACCGCCACCGTCCCCGGAGGCCCGAACGCCCCCAGCAGCTCGGAGCTCTCGCGGAGCGCCCTCCAGTGGCCCCCGGCCGGGCAGAACAGCACCGGCGATGGGCTCTCGCCCCAGCCCCCCCCGGCGAACTCGAGGGCCGACGCGGGGACCGGCTCGAGGCTCGCGATCCGCGTTCCCCGCTCCGCCGCCCGCGCCGCGGCCGCGGCGTCCTCGCTCCCCGCGCCCGCCCCGAAGGCGCCGGGGCCGGCGATGAGGACCAGGTCGCACTCGGTGGTGGCGATGGCGCTGCGGAGGTCATCGAGCGGGCGGCAGCCGAGGTCTGCCGCGACGCTGCTCGCCCGGCCGGGCGAGCCGGCGGCGATGATCCGCAGCTCCGCGGCGTCGGCCACGGCCCGGACCAGGCCGAGCTGGGCGGGGTCGAGCCAGGCGAGGGTGGCGCGGGCGCGGTCCATGCGTGCGGCCATCCTACCGCAGCGCGGCCTAACATTGAAGCGACAGGCGCGGCAAGGCGGCCGCGGGCGGGCAACGACAGCCCGTCTGAGGAAAGTCCGAGCACGGCAGGACACGGTGGTGGGTAACGCCCACCCGCCCGAACAGCCTGGGTAGCCCGCCACGCCGTGGCGGGTTGTTCAGGACGGTCGCGGGCGCGGGACAGTGCCACAGAAAGCAAACCGCCGATGGCCCGGGTGGCACCGCTCTCCGGAGCAGTGAACGACCAGAACACCGCTCGGAGAGCGGTGCCACCGGGGATCAGGCAAGGGTGAAAGGGTGCGGTAAGAGCGCACCGCCCGGGTGGCGACACCCGGGGCACGGCAAACCCCACCGCGTGCAAGGTCGAGCAGCCCTCGTCCTGGTGGCACTGCTCTCCTGAGCAGTGTGGAGCCTCAACCCCACCGCTCGGAGAGCGGTGCCACCGGGGACGGCCGGTCCGGCCGGCAGAGGGCGGGTAGACCGCTGCCTGGGTAGGTCGGCCCTCCGGGCCGATGCTCCCGGCCCCGGCGCGGCAACGCGTCCGGGCAGAGGAATGGCCGCCCCCGCCGGAAGGCCCGCACCAGCCCCCGTCAAGGAGCCGCGGGAACCACCGGCCGGGACAGAACTCGGCTTACCAGCCGCGCCCGACCGCGACGCGGGCCCTTGGGAAACCAGGGGCCCGCGGCCATTTTTGGGGCGACGGGATCGGGTGCCACCGCTCGCCGTCTTCGGCGCAGCGGTGCAGAGTGTAGATCGCACTGCTGCGCGGCGAAGACGCCGCGAGCAGTGGCACCCGGATCAGGCACGACCCGCCACGCACACGACGAAGCTCTCGCCCAGGTCCGCCGGGTCGCCCACCGGCCGCACGTACATCTTCCCGTGCTGGTCCACAGCGCCCCCGAGGTCGGCGTAGACCTCGGTCTTGCGGAACCCGGCCTCGGCCATCGCGTCGCGCAGCTCCGGCACCGACCACAGCCGCCAGCGGTAGACGAAGGCGTCGGCCTCCTGGTAGACGATCTCGCCGTCCCGGTCGGCACGGAAGTGGATGGTGTCCAGCACCATGCCGGTGGTCGGGTCCGCCTCGCGCTGCTCCCAGAGGTAGTGGATGCGCAGGCCCCCGGGGGCGCGGATGTCCCGCGACATCGTGCCGATCGTGAAGGCCGTCGCCCCGCCGTACGTGTCGCAGACGAACACGCCGCGCGGGTTCAACCGGGCGCGGCAGCGCTCCAGGTACCGCACCAGCGCCGGGCGCGTGTGCCAGTACCCCACCGGGAAGTTGGTCGCCGTGATAATGTCCGCCCGCGCCCCGCACCCCATCACCTCGGCGCGGACCGCCCGCACCCGCTCCGCCCGCGCCCGCCGGAGCGGCCCGGCCGACTGGTCCACCGCGACCGCCCGCCGCTGCGGGCTCGACGCCGCCCACGCCCGCGCCACCCCCGCGGTCCCGCAGAAATCCTCCCGCAGCACCCGGGGGCGGCCCCCGTGCACGGCCTCCAGGAACGGCACCAGCCGCGCCGCATCCTGCACGCACAGCTCGTAGCAGGTGTACTTGTCCACCGGAGGCCCGCCGCCCGCGGCCCTTCGTCCCTTCGTCCCTCCGTCCCTCCGTCCCTTCTTCCTCACGCCTGCCGCACCCACCGCAGGAGTGTCGCCAGGTTCGGCGGCTTGCCGAACATGAGCACGCCGATGCGGAAGATCTTGGCCGCGGCCCAGGCGGTGAAGGCGGCGGTGAACGCCGAGACCGCGATCGACCCGGCGACCTGCCAGATGGGGATGGGGTCGCTGGAGGCGGCGATGCGCTGGACCATGACGAAGGGGGCGATCGGGGGCGTGAGGCTGAGCACCACCGCGAGGGTGGAGCTGGGGTCCTCCACGATCGCGGGCATGAGGAGCCAGGGGATGATGAGCACGATCATCACCGGCCCGATGAGCGACTGGGCCTCGTGCACCTCGGTGACGGCGCTGCCCACGGCCGCGAAGAGCGAGGCGATCATGAAGAACGCGAGGAGGAAGAAGACCAGCAGGTAGACCAGGTGCATCCACGAGAGCACGTCGAGCAGGGCGAAGGCGATCAGGCCCGCGAGCCCCAGGCCCGAGTAGGTCAGCAGGATGAGCAGGCCGACGCCCATCTGCCCCAGGATCTTGCCCACCATCAGCTCCATCGGGGAGACGGCGCTGAGGAGCACCTCGATGACGCGGTTGCTCTTCTCCTCGATGGTCGTGGTGAGCAGGTACTGCCCGCCGGTGAACGCCGAGATCATCAGCAGCAGGATGAACGCGATGGGCACGATGTAGCGGACGCCGGGGATCGACACCCGCTCCCCCGTCCGCGTGATCGACACCGACTGCTCCTCCCGGACCTCAGAGAGCGCCTCGACCCGCGCGGGGTCGTAGTTCTCCGCCCGCAGGCGTGCCGCCGCGATGGCCCGCTGCACCCCGCGGCTGATCGTCCCCTGGTTCTGCTCATCCAGCGTGGACCGGATGTAGGGCTTGTAGCCGCCGTAGGTGCCGTCGGCGCGCGGGCGCACGGCGTTGGCGCCGATCTCGATGATCGCGAGCCGCCCTCCCTCCTTGTCGCGCAGCGACTCCTTCTCGGCGTCGGGGCTGGCCGTCGTCGGCAGGGGCTCGATCGTCAGCGTGGGGATGCGGCCCTCGACATCGGAGAACGGCGCCGCCGATTCCATGGCCCCCCGCGCCTGTTGCTCGCCGACCAGCCCGCCCACGAGCTGCTCCGCCTGCTCGCGCTGCCGCTGCTCGCGCTTGCGCACCAGCTCGGTGAGCCGCTCGGACGACAGCTCGTAGCGCAGCAGCTCCGCCACCTCCCCGGAGCGGTCAATCACCGCGACCGTCCCCTTGGCCGGCGGCGGGCGCAGGTTCTTGAACACCGGCATCAGCACCAGCAGGAACCCGCCCATCACCAGCGGCAGCACGATGCCGATGATGAAGCCCTTGGTCAGCACCGTGGACTTGAACTCGCGGGTGGCGACCAGCAGCGTCCTAGGCACGGCCCACCCCCACCCTCGCCTCCGCCCCCAACTCCGCCCCGGGCGCGCCCGCGGCCTCCGCGTGCAGCGCCTCGCGCACCGACTCCGCCGAGACGTGCTCGGCCTTCTGCACCGTCTCGATGAACACATCCTCCAGTGTCGGGCGCTTCAGCTCGATCCGCCGGATCGGGGTCGCCTGCACCACCGCCCGCATCACTTCAGCGGGGCTGGCCCCCTCCTCCAGGTGCAGCTCGTAGTCCCCGTTGCGGTCCGACTTCACCGCCTCGCGCACGCCGGGGATGCGGCTGAAGTCCGCGGCCAGGGCCAGCGGCTCGACCACCACCGTCCGCGCATCGGCCCGGGCGTAGATCTCCCCGATCGGCGCATCCAGCACCTTCCGCCCCCGGTTGATCATCACGATGTGGTCGCAGATCTGCTCGGCGTGCTGCATCACGTGGGTCGAAAAGATGATCGTCTTGCCCTCCCCCTCCAGGCCGTGGATCAGGTCCCGCATCAGCCGCGCGTTCATGGGGTCCAGCCCGGAGAACGGCTCATCCAGGATGATCAGGTCGGGCTCGTGGATCAGCGCCGAGAGGAACTGGACCTTCTGCTGCATGCCCTTGGAGAGCTCCTGGCAGCGCCGCTTCTCGCAGTCGGCCAGGGCCACGCGGGCGAGCCAGTCCCGGACCTTGGCCGCGAGGCCGGCCGAATCGACGCCCTTGAGGCGGGCCATGTAGGTCAGGAAGGCCCCGACCTTCATCTTGCGGTAGAGGCCGCGCTCCTCCGGGAGGTAGCCGATGCGGTCCTTGCTCTCCAGGGCGCTTTTCTTGCCCAGGACGCGGATCTCCCCCCGGTCGGCGAAGTAGATCGACATGATCATCCGCAGCGTGGTCGTCTTCCCCGCCCCGTTGGGCCCGATGAAGCCGTAGATGCCCCCCTCGGGGATGGTCAGGTCGAGGTTCTCGACGGCGACCTTGGACCCGAAGGTCTTGCGGACGCCGCGGATGACGATCGCATCGGGCATGGGGCGAGCATCTTACACTCCCGCCGATGCCCCAGACCGAGGGACTGCTGCCGGCACGCGTGATCGAGCGGCTCGGGGCCATGGCCTCCGAGCTCGACGCCATCGACCTCAGGCTCCAGGACCCCGCTGTCGTCGTGGACCACCGCAAGGTCCGCGAGCTGTCCATCCAGAAGGCCGCGCTGGAGCCGGTGGTGGGGGCCTACCGCGAGATGAGGCGCGTGGCCGCCGAGGCCGACGAGCTCCGGAGGGCCATCGAGAGCGGCGGCGACCCGGACTTCGCCGCCCTGGCCCGGGAGGAGCTGCCGGCGCTGGAGAAGCGGACCGCCGAGCTCCTGGAGCAGGTGAAGGGCCGGCTGGTCACCACCGATGACCGCAAGATCGGCTCGGTCATCCTCGAGGTTCGCGCCGGCACAGGCGGCGATGAGGCCGCGCTCTGGGCCCGCGACCTCCTCGACATGTACCAGAAGTACGCCGCCCGGCGCGGCTGGCAGTTCGAGGTGCTCGACCTCGTCCCCGAGACCGACGCCGGCGGCATCCGCGCCGCCGTGGTCAACGTCCGCGGCGAGGGGGTCTGGAGCGAGCTGGCCCTCGAGGCGGGCGTGCACTCGGTGAAGCGGGTGCCCGCGACCGAGGCCCAGGGCCGCATCCACACCTCCACGGCCACCGTGGCCGCGCTCGCCGAGCCCGAGGAGGTGGATGTCAAGATCGACTGGGCGAACGAGGTTGAGGAGTTCGCCACCCGCGCCCAGGGGCCCGGGGGCCAGAACGTCAACAAGGTCGAGACCGCCTGGCAGATCCACCACAAGCCCACGGGCATCATCATCAAGATGATGGAGGCCAAGAGCCAGCAGCAGAACCGCGAGCGGGCGCGGCGGCTGCTGCTCGCCCGCCTCCACGAGGCCGAGCGGCAACGCAAGCACGCCGAGCGGACGGCGGCCCGCCGCACCCAGATCGGGGGCGGGGACCGCTCCGAGAAAATCCGGACCTACCGCTACAAGGACAACATCGTGGCCGACGAGCGGCTCGCCGGCGAGTACCCGCTCCGCGAGATCGTCCAGGGCGACCTGTCGCGGCTGATGCGGGACCTGCTGGAGCAGGAGACGGCGAGGCGGCTGGCGGAACTGTGAAGAGGTGAAGGGGTGAGCAGGTGAACAGGTGAGCAGCGAAGCGCGACCCCGCGCGGGCATCGTTGCGTGCTGCGTCCGCGGGGTGCGATGAGCGCACGGTCATCTCAGCCGCGGGCGCGGCCGGCCGGGCAGCGCGGGGGCGGTGGACGCGTCCGGGAGAGGGGGAGGCCTACCCCCTCCCGATCCCCGCCATTCCTACCAGTTCCATGAACTCCCGCCAGTCGGCCAGGTCGGTCACCCCGTCGCCGTTCACATCGGCGTTGCCCGCCGCGAAGTCGGCGGTGAACAGGCGCACATCCACCAGGTTCACCACGCCGTCGCCGTTCCAGTCGCCGGGGATGAACCAGAGGCCATTATCGCCGCGCCCGCACGTCGTGGCCGTGCAGGGCACGTTGTTCCCGCGGTAGACGCCGTTCTGCAGGGCGCACGCGGCCGCGGTCATGACCTCGCAGGCCCCGCCCGGCAGGCAGCACGCCCCCGTTGCCGGCGGGCACTGCGCCGTGGCGCAGACGGTCCCGTCGCCGCGGTAGGTCCCGCCGGCCGCCAGACACATGGCCTCGGTGCGGACCTGGCAGGCGCCGTTGAGGAGGCAGCAGGCGCCCGAGGCCAGCGGCGGGCAGATCGTGCCCAGGCACGCCGTCCCGTTGCCGCCGTACGCCCCGCCGAGCGTCCCGCACTGGGCCTCGGTCGTGACGATGCACGCGCCGTTCGGCAGGCAGCATCGGCCCGCGGGCGCCGGCGGCGGGCAGTTCGCGGTGGCGCACTCGGTGCCGTCGCCGCGGTAGACGCCCCCGGCGAAGAGGCACTGCTGCTGGGTCGCCAGGACGCAGGTGCCGTCGGCCTTGCAGCAGGCGCCCTGGGGGCGCGGGCAGAGGTTCGCCGAGCATGGCACGCCGTTGCCGCGGTAGGTCCCGCCGTGCCCGAGGCAGTTGGCCTCGCTGGTCACGAAGCAGGCGCCGCTGGGCAGGCAGCAGGCGCCCACCGGCCCGGTCGTGGGGCAGGTCGCCGGGCCGCACGCCGCGCCCGGCCCGCGGAAGACGCCGCCCGCGCTGTTGCACTGCTGGTGGGTCATCACCTCGCACAGCCCGCTGGGCAGGCAGCAGGCCCCGGTCGGCGGGGTGCAGCTCACGGTTGCGCACGCCGTCCCCGGGCCCCGGAAGTGGCCGTTCTGCGCGTGGCACTGGGCCGCGGTCAGTTGCTGGCAGGCCCCGTTGGCGAGGCAGCACGCCCCGGTCGGGCTGGGGCAGGTCGTGTTGGCGCAGGTCGTGCCGTTGCCCTGGTAGGCGCCGCCCTGGGCCAGGCACTGCTGTTCCGTCCGCTGGGCGCAGATCGCCGTCCCGGACCCGCCGGTGAAGCAGCACGCGCCGGTGGCCGAGGGGCAGTTGGCCGTGGCGCACGCCGTCCCGTGCCCGCGGTAGAGCCCGCCCTGGCTGACGCACGTGTGCTGCGAGGACACGACGCACGAGCCGTCCGGCAGGCAGCAGGCCCCGGTCGGGGCCGGGCAGTTGGCGGTGGCGCACGCGGTCCCGTTCCCGCGGTAGGTCCCGTTGTGGCTGAGGCAGTTGGCCTCCGTGGTGACGACGCAGAAGCCGCTGGGCAGGCAGCAGGCGCCCTGTAGCGAGCAGGAGTTGGCAGTGCAGAATGTCCCGGATCCGAGGAATGTACCGCCGATCGTCGTGCACTCACTCTCTTCCACCGTTACGCACGCGCCCGGAACGCAGCACGCCCCCACCCCCGGCGGCACCGGGCAGATCCCCGGCGTGTTGCACGAGGTCCCTGCCCCGTGCCACGTTCCGCCCTGCCCCAGGCAGTGCGACTGAGTGGTGACCGTGCAGAAGACGGCCAGCGACGATGTGATGCAGCACGCCCCCGTAGCCGGCGAGCACACGGTGGTTGCGCACGTCGTCCCGTTGCCCTGGTAGGTCCCGCCCGTCGCGGTGCAGTTCGCCTGGGTCCGGATGGCGCACTGGCCGCCGGGGTAGCAGCACGCCCCCGTGGGCCCGCACGTCACGGCGGCGCAGTTCGTCCCCGCGCCCTGGAAGGTCCCGTTCAGCGCGTGGCACTGCGCCTGCGTCAGGTTCTGGCAGGTCGCCCCGCCGGTGGAGTTGGTCAGGCAGCACGCCCCGGTCGGCAGGCAGATCGTGTTGTTGCAGGTCGTCCCGTTGCCCTTGTACACCCCGTTCTGGGCGGCGCACTGCTGCTGCGTCAGCACCAGGCACGTGATCCCCAGCGGGCTGTTGAAGCAGCACGCGCCCGTCGGGGCGCACGTCACCGCCGCGCACTGCGTCCCGTTCCCCTGGTAGGTCCCGCCCTGGGAGGTGCACTGGGCCTGCGTCATCTGCTGGCAGACGATCGAGCCCGCCGCGGCCCGGCAGCACGCGCCGGTCGGGGCGCAGGACGTGGTGGTGCACGCCGTCCCGTTCCCCTGGTAGATGCCGTTGTGCGAGGCGCACTGCTGCTGGGTCAGCACCTGGCAGGTAAGCCCGTTGGGGGTCTGGATGCAGCACGCCCCGGTGGGGGCGCAGATGCCCACGGTGTTGCAGTTCGTGCCGTTGCCCTTGAACACGCCGCCGAGGGTGGCGCACTGCTGCTGGCTCACCTGGTGGCACTGGATCGCCCCGGCCGCTACGACGCAGCACGCGCCGGTGGGCGTGCAAATGCCGGTGGTGGAGCAGTTCGTCCCGTTCCCGCGGTAGACGCCGTTCTGCGCGGCGCACTGCTGCTGGGTCAACTGGTGGCACGTCACCCCCGCGAGTCCGGCGATGCAGCATGCGCCGGTCGCCGGCGGGCAGGTGGTCGAGGAGCACACCGTCCCGTTCCCCTGGTAGACGCCGCCGCCGGCGGCGCACTGCGTCTGCGTGACCACCTGGCAGAAGGTCCCGTTCGGGGTCGTCAGGCAGCAGGCCCCGGTGGGCTGGCAGATCGTGCTGGTGCAGGCCGTCCCGTTCCCCTTGTAGACGCCGCCCTGGGCGGTGCACTGCTCATGCGTGAGCACCTCGCACGTCGCGGGCGCGCCGGGGTTCGTGAAGCAGCACGCCCCGGTCTGCGGGGCGCAGATGTTGGGCGCTGTGCAGCTCGTCCCCGGCCCGCGGAAGACGCCGTTCGCCGCGGCGCACTGCGACTGCGTCAGCTGCTCGCAGGTGACTCCAGCGGACGACGGGATGCAGCACGCCCCGGTGGGGGCGCAGATGCCCGTGGTGTTGCAGCTCGTCCCGTTCCCCCGGTACACCCCGTTCTGGGCCGCGCACTGCGCCTCGGTCAACTGATGGCAGGTCAGCACGCCGCCCCCGGAGATGCAGCAGGCACCCGTCGGCGTCGTCGTCGCGCAGATCCCGACGGTGTTGCAGCTCGTCCCCACGCCCCGGAAGACGCCCCCGGCCGCGGCGCAGTCGTGCTCGCTCAGGTCCTGGCACACGACTCCTAGCGGCGCGGGGATGCAGCAGGCGCCCGTCTGCGCCAGCGCCGGCGCGCCGAGGCCGAGAAGGACAGTCAGACACGCGCCGGCGCGCACGAGCATTCCGCACAGACTCATCGTCGTCTCCTCAGTTCCAGAGGCCGGGGCCTTGGCCGCGGCGCTCGCTCAGCCACGATGCGCGCTCCCTCACGCACCGGTGGCCACATCCTGACCGTTTATCCAGACAGACTCGACCATATACGCGGGCGCTCCCGCCGCGGCTCCACGGCCGCGCTCACACCCAGACTTGCAGGATCAGGTTCGGTTCCTTGACCTTTCCCAGCCATTCGCCGACCGTGCCCGTCACGAACTTCACCTCGACCTCGGGGTGCGCCTCGAGCCACTCGTTGACCTGCTTGTCCATGAACTCAAGGCTCTCACCCGTCAGCTTGCAGTGGAAGGACTTGACGTGCGTCGCCCCCGTCCCGGTGGCGAGCGGCTTGCGCTTCCACTCCGTCTTGATCGCTCCGGAGCCCAGGCCCCCGGACAGCTTCTGGTCGAACGCCCGGATCTTCGGCGCCACCTCCGCATCCGGCTTGACGCCGATCACCGGGGCCGCCCCGACCGTGCCCGCCGAGCCATCAGGGTCCGGGTCGCGCACCACACGGCAGAAAACCATGAGCGCCTCCTTCCGCCGCGAGAGCCGCGGCCGTGACCTGACTCATCGCCGCCCAGTCTACCAGCCGGTCATGAGCCCGCAACCACCCTGAACCGCCACACCCCCCCTCCGGCAACCCCCGGAAGACCCCCGCAGCGCCCCCCAGCCGCCCCCGGGCCCGGAACTCTGCCGGCCCATCCTCCTCGATCACCGTCTTCCCCTCCGCCACCCGGCGCACGGTCCCCCGCCCGTCGGATACCGGCCCCTCGTAGGTCAGGTACTCCCGCCGTCCGCGCCAGCGGAATGCCCAATGCCGCCCCCCCTCGGCCACGGCCGAGGGCCACCCCGGACTGTCTCACGCCCGCGCACGCCGAATGAAACGCGGGCCCGGGGGATTCCCGGGACCCGCGGCATCTGCACGCCCGTCGTCATTGCCGCAACTTGGCGATCTCTTGCGTCCGACTCTCGACGTTACGGAGGGGGGCCGGTGCCGCCGCCGACCGGAGGACAATCGTGATCGACGCACTGGCAGTGCTTGTAGATGATGGGCGGGTTTGTCCAGTTGTCGAAGCAAATGGTGCAGCCCTCGTCGCAGGGGTCCAAGCAGGTCACATAGGAAACGTAGATCTGCCCCGTTCCCGGGTCAGTGTCGAAATGGAGGCGCGTCCTGCAGATGTCGGGATCCATTCCCTCCAGCTCGTATTCCACGATCTCGCCGTCCGGCGCCACTCCGAACCACTTCACATCCATGAACTCATCACCCGTGCGCGCCATGGCGCGGCCGCGAGAACTGCCGGTGTTATCCGACAGCAGGAGGCTCCTGGCAGCCTTGCGCAGGAACTCATCAGGCAGAGCCTCGATCAAGGCTGTGCGGTCAGCGCTGGAGAGGCTCTGACGAGCGGGCGGTTCGGCCCCACCGCCGCGCTGAGCCATTCCCCATCCACCGATAGTGACCGAGAGACCGACAGCCAATGCTCCCAAGTGCCTGCTTGTCATGCTCTCCCCTTTCGGTGGTTGCCCCAGACGCCCCGTGCGGACTACTGGCCACCCTGGGGCCTTGGCCAGCGCACATCGACAAACTTCACATCACGGCGGGCGCGCTCGATGCTCACGCCCAACTGTTCCGCGAGCTCGCGGCGCGCCTGCTCTGAGTCCCAGGCTGTGTTGGCGCTCAGGGTAACAGTCAGGTGGAAACGGCCCCGGAACCCCGTCTCGTCCAGGACCATCAGGTGAAGGCGCGGCGCGAGTGCGGCGGCAACAGCCCCCATGGACGCGTTCGGAGCAACCATCCTTTGGCCCTCGAATCCAACGACGCCCTCCGGGCCTGATCCAGCGCGCAGGTGCTGCGCCCCTTCACGACGGCGGAGCACCAGGACCTCGGTATTCTCGGTGCGCTCTTCGGCCCGGAACCCGAGCGCCGCCGGGACCATGGCCTTCAGGACGTCGTACTGGGAAGCCTCGGCGCGAGCGCCGACGATCTTGAAGCCCAACCGCTGGTTCTTCTGCGGTTCAATCCCACGAATCTGGGCCGGCGTAACCTGGTACGCGTAGGAGAGCAGGTCTTGTAGAGTGATTCCATATATCGCGGGTTGAGAGGGGTCGCTGGAGTAACCCGCGACTGAGTCATCGAGCCAGCGGGTGATGCGCACCTCAAGCAGCGAGACTCCCTCGAGTTTGGGGTTGATCTTCTCAAGCCCTCTGCGCGTGCCGGCATCCTGCCCATGTTCCATGGCCGCTGGCTGCCAGCCGGCACTCGTTGCGGGGGTCGGCAGATGACCGAAGCATGAGACCGCCAGCCAGAATGCTCCGAGTGATGCGCAGGCGCATCGACCCGCCGTGCTCCTTCGCGAGGACCAATGACCCCGCGGTGCCGCAATGACTGTCGCCACGTCAGTTCCCTTCGCTTGCGCCGGACCAAGGCGACCGGATGCTCCGGTTCCGATCTTCAGACCGCATGCAGGGCTCACAGACTTCGCTCTCGTCCTCATGCGCCCCAGAGCGCGCGGGCGAGCGTACGGGCAGGTCACGCGCAATGCATGAAAGCCTAAGAAGATGAGGGCCTTTTCATCCGGCGAGCGGGACATCGATCCGGTGACACTACGTGACGGCCGACCCTCTCTTTGGGCAAGTCGAAGGTTCTTCTGGCCCGCGGTTAGAGCGCATTTCTGGCGTGTGTGGAAGCTCACTCTTCGCCCGACACAAACGTGAAACTCCACGCCGCCCCCGTCCCCCGATGCCCCTCGAACACCCCCGTCGCTCCTCCCAATCGCCCCCGGACCCGGAACCTCTGCGGCCCATCCTCCTCGATCTCCAGGGCCCCCTCCGCCACCCGGCGCACCACCCCCCGTCCGCCGGAGACCGGCCCCTCGTAGGTCAGGTACTCCCGGCGGTGGTCCGCCTGGCGGGTGGCCACGAACTCGACGGCCCCCGCGTCGATCCGATCCGAGACCCGGAACGACACCAACGGCCCTTCCCCGGTTCCCGCGCCCACCCCCGCGCCCCCCCCGCCCGGCCGCTCCAGGAGCCAGTCGTAGTGCCTCCCCCCATCCGGCAGCTCGTGCAGCAGGAGCACCGTCTTGCCCATACGCCACGATCCTAACCGACAGTGCCCGACACGCCTCACGCCACCCCCCGTCCTATGCCGATTCGTTAGTATGGCCCCCGCGCGGATGCCCTCGGTCCGGATAAGCACGACCGCCCGCCTCGAGATGGAGATCGAGTCATGACCCGCATGAACCACGGATGGACCCGCCCCCTGATCGCAGGCCTCGCCCTGGCCCTGCTCGCCGGCTGCGGCATGCCCCGCACCCTCCCCTCCGTCCGGGAGTCGGGCGACCGCAACTTCCGCTACCAGCGCTTCGACGCCGCCCTCACGGACTACCAGGAATACCTCACCCGCGAGCCCGGCGACCCCGCCGTCCACCTGAGCCTCGCCAAGACCCTCATCGAGGTCGGCCGCCCCGCCGAGGCCGTCGAGCACGCCCAGCTCGCCTGGGACCAGCGCATCAACAGCGAGGACTGCATCGAGACCCTCGCCCGGGCCCTGTTTGACGCCAACCGTCAGCCCGAGATGTTCACCCTGCTCCGGGGCCTCGCCGACAGCCGCGGCCGGACGGTCGATTTCATCCGCCTCGGCCGCTATTCGGCCCTCGCGGGCGATGCCGACGCCGCGGAGCACGCCTTCAAGCAGGCGGCGATCATCGACCGCGGCCAGACCCTCGAGCCCCAGATGGCCCTCGCCGATTTCTACAGGAGCATCGGCGACCGCCAGAACGAGCTGCGCCGCCTCCGCACCGCCCTCTATCTGGCCCCCACCGAGCCGGCCATCAACTCGCGGATCCGCGCCCTTGGTGAGGTCCCCGGCCCCAGCCTCGGGATCCGCCCCCCCGAGCAATCCACCCAGGAAGCCACCTTCCCCGACACCCCCCCTCCGACCGACCGCTAACCACCTTCCCGCCTCCGGGTGCTTGAAAAACCGCCGCTGGCTTCTACACTTCATCCGAAATAAGGATGAAGAAGCCATCTTTTTTTAGTCTGCGCGGGGCGATGGGGGCGGAGCCGGGGGGCCTTGGCGCGGCCGGTGGGGACCCACATCAAGAGGGACGGGGGGCATCCTTCGCGGATGAGCGTGGCGCGCTGGTGCCGCTGCTGGGCGCATTGGCGGATGGGCTGCGGGTGCGGGCGCTGTGCGTGCTGGAGAATCAGAAGCTGACGGTGGGGGAGGTCGCCCGGGTCTTCCAGGTGCCGCAGTCCACCATGAGCCGGCACCTGAAGGTGCTGGCCGACAGCGGGTGGCTGAGGCGGCGCGAGGTGGGGACGGCGACGTTCTACGAGCTGGTCCTGGATGAGCTGGACACCTCGGCGCGCTCGGTGTGGGTGGCGGTGCGGTCCGCCCTCGACCGGACCGGCGAGACGGCGGAGGATGCCCGGCGGCTGAAGGATGTGCTCGCGGAGAGGAAGCTGGACTCGCAGGCGTTCTTCGGGCGCGTGGTGGGCGAGTGGGACGCGGTGCGGGGGCGGCTCTTCGGCGCGGGGTTCACGCACCAGGCGCTGCTGCGGCTGCTGCCGGCGCACTGGGCGGTGGCGGACCTGGGGTGCGGGACGGGGAACGTCTCGGAGCTGCTGGCGCCCTGCGTCGAGTCGGTCGTCGCGGTCGATGCCTCGGAGCCGATGCTCAAGGCGGCGGGGAAGCGGCTGGAGGGGGCCCGCAACGTGCGGTTCGCCGTCGGATCGCTCGAGGCGCTCCCGCTGGACTCGGGAAGCGTGGACGCGGCGGTGTGCGTGCTGGTGCTGCACCACATGCGCAACCCGGTGCCGGCGCTGCGGGAGATGCGGCGGGTGCTGCGGACGGATCGCGGCGGCGGGGTGGCGCTGGTGGTCGAGATGGTGGAGCACGGGCGGGAGGACTACCGGTCGCAGATGGGGCACATCCACCTGGGCTTCGCGCCGGGGGAGATGCGGCGAATGATGCGGGAGGCGGGGTTCGGGGAGGCGACGGCCGAGCCGTTGCCGGTGGACACGGAGGCGAAAGGGCCGGGGCTGTTTGTGGCGGTGGGAAGACTGGAATAGGGACCCATAGGACCTGTAGGGCCCATAGGCCCTATGGGAAGAACGGAGCACACACGTGACGACGATGACGGGCATGCCGAAGAACCCTGCCGCCTCCTCTGCCGCCGGCGCCTCGCCGGTGCTGCGCGAGGGTGTGGACTACAAGGTGCGCAACCTCTCCGAAGCCGAGCTGGGGCGCAAGGAGATCCGGCTCGCCGAGGATGAGATGCCGGGGCTGATGTCCATCCGGGCGAAGTACCGGGGGCAGCGGCCGCTGGCGGGGGCGCGGATCGCGGGGTCGCTGCACATGACGGTGCAGACGGCGGTGCTGATCGAGACGCTGGTGGAACTGGGGGCCCAGGTGCGCTGGGCGTCGTGCAACATCTTCAGCACGCAGGACACGGCCGCGGCCGCGGTGGTGGTCGGGCGGCCGGAGAGCGGCGGGACGGCCGAGCGGCCGCGGGGCACGCCGGTGTTCGCGTGGAAGGGCGAGACGCTGGAGGAGTACTGGTGGTGCACGGACCAGATCTTCAACTTCGGGGGAAGCGAGACAGGGAAGCAGCGAGACAGCGAGACAGGGGGGGGCGGCCCCACGATGATCCTGGATGACGGGGGGGACGCGACGCTGCTGGTTCACAAGGGGGTGGAGTTCGAGAAGGCGGGGAAGGTGCCGGCGTTCGACGCGGCCAGCGAGCCCGAGGAATGGGGCTACATCCTGGGGCTGCTGCGCGAGACGCTGAAGCGGGACCCCAAGCGCTTCACGGCGATCGCGGCGGGGATCAAGGGCGTTTCCGAGGAGACGACGACGGGCGTTCACCGGCTGTACGACATGGCGAAGGCGGGGAAGCTGCTTTTCCCGGCTGTGAACGTGAACGACAGCGTGACCAAGAGCAAGTTCGACAACATTTATGGCTGCCGGCACTCGCTGCTGGACGGGCTGAATCGCGCGACGGACGTGATGCTGAGCGGCAAGGCGGCGCTGGTGCTTGGCTACGGGGATGTGGGCAAGGGGTGCTGCCAGGCGCTGAAGGGGCAGGGGTGCCGGGTGCTGGTGGCGGAGATCGACCCGATCTGCGCCCTGCAGGCGGCGATGGAGGGGTACCAGGTCGTCCGGCTCGAGGATGTGGTGGAGACGGCGGACATTTTCATCACGTCGACGGGGAACAAGGACGTGATCACGGCCGCGCACATGTCGCGGATGAAGGACAAGGCGATCGTCGGCAACATCGGGCACTTCGACAACGAGGTGGACATGGCGGGGCTGGCGAAGTGGCCGGGGATCGAGCGGGTGAACATCAAGCCTCAGTACGACGAGTGGGTGTTCCCGGCCGGGGCGGAGAGCGCAAAGCGCAAAGCGCAAAGCGCAAATCCGGAGGGGACGGGGGCGGGGGCGACGCGCGCGGGGGACCGGGGGCACTCGGTGCTGGTGCTGGCGGAGGGGCGGCTTCTGAACCTGGGGTGCGCGACGGGGCACCCGAGCTTCGTGATGTCGGCGAGCTTCACGAACCAGGTGATGGCGCAGCTGGACCTGTGGCTGAACGCGCAGGGGAAGCCGACGCTGTCGGGGTCGCGGTACGAGGGCGGGCGGGTGTACACGCTGCCGAAGAAGCTGGATGAGGAGGTGGCGCGGCTGCACCTGGCGAAGCTGGGGGTGCGGCTGACGGAGCTCTCCAAGGACCAGGCGGCGTACATCGGGGTGCCGGTGGAGGGGCCGTACAAGGCGGAGCATTACCGGTATTGACCGCCCGGGGACGCCGCCGCCGTACAATGGTGAGCTATGGGCCTGAACGTCACGCTTCACCTCCCGGCGGACCTTGAGGAACGGGTGCGCCGCGAGGCGACGAACCTCGACTCAGAGGTCACGGAGGCCTTCGCGCTCGAGCTGTTCCGGCGCGGGAAGCTGTCGCACCTCGAGCTCTCGCGAGTGCTGGGGCGGACCGCGTCCAGACGGACGCGTGGCTGAAGGAGCATGGCGTGTTCGATGGGTCCATGACGATGGCGGACCTGGAGGCAGACCGCGCGACGCTGGACCGCGTGATGGGGGAGGCCGGCTGAATGCTGGTCGTGGCGAACAGCTTGTCGCTGATCGTGCTGGTCAACATCGAACACGTTCCCGGCTCTACCGTGCTCCTCGGCGAAGTGGTCGTCCACTCGGGGAGCTGGCAGTACAAAGTGTCGTATTGCCGCCACTTTGTTGCGCCTCCATCAAGCCAAACTAAGTTCCTCAAGAGCCCTCTTGATTCGCCCCGTAAGCTGCCGGTTGTCCATAAAGCGCTGGAGATCCGGCTCCGCATCCTTCTCGAGTGCAAGACCGCCCTCAGCGACGCCGCCGATCTGAATCTCTCTGATCACACCCTGCCGAATGAGAGCGCGCAAGACTCTCTCCCGCAAAGGATGTTGTCCCAACGGCCCCCTTGCCCAATGCACCCTCGCTACGCTACGGTGAATATGACCGCCCTTCCAGAATTTGGTTAGCGCCAGCTCAAGACATTGACTCGCAAGTTCCTCGGCACCCGCACCGCCGCCCAAACCCACTATTGCGAAGGCAATCCTCGCCTTCGCGCCAATGTCACAGTTCTCCGTCAAACGAACCTCCGACCAACCGCTTCGGTTACTCCCAACTATCTCCATCGTGCCCGGGAATCTGCATCCATCGAAGACCGTGTCCCCGTCAACGTCACAGTCCGAGAACACAAGATCCTCGAACACGCAGTTTGAGAAGATAAACCCGCCAAAATCGAACTTCTCTACGGTACCGGTCAAGTACAGCCCGTCAAGTTTCGACGGAACGCGTCTACCCCGACCAAAGAGAATGTTCATGACCTCCAACGCACGCTCATGCTTCGACAGGTTTCCATGCCGGAGGTTGGTAAGGGCCTTCGTGAGATGGAACAGGTAACTCTTTGCTCGCTCTTGTGGGCGCAGCAATTGTCGGAAGACAACTCCCAGTTGGTCGAGAGGCGCCTCCAGCCAGCAATCGCATGAATGATCTATGAAATAACTGCTCCCCGCGGCTTCCTTGATCATCCACGCTACGGCTCGGTCCGATACTCGCCGGCTCGCGCTACACGCAGCAATCTCTCTCGCAACAAAACGAGCTCGAAGGAATACGGGGATGAAGTCATACCGGAAATGAAGCTTCGCCCCGCTCGGGGTCAGGTCAAGAAGAGGGTGCAGTTTCAGCTGATCCGAGTCAGTTTCTGCGAAACCCGCGATCAGACAGTCCTCGACAGAGAATTCCGAACCACCCTCAACCGCCAGCAGTTCAAGCGCGGTGAGTTGCGTAATAGCGGTAGTTCTAAGATTCTGTCGGTGCCGCTCGCGTTCGCAGAAGCTTGAAAGGATGCCATAGAGAGGCCCACTCTCTTGGGACTCCATGGCTGCAACGCCAAGTTCCGCGGCAGTCGAGACTAGGTCAATAAGGAATGGATGATAAGAAATCTGTTTCTTCCCGCCGCCAGGCGTATCGGGGTGATTCCGATCCCGAACGCTGTCGAGCAGGTTGCGAGCACGCTCTCTGACCTCTCGCCTAGTTTCAAAACGTTTTTCCAGATACTGCATTGCTTGTGGCTTGGTGAAAGGCGCCAGATGCTCGGTTATCACCGGCAGCTTCTGCTCCCCAATCTCTGACTCCCAATAAAGCGTCCGACTTGTAAGCATGATACGGCCGGCAGACTGCTCGGCAAGCGACACGAGCTCGTGAAGAGTCTCTCGAGCATTGAACACATCCGACCGACGCCCACAGAGCTCATCAAAGCCATCAAAAACAAACGCGAGGTCCCCAGCTCGAAGGAGGTGCTCAAAGACCGTGCGGGTTACTTGAAGTGTCGGGCAGAAATGACGCAGAGAGTTCCCAATTAGGGCCCACAGGTCTTCGAAGGAGTCTAGTTGCATCCGAGCCCAATGCGAAGCCTCGACATAGACGGGAATGATCCTGTTGTGATCCGCACGTCGGGCGAGTTGACGGGCGACTTCGCGAGAGAGTGTCGTCTTGCCGATCCCGGCCGCGGCCAACACTGCCATGATCCGCGCGCCGGAACTGTCGCCGGCGCGGGTCAGCCAGGCAATTGCTACTCCATCGAGGCTTTCCTTGGGCTCACGCTCGGGGCGCGGGGTGACATAGAAACTGACTTCGGGGAGGCTATGTTCGAGTGCGTAGAGATACTCTGCAAAGGTCCGTCGAATGGAGTCCCACACAATGTCCTCGTGAACATATAACTTCGCAGCACTACGAAACATGCTCTTCAAATGGGGTATGCGAGGTTCAAGATTGCGCGGTACCACAACAAAGTTCTGCGCGTTGTTCAGGAAACGAGCCGCATCCTGCGCGCCGTCGTTGGTGACGCTGCTCTTGAGATAGACAAAATTGGCCGGCACAACATCAAGGCCGGCGATGGCTTCTGCTGAGTAGACCGCGTACCCGTCCCGGTTATGCTCGAGAACAGGCTTCGTATAACCCAACAGTTCAATGTCTCGCTCGGAAAATGTCCGTGCCATTTGTGGAGTCTATCGAATAGCGTGCGAGGGGTCAATGATCGTTGCCGTGGGGGTTGCCGGCAGGACCGTTAGAGGAGTGAATGACCGCGAGGTCGCAGACAAGGCAGCGGCGGGGTGGCGTCGGGCCCTGTCCGCGGTTTAGGCGTTAATCTAGGCGGGCGGCACGGCCGCAAGGACGCGGACGCTAACGCGGGCCGGACGGGTCGCTTGCTCGTCAGGCGGAGTGGCCGCACTCGGGGCAGGTGGGGGCGCGAAGGCCTTGGAGGTCGTAGTTGCAGCGGGGGCAGTGGCCGCGGCGGGGGCGGAAATAGCGGGCGCGGAGGAGGGCGCCGGCGGCGAGGGCGGCGGCGAGGCTGAAGATGAGGCGGCGGCGCGGGTGGGCGCGGGGGGCCATTGGGGAACGGTACGCGGGGGCGCGGGGGGGGTAGCGTGCCGGTCGCGTGGAGTCGGGTCCAGCCGCCCCGTTCGGGGCGGGGTCATCTTGAAGTCCGGCGATCCACGGGCGCGCTGCGCCGCTGGCGCGGCTGGCGGGCCGTGGCTATAGCCAGTCGCCCCGTTGGGGCGGGGAGGGGATAGGGGCGGCACGGGGGTTCCGGTGCGAGCGGGGGCGGCGGGACGAGGAGGCTGGGTAGCAGAGGTAGGGGACGGAGGGGCG
>JBBDXI010000064.1:0-546 GCA_040902425.1 Phycisphaerales bacterium
GGGGGGGGGGGGGGGGGTGGGGGGGGGGGGGGGGGGGCGGCGCTGGCGAAGGATCCGCTGGGGTTGATCGGGCCGCTCGTGGCCATCGGGATCGCGGCGTGGCTGGCGGGACGGTTGCGCCCGTTGCGGTCGTGGCTGCCGCCCGTCGGAGTCGGGCTCCTGCTCGTGATCGGCTTCGGCTGGTACGCGGTGGCCGCGGTCACGGAGCCGTCGTTCCTCTGGTACACGGTGGTCGACAACCACTTGTTGAACGTCGCGCGCATGCGCCAGTTCCCCGACGAGGACGTACCGCTCTCCGCGGTCGAGTTCTTGACCGCGGCCGGCTTCGGAGCTTTTCCGTGGACCCTCGCGGCGGTGGTGGCGGTGGGCGGTCTCGTGGCTCGGCGCGCCTGGCGTGACCCGGAGGAGCTGCCGTGGATGGCCCTGGCCCTCTGGGGGGTGGGGGTGCTGCTGCTGTTCACGGTCTCGCCGTTCAAGCTGCCGCACTATGGTCTGCCCGCGTATCCCGCGCTGGCCCTGCTCGCGGCGCGCGCCTGGCGCGACGCG
>JBBDXI010000064.1:556-23574 GCA_040902425.1 Phycisphaerales bacterium
CGGCCCCCCCGCCCCCCGCCCACGCGGGCTGCTCGCGGCGCATCTGGTCCTGTTCGCGCTCGTGGGCGCGGGCTGCGCGTGGGCGGCGGCGGGCGATGGGCAGGCGTTCACCACCGCGGTGTTCGGCGTCTCCGACGTGTACTCGAGAAAGGAAGCGGCCTGGGGCCAGGCCTCGCCGTATCCGGCGTGGTCGTCCCTGCAGCCGCTGGTGGCCTGGGCGGCGGCGGTCCTGCTCGCGGGGGCGGCGGTCCTGGCGATCGCGACGGTGCGCCGCTCGGCGCGCGCGGGCGCCTTCACGGTGACCGCGGCGATGCTCCTGCTGGTGCCGGTGGTGGCGCTTGGCCTCGGGGTGACCTCCTCGGCCCGGGCGGTGGCGGTGATGGCGGCCGAGATCCGCGCCCGGCTCGCGCCCGGCGAGGTCCTGGTGCTCGAGGGCCCCATCGAGAACGCGGGCGCGGTGGAGTTTTACTCGGGGCATCGGCCGGTTCTGCTCGACGCGGCCCGCAGCGTGCTCGGCATCGGCTCCACGTTCGCGGACGCGGCGGCCACCTTCTGGAGTGAGCCCCGCTTCACGGAGGCCTGGGCGTCGGCCCGGCCGCCCTATCTCCTGACCACCCGCGAGCCCGACCGGAGCATCGTGGCCTCGTTGCCCGCGCGCAGCGCCCGGCTGCTCTTCGCCCACAACGGCCGCTGGCTCTACGGCCGCGCGCCCACCGCCGCGGCGGCGCCCTGATCGATGCTGACCGAGCTGATCGGCCACTTCACCTATCCGGGGGTGTTCCTGGTCCTGCTCGCCACCGGCCTGGGTGTGCCGATCCCGGAGGAGCTACCCATCGTCATCGCGGCCATGATGGCGCGGTGGCAGGTGATGCACTGGTGGGGCGCGCTCCTGGCCTGTCTGGGCGGCGTGCTGGCCGGCGACATGCTGCTGTACTGGGTCGGTCGGCACTTCGGCCGGCGCATCCTCGAGTGGCCCGCGGCGCGGCGCATCCTCACGCCGCAGCGCGAGGCCCGCGTGATGGAGGCGTATCACCGCCACGGGCTCAAGTTCGTGGTGATGGCCCGGCTCGTCATGGGGCTGCGCGCGGCGGCGTTCTTGACCGCGGGGCTCGTGCGCGTCCCGTTCCTCCGCTTTCTCGTGGTGGACGTGGCCGCGGTGCTCGTCAGCGTGCCGCTCGCGTTCGGGCTCGCCTACGCGGTCGCCGACTCGATCGCGGTGGCGCTCGCGCGCGTGCACGAGCTGCAGCTCTGGATCGCGGGCGCGGTTCTGCTGATCGCGGCCGGCTGGGTGATCGTGCTCTGGCACCGACGGCGGCACGGCTAGGGCGCCGATGACCGCGCCATCGCCTGTGGTATCGTGAGCCGATCGTGACCCCAAGCTACCTGCGCACGTTGTTCCTTCACCCACCCGCGGTGGCCGGCTTCGACGGCGGGGCCGGCTCCCGCTACCAGGCCAAGCGGGAGATCCGCTCCTTCTGGTATCCGACCTGGCTGGCCCAGCCCGCCGCGCTCGTGCCGGGCTCGCGTCTCGTGGACGCGCCGCCCGACGGCCTGACCCTGGAGGACGTGCGCCCGCTCGCGCGCGACTACGACCTCTGCGTGATGCACACCAGCACGCCGTCCTTCCCCTCCGACGTGCGCGTGGCGGAGGCGCTCAAGGCGGAGAACCCCGCGCTCACCATCGGGCTCGTGGGCGCGGCGGTGGCGGTGGCGCCGGAGCCGTCGCTCCGCGCGAGCGCCGCCCTGTCCTTCGTGGCCCGGAGCGAGTTCGACTTCACGATCCAGGAGGTGGCCCAGGGCCGGCGTCTCGCGGACGTCCGCGGGCTCTCCTACCGGGTGAACGGCCACGTCGAGCACACCCCGGAGCGCCCGCCGCTCGAGGACATGGACGCGCTGCCGTTCGTGACCCCGGTCTACAAGCGCGACCTCACCGTCGAGCACTACGCGATCGGCTACCTGCGACACCCCTACGTCTCGCTCTACACCGGCCGCGGCTGCCGGTCGAAGTGCACCTTCTGTCTCTGGCCGCAGACGGTCGGCGGGCAGCGCTATCGCACCCGCAGCCCCGAGCACGTCGCCCGGGAGATGACGCTGGCCGCCCGGCTCTTCCCGCAGGTGCGCGAGTTCTTCTTCGACGACGACACGTTCACCGACGATCTCCCCCGCGCCGAGGCCATCGCGAAGCGGCTCGGCCCCCTCGGGATCACCTGGTCGGTGAATGCCAAGGCCAACGTGCCGTACGCGACCTTGAAGGTGCTGAAGGACAACGGACTCCGGCTCCTGCTCGTCGGCTACGAGTCGGGCAACCAGGCCATCCTCAACAACGTCAAGAAGGGCGTGCGGCTCGACGCGGCCCGGCGGTTCACCCGCGACGCCAAGGCCCTCGGCATCGCCATCCACGGCACCTTCATCCTGGGCCTGCCCGGAGAGAGCCGCGAGACCATCGCGGAGACCATCCGCTTCGCGATCGAGATCGATCCGGGCACCATCCAGGTGTCGCTGGCCGCGCCCTATCCGGGCACCGCGCTCTACAAGGAAGCGCAGCGCAACGGCTGGCTCGAATCCGACGAACTGGTGGACGGCACCGGCGTGCAGCTGAGCGCGCTGGGCTACCCTCATCTGGCGCGCCCCGAGATCTTCCGCTCGGTGGACCAGTTCTACCGCCGCTTCTACTTCCGCCCCCGCAAGATGCTCTCCCTCGCCTCCGAGATGCTCCGCGACCCCCAGGCCATGAAGCGGCGGCTGTCGGAGGGGCGCGAGTTCCTGAAGTTCCTGCGCACGCACCGAGCCCCCTCACCCTGACCCTCGCCCCAGAGGGGAGAGGGGAGGGGGACGCGCGTGCTAGCATGGAACACGCATGAGGGTCCTCGTCATCGACACCATCGCGGCGGAGGGGATCGCCTACCTGACCGAGCGCGGGTTCCAGGTGGACCAGGTCTCGGGCAAGCTGCCCACCGACGAGCTGCACGGGCGCCTGGGGGACTACGAGGCGATCGTCACTCGCTCCTCGACATCGGTCACCCCCGAGTTCCTCGGCCGCGCGCGCCGCCTGCGCATCCTGGGCCGCGCCGGCGTCGGCGTGGACAACATCGACGTGGACGCCTGCTCGCGCCAGGGGGTGGTGGTGGTCAACGCCCCGTACGGCAACGTGGTGTCCGCCGCCGAGCACACGGTGGGCATGCTGCTGGCTCTGGTCCGCAAGATCCCGGCGGCCCACGAATCCCTCAAGCAGCTCGAGTGGGACCGGGGCATCTACGGCTCCGAGCTGTTCCGCAAGACGGCGGGCGTGCTGGGGCTCGGCAAGGTGGGCTCGCGGGTGGCGGCCCGCCTGCGGGCCTTCGACATGGAGGTCCTCGTCTACGATCCGTTCATCCCGGAGAGCCGCGCGCGCGATCTGGGGGTGCGCCTGACCGACCTGCAGACGGTGCTGAGCCGGGCCGACGTCCTCACCGTGCACGTGCCGCTGACCGACGAGACCGAGAACATGATCGCCGCGCGCGAGCTCGCCGCGCTCAAGCCCGGCGCGCGCGTCGTCAACTGCGCGCGCGGGGGCATCGTCAACGAGGCGGATCTGCTGGCCGCCCTCGACGCGGGCCGGGTGGCCGGCGCGGCGGTGGACGTGTGGAGCGAGGAGCCGCCCCAGTCCCCGGTGGTGAAGCGCCTCATCCAGCATCCTCGGGTGGTGGTCACCCCGCACCTGGGGGCCAATACGCAGGAAGCGCAGGTCAACGTGGCGGTGGACGTGGCCCGCCAGCTCGTGGCGTTCCGCGACGGAGAGCTGGTCGAGCACGCGGTGAACATCCCGGTGGGCGACCGCGAGAGCCAGGCCGAGCAGCGCCCGTTCCTGCACCTGGCCGAGCTGCTCGGCCGCTTCTGCGTGCAGCTCGAGCCCGAGAACGTGGAGCGGGTGGAGATCGAGGTCGCGGGGCAGGTGGCGCGCCGGGACACCGAGCTGGTGGGCCGCGCGGTCTTGAAGGGCCTGCTCGCGCGGGTCACCGCCCAGGCGGTGAACCTGGTCAACGCCCACCTGGTCGCGAAGGACCGCGGCCTCACCATGGAAGTCCGCTCCGACCCCGAGGCGGCCTCCGGCTACACCAACCTGATCACGGTCACCACCCACGCGGGCGACGGGCGCAAGGTCATCGCGGGCACCGTGTTCGACGACGTGCCCCGCATCGTGCGGCTCCGGGACCTCCACATCGAGTTCATCCCGGAGGGCCACATCCTCGTGCTGGCCTACGAGGATCGGCCCGGGATGGTGGGCCGGATCGGGTCCATCCTGGGTCGCCACAACGTCAACATCGCCTCCATGCACGTGGGCCGGCGCACGCGCCGGGGCCGCGCCATCGTGGTGCTGCTGCTGGACGACGACGTCCCCGCCGAGGTCATGGAAGAGGTGAGCAAGAGCGTCGAGGCCGATTTCGTCCGGGTGATCCGCCTATGAGCGCCCGCCGCGCGCGGCGGAGCGAAGCTCCGGTCGGAGTCTACGAGGCCCGGCCCTGGGGCGGCTTCCTGACCATCGAGGAGGGCCGGGGTTACAAGGTCAAGCGGCTGATCGTCCGGCCGGGCCAGCGGCTGAGCCTGCAGCGGCATCGCTTCCGCGCGGAGCACTGGGTGGTGGTCACCGGCTCGCCCCGCGTGATCATCTCGGGCCGCCCGAAGCGGCTCAAGCCCCGCGGCGCGGTGGATGTCCCGCGCGGCGCCTGGCATCGCATCGAGAACCCCGGCCGCGTCCCGGTGGTCCTCATCGAGATCCAGCACGGGCCCTACCTGGGGGAGGATGACATCATCCGCCGGCACGACGACTACGGCCGCGCCGGCGCCCTCCCGGCCACTCCGGCGCCGAAGCGTCGGCGCAGCGCACGCTAGCCCCCCATACCCACCCCTCACCACCCACCCCTCACCCTGCCCTCTCCCCTGAGGGGAGAGGGGGAGACACGGAGCCGCCCGCCATGCCCATCCAGACCCGGTATCTCTTCAGCGCCGCCATGGACGTCGAGCCCGCTCAGGAGCGCCTCTTCAACGAGGTCTACGACCAGGAGCACGTGCCGAGCCTGCTCACCGTGCCCGGGGTGATCGCGGTCTCGCGCTACGAGATGCAGCCGCTCACCATGAGCATCGGCGGGCAGCTCAAGACTATCGTCATAGAGGGTGCGCCAAAGTATGGCGCCCTCTACGAAATCGAGAACCCGGGCGTGCTGGTGACCGAGGCGTGGGCGGCGGCGGTGGAGAAGGGGCGGTGGCCGGCCCAGATCAGGCCCCACACCCGCAACCGCCAGCACATCCTCTACCGGCGCATCGGGCCCTGAAGGACGCTGTGAACCGCCCGCGCCGCTCATTTCATCAGGTTCGAGACGTGCAGGTAGAGGGCGAGCAGCCCGAGGTACTCGTGCAGGACGGCCTCGCCGCAACGACGGCGGCGCCACCAGCCATCCTCAGCCGTGCACTGGTCGTGCACGACGGCGATGCCGGCCTCGACCGTGGGCCCGGCCTCGCGGGCCCAGATGACCTTCACCCGCCGGGCGTGGATGGCGGTGGTCACCAGGACGATCCGGCGCCAGCCGCGGGCCCGCGCCTCGGTCACGACGCCGCGAATCTCCGCCTCCGTGATCTCCACGGGCTCCGCGAGCGTGATGATGGCACTCCGGGGCACCCCGAACATCTCGAGCGCTCGCACGGATTCATTTTGGAAGTCTAGCGGTCGGATCCCCATGTCCAGCAGGCGCTGGACGCGCTCCGGCACGGACTGGCGGGAGACCAGCACCCGGGACGCGCGGCCCTCGTGGAACAGGGTGGCGGCCCGGTCCTCCCGGCTGGGCGTGCTGCCGGCCACCACGACGATGGCGTCCGCGCCGCCGCGCGCGTCCTCCACGATCAGGGCCCGCCCGACCGCGCGCAGGAGCGGGCGGTGGACGAGGAGCCCGAGGGCCACCAGCGCGAGCAGGAGGAGCAGAGCGGTGAGGACCCGCCGACGCCTCACCGAGCCCCCCGCCGCGCTTCCAGAAACTTTGGGCGACGCCCCCACGGACGGTACGATGACGGCCAGGAGGTACTATCCATGCGACGTTTTCTCGTCTTGTCCGTGACGGTTCTCGCGCTGACCGCGTGCGCATCGACGCCACCCAGGGTCCAGCGCAGCGAGTTCGAGGACATCCCGGTGCCGAAGGGCCTCGCGGTGGACCTGAACCGCTCCACGATCATCGAGTCCCCGACCGTGAAGGCGGCGCGGATCTTCTACAAGGGCCGCATCGAGCCGGACAGCCTCTCGGTCGCGCTCCGCACCACGCTGGAGGCCAACGGCTGGAAGCACCTGTCGTCGACGACCGCGTCCGACAAGGGCACCACCCAGGTGTACGAGAAGTCCGGCAGCTCGCTCCAGGTCCTGATCTACGAGAGCTGGTACTACACCTGGGTCGAGATGTCGGCGACGCGGATGGTGGGTCAGGCGGCGGCGCAGCTCATGCCGTAAGCGACGCGCCACGGCGGCGGCGCCCTCAGGGGCGCCGCCAGCGCCGCCCGCTGCGCTCGATCAGCGTGTCGGCCTCGGCCGGACCCCAGGTCCCGGCCTCGTAGTTGGGGAACTTCCGCGGATCGCCGGCCCCCCACGCGTCGAGCACGGGCTGCAGCAGCTCCCACGCCATCGTGACCCAGTCCCCCCGCGCGTAGAGGGTGGCGTCGCCCTTCATGGCGTCCAGCAGCAGGCGCTCGTAGGCCTCCGGGGGCTCGCCCCCGAAGGCCTGCCCGTAGTCGAACTCCATCTCCACCGGCTTGATCCGCAGCTCGGATCCCGGCAGCTTGGCCCCGAAGGACAGCGACACGCCCTCGTCCGGCTGGATGCGGAGCACCAGGAGGTTGGGCTCGGCGAGGATCTCCGGATTGCGGCGGAACACGAGATGCGGGGTGCGCTTGAACTGCACCGCGATCTCGCTCGCGCGCTTGGGCAGCCGCTTGCCGGTGCGCAGGTAGAAGGGCACCCCCGCCCAGCGCCAGTTCTCGATCTCGAGCCGCAGGGCCGCGAAGGTCTCGGTGATGGACTCGGCGGACACGCCCTTCTCCTCGCGATAGCCCAGCACCCGCTGCCCGCCCACGAAGCCCGGGCCGTACTGGCCGCGCACCGCGACGCGGTCAACCTCGTCGGCCGCGATGGGGCGGATGGCGCGCATCACCTTGGTCTTCTCGTCGCGCACCGGGTCGGCGTCGAAGGTCACCGGCGGCTCCATGGCCACCAGGCAGAGGAGCTGCAGGATGTGGTTCTGGATCATGTCGCGCAGCGCGCCCGATTCCTCGTAGTAGGCGCCCCGGCCCTCGACCCCCATGGACTCCCCCACCGTGATCTGCACGTGATCGACGTGGTTGCGGTTCCAGAGCGGCTCGAAGATCCCGTTGGCCCACCGGAACACGAGGACGTTCTGCACGGTCTCCTTGCCCAGGTAGTGGTCGATCCGGTAGACCTGATCCTCGCCGAAGGCGGCCGCGACCACCTGGTTGAGCGAGCCCGCGGAGTGGAGATCGCGGCCGAACGGCTTCTCGATGATGATGCGCACCCACCCGTCGGTGGACTCGGGGGGGCGGTTGAGGCCGGCCTCGCCCAGCCGCGTGACGAGGTGCGGGTACACCGAGGGCGGGGTCGAGACGTAGAACAGCCGGTTCCCGCCGGTGCCGCGCTCCTGCTCCACCTGCTTGAGGTAGGCCGCGAAGCCCGGATACATGGCGGAGTCCGCGGGATCTCCGGAATAGTAGAAGAGCGCCTGCGCGAAGCGGTCCCACACCCGCGCCGAGGGCGGCTGCACGCGCGCGAAGTCGGCGATGGCCTCGCGCATGCGGGCGCGGAACTGCTCGTTGGTCATCTCGGAGCGCGCGACCCCGACCACCGCGAACGGCTCGGGGAGCACGCGGCTCTGGAACATGGACCAGAGGGCGGGGATGAGCTTGCGCCGGGTGAGGTCACCCGAGGCGCCGAAGATGACCAGGCTGCAGGACTCGTCGTGATTGGGGGTCGTCATTGCGCGTCAGAGCCTCTTGGTCAGTCCCTGGACCATCTGCACGAGCTGCTGCAGCGTCTGGGACTGCTTGCCCGTGAGATGGAGCCGGATCACCCGGCGCGCTCCGTCGCGCAGACTCTGGAGATCGCCCAGCGCCTGGGCGGCCTTCAGCGTCGTGAATCCGTATCCCGCGCCGGGGATGACCACGTCTTCGCGGTCCTCCCCGGTGATCTGGATGAACAGGCCGCTCGTGGGCCCGCCCTTGTGCATCTGGCCGGTCGAATGCAGGTAGCGCGGGCCCCAGCCCAGCGTGGTCGCGATGCGGAGGCGGTCGCGCAGGGCGACCCGGATCTCCTGCAGCGCCCGCCACGCGTCCGCGGTCGGCGTGAGGTAGGCCTGGATGGCCAGGTAGTCGCCGGGACCCGCCTGCGCCAGATGCGCGGCCAGCCCCTTGCTGACCGACGTGGGCTTCTTGTTCGACTTGGTCATGAGGACCAGGCCGTCTTCCTCGACGTCGGAGGGCCACTCGGGCAGGCGCCGGGAGCGCCGCCACTCGGTGAGCAGGGTGCTCGCCTGCTCCTTGCCCCGCGCGACGTCCGGCTCGTCGAAGGGGTTCACCCCGAGCACGGCGCCCGCGGTTGCGGTGGCCAGCTCCCAGCGGAAGAACTCGGCGCCCAGGTCCATCGCATCGCGCAGCACCAGGCGCAGCACCGGGTGCCCGGCGTCGGCCAGCTTGGCGAGCGCCGCGTCGTGGGTATCGTCGCCCTCGAGTACGAGCGCGACGAAGACGCGGTCGTCGCCGTACACGGACGCGGTGCCGAGCGGCTCGTCCACCACCGGGACCAGGCCGGTGCCGTCCTTGCCGAGCGACTCGGCCATGAGCTGCTCGATCCAGACCCCCAGCGCGCGGATCTTCTCGGACAGCACCAGCGTGACCTTGTCGCGGCCCGCCCGGGCCAGCCCGGCCAGCACCGCGCCGAGCTGCACGGCGGGATTGCCGCGCACGCCCACCTCGTTGCCGCACGTCTCGACCATTCCGTGGGCGCGCTCGAGCAGGATCTTGATGTCCACCCCGATCAAGGCCGCCGGCACCAGCCCGAAGAACGACAGCGCGGAGAAGCGTCCCCCGATGGACGCGGGATTGAGGAAGGTGCGGCGGAAGCCGGTCTCGGTGGCCAGCTTGTCCAGCGGCCGGCCGGGATCGGTGATGGCCACGAACTGCATGCCGGGCCGCGGTGAGGCCGCCGCCTCGACCTGACCGCGGAAGAACGCGTACGCGGCCAGGGTCTCCGCGGTGGTGCCGGACTTGCTCGAGACCACGAAGAGCGTGCGGCCCAGGTTGACGCTCTCGAGGACGTGCTTGACCGCCCCCGGATCGGTGGAGTCGAGCAGGAGCATGTCCGGGAAGCCCATCTTGGAGCCGAACGTTTCGTTGAAGACCTCCGCGGTCAGGGAGGAGCCGCCCATGCCGAGGAGCACCACCTGCGAGTACTGCAGCCGGCGCACCTCGTCGGCGAACGAGCGGATGTCCTCGGCGTGCCCGCGCATGATGGTGGGCGAGGTGAGCCAGCCGAGCCGGTTGCGCACGGTGGCCGCGTCACCCTTCCACAGCGTGGCGTCCTTCACCCAGAGGCGGTCCAGGAACTCGCGCGACTCGAGGAAGCGCAGCGTCTCCTCCACCGCGGGCAGCTTGAGCGGATCCGGCAGCACGAGCGGCGGGCTCGTGACCGCGGGGGCGGTCGGGCGCTCCGACGTCGGGGGCGGCGGCTCCACGGGGCCGGCCGCCGCCTCACGCGCGGGTGAGGCCGGCTTCGGGGCCGCGGATCTGGCCGGCGCACTCTTCGGGGCCGCCTTCTCGTCGGCGGGCTTGAGCGGCGCCTTGTCGGCTCCGAGGAGACCGGCCTCGAGCTGGCCGATCTTGGTCACCTGCCGCGACTGTGGATCGCCGGCCTGGAACGCGGTGCCGATGAAGGCCTGGGCGATCTCGATGGCGGCGGTGGCTTCGAGCCCGGAGGCGGCCAGGCAGAGCACATTGGCGTCCACGTCCTCGCGGCTCTGTCGGGCCGCGTCCGCGTCATGGCACAGCGCGGCGCGGATGCCTCGCATCTTGTTGGCCGCGATGACCCCGCCGGTCCCGCTGGCGCAGAGCAGGAAGCTCGCATCCACGAAGCCGCGCAGCACCGCCTGCCCGACCGCCCGGGCATAGTCCGGGTAGTCCACGGAGTCCGTCGAGAAGGTGCCGAGGTCGAGGACGTCGTGCCCCTCGGCCTCGAGGGCGGCCACCAGGGGTCCTTTGAGCGGGAAACCGGTATCGTCGCAGCCGATTGCGATTCGCATGATTCCGCGCCGTCTATTCTCTCAGGAGTGCTTAAACCCGACAATGTTGTCGTAGAGGTGTCGCTGTCGCTCCCGGGCCGCCCGGTACCGGGCGTGGTGGTCGGGGGTCGGCCGGAGGATCCGGAGCGGCGCCGAAGCCTCCGGGGCGGGCACGCCCAGGGCCTCGAGGGCGAGCAGGGCGGCGCCCCGTGCCGACGCCTCGGCGTCGCGGCCGAAGGTCACCGGGATCCCGAGGGCATCGGTCACGATCTGAGCCCAGACCGGCGAATGAGCCAGCGCCCCGCCCGAGGCGACCACGACGTGATCGGGGGCGGCCAGGGGGCGCAGCCGGTCGTAGACCTCGGCCAGCCGGAACGCCACGCCCTCGAGCAGCGCCCGCGCGATCTCCACCGCGCCCGTGCCGAGCGAAAGGCCCGCGATGGCGGCGCGCGCGTCCGGCCGCCAGCCGGGGCTGCGCTCGCCCGCGAGGAACGGCAGGGCGGTCAGCCCGTGCCCGTCGGGTGCCACCGCGCCCAGCGCGTCCTCGAGGGCGGCGTCGCTCCGGGGCAGCGCGAGGCTCTTGCGGCACCAGGCCAGCACATTGCCGCCCTCCGACGTCGCGCCCCCGACCAGGGCGCGCGCGGCGTCCACCCGATAGCGCCAGAGTCCCCAGGGCGTGGCCGCATGCGGGCCCGGCGGCTCGGGCAGGACCACGCGCAGGGCGGCGGACGTGCCCACGTTGAGCGCGACCCGCCGGGGGTCCCGGCAGTCGGAGCCCACGTTCGAGCACGCCCCGTCGCCGCGCGCGGGATGCCAGGGCACGCGCGCGAGCGCGGGCCAGCGCGCGGCGTGAGGCGCGACGAGGCCGGGCGCGGCGGTGTCGTCGATCGGCGGCAGCGCATCGGTGGGGAGGCCGGCCACCGCCAGCATGTCCTGGTCCCAGCCGCCGCCGATCTGGTCCAACAGGCCGGTGCCGGAGGCCATCGAGAGACTCGTGCCGAGGCGGCCGGTGAGCCGGGCCTGGAGATACTCGCCGAAGCCGCACCAGGTGGCGGCGCGGGCAAAGACGTCCGGGCGCGCCTCGCGCAGCCAGCGGAGCTTGGCGGGAAAGAAGGCGGGATGCAGCGGCGCGCCGGTGCGGGCGTGGATCCGGCGCTCGTCGTGCGCGCGGCGAAGCGCAAGCGCTGCGGCCGCGCTGCGCGTATCCGCCCAGGTGATGACCGGGGTGATCGGCCGCCTCGCGCGATCGAGCGCGAGGAGGCTGTGCCAGAACACGGACACGCCGACCGCCGCGATCTCGGCGGCCCGCGCGCCGCAGCCGGCGAGACAGGCGTCGAGCGCATCCGCCGTCGCGGCGAGCAGCGCGTCCGCGTCCAGCTCGACGCCCCCGTCGGGGGTCGTGCGGGGCTCGTAGGTCACCTGGCCCTCCGCGCCGGGGTGCGCGCGGCCGTCGGCGTCGAACGCGCGCGCGCGGGCGGAGCTGGTGCCGACGTCCAGCGCCAAGACGAGCATGTGCGGTACTATACGACGCAATGGAGCAGGGCCAGGAGCGGGCGGGGTCGGCTCGCCCGCTCCACGCCGTTCACCCATAGGCAGGAGACCGACATGTCCCTCATCACGGTGCTGAGCCCGGTGGGCGAGCTCCGGACGGCGACCACGGCGATTCCGCCGCTGCCCGCCGATCTGCGGGGCCTCACGGTGGGCTTCCTCGACAATACCAAGCACAACTTCGATCGCCTGGTGACCGGCATCGGCCTAGTGCTCAAGGAGCGCCACGGCGTCAAGCGCGTGGTGATCCTCCGCAAGGCCAACGCGGCCACCGGGGCCGCCCACGGGATCATCGAGGCGCTCTCGAAGGAGTGCGATCTCGTCTTCGCCGGCTCCGCGGACTGAGGCTCCTGCACGTCGTGGAGTCTCCACGACTCGCTGGAGCTGGCCCGGGCCGGGACGCCCGCCGGACTGATCACGACCACCGTGTTCCAGCGCCTGGCCCTGGGCGAGATGGCGGCCCTCGGCGCCACCGGGCTGCCGCTCCTTGTCGTCCAGCACCCGCTGGGCGGTGAGGCGCCCGAGGGCGTCAGTCGCCGCATCGCGCAGGCGGTGGAGCAGCTCACGTCGATGCTCGGCGGCCGGTGAGCCCGTCGTGAGCGAGGAGGCCGTCGAGGCGACTCTGACCCTCCCCGAGGAAGACGTCTACGCGGAGTTCTGCAAGCGCGAGTGGTGCGACGGGCTGCCGATCGTTCCGCCCACCGCGGACCGGGTGCGCGCGATGCTGGCGGGGGCCAGGACCAAGGCCGCCGAGTCGCTCGGGGTCATGCCGCCGCTCTGGCGGGAGTGCTCGGTCGAGAAGCTGGCCGTGAACGCGGTGATGTCCGGCTGCGAGCCGGCGTATTTCCCGGTGATCGTGGCGGCGGTGCAGGCCATGCTGGACCCCTCGTTCAATCTCTACGGGGTCCAGGCCACCACGCATCCGGTGGCCCCGTTGGTGGTGGTGACCGGGCCCTACGCGGGCGCGATCGGGCTGCACGCCGGCTCCGGTCTCTTCGGGCCCGGCTTCCGGGCCAACGCCACCATCGGCCGCGCGATCCGCCTGATCCTGATGAACGTGGGCGGCGGCTGGCCGGGGCGCGGCGACATGGCCACCCAGGGGAGCCCGGCCAAGTTCGCCTACGCGATCACCGAGCGCGAGGACTCGCCCTGGGAGCCGCTGCACGTGGCGCTCGGCTTCAAGCCGGACCAGAGCGTGGTCACGGTGTTCGGCGGCGAGGGGCCGCACAACGTCAACGACCACGTCGCGACCACCGCGCCCGGCATCCTGAACAACGTGGCCGACGTGGCCACCACGCTGGGCTCCAACGTGGGCTGGTATCTCTCGCAGAGCCAGCTCCTGGTCGTGCTCGGGCCCGAGCACGCCGCCACCATCGCGGCCGATGGGTTCACCCGCGCCGACGTGCAGCGCTTCGTCTTCGAGAACGCGCGCATGCCGCTCGGGCGCATGAAGCTCGGCGGCATGTGGGGCATGCACGACTGGCCCGCGTGGATGACCAAGGTGACCGACGAGGCGGCCCGGCTGCCGCGCGTGCCCGCGCCGGAGGACATCTACGTGATGGTGGGCGGCGGCTCCGGCAAGCACTCCTGCGTCGTCCCCAACTGCACGTTCAGCCGCGCGGTCAGCCGTGTCATCGACCGCTGAGGGGTCCCGCCTCCCGTAGGGGTCAGGTCTTACATTACGACATTTCCGCAGCGCGGTGCTTCGCGAGGAGCGATGAAAATGTCGTAATGTAAGACCTGACCCCAGCCCCAGCCTAGCGGCGCGCGATGGTGAGGAGGGCGAGGGCGGCCAGGAGTAGCGCCGCGCCGGCGATGCCGATGAAGCCCAGGCGCTCGCCGAAGACGACGAGGCCGAGCGTGGTGGCGGTGAGCGGCTCCAGCAGCGAGACGATGCCGGCCGCGGTCGCGGGCACCCGCCCAAGCCCCGCGGTGAACATCACGTAGGCCACCGCGGTGGGCCCGATCCCCAGGTAGAGCAGCAGCGGCCAGCCCGCCGCCAGCGCGCGCGCGGGCGCCGTCTCGCCGAGCAGCGCGGGCGCGAGGAACAGCGCGGCCAGCGCGAAGGTGACCGCGGACACTGCGAGTGGCGTCACTCGCGCCAGAAGCCCCTTTGCGGCCACCGCGTACACGGCGTAAGATACCCCCGCGCCGAGCGCGAGAAGCGCCCCCAGCCCGAAGTGGCCCGCGATCTCGCCGAATCCGCGCGGGCCGACCACGAGCAGCGCGGTCCCGGCCACCGCCATTCCGAGTGATAGCCGCACGAGGGGGGGCAGCCGTTCTCCGAGGAAGAGGCCGGCCAGCACCGCGATCAGGAGCGGGGCGGAGCAGATGGCGAGGAGCGCGGCGGGCGCGACGCCGACGAGGGTGACCGCGCGGAAGTAGCAGACCTGGTAGGCGGCCATGGCCAGGCCGAGCGCGGCGCAGAGTGGCAGATCGGCGAGCGACGGCCAGGGGCGGAGCGACGGGTGGGGCGCGCCGAAGCGGCCGACGCCGGCGGCGGCCAGCACCAGGACGGGCGCGGCGATGGCGAGGCGGCTCCAGCCGACGAGGAGCGGCGAGGCGGCGGCCTCGCGGGAGAGTAGAGTCATGGTGGCGCCGGTCGTACCCCACGACGCGGCGGCGATCGCGATGAGCGTCAGACCGAGCAACATGGCCCCGAGCATACAGGAGGCACGACAGCGAGCATGAGCGAGCAGATCGGGTTCACCCGCATCATCGAGGAGTGGGCGGGCGTCTCGCTCCGATCCCCGGGAGGCAAGATATGACGCGCATCGGCTTCATCGGCGTGGGCACCATGGGGTTGCCCATGGCCAAGAACCTCGTGAAGAAGGGCTTCGCGGTGACCGCGTTCGACAGCAACCCGGAGGCGGTGAAGGCCGCCGCGGCGGCGGGCATGACCGCGGCGGCCAGCGCGGCGGAAGCGGTGGCCACCGCGGACATCGTGGTGACGATGCTGCCCTCCTCGCCGCACGTGGAATCGGTGTACACCGGCGACGGCGGCGTGCTCGCGGCCGCGCGCCGGGGCACGCTGTGCGTGGACATGTCCACCATCGACCCGGCGGTGTCGCAGCGGGTGGCCAGGGCCGCGCAGGAGCGGGGCGTGCGCTTCATCGACGCCCCGGTCTCGGGCGGGACGCCGCGCGCCACCGACGGCACCCTCGCCATCATGGTGGGCGGCGCCGCCGCCGATTTCGACGAGGCGCGGCCCGCGCTGGCCGCGATGGGGACCAACGTCATCCACGTCGGCGCGGTCGGGAGCGGCGAGGTGGTCAAGCTCTGCAACAACCTGATCGCGGGGGTGTGCGGGGTGGCGGTGAGCGAGGCGTTCCGCATCGCGGAGGGCTTCGGCATGGATCCCAGGGTGGTCACCGACGTCATCTCCAAGTCCTCCGGCAACACCTTCCTGATGGGCTTCATGCACCCGGTGCCCGGGCTGATGCCGAACGCGGCCTCCAGCAACGAGTACAAGCCGGGCTTCATGACCGACCTGATGTGCAAGGACCTGGGCCTGGCCGTGGACGCGGCGCGGAATCTCCGGGTGCCGCTCTTCGTGACCCCCGCCGCCCAGCAGGTCTACCGGCTCGCCTCCTCCCACGGCCTCGGCCGGCGCGACTTCACGAGCGTCTACTCGTTCCTCAAGCCGTCCTCGGGCCAGGCGCCCGTCTAGAGAAGGGGAGCGTGCGATGAGCCGCCGGCTCAAGCGCGGGCTGATCGTCCTGGCCGCTCTGCTCGTGGTGGGCGTCGCCTTCCTCTGGGCGCTGCCCGAGATCGTGAAGTGGCAGGCGCTGAAGCAGATTCCCGCGATCACCGGGCGGGCCGCCGAGATCGAGGACATCGACATCAACCTGTTCATGGGGCGGGTGGCGATCAAGAAGTTCCGCCTCGCCGAGGCGGATCCCGCCCAGACCTTCCTCGGGCTCGATCGGCTGGACGTGCGCGTGGTCCCGTGGTCGGCGGTCTTCGGCCATATCCGAGTCGCGGAGCTGGTGCTCACCGCGCCCACCGTGAACCTGGTGCGCCTGAACGCCACCGAGTTCAACTTCTCGGACATCCTCGCCCGCCTGGCCACCTCCGGGCCGGCGCCGCCCAAGCCGGAGCCCCCGGCCAAAGTGCGCTGGACGGTGGGCCTCGCCCGATTCGCGCTGATCCGGGCCAATCTCACCGCGATCGACCGCGCGGTCAAGCCGGTGAGCGAGTGGAAGGTCCGCGACCTCTCGATCGAGGCGGGCAACCTCACCACCAAGCCCTCGGGGCCGGTCGGCAAGCTGGCGGTGCAGGGCGCGCTCAACGACTCGCCGATCGAGTTCTCCGCGCAGGACATCGACCTCACGCCGACCTCGTTCGGCGGGAAGTTCTCGATCCAGAACTTCAGCCTGCTCCAGATCCGGCCCTATCTGCCGCCCACGCTGCCCGCCGCGCTCGAATCGGGCATCGCGGGCGTGATCATGACCGTCAAGCTCGAGCTGGGGCGGGGCGGGCTCGCGGTCGGCCTCGTCACCGGTGACCTCACGCTGACCAGCTTCGCGCTGGCCCAGCCCGGGAAGCCGGCCCCCTTTCTCACGGTGCCGCGCATCGCGGTGGGGCTGAAGGAGGTCAACCTGGTGTCCCGCGTGGTCACCATATCGAGCGTGGACATCGAAGGGCTCGACCTCAAGGCGGTGCGGGACAAGCAGGAGAAGATCGATCTCCTGGGGCTGACTTCTTCGAATGCGCTCGGCTCGCCTTCGGCTGCGCCTCGCAAAGCAACTGCCCCGGACGCTCGGACTCCTGCCGCTCCAAGATCGACCGTTCCGGCGCCGGGCAAGCCGTCGGAGCCCGAGTACAAGATCACGGTGGAGAAGATCGGCTTGAAGGGTGCCGCGACGTTCACCGACGAGTCGGTATCGTCGCCGCCGACCGTGCTGAAGCTGAGCAACCTGACCCTGCAGATGGACGACGTGACCTGGCCGAACATCCGGCCGATGAATCTCGCGCTGACCACGGGTCTGCCGGGCGGCGGCAAGGTCGGCGCGAAGGGCGCAGTCAAGCTCGATCCCCTGGACGTGACCTTGACGCTCAATACGCGCGACGCGCCGATCGAGCCCTACCGCGCGTACTTCCCGTTCCCCGCCAGCTTCTCGGGCCGGTTCAACTCCGACAGCCAGAACCGGGTCCGGATCGTCAAGGGCAAGCTCACCGCGCTCTCCCGCGGCAATAGCTGGGCCACCGACCTGGCCGTGAAGGCGCCGGATTCGAAGGAGGCGCCGCTGCGCCTCGAGCGCATGGAGATCAACGGCATCGACTTCGGCTGGCCCACGCACGCGCGCGTGGCCAAGGTCCGATTGAAGGCGCCGGTGGCCGAGCTCGACCGAGCGGCCGACGGATCGATCAACGTGCAGAAGCTCTTCGTGGTTTCAGATCCCGTCGGTTCGCCGCCGCCGGCGCCTCCTGCCGCTCCGAGCTCAACCGCGCCGGCGAAGCCGGCGGGCCCCCTCGAGACGATGGACCTTCAGTTCAAGGAGATCGTGATCGAGGACGGCTACGTGCGCTTCCTCGACCACACGACCCAGCCCGCGTTCTCCCAGGACATCTCGAAGCTCACCGTCACGGTCAAGGACCTATCCAACAAGGCGACCCAGCGCGCCAACCTGCTCGTGCAGGCGCTGATCGGCGGCGACTCCACGCTCGACATCCGCGGGGAGATGTCGGCGATCGGCGCCCCCACCTACGTGGACATGGTGGGCGAGCTGAAAAAGCTGGCCCTCCCGGCCGCCAACCCGTACATGGACAGCCTGCTGGGCTGGATCATCCGGCGGGGCGATCTGACGACCAAGCTCGAATACAAGATCGAGGAGGGCAAGCTCGACGCCAAGAACGACATCCTGGTCGGCGATCTCCGGGTGGCGCCCTCGCAGGCCTCCGACGAGGTCAAGAAGCAGATCGGGCTGCCTCTCGGGCTCATCGTGGCCCTGATCAAGGATGGGAGCGGGAATATCCACGTCAAGGTACCCATCAGTGGCAGCCTCACCGACCGCCAGTTCGATTTCAGCGACGCGATCTGGACCGCGGTGAGGAACGTCCTCGTCAATGTCCTGAAGGCCCCGTTCCGGGCCATCGGCGGGCTCTTCACCAGCGGCGACAAGATCGACGCGCTCAAGGTGGACCCGATGGTCTTCGCGGCGGGCAGCGCCGCGCTTGGCCCGGAGCTGGAGCGGCAGGCGGTCCGAATCGGCGACTTCCTCCGGAAGGCGCCCTACGTCGGCCTCACCCTCAGCTCGATGACCTCGCCCGCGGACGTGGAAGTGCTCAAGGAGCGCGCGGTGGCGGCCCGGATCGAGAAGTTCCAGAAGGAGCAGGGGATCGCGGATCTGCCGACCGCGCTCCGCCGGTACTACCAGGTGGTCGTCAGGGACGCCCAGCTTCCCGTGAAGGTCGAGGAGCAGCTCCTGCTGCTGCGCAAGCGCGAGCCGACGCCCACCGCCGCGCTCGCCGAGTTGCGTCAGGGTCGCCTGGACGTCACGCGCGATCGCCTCGCCAAGGTGGAGGGCGTCCAGGAGACGCGGCTGCGCGTTCTGCCGGAGAGCGCTCCCGCCGCGGCGGCGCCGGCCTCGCCACCCGCAGCCGCCCCGCCCGCGACCTCCGCGCCGCCCGGCGCCGCGCCGCCGCCCGCGGCCGAGCCGTCGGCGGGCGGGCGCGTGGAGTTCGGCATCACCGGCGAGAGCGACTGAGCCGCTCTGCTATACTACGCGCACCGTTCGTCGTTTCCAGGAGGTGCGCCGTGCCTCACTACGTCATGCTGAGCTCGCTGAGCGATGCCGGCCGCAAGGTCCTGCACGCCCGGCCCGGCTGGATCCGAAAGGTGAACCGTGAGCTGTCGCAGCGCGGCGCCCGGGTGATCGCCCAGTACGCGGTGCTCGGGCCCTACGACTTCGTGACGATCCTGGAGGCGCCCGACAACGAGACGGTCTCGTCGATCTCGATCGAGATGGGGGCGCGTGGCTCGGTGCAGATGGTGACCCTGCCCGCCATTCCCCTCGACACCTTCATCAGTCGCCTCGAGCGCGGTCGCGCCGCGGGAGGCCGGAAAGGGAAGCGTCGCCGACCGTGAAAGTCTTAGCACTCCATCCCGAGAAGTGCACCGGCTGCCTCCGGTGCGAGCTGGCCTGCTCCTACATGCAGACCGGCCTCTTCCAGCCGTCCAAGTCGGTGATCCGCGTCTCGCCCTTCGAGGGCTATACCTCCTACGCTCCGTACACGTGCACCCAGTGCGCGGAGGGCTGGTGCATGACCGCGTGCCCGGTGGGCGCCATCCAGATCAACGCGGCGGGCGCCAAGGACGTGATGGACGATACCTGCGTGGGCTGCAAGCTCTGTACGATCGCGTGCCCCTACGGGACCATGTTCTACGACGGCGACACCCAGAAGGCCTACAAGTGCAACCTCTGCGGCGGCGCCCCCGCGTGCGCCTCCGCGTGCCCGACCGAGGCCATCACCTTCGAGGAGACGGAGAACGCCGACTGGATCGGCGACTTCGCGGCCGAGCGCACCGCCCGGGTGCTCGCGGTGGAGGCCCGCTGATGCCGGCCCGTCACGTGATCATCGGCGGCGGTACCGCGGGGATGAACGCCATCCGGACGATCAGGGAAGAAGAGCGGCTGATCGGGGCCGACCCGTCCGAGATCACCCTGGTCTCCGCGGAACGCCCCTACTCCCGGATGGTCCTGCCCTACTACCTCTGGGGGACGATCTCCGAGAGCCATGTGTATACTGCGCCGCCCGCCGCGCTGACCGCCTGGAAGGTCAAGGCCCTCGTCGGCCGGAAGGCCAAGGCCCTCGACCCGGCCGCCCGGACCCTCACCCTGGACGACGATGCCAGGGTCGAGTTCGACGACTGCCTGATCGCCACCGGCTCGCGGGCCGCCAAGGCCCCCATCCCCGGAGCCGACGGGCCCGGCATCCATTGCTTCTGGACCCTCGACGAGGCCAAGGACGTGGTGGCCGGGATGACGCCGGGCAGCCGGGTGGTCATGGTCGGGGCGGGCTTCATCGCCTTCACCATCCTCAACGCGATCCTCGCGCGGGGGGCCAAGCTGACCATCGTCGAGGTCGCGCCCCGCATCCTGCCGCGCATGGTCGACGACGCCTGCGCGGGCATCGTGCAGCGGTGGCTCGAGGACCATGGCGTCTCGGTGCGCACCGGCGCCACCGTGACCAGGATCGAGCCGGCGGGCGGCAAGCGGAAGCTCTCCTTCAAGAAAGGCGAGCCCCTCACCGCCGACCTGGTGATCATGGCCACCGGCATCCGCACCAATCTCGAGTGGCTGCAGGGCTCGGGCATCGCGATGGCCACCGAGGCTTCCGGCGGTATCGCGGTCGACGATCACCTGCGCTCGAGCGTCCCGACCGTCTACGCGGCGGGCGACGTGGCGCGCGGGCGCAACCTGATCACCGGCGCCGCCGAGGTGCACGCCATCGAGCCGACCGCCCAGGAGCACGGGCGCGTGGTCGGGGCGAACATGGCGGGCCGCGACGTGGCCTATCGCGGTAGCCTGCTCATGAACATCGTCGAGGTCGCGCATCTCGACGTGGCCTCCTTCGGCCAGTGGGAGGATCCCGAGGCCGAGGTCTACACCGCGCTGCGCGCCGACCGCTCGGAGTACCGCAAGCTGCTGTTCCACGGTGGCCGGTTGACCGGGGCGGTGATCTGCGGGCCCGCCGAGGCGGTGTGGACCACCAACGACGTGGGCATGCTGAAGGGCCTCGTCTACTCGGGTGTGGATCTCTCGACCTGGAAGGCGCACTTGAAGGCGAACCCGTTCGACATCAAGCCCGCGTTCATCGCGCTGCGCACGACCGCGCGGCTGCTGCCCGAGACCATCCTGGGCCGGCCGTCTCGATCACCCCAGCTTCCCCAAACGGTGGCCCTATGAGCCCGATCGCGACCACGACGCGCGCCGCCGCCAAGCCGGCGGCCCCGCCGACCTTCGCCTATGCCGGCCAGCTCCTCCGCGTGAACCTCTCCACCGGCAAGACCTCCACCGAGGCGTGGAGCGAGGGAGACCGGCGCGAGTACCTGGGGGGCGTCGGGCTCGGCGCCAAGATCCTCTACGACGAGGTCGGCCCGAAGGTGCAGTGGGATCATCCGGACAATCGCCTCATCATGGCCACCGGCCCGCTGGCCGGCCTGCCGGTGTGGGGGACGGGCGGGCTCACCGTGGTCACCCGGGGCGCGCTCACCGGCGGCGCGACGTCCACGCAGGCCAACGGCTTCTTCGGGGCCACGCTCAAGTACTCGGGCTACGACGCGATCGTCATCCAGGGTCAGGCCAAGAAGCTCTCCTACCTCTACATCAACGACGACGTGGTCGAGGTGCGCGACGCGTCCCACCTGGCCGGCAAGGACACCTGGGAGACCCAGCAGGCGCTCGAGGCCGAGCACGGCCTCTCCGGCCACCGGCTCTCGGTCTATGCCATCGGCCCCGCGGGCGAGAACCTGGTGCGCTTCGCGGCCATCCACGGCGACTACGGCCACGTGGCCTCCAAGAACGGCTGCGGCGCGGTGATGGGCAAGAAGAAGCTCAAGGCGGTGTGCATCGTGCGCGGGACCAAGTCGCTGGCCGCTCACGACACCCGCGGCCTCATCCAGGCCGCCGACGACATCGCGCACGATCTCAAGACCGATCCCTCGACCTCCACGCTCTACAACTTCGGCACGCTGCCCGGGGTGGTGAACCTCTCCAAGCTCGGCGCGCTGCCGATCAAGAACTACACGACCAACCTCACCGGCGACGTGGACATGAAGGAGTGGGAGGCCACGAAGCTTCGCGCGGGCTTCGACCACCGCGGGCACCAGTGCAACGCCTGTGGAATGCGCCACTGCCACATCCAGGTGATCCCCAAGGGGCCGCACGCGGGCGAGCGGGTGGACGAGCCGGAGTACGAGGGCTGGTCGGGCGCGGGCTGGACCATCGGCCTCACCGACAAGGTTCCGGTCTCCTGGCTGAACACGCGCATCGATCGCGCCTGCGTGGACGTCAACGAGTTCGGCTGGGTCTGCGGGTGGGTGATGGAGTGCATGGAGAAGGGCTACCTCACCGAGAAGCAGGTCGGTTTCCGCCTCACCTGGGGTGACGTCGAGGGCGCGTACAAGCTGCTCCAGATGATCAGCCACCGGCAGGGCTTCGGCGACATCCTGGCCGAGGGCGTCAAGCGCGCCGCCGAGAAGATCGGCGGCAAGGCGGCCGAGTGCGCGATCTACACGATGAAGGGCGCCTCTCCTCGCGGCCACGACCACCGCGGCCGCTGGGAGGAGATGCTCGACACCTGCACCTCGTCCAACGGGACCATGGAGAGCGCCAACCCCACCTTCCAGACCGAGGTGGGCGCGCCGGGGCGCATCAATCCCTTCGACGGCGAGCAGGTGGCCAAGCTGGTCGGCATGATCCGCGGCCGGCGCCACTTCGAGGACTCCCTCGGCGGCTGCTCGTTCACCTTCCGTACCCGCATCGCGAACCTGGCCCAGGCCCTGGCGGCCGCGACGGGCTGGGACTATCGCCTGGAAGACGCGGTGCGCTTCGGCAACCGCACCGCCGCGATCCTGCGGGCGTTCAACCTCCGCTGCGGCATCGGCCCCGAGGTGGAATATCCGTCGGCCCGCTACGGCTCGCAGCCGGTGGACGGCCCGGCCAAGGCCCACGACGTGCGCAAGCAGTGGGACCGCATGCTCGAGGTCTGGTACGAGACGGTCAACTACGACCGCAAGACCGGCAGGCCCAAGAAGGAGCTCCTGCGCTCGCTGGACCTCGACTGGCTCGCCAAGGACCTCTACGGGAAGAAGTAGACGGTGGAGGACGGGCAGTTGCCTGGCGAGGCGCAGCCGAAGGCGAGCCGAGCGCAGATAGAAGTCACCACATGGGTGACCAAGCACGCCGGAGGCGACGGCACGGGCAGCAAGCTGTTCGACGAGACGATCGGGCGAGGCGATACCCCCAGGACAGTCCTGCGCCGCTTCACCCAGCGCTTCCCCGAGCTCGACTCCGCCCTCTGGAGCCCGGACCACTCCGAGCTCGGCTCCCACATCGAGGTCCTGGTCAACGACGCGGTCCTCGGCGTGACCTACGATCTCGACACGCCGCTGATCGGCGGCGAGCGCATCACGCTCCTCGGTCAGTTCATGGGCGGGTAGGCGGG
>JBBDXI010000065.1:0-23476 GCA_040902425.1 Phycisphaerales bacterium
CCCCCTCCTTCACCGCCGTCCCCGTCCCGATCTGCTTGTTGTTCACCAGCAGGTCCAGCTCTGCCTCCGACGTCTTCGGCAGCTCGATGATCGCCCCCGGCGCCAGCCCGATCACCTCCCCCACCGTCATCACCCGCTCCCCCAGGCGCACGATCACCGGAACTTCCAGGCGCAGCGCGGCCGCAAGATCGGGCAGGGGCATGCCTTGCCTATCGGCAAGGAAAGCTCAAAGCGCAAAGCTCAAAGCTCAAATTCGGACCTTCGCCCCGGGCGCCCGGGTCCCATTTGAGCTTTGCTGCTTTCGGGCTGAGCCTGCGGCTCAGCCCTCGTACCGCCCCACAATCAGCGTCACGTTGTGCCCCCCGAACCCGAACGTGTTGTTCATGGCGTACTGCACCCGCCGCTCCCGCGCGTGCCCGGGCACCAGGTCCATGTCGAACCCCTCATCCGGGTTTTCCAGGTTGATGGTGGGGGGGATGACCCCGTCCCGCACCGCGTGCACGCATGCCACCATCTCCACCGCCCCGCTGGCCCCTAGCGCGTGCCCGTGCATGCTCTTGGTCGAGCTCATCAGCAGCTTCCCCCCCGCGCTCTTCCGCGCGTGGTCCCCGAACAGCCCCAGCACCGCCGCCACCTCCGCCTTGTCCCCCAGCGGCGTGCTCGTCCCGTGCGCGTTGATGTAGCCCATCTGCTCCGCGTTCAGCCGCGCGTGCCGCAGCGCCATCCGCATCGAGCGCACCGCGCCCCCACCCCGCTCATCCGGCGCCGTGATGTGCCCCGCGTCGCAGCTGTTCCCCGCCCCCACCAGCTCCGCCAGGATCGGCGCCCCACGCCGCGTCGCGTGCTCCTCGGTCTCCAGCACCAGCATCGCCGCCCCCTCGGCCAGCACGAACCCGTCCCGGTCCCGGTCGAACGGCCGGCTCGCCCGCGTCGGGTCCCCGTTCTTGCACGAGAGCGCCTTCATCGTCGAGAACGCCGCCATGCACAGCGGCGTGATCGAGCTCTCCGCACCACCCGCGATCATCACGTCCGTCAGCCCACGCTCCATGTAGTTCATCGCGTCCGCGATCGCGTGCCCGCTGCTGGCGCACGCCGTCGCGTGCGCGCTCGCCGGCCCCTTCAGCCCGTACCGGATCGAGAGGTTCCCCGTCACCGCGTTCACCATCAGCCGCGGCACCGTGAACGGGCTCAGCCGGTCCGGGCCCCGATCGATCAGCACGTGCAGCCCGTCCTCGATCGTCTGGATCCCCCCGATCCCCGACCCCACCACCACCCCCGCGCGGTCCCCGTCGATCTTCGTGAAGTCCAGCCCGCACCGCTGCACCGCCTCGGCCGCCGCCGCCAGCCCCAGCTGGGTGAACCGGTCCACCCGCTTGGCCTCGCGGTGGTCCATCGTCTTCGTCGGGTCAAACCCCCGGACCTGCCCCGCGATCCGGCACGTCCACGTGTCCTTGTACCTGGCGAAGTGCTCGTTCTCGAGCTCCGCGATCCCGGACCGCCCCTCCCTCATCGAGGCCCAGGTCGAGTCGGCATCCGGACCCAGATTGGTCACCGCGCCGATCCCGGTCACTACGATGCGGACTCGCTCGGCCATGCCCTGTCAGACTCCGTGCCCTCGCCGCCCCTCACCGGATACTACCGCGGCCGCGCGCGCCGGGTAGGGAGGGGGCGGGGCACGCAGGGCCGCCCCCCTACTCGATGCCGTGCGCCTGCTTAATGAACTCTATGGCCTGGCCCACCGTCTTTATTTTTTCCGCCTGCTCGTCCGGGATGGAGGTCTCAAACTCGTCCTCGAACTCCATCACCAGCTCGACCTGGTCGAGGCTGTCCGCGTTCAGGTCCTCGACGAAACTCGTGCTGCGCGTAATTTTCGCGGTATCGGCGCCGAGCTGCTCCGCCACGATCTTGATCACCTTCGACTCGATCTCTTGTTCGGTCACAGCTCTGTCTCCGTGGATGGGGTCCGGCGGAGCCGGCCAGGGGACTGGCCCGGGGCGCTCTCCCGGCGTCAGGGCCGCGATTGTAGCCGCCGGGCCCCGGCGCGCCAAACAACCCCCCCTCCGTGGCAGGCCCGTCCCCCGGTGAGACCCCCATAACCCGGGGCCCCTGAGCGCCCTCACAGCCCGCACACCCGCCCCCGCCCCACCCGCCGGGCGCGGCCTACAGAACCTCTGGATTGACACCCCGTATCGGTGTGGTCGATGCACCCGGGCGGCGACACCATCCGCCCGGACCCCCACCCCGTGGTGTCCAGGGAGATCCGTTTACAGGGGGGAAGCGACCCGATGGCGAGCATGCCCACGGAGCCCGAGGCCTTCGCCGAGCAGGTCGCCGACCTGCTCCGCTCCTTCCAGCCCACCTTCCAGGTCGAGCTCGTCGGCCCGCGCGAGCTCATGGTCAACGGCCGCCGCCTCGACCTCGAGAACCTCTACCGCATGGTCCTCCACGAGCCGGACCGCGGGCACGAGATCGTCGAGCACTACCTCCAGCAGCTCTTCGCCGGCGACGCCGCGCAGCTCGGGCCCATGAGCCTGGACTTCGCCCGCCCCCGGATCATGCCCCGCATCCAGCCCGAGACGATCTTCCAGCACCTCTCCCGCGAGATGGTCGCCCACATCCCCTTCGTCAACGGCACCGTGGTCGTCTTCGTCATCGACCTGCCCCAGATGACGGTCAGCATCACCACCGAGCAGATGATCCGCTGGAACCTGGGCATCGAGGACCTCGAGGGCATCGCCCGCCAGAACCTCGACGGCTACGCCCCGGAGATCGAGGTCCAGCTGGTGGAGAGCAAGGAAGGCGGGCGGGCGGCCATCGTCTCCGAGCAGGACGGCTACGACGCCGCGAGGCTGCTCCTCTCCGACCTCTTCAGCCGCCTCGCCCCGCGCCTGGGCGGCGACTTCTACGTCGCCCTCCCGGCCCGCGACATGTTTCTGGCCCTCTCGGCCAACCCCGAGCCCTTCGTCCGCCGCCTCCACGACCGCGTCACGATGGACTACAAGCGGCTGCCCTACCCGATCACGTCGAGCTTCTTCCTGGTGACGAGGGACGGCGTGGCGGGGACGGCCAGCGAAGCGGCGTGAGGCAGGGGTCATCTGCGCGGTATTCTGCGGGCGATGAGCAGCCTGGAAGAGAGTCTCCGTCGACTGGTCACCCCGTGCACCGTTGTCGCCCTCGCCGGGCAGCGGTCCAGCGGTCCGCTCGCCACGTGCTTCGGCGGCCCGCCCTACGCCGAGCGGGGCGATGCCTGGCCGGTCTGCGGCGGGTGCGGCGCCGGCCTCACGTTTGTGTTCCAGTGGAACGCCGGCGAACTCCCCCACGCGCCGCGGCCGGGGCTGTATGTCTTCTACTACTGCTTCAACTGCAACTCGTGGGGCGACGAGTCTGATCGCGGCAAGAGCCTGTGGCTCCTGCGGCGGTACGCGGCGCCGTCTGCCGAGCGCTCGGTGCATCTCGACGACCGCTCTCCGCAGGACAACCGGTGCACTCCATGCGCGGTTCGGATCGAGCCGGCCCTCTCGCTCCCGGACTGGCAGGGCATCGACGAGATCGAGCCGGAGCTGACCGACGCCGCGGTGGCGCTGAACTCGGACAATCCGTGGGAGGTGTACGACGAGGTGGCGAAGGCGATCCTCGGATCAGAGCCCACGTTGCGTACCCAGGTGGGTGGGTATCCGCTCTGGGTTCAGGGCGAGGGCACGCCCGACTGCCGCCGGTGCGAGCGCCGGATGAGGCTGCTGGCACAGATCGACTCCGAGGATGAGGCGTCGATCATGTGGGGGGACTGCGGGTGCGTCTACCTGTTCGGGTGCGAGGAGCACACCGAGGAGTTCCGGCTGGAGCTTCAGTGCTATTGAGTGGGCGATGACGCGGCGGGGGGGGGGCCCCGGATCGTGCCACCGGTTTGACCAGCTTGGGGGTCAAGCCGGTGCATCCGGATGCCGCGAGCAGAGGAGCACCAGTTTGGCCGAAGACGCCCAAACGGTGGCACGGCCCGGTGCCACCCCGCCGGCCGCAGGGGGCTACCGCCTACTTGCTGAGTTCCCGCAGCCTCTGCTCCGCCCGGGTCCCCGCGGCGCCTGAGGGAAACTGACGGATCAGGACCTCGTAGGTGACGATCGCCGCCTGGCGATTGCCTTCGCGCTCGTACAGCTGCGCCAGCTCCAGGAGGGCGCGCTCGCACTCCGCAGAGCCCGGCGCTCGCTCGCACACCCGCATGAGCAGTTCCTCACCGGTCTCTCGCGACTTGCTCTCGCTCCCGAACCGCGGCTCCACGATCTCGCCACGCAGGAGCCTCGTGCCGAGGTCCAGCTCCTTCCTCACGGCCTCGTCGTGCGCGGGGGTACCGCCGTACTCCTCGATGATCGACTCATAGCCATAGAGCGCGTTCCAGACGTCACCCGCCGCTACCAGGGCATCGGCGCGCATCAGCAGCGCTGCGGGCCTCTCCGGAGCGGCGCCGTCACTATGGCGGGCGAGCCATGCGTCGATCTCCGCAAGCGCCTTTGCCGGCTGCCCACGCTCCAGGCTCAGGCGCGCTGTTTCGAGATCACCCACGGGTGTCCCTGACCGCAGCCCGAGTATCAGGACAACGATCACCGCCGCCGCCGCGAGAACGGCAATCAGGAGCAGGATCGCCCGCTGTCTCGACATATTCCCAGCGTACCACCCACGCGGGCGGCAGGGCGGCACCGCGTCGTGCCACCGGTTTGACCAGCCTTGGGATCAAACCGGTGCATTCAGCGACCCGAGCAGACGCACGGATCTGGCCGAGGACGCCACCCCGGTGGCACGGCCCGTGCCATCCCGCCGTTCTACAACGCCCGGCCGTCCTGCCGTCGCTGCCACGCCACAATTAACCGAACAGCCCGGTGGCTTCCTCTCGCCGAATGCTCGCCCCCAGGTCCGGCCATCGTGCGACGAACGAGGCCGCCGAGATGCGCCCGAGTTCGCTGGGCTCGATCTTGTGCAGCCCGCCGCCGTAGACCCGGCCCTCGCCGCGGAGTTCGTGGCCAGTGACCCTTCGCAGGAGTTCGTGCACGTCCGCCCCGCGATCAGCGTGCTCGCGGAGCATGGCCGCGAGGCCGTTCAAGGGGTAGAGCATGAGGTACAGGTTGGTCCCGATCGCACGCGAGCGGTTGTAGATGAATCGGAAGGGCTGTTTCTCGTCGGACCCTCGGCCCATGTACGTGCAGAGGAACGGACACGGCTCGCGCTGCTCCTGCTTGTACCACGGGGTGCGCTTGCCGACGAGGTAGCCGTCCCTGACGCCCAGAGCCCCGGCGGTCTGCAGGTACGCCCACAGGGCCGGGTGCCGTTGCTCGACCACGTACTCGGGAAGGTCGCAGTCGATGACGCAGAGCTGCCGGTCGAGGACCGGATAGCCGTCCACGTCCGGGTCGATGATCGTCGTCTTGAGGTGGCGCGGGCTGGGGAGGATGGGACGAAGGTACTTCGCGGGAAGGCGCCGCCGTTTCGCGTCGGCGCGACCCAAAACAAAGAACTTGTTGTCGCCGGTGGCGATGCCGCGCTGGATGCGGAAGAAGTCGGAGAGAACCGGGCCGCCGCCGTCGGTGAGCGTGTGCCGGTCGTTGCTGACGTGCGCGGGATAGGTCGTCCACTTGCGGGACGCCCGCAGGCGTTCGAGGGGAACTCGGTCGCTGGCGCGCGGCCGAGCCAGCGTGCCGCCGAACGTGAAGTCGGCGGTGTGGCCGGGCGGCGGGCGGGCCTTCTTGAACACCACGATAACCGACGATACGAAGGCGTCGCCGAACTGAACATCCGCGGGGTCGAAGCGGTGAGCGCGAAAGAGCGTCACTCGTTCCGTGAGGAAGCGCTTGAGTGAGACTCCGTAGTTGACATCCATGAACTCCGACGGGACGAGCCACGCGGCGTAGCCGTCCTCCTCCATCCACGCAGTGGCAAGCAAGAGGAAGTAGACGTACAGGCCCGCAAGGCCGTTGACCTCGATGCCGGTCATCTCGAGCGCGAGCCGTTGCAGGCGTTCCTTGTCCTCGCGGTCCATGTGGTGGTGGCGGACGTAAGGCGGGTTCGCCAGGATCAGGTTTGGCGCGGCCGCACACAAGCCGTTGGCGACCAGACGGGTGAAATCGCCTTTCACGACTTCCAGCCCGGCATCCGCCCACAGGTCGCGGGCGGCGTCGGCGAACGCGGGATCGAGCTCGACGCCGACCGCGCTCTGGATGCGCTCGCGGCCAAACACATCGAGCGCGGCGGAAAAGAAGCTCCCCGACCCGATGGAGGGGTCGCCAAAGCGAATGCCCCCCATTCGCGCGCCGATGAGCGTTCCGACGAAGCGGGCAATCTGCACGGCGAGCGCGTTGGGCGTCGCGAACTGGCCCATCCGGTTCCGCTCGGCGCCCGACCTGGTCGCATCAATCGCGGCCTGGATCGCCTGGCGTCGTGCCTCGCTCGTGTTGTGGTGCTGCGCGATCATCCGGTTCACAGCCCCAGCTTCGCCAAGTCGCCGATGCGATGCTCCCACACCCAGTCGATCCCTTCGGCGGCCTCATAGCCGAGATAGTCGGAGCCGAAGTAGCCGCAGAGGAACAGCGTGAAGCACACGCTCTTGCCGTAGGTGGCCTGGAGTTGGTGGACTTTGGTCGCCTCCTCCTTGCGGCGCTTGTTGGTATTCGTGAAGTCGCCCGCCGACTTGGCTTCGATGAGCACGGGCAGGCGATCCTTCCGCAGCTTCCTGGGCTGGATCACCACGTCGATGGGGATGTTCACCTTGACGACCTTTCCGACGGCCAGGTTCATGCGGAACGAGTACGTCCCGGCTTCCATGTTCGTGAGCGGCTTACCGGAGGGGTGGGGTTGCTTGCGATAGCCGCGCTTGTTCAGCCAATCGCCGAGGAGCGCGAGTTGCCGCTGTTCCTGGGCGTTGCGGACGATCGGGTTGGCGACCGCGCTGCACAGACGGTCGGCCACGATCGTCGCCGCCCGGTCGCGCTCGTGACCGGTCGGGTCGTTGCCGGCATCCAGCCAGGGGAAGATGTCGCGGTCGAGCAGCTTGCTCAGCACTCCGCAGACTCTGTTGAGGTTCTCGTCGAGCAACTCCGCCTTCATCCGGGCCGCGAGTCTGCCTTCCTCCATGCTGCCGATCAGCGACTTGCTCGCGCCGGACAGTCCCACCAGGCGGTCCACCGCGAGCGGCGGTGCCGTGCACATGCGGAGCGTCGGGAGCGATGCCGGGTTCGAGCGCAGCGTGGCGCAGTCGATGGCGCGGAGATCGCGCGTGGCGAGGAGCGCGGCCTTGACGTGCTCGGTAGTCTTGATCCGCGTCGACCGGAACGCCTGGGGCGCAAAGCGCATGAACCACTGGTTGAACTGATCGACCGAGGCCGCCACGTCGGCCTTCCAGAGGTGCGGTTTGTCGGCGTTGATCTTGACCGGCGCCATGCGGCCATTTCGCTTTCTGCTCCGGGCTGCCGGCTTCTTCCGCTGGGCCACCGGCCCCAGTATACGGGAACCGTTCGGGTTGTGCAACCGAGGTCCCTTGTCCCGCGTTCTAGTCTCAGCGTACCGCCGGACCTGATGCGCCGTGGGCTGGCGCCAGGTTTTGCAGCCGTGCCACCCCCGCCGGGGTGGCATCGCGTTGGCGGCCGTGCCACCGGTTTGGCCGGCTTTGGAGTCCCACCGGTGCACTCCGCAGCACCAGAGCGACGTTGAGCCGGCCGCGGGCCCGCCGATAGAAGGCGCATGGACGCGATGCAACTGCTGGCGTACGTGCTGACCGCAGCCATGACGGCGCTGGCGTTCTTCGGGCCGATCCTGTGGCTCGGCAAGCGCAGGCGGCGTCCGATGCCGGCACGGCGGCTGTCCGGTGCGCGGAGTGGGATGGAGGCGAGGCCCCGGGTGTCGCTGAGCCGTCGCGCGGGTTGCGTCTGCGGACGCTTGCTTACGCAGCGGCTCCTCCGGGCGGGTGGGGCGGGGAGCTGGCGGGTCGAGGAGACACCGACCGCCTGGTGCCACGCCCGTCGGTAGGGGGCGCGGTCCTTATGCCGGTGTGGCGATGCCGGTGTAGCATTCGCCATGCACCGGCGGTTGAGGCCGCTCAAGTGGATCGCGCTGGCGCTGAGCCTTGCTGTGATCAGTGCCTCCGCGGCAACGACCTCGCGCTGCGTCGCGTGGATCGGCCAGTCGGCGGCGGTTGGCTTCGGGGAGGGGGTGGTGTGGTGGAAGACGCGATGGGTAAATGCTCCCGCGTACCCGGGATGGCACATCGGCCAGTCAGGCGACGGCGGACAGTCCTGGCTCTTCCAAGTGCCGTCCCTCCCGGGCTCGTCCTTCGGGCTCATGCGGAGTACCGCCTACACGCACGAAGTGAAGTTGCGCACCGTCCTTCTCGCCCTGATTCCCCTTACGGCCCTGCTCTGGTGGGGGGATATCCGGCCCCGCCCCCCGTATCTGTGCCGCGCTTGCCGCTACGACCTGCGCGGCGTGCGCCATTCGCCCGGGGGTAGTCTCACCTGCCCCGAGTGCGGCGCTACGCATGAGAGCGTTTCTCCCATCGCAGAAGATCAGGACCCGCCAGGGAGAGCAGGCTGATCTGCACCGGTTGGGCCGAAGATGCCCAACCCGGCGGCACGCCCTCCTGGGCCTACACTCCGCCCATGCCCACGCACGCTTCCAGCCTCTATCTGTGTTTCCCCTGAGGGGCTGACCCCCACGAATGCGCCCTGCGCCGGGCGATCTCGAAACAACTGAATGGGCCCGGGCCCCAACGCGGCGGCGCTGCGCTCAAGCGCGATGGCCGTCGGGCGCTGCCCCGGGTACGCCCCTGTGCCTGACCGGTGTGAGGCCCTGATTGCAACCCAGGGTGGCTCGGTTCGACTCCGAGCAGGGGCTCTTCCGCCTCCGGAGAGGTGGCGTAGTGGTCTGCGCCCCCCCGGCCGGCTGAAAACCGGCAGGTGGTGGTTCGATCCCACCCCTCTCCATTCTGCACGCGGTATCCAAGCGGCAATGCCCCCCCGGGGCTGCCTGTAAAGCAGTCGCTGTCGAAGGCTTCGTGGGTTGAGGGGGGCGAGTCCCACCCCGTGCATTGGTTGGGGGTGTGTGGCGCGGCCTTCGCCCGCGGCCCGCTTGCTTACGCGGCGCGGTTCCGCCGGAGGGGTGGGGCCGGGTGGGCGGTGAGTGGGGGGCGTGATGGACCGGCGGGTTGAGGAGCACCGACCGCCCAGAGCTGCGGTCGGTGGCACGTTCAGCGGTGTGTGCTCGGGGCGGCCGCGGGGTTGTCGCCGCATCCGGACGCGTGGGGGCGATGTGGCGGGCGGAGCGCTGATGCGCGGCCGCGGCGTTGGTTGCGGCCGTGGTTGCAGTCGGCGCAGAGGGTGCGGAGGTTGGGCTCGTGGTCGTCGCCGCCTTCGTGGAGGGGCTTGATGTGGTCGATGTGGAGGGCGAGGCCGGGGTGGGCGCTTGGGGAGCGGCCGCAGATCGCGCAGCGGAAGTGGTCGCGCTGCATGATGCGCCAGCGGAGGGTGACGGGGAGGTGGGCGCGGGGGCGGCGGCGGGATGGGCTGCCGGGGGAGGTGTGGGAGGGGGCGCGGCCGCGGAGGAGGGCCTCGCGGGAGAGTTCGCCCTTGTGGAAGGCGGCGAGTGCGGCGCGGGCGTGGGGGAGGGAGCCCCAGCGACGGTTGTAGGGGCCGACGGAGTAGCGGCCGTAGCGAGCGAGGGTGAGGGCGCCGGGGGGGCGGCCGAGGTCGCGCCAGATCTCCTCGAGGTTGGCGATGAGGTCGGCGGGGTCGGTGCGGCCGTAGCGGGTGGGGGAGAGGCCGGCCTTGACGAGGGCGCGGGACCAGGAGCCGAAGCGCTCGGCGATGGGGGCCTGGGAGCAGATGCGGCCGGGCCAGGCCCGGAACTGCTTGATGGTGAGGGAGGCGGAGTTGAGGGACTCGGCGCAGGCGCGGAGGTTGGCGAGCATCTGGGATTCGCGGAAGACGTTGCGGCGGGCGGTGGGCTTGAAGATGTCGGGCTCGCGGGTGAGGGCGCCTTCGCGGAGGGTGGGGGGTTTGGGGCGGGCGGGGGCGGCGGGGCGGCGGTGGGTGGGCTTGCCGCCTTTGCCGAGTCTGCGTTTGCCCTGGCTCTTGCCCGGGCCCTGGCGCTGGCTGGTTTCCGCGTCGCGTGCGTGGCTGGTGTCGTTGGCGGTCATGGCCCCCCTCCTTCTGCGGGCGCGAGAACGCACGCCCGCTATAGGCGCGGGGAGGGACACGTTTGTGCGCACAGGGCGGGTCGGTGCGCGGGGGACCGGCGGCCCGGGGCCTCTTTGCCGATGCCGATCGCGCGCGGGGAAACACGAGAAAAGCACGGGCGCGAGCCCGCGGCGCGCGCACGATCGGGGTCAGTGCGCGAGCGCCGTCCCCGCCCCCCCCGCCGCGACGGTGCCCGAGCCTGCTTGCCAACTTCTTGCGCACGGGCCCGCGTCCGCGCGCTCCGCAAGCGGCGGCGGCGTCACGATCCTCACCGTCTCACCGTCTCACCGTCACGGGCATCCCGCCGCGTACTTGGCCAGGAAGCACCCGAAGTCGGCCACGTTGAGCACCGGCGGCGGGCCGCCCGGGTCGCAGTTCGCGTACGCCTCCCCCGCCGCGAACCGCGTCAGGAAGCAGCCGAAGTCCGCCACGTTCAGGATCGGGGGCGTGGTGCTCTCGTCGCAGTTGGCGTAGCAGCCGCCGCCCACCACGTAGTTCCCCGGGCCGCCGCCGGTGAACGTCTCGCCGTAGGAGCTGCTGGCGATGCTCACGCTCACCGGGTGCGACCCGCTCGTGCCCGCGGCCTGCACGGTCCACACCGCCTGCGTGTTGGCCCCCGCGGCGATCGCTCCCAGCGGCATCGGGTTCGCCCCGCTGACCACCGTGACGCCCGAGAGCTGCACCGACACGCCGTGCGCCCGCAGGTCGCCGGTGTTGGTCACGGTCACGGTGAGCTGGAAGTTGGCGCCCGGCGCGATCGAGGCCGGCGACTGGAAGCCGGGCGAGAACGCCGGGCCGGTCTTGGCCGCGAACGCCTCCTGCGTCGCCAGCGCGAAGTCCTCGGTGGGGACCTGCGGGTCAAAGGCGCCCATCGCACGCACCTTCAGGACCACATCGGCCGCGGCCGGGACGTGCAACTGCTCCACGTTGTCGATGGCGGAGACGGAGCTGGCCGCCAGGCCGTTGTCCGCCTCGCGGTAGGCGAAGAGGTCCAGGTCGCTGAGGGACTCGATCTGCGTGGGGTAGGTGTTGCCGTTGTAGGCGACGTGCCGCTCCCACACCAGCGTCGCCTTCTCGCTCGCGAACATCGGCCCGGCGTAGAGCCTGAAGGGCGTGGCCCCGGCGGGGGGCGTTACCGTCCCGCTGAACACATCGAGGCCGTGGAGGTAGGCCGAGGCGAGGTTCATGTAGCCCCAGCCGTAGCGGCGGTTCCAGCGCGAGCCGGTGACGAAGGTGTCGTCCGCGGTCGAGCTGGTCGCGTTGTCCTCCATCGCGTCGGCGGTGTTGATCAGGACCGCCTTGGCCGCGGGCATGGTCGTCACGCCCAGGTCGGTCATGAGGATCACCGAGGCGCCGACGTGGGGGGCGGCCATGCTCGTGCCGCTGTTGCTCACGAAGTGGACCCCGCCGGTCCAGTTCTTGTTGCAGCTCAGGATGTTCTCGCCGGGGGCGGCGATGTCGGGCTTTTTCCGGCCGGCCACGGTGGGCCCGCGGCTGGAGAAGGAGGAGATGCGGTCGTTGTCGCGCGCCGGCGTGTTGAAGTCGTTCATGCTGGCGCAGGCCAGCAGGTTGAAGGCGGGGGCGGGGTGGGTGATCGTGGGGTTTCCGGAGCCGAACCCGCCATTGCCCGTGCTCTTGGAGACGGTGTAGTTGAAGGTGGCGATGACGCCGTCGAAGAACTGGTCCGTCGGCGCGTAGTCCGACGCGTTGGCCGTACCGTTGCCGAACGAGTAGTTGCACGCCTCGGGCTCGCCGGTGGAGGCGATGTAGTCCATCCCCGGCATCGAGGTCGTGATCGCCCCGGCGAGGGCGAAGACGATCTTGTCGGCCCCGAGGCCATGCCCCGGTGCGTGGCGTCGGTCGAGACCATGATTCCGGCGACGTGCGTCCCGTGCGTGGCCGAGTCGGCGGCCCCCATGTTGCTCAGGAAGGCGTGGCCCAGCAGCGCGGGGTGGTTCATCTGGACGCCGGTGTCGAGCACGCCGGCATCCGAGGCGCCGCCGGTGACGTTGTTGGCCCAGAAGCCCGTCCCCGCCCCGAGCGCGAGCCCGGAGTTGTTCAGTTCCGGCTCGCCCGGGTGGTCCAGGTCGATCCGCGCCACCCGCGGGTCGGCCGCGAGCGCCCGGGCCGCGGCGCCGGTCACCCGCACCCCCATCGTGCTCACCGCGCTGGTCCGCATCAGCTCCCGCCCGCCCAGCCGCGCCACCACCTCCGCCAGCGCATCCTGCGCCGGGCCCGCCGCGGCCGCGGCCCGCTGGTAGATCTCCTGGCGGGCCGCCCGCCGGATGTCGTCCAGCGCGGCCGCCAGCTCGCCCCGCCTCCGCAGCGCCTCGGGCGCCAGCGGCGGCGCGATGAACCCGCGCTCCAGCTCCGGCGGCATCGCCAGGGGGAGCATCGCCTGACGCGAGACCTGCTGCATGCCCGCGGCCAGCTCATCCATCCGCGCCCGCTCCCGCGCCCAGACCTCGCGGGCGATCGGCGCTGCCGGCTGCTCGCGGAGGATCAGCACCAGGTCCACCGTCCCGCCGGCTCTCTCCGCGGCCCGCACGGCCTCCGCCGCCGCCGCCGTCATCACCGCGGGGGCCTGGGCCGCGACGTGCGCCCGCAACTGCTCGTGGCTCAAGCGGGCCCCGTGGCCCGCGGCGGCGTCCGTGTACAGCCGCTCGCCGGTCGTCGCGTCCTTCTCGACCAGGTACAGCCGCCCGTTGTGCTCGACGGCCTGCTGAGCCGAGACCGGGAGCCCCGCGACCAGAACCAGAGCCATTGCAACCCGAATGCGCATGTGTACCTCCTCAGAAGGGGACCGCCAGCATACCACGCCCGCGGCCGATCCCCCTCCCCGACTTCCCATGTTGCCCTACCGGCACCCCGCCGCGTACTCCGTCAGGAAACACCCGAAATCCGCCACGTTCAGCACCGGCGACGTCGTGCTCCCGTCGCAGTTCGCGTACGCCTCCCCCGCCGCGTACTTCGTCAGGAAGCACCCGAAGTCCGCCACGTTCAGGACCGGCGCCGCTGTGCTCCCGTCGCAGTTCGCGTAGCACGGCAGCCCCCCGGGGACCACCACCGCCAGCCCCCGCAGGTCCGCGAACCCCGTCGCCCCGATCAGCGTCGAGGCCCCCGTCGCCAGGTCCACCGCCCGCAGGTTCGCCCGCGCCGTCACCGCGCCGACACCCGGCACGAAGTCGATCGCCTGGTCATCCCCGGAGAGCCCGCTCGGCCCCACCAGCGTCGCCGCGCCCGTCCCCGCGTTCAGCGAGAACAGCTGCCCCCCGCTGTTGGTCCCCAGCGTGAACAGCGCGTTCTCCGGCGTGCACATCAGCGACTGCAGGTCTGTCCGCCCCGTCGGCCCGATCACCGTGTACTGCCCGGAGGTCAGGTTGATCCGCGCCAGCGTGTCGATCACCGTCGTCGTCGCCGAGCTCAAGACCACGTACAGCGTCCCGTTCGGGCACACCGCCATCCCCCGCACCCCGAACCCCACCGGCCGCCCCACCGTGTTCAGGAACACCGACCCCGCCCCCGTCGCCGGGTCCAGCGACATGATCTGGTCCGCCTGCGCGCTCGCCCCGCCCCCGATGAGGATCCGCCCCTCGTTGTCCGCCGCGGCCGCGTTGCACCCCATCCCGCTGGCGCCGATCAGCGTCCCCGCCCCCGTCGCCGCGTCGATCCGCACCAGCTCCCCGGCCGCCGTCACGCCGTACAGCACCGGCTGCGCCAGCGCCGAGCACGAGACCAGCGAACCAGCCCCAAGACCCGCAAGCAGCGAACGTGCACGCACGGCGCACCTCCTTCCACGCGCGCCAGTCTACCCGCCCCCGCCCCCCCGCCAAGCCCTCCTCACGGGCATCCGGCCGCGTACTTCGTCAGGAAACACCCGAAATCCGCCACGTTCAGCGCCGGCGGCGTCGTGCTCCCGTCGCAGTTCGCGTACGCCTCCCCCGCCGCGTACCGCGTCAGGAAGCAGCCGAAGTCCGCCACGTTCAGCACGGGCGCCGTCGTGCTCCCGTCGCAGTTGGCGTAGCACGGGGCCGGCCCGGTCCCCAGCGTGTACCGGATGCCCCCGTTCCAGGCCTTGGCCGCGAAGGTCGCGCCGGTGAAGCGCGGGTTGGCCTTGCCCACGCCCATCGTGATCCGCAGGTCCGTGTTCTCGTACGCCCCCAGCCCCGGCGGGATGTTGCTGTACTGCAGGAACGCCGGCGAGGCCGGCGGGGGCTGGCTCGTGATGAAGTTCGTGGTGATGAACACGCCCCGCGTGGCCCCGGCCGGGATGACCAGCCCGCCGACGGGCAGCGGCGTGGGCTTGTTCGGGCCCCAGGAGAGCACGTTCACCGTGCCCAGGAGGTTCCACCCCGCGGCGGTGCTCTCGCTGCCGACGAACGTGCCCTCGCGCCAGTAGACGGAGACCTCCACGGGCGTGGCGTTGGTCGTGTCGTTGCCGAGGTTGATCTGCCAGCCGTCCACCGTCAGGCCCTGCGGCGCCCCGCCGAGGGCGGTCAGGTCGAACATGTTCCCCGCCTGGCCGGTCCCGGCGCGGAAGGTGGTCGCCAGGTCGGCCGGCGGGTTGGGCTCGCAGGCGCCCGCGCCGATGCGGAAGTTCAGCATCCCGATGAAGCTGTTCCCCGGCCCCCCGGAGCTCGCCGGGAACTGGTTCGGGCCGCCGAACAGGTTGTACCGGTACTGGATCACGTTCACCCGCGGGTCGAACATCACCGGCGCTGCCGAGCTCTGGATGTCCGGGTGCGGGTCGAAGTTCCCCGAGCCGTCATCCCCCGGCCAGAACGTCGAGACCACGTACGTCTGCCCGGGCGCGAGCGCTGTGGGCGTGATGGGCGCGTAGCGGTAGCCATCCTGGCAGAGCGGCGTCACCAGCCCCGCCTCGACCACGGCCGTGGCCAGCGGCGTCGTCGTGTTCGCCATGTTCCACAGCGCCACCGGGTGCGCCTGGGCCAGCCCCGGGAACGACTGCGCTGTCCCCGCCGAGCCGAAGCTGGTCTCCTCGTCGTAGACGCCGATCGCGGTCACGGTGATGGGCTCGCTCACCGTGAACTCGTAGCCGCGCGTGGTCGTGATAGCCCCGGTCGAGGTGACGAACACATCCCGCCGGTTCCACGCCCACGCCGGCGCGAACTGCGCCGCCGCCGGCCCCGCCGCGCCGAGGCCGGCCGCCACCCCCGCCGCCGCCACCAGAAGGTTCGCTCTCATGCCCCGAAGGTACACCATGTCGGCCGCCTTTCAAGTGATATGAGACGGTGAGACGGAGAGACGGTGAGACAGTGAGACGGTGAACGGCCAACTCTGGATGGGTCGTTACGGTCTCACCGTCTCACCGTCTCATCTTCATGTCTCTCCGTCTCTCCGTCTCTCCGTCTCTCCGTCTCTCCGTCTCTCCGTCTCTCCGTCTCTTCGTCCGCCTCCCCCTCACGGGCACCCCGCCGCGTACCGCGTCAGGAAGCACCCGAAGTCCGCCACATTCAGCACCGGCGCCTGCGTGCTCCCGTCGCAGTTCGCGTACGCCTCCCCCGCCGCGTACCGCGTGAGGAAGCACCCGAAGTCCGCCACGTTCAACACCGGCGCCTGCGTGCTGCCGTCGCAGTTCGCGTAGCACGCCCCGTTCACCGTCAGCACCGCCGGCCCCGCCGTCGCCGTCCCGCACACGGTGCCGATCACGCACGTGTAGCTCCCCGCATCCCCCGCGCCCGCCGGTGAGATCGTCAGCGTCGCCGTCAGCGCCCCGCTCACCCGCCCGTCATCCACCAGGTTCACCCCGTCGCGCCGCCACTGGTAGCTCATCGGCCCCGCCCCGCCGGCCGCGGCCATCATCAGGGCCGGCGCCCCGGCGTTCACCGTGAGGTCCTGCGGGTGGGTGGTCACGACGGGCGCGCCCTTCAGCGCCCAGCACACGGCGCTGTCGAAGAGGTCAAGCGCCGTCGGCGTCGCGTACAGGAAGCTCGTGTCCTGCCAGAAGAAAAAGACCCGCCGCGCCGGCGCGGTGTAGCCGTGCAGCGCGGCCCCCTGCTCGGCCGCCATCAGCGCCCGGTCCGCCGACGCCCCCGCCCGCGTCGCCAGGGCCACCGCCCCCGGCGCGAGAGTCCCCCGCCCCACGCTCATCGTCGCCGTCTGCGGCACGAAGACCGCCATTACGCCCGTCGAGAACGGCTGCGTGATCGGGTGCCCCGGGTTGGTGATGGTGATCGACGTCACCCCGCCCACCGTCGTCCCCTGGTCGGTCAGCGGCTCGCGCCCGCTCGTCAGCAGCGCGCTCTCCCAGAACAGCACCGGCACGTTCACCGTGCGGAACTCCCCGCCCACGTTCGACGCGGTGATGGTGGAGGACACAAGCACCAGGTCGCTGGCCGCGCCCAGGGCCGCCGCCGAAGGCCGGTTGGCGGGCTCATCGTCGTAGACCTGCACCACGAAGCCGCGATGCTCCAGGTGCTCGGCGACGGCGGCATCTCCGGGGAGGGGCGTCCCCGCGCCCCCGCCCCCGATCAGCGCCACCCGCTTGATGGCCCCGACCTTGACCAGGGCCGATTTCTGCACCACGGCGACGCCCCCCGAGCCCGTCACGCTCAGCCGCACGTCGAAGACGCCCTCGGTGGTAAACGTGTGCGACGGGCTCTGCTGCGTGCTCGTCGCGCCGTCCCCGAACGACCAGTCCCACGAGACCGCCGAGGGCACCGTCGAGGCGTCGGTGAACTGCACCGCCAAGGGCGGCGCCCCGACCGTCGGCGCCGCCGAGAAGTCCGCCGCCCCCACCCACCGGACCCGCAGGATGTTCGACCCCGCGTCGATCGGCGAGGTGTACCCCACATCCTTATAGAAGTCGCTGAAGTACAGCCCATCCGGCCCCGCCGCCAGCGCCACGCACGACGCCTTCCCCGAGCCGTTGTAGACGGCGATGTCGCGCGGCGGGCCCACGAGGGCCCCGGCCGCGTCGAGCGTGAACTCGCGGAGGCGCTTGCCGAGGGCCTGCGGCCCGGTCCCCCACGTCGGGCCGGACTCGCTCACGTACGCGCGGCCCATCAGCGGGGCCGGGAAGCCGCTGCCGCCGAACGCGCCGGCCTGGATGAACGCGAGGTTCACCGGCCCGCGCGAGGGGTTCCAGTTGTAGAGCGCGAAGTTCGCCATGCTCGCGTCGGTGCCGCTCCAGAGGTAGTTCCGCCCGCTCACGATCCTCGCGAAGCGGTCCACGCTCGGCCCGTTCTCTACGCAGTAGTGCGCCCCATCCGCGTCGCGCCACGCGCCCCCGAAGGGGTTGCGCACGCCGTAGGCGAACACGTAGTCGCGCGAGTTGATCCCGTTGGCGGCGTCGTAGAACGGGTTGTCGGTGGGGGCCGACCCGTCCGGGTTCATCCGCAGGACCTTCCCCCGGTACGAGTCCAGGTTCTGCGCGGTTGCCGTCTGGAAGCCGTCGCCCATGTGCACGTAGAGCTTCCCGTCCGGCCCGAAGGAGAGGTTGGAGATCTGGTGCGACTGCCCCTGCGTCTCCCCGGGGAAGCTCCGAATGATCGTCTGCGTCGTGCCCGTCTGCCCGCCGTCGCCGCTCTGGAAGCGCAGCACCCGCGGGTAGTGCGCCCCGTTCGGCGGCGCCGAGTCGTACAGCAGGGCCGCGTACACATCCCCCGTCTGCGGGTGCACCGCGATCCCCGTGACCCCCTGCTCCCCCGACCCGGGGAAGAGCCCGGTGGGGTTGAAGTTCAGCAGCCCGTCGGCGTAGGTGCCGACCGTGCCGTCGCGGCGCACCACCCGGATCGTCCCGTACAGCTCCGTCACGTAAAAGTAAGGATCGCCCGGGTTCGGCCCCGGGCTGGGCACGAACGCGATGTTCACCGGCAGCCGGAACCCCGTCGCGACGACCTCCACCTTGAAGCCGGGCGCGGCCGTCCACGGCACCGGCGCCCCCCGCGCCAGCACCGAGAAGTCGGGCGTCGTCTGCGACGCCTGCCCCGCGTACGTCGCCCCGTTGCTCGAGACCCAGAAGACCGCCTCCTGGCCCGGCCCCACGCTCAGCGCCGGCAGGTAGACCGTGTGGTCCACCCCGTGGTCGCTCGTGAACGAGAAGTCGGTCTCCGGGAGCGTCACCCCCGCCCCCCCGCCCCCGCCCACCACCCGCGCCCGCACGTGGACGTGCTGCGACAGCGCCGGCGGGTTGATCACGATGTTGGTCGAGCCGGCCCCGCCCCGCACTTCCAGCAGCAGCGCCCCGGCCCCGCCCCCGCCCCCCACCAGCACGATCGACGGCGGCGAGGTCCCCCCCGGCAGCGACACCGCCGCCCCGGTCGTGTCGCGCAGCGCCGGCGTCGGCGAGCCGGCCACATCCTGGAGCTCCAGCGCAAAGACGCTCGAGAGTGTCCCGGTCACGAACGGCCGTTCCGTCCACGGGCTCCACTCGCTGGCCGCGACGCCGCTGGAATCCCGGTGCCGCGCCCGCAGCACGTAGGTCGAGCCCGGCAGGAGCGAGGTCCGCCCCACGTGGGACCCCTCGAACGCCCCATCCGCCAGGTGGATGTGGACCGCGCTCAGCCCCGGAGCGCAGAGCGCCGCCCACGCCCGCGACCCCCCGCCCGCGGGCCCGGCGCCCGTCCAGATCTCCCAGTCCGTGCACAGGTGGACATCGCCCGGGTCCGGGTCCGCGAACGGGCCCGTCTCCATGTGCACATCCTCGGGGTTCAGCACCTGCCCGTTCACCGAGGGCTCGGTGATCACCGGCGCAGCGGGTGGGGTGTTCCCCTGCGCCACAGCGCCGCCCGATCCCAGCAGGACCGCCGCAACGCCGGCCACGGCCCGCATCACGGACCCACGCGTGAAGGACCACCGGACCATCGCTCACCTCGCGGCCAAGCCGCCGTCTTCCCTCTGCGTTCACCCAGGACCAGCCGCAGCCGCACAGCCTACAGCAACACCCCGCGCTTGCGCACGCAATTGTAGTTGCGGACCCCGAATCTCCGTGATCGGCCGCCGTTCCCAGCCGCCGGCGCACCACCCGTGGGCGGTCCGCGGGCTTCCGGTGCGTCCGGGGGACCTGAGTGGTGCCGCCGGCCTGTCCTTCACCACAGGGCGGCGCGCCGGCAGCATCCGTTCATGGGCAGCCGGCGGCGTACTTCGTGAGGAAGCAGCCGAAGTCCGCGACGTTCAGCACCGGCGGCTCAGTCGAGCCGTCGCAGTTGGCGTAAGCCTCGCCGGCGGCGTAACGGGTGAGGAAGCAGCCGAAGTCCGAGACGTTGAGCACGGGCCCCTGGGTGGAGGCGTCGCAGTTGGGGTAGCAGGGCGCCGGGACAAAGGCCAGGCCGAGGAGGTTGGCGACGGCGGTCTGGCCGACGAGCGTGGCCTGGCCGGTCGCGGTGTTGATGCGGTAGAGAAGGTTGGCGTTGCCGGGGATGCCGGTGTTGTCGATGGCGAAGAGGCCGAGGCCGGGGTCGAAGGCCATGGAGACGCCGACCTGCGGGAAGGGCATGCCCGGCGCGCCGAAGGGGCCGACGAGGGTCAGCGCGCCGCTCGAGAGGTTGAGTGTGTAGAGGTTCTGCGTCTGGATGTTGGCGGCGTACATCGTGGCCGCGCCCGGGTCGAAGGCGAGGCCGTAGAGGCCGGTGAGCGAGAGGGCGGCGACGGGGGTGGCGGCCCCGGTGAGTGGGTTGACGCGGTGGAGGCTGGCGCCGCCCCCGCTGCTGACGCCGTAGAGCATCTGGTCGAGGGCGTTGTACTCCAGGGCGTGCATGAGCGTGGCGCCGAGCGGGCCGACCAGGGTGGAGGCGCCGGTGGCGGGGTTGATCCTGAGGAGGTTGCTCTCGGTGGGCGAGTGGGTGGTGGTGGCGTAGAGGATGCCCTGGCCGGAATCGAAGGCGAGCGAGGCCACGGTGTTGGCGCCGAGGGGCCCGATGACGGTGTGGGCCCCGGTGGAGGGGTCGAGGCGCAGGAGCATCGCTCCGGCGGCATCGGCCGCGAGGAGCTGGGGCGGCGTCGCGCCGGCGCGCGGCGCGAGCGCGGCGACGGCGCAGGCGGCCGCGAGGGCACGACGGGCGGGTTGAAGCACGGTGCTCACCTCCTCGTGGGGGCGAGTGTACCAGAGGGGGCGGTTGGGTCTACAGCAGTCTCGACGGCGAATCCCGCGGCCGGCGCGGGCACACGTCCGCTACGGGCACCCCGCCGCGTACTTCTCGAGGAAGCACGCGAAGTCCTGGACGTTGAGTATCGGCGGCGTCGAGCTGATGTCGCAGTTCGCGTAAGGGTCGCCCGCGGCGTAGCGGGTGAGGAAGCAGCCGAAGTCCTGGACGTTGATGACCGGGGGCTGGGTCGAGGCGTCGCAGTTGACGTAGCAGGAGGGGGGCGGGAGTGCAGTGCCGTGGAGCTCGAAGGGGAGGGCGTAGGCGCGGCCCTCGGCCTGGCCCTCGACGTAGCCCTCGCGCCCCTCGAACCAGACGCGCTCGCCGGTGCTGCTGCCGTCGAGGGAGTTGAGCAGGCGGGCGTTGTGGCCGGTCACGGCGGTGCGCGGCGAGACCAGGGGCATGAACACGTTGGCGGACGGGCTCGCCGCGCCGTCGAACGACCATTGCAGCCAGTAGGTGCCCTGCGGCACGTAGCCGCCGTCGGGGAGTCCGTTGAGGGAGACGGTGTAGGCGAACACGGGGCGCACGGAGGAGGTGCTGCTGGCGCTCTGGCGGTGGCAGACGAACGTGCCGGGCCCGGCGGGGAGGACGAGCGACTCGACCAGCACCGGTTGAGGGAGCGGGTTTGGAACAGGCGGCGGTGAGTTGGCCGAGTAGGGCGGGGCGGTCCAGAGGTTGACGCGGATGGTGTGGATGGTGGCCGTCGTCTGCGAGGTCTGGAAGGCGTAGAGCGTGACGGCGTCGAGGTTCCAGCCGCCGACGGTGGAGGGGATGGTGAAGTCGTCGGCCGCGGCGGTGCTGGTGGCGTGGGTGGCGGCGACGCCGGTGGTGGAGAAGTTGAAGCTGGAGCCGGGGATGGTGAAGGGGTCGGCCTGGCTGATGGGCTGGCCGGCGATGGCGCCGGTGCCGCCGGTGGGGTTGGTGATGATGGGGCCGCTCGAGTGGAGGACATCCGCGCGGGCGCAGGGGAGCGGAAGCACGAGATGGCCCGCGGCGAGCACCATCCAGGGCGCGGGGCCGAACGGAGTGCGGAGAGGCGTGATGCGCATCGGGTCTCCCTTCTGTGCCGCGGCGGCGGACGAAGATAGGGTAGCGGACGGGGGCGGGCCAGCAATGGAACCGCTGACGTTCAGCCGGAAGGCGCGGCGGCCTTGCGGCCGGTGGGCACCGCCATCCGCTTGGAGTTCCTTACGGGCATCCCGCGGCGTACCGCGTCAGGAAGCAGCCGAAGTCCGAGACGTTGAGGACTGGCGCCTGGGTGGAGCCGTCGCAGTTGGCGTAGGCCTCGCCGGCCGCGTAACGGGTGAGGAAGCAGCCGAAGTCCTGGACGTTGAGCGTGGGCGGCTGCGTCGAGGCGTCGCAGTTGGCGTAGCACTCGGAGAGGAGGATCAGCTGCAGGCCGTTGATGCCCGAGCGGTAGTTGGCGTTGAACTGGCCGGAGTGGGGGAAGAGGCGGCCGTCGGTCACGGCGACGGTGTGGCGCGAGTAGGTGGTGGGCTCGTGGTGCTCGCCCGGCCAGTCGCCGCCGACCCAGGTGGGGCCGGGGGCGGAGAAGTCCACTCGGATGCGGTTCTGGTGGGCGGCGCTGTCGGGGGACATCGCGTAGACGACGACCTCGTAGGTGCCGTTCTGGAGGTTCTGGAAGTAGAGGCAGAGGTCCACCGGGTTGTTGTAGCTGATGAACATGTCATCCATCAGCGCCGCGTCGTCGCCGGTGGTGGCGGGGTGGTCGAAGGCAAGGAGGTCGGAGCCGCCGAGGTTGTAGATCGTGGCCGCGAGGGGCTGGCCCCAGAGGCCGACGAGCGGCTGGGGCGGCGAGGTGGGGATGACGCCCAGGGCGTTCCACACCCCGGCGCGCCCCGCGCCCGCGTAGGACGAAGAGGGCGCGGTCCCGGGTGTGCCGAAGTCGATGTTGATCGACTGGGCGGCGGCGGGGGCGAGGGGCGCGGCGGCAAGGGCGAGGAGGGCGGCGGCGGTGCGGTTCATGGGTGGCCCCGGGTGCTGGGAAAACTCCGCGGGCCGAGTGTACCGCGCCGGGGGTCTGCGCCCACTGGGTTTCCCGGGGGGGGAGCCGTTTGTTCTGCACCTCAGGCCGACCCCCGTGGCTCAGGCCTTGGGTGCCTCGGGCTTCCACCCGCTCTTGAAGTTCCGCAGGGCCTCCTCGAGCTTCTTCTCCAGGCCGCTGTCCAGGGCCTTCTTCTGCTCCAGCTCGTTCCACACCGGCTTGCCGCTGGTCTGGAAGTAGTTGAGCATGGCCTTCTCGAACGCGGCCACCTGGTTCAGCGGCACATCGTCGAGGTAGCCCTTGGTGCCGGCGAACATCGAGATCACCTGGTCCACCACGGTGGCCGGGACGTATTGCGGCTGCTTGAGGAGCTCGACCATTCTCGCGCCGCGGTCGAGCTGCTTCTGGGTGGCCTTGTCGAGCTCGGTGCCGAGCTGGGCGAAGGCCTCCAGCTCGCGGAAGGCGGCGAGGTCGAGGCGCAGGGAGCCGGCGATCTTCTTCATCGCCTTCACCTGGGCGTTGCCGCCCACGCGGCTCACCGAGATGCCGACGTTGATGGCCGGGCGCACGCCGGAGAAGAACAGCTCGGGCTCCAGGTAGATCTGGCCGTCGGTGATCGAGATCACGTTCGTCGGGATGTACGCGGAGACGTCGCCCTCCTGCGTCTCGATCACCGGCAGGGCCGTCAGCGAGCCGCCGCCGTTCTCGTCGCTGAGCTTCGTCGCCCGCTCCAGCAGGCGGCTGTGCAGATAGAACACGTCGCCGGGGTACGCCTCGCGTCCGGGCGGGCGGCGGAGGAGGAGGGAGAGCTGCCGGTAGGCCACCGCCTGCTTGGAGAGGTCGTCGTAGATGCACAGGGCGTGCCTGGGCGTCTTGCCCTTCATCCCCTGCCACATGAAGTACTCGCCCATCGTGCACCCCGTGTAGGGCGCGATGTACTGCATGGGCGCCGGGTCGCTGGCCGCGGCCGAGACGATGATGGTGTACTCCATCGCCCCGTGCTTCTTCAGCGTCTCCATGACGCTGGCGACGGTGGACTCCTTCTGGCCGATGGCGACGTAGATGCAGACGACGGCGTCCGGGGTGCCCCAGTACTGCCTCTGGTTGATGATGGCGTCGATGGCGACGGCGGTCTTGCCGGTCTTGCGGTCGCC
>JBBDXI010000066.1:0-7854 GCA_040902425.1 Phycisphaerales bacterium
GAGGCGCCGGCGCCCAGGCGCTGCTCCAGCCGCGGGATGGCCATCAGCGCCCCGATCGCCAGCGCCCCGACCAGCAGGCCGCTGACCACCAGCCCGGCGAGGCCGCGCCGGGGTGCGCCCCCGCCGCCCTCCGCCTTGCGGTCCCGCGAGCGCGCAGCGCCGCCCCGGGCGCCCTCTTTCTTTCTGAACAGTCCCATCGTGGCCGGCTCCCCGCAAATCCCGGGCCGTGCCGTGCCACGGGTTCGCCGCCGTCTTCGGCGGCACGCGCTAGCGCTGCGCTAGCACACCCGTGCCTCGCCGCTACCCCGCCGCCGCGCGCCCCGCAGACGCGTCGGCGGCGTTCGGCACGCCGTCCCGGAGGGCCAGTTCCACCAGCCGCTGACACAGGTCGGGCATCTCCAGCCCGATGCTCCTCGCCGCCATCGGCACCAGGGAGTGCGATGTGAACCCCGGCATCGTGTTGATCTCCAGCAGCCAGTGCCGGCCCCGCCCGTCGAGGATGAAGTCCACCCGCGCAAGATGCCGCACGCCCAGCGCCCGCGCCAGCGTCACCGCATCCCGGCGGACCCGCTCCCCCACCCCCGCCGGCAGGTCCGGGTTCACCACGTACCGCGTGTCATCCCGCGTGTACTTCGCCTCGTAGTCGTACGGCCCCTCCGCGGGGATGATCTGGACGATCGGCAGCGGCTCGCCGTCCAGCAGCCCCACCGTCAGCTCCCGCCCCGCGATGAACCGCTCCGCCATGTACACCCGCCCCCCCCCCGGGTGAGCCGCCACATCCTCGCGGACGGCCGCGCGGGCGCCCTTCCAGCACCCCTCACACCGGATGATGTGCAGGCCCACGCTCGACCCGTCGTGCACCGGCTTCACCACCGCCGGCGGCGCAATCGGCAGAACGTCGTCCTTGACGTTGATCACGCACGACTCCGGCGTCGGGATCGCCGCGCAGGCCGCGGCCATCTTGGTCGCCATCTTGTCCATGGCCAGCCGCGCTATGCCCGGCCCGCACCCGACGTACGGCCGCGCGCCCGCCTCCAGCAGATCCTGCAGCGGCCCGCCCTCCCCGAACGGCCCGTGCAGCGCGGGGAAGACGACATCTCCCGGCAGCGCCCTCAGTTCCCCCTCGCCGATCCGGTCGATCACGCGGTGCTCGACGCCAAACTTCCCGCCGGCTCGCAGGGCCTCCGCGATCGCGCCGGCGCTGTTCAGGCTCACCTCGCGCTCCGCATCCGGCCCGCCCCCGAGCACCAGAACTGTGATCATGCCCCACCCCCCCCGCCCGCGCGACGATCGGCTCGCCCCGGCGGCGTCCGCCGCCACACCACCACCTCCGGCTCGATCTCGATCCCGAACTTCTCCGCGACCCGCCCGGTAACCAGCCCCATCAGCGCGATGACATCCCGCGCCTTCGCGCCCGGTTTCACCACGAAGAAGTTGGCGTGCCACGGGCTCACCTCGGCCCCGCCCACCGACATCCCCTTGCACCCCGCCCGGTCGATCAGCATCCCCGCGGAGACCCGCACCGTCGCCGGCGCCTTGCCGTTGCCGTGCTGCGTCTCGGCGCCCAGCCACCCCTCGGCCTTCGCCCGCTCCCGCGGCACCACCGGGTTCTTGAAGCAGCACCCCGCCGAGCGCTCCGCCATCGGCTGCGTCCGCTTCTTGTACTCCATCACTTCCTTCAGCCGGTCGCGGAGCAGCGCCGGGTCCCCCGGCCGCAGCCGCATCTCCACGCTCGTGATGATCACCCCCTCCAGCCCCGAGTGCCGGTAGCCGAAGTCGATCTGGGCCCGGTCCAGGTACACCTCCCGCCCCCCGCGCGTCAGCCCGTGGACCCGCGTCACCACATCCGCCGTCTGCCCGAACGCCCCGCCCGCGTTCATCCACACCGCCCCGCCCACCGTCGCCGGGATGCCCGCCAGCCCCTCCAAACCCCCAAGCCCGCGCCGCACCGCTTCGGTGATCAGCTTGGGCAGGTTCGCCCCCGCCATGGCGACCACCCTCCCCGCGTCGCCCCTCTCCCCCCAATCCGCCGAGGCCATCGCCGGATCGGTGAGCACGATCACCAGCTCCCCCACGCCCCCGTCATCCACCAGCAGGTTGGCCCCATCGCCCAGCACTCGCGCGCCGGGGTCCATCTCGAGGCACCGCCGCACCTCCTCGACCGAGCGCGGCCGCGCCAGGCAATCCGCCCGGCCGCCGACCCCGAACCACGTCGGGATCTCGGCGTCGCGTTCGAAGTTGACCTTGCTCGAAGCCGCCAGCATCGGTTCCCCCTCAGGCCTTGCGCGCCAGGTACGCCCGCCCGACCTGCCACACCGGCCCGGCGCCCATGACCACCACCGCGTCGCCCCCGCGGCAGAGCGTCCCCAGCTGCTCGACGATCGCCTCGAACGGGTGCAGGTGCATCGCGTTCGTCCCCCGCTGGCGCAGCCGGTCCACCAGGTCCGCGGCCGTCACCCGGTGCCGCTCCTCCTGGCTGTCGCGGACAAAGTAGATCTGCGGAACGATTACCACATCCGCGTCGCTGAAGGCGGTGGCGAACTCCTCCATCAGGTGGCGGGTCCGCGAGTGCTGGTGCGGCTGGAAGACGCAGATCAGCCGCCCGCCCCGGTCCTGCGGGCGCTCGAAGTCGCGCAGGGCCCGCAGCGTCGCCGCCACCTCCGTCGGGTGGTGCCCGTAGTCGTCGAACACGCGGACCGACCCCCCGCCCGCATCCCGCGCGCCCAGGAACTGCATCCGCCGGTCCACGCCCCGGAACGCCGCCAGCGAGCGGGCCACGACGCCCGGCTCCGCGCCGACCATCACCGCCAGCGTGCAGGCCGTCGCCGCGTTCATCGCGTTGTGCGCCCCGGGAACGACCATCGGCCACTGGGCCACCGTCTCGCCCCCGCCCCCCCCGCTGCGCACCTGCACCCGCCGCGGCGGGGGGTCGAAGCTCACGACCCAGTCGGCCTCGGGGCTGAAGCCGATGGTCTCCACGCGGGCCGCCACCCCCGCCGTCACCTTCAGCCGCGAGGCCCCGTCGTGGGCGATCAGCAGCCGCCCCCCCGCCTCCGCCGGCGCCACCAGCCCCGCGAACTCGTGGAAGCTCTCGATCACCGCATCCAGCGTGCCGTACACATCCAGGTGGTCCGCCTCCACCGACGAGATCGACGCCACCAGCGGCCGGTAGTTGTGGAACGAGCGGTTGAACTCGCACGCCTCCGCCACCAGCAGCCCCGGCCGCCCCGCCAGCGGGCCCCGCGGGATCGTGTCGCTCCCCAGGCGGAACCCCCCCGCCGCCCCCGCGCCCCCGCTCTTCTCCGCCAGGCACCCGCCGACCAGTTGCCCGCACGTAGCCCCGACGATCACCGTCGGGTCCAGCCCCGCATCCGTCAGCGCAGCGCCGAGCATCGCCGTCGTCGTGCTCTTCCCGTGCGTGCCGGCGACCGCCACCCCCGACCGCCCCGCCATGCACCGGCCCAGCGCCTCGGCGTAGCTGTGGGTGGGCACGCTCCGTCGCTGCGCTTCAAGGAGAAGCGGGTGGTCCGGCCGGATCGCCGCCGACGCCACCAGCAGGTCGCACCGCGCCGGGAGCGCCGCCGCCGTCTCGTCCACCCCCACCGCGATCCCCTCCGCCCCCAGCAGCGCTGTCGTCTCCGACGCCGCCCCATCCGAGCCGCTCACCCGCGCCCCGCGGGCCTTCAGCATCCGCGCTAGCCCCGCCATCCCGCACCCGCCGATCCCGATCATGTAGACCGACCTGCCCGACACGTCAAAGCCCTCCGCGGGGCGCGGGGCGGCGGCGGTCGTGGGCGCAGTCACAGCGGGCATCCGTGCACCGGTCGGCATGCCCCACGCTATCGGACAACCCCTCCGCCCGCCGTGAGCCGCCCGGGGCCGACAGCCCGCACGGGGCCCGGCCGCGGCCGGCGTGGCCCCTTTCAGCATGAAACCTCGAAGAACCGCTCGTCCGTCCCGCCCTCACCGACGGCGAAGCGGATGCACCGGGCGCACCGGGGGCACGTCGCCCGGTACTCCTTGCCGTCGGCAGCGCGGTAGACCCGCAGGTAGGCCCCGGCGCACCGGAACCGAACCCCGAGCCACGGCCGCCCGCCGGCCGATCCCCCGGCGCGGTCCGCCTGTTCTTCACCCTCCGGGACATACCGGTCGCCATCGCCACGCATGCCCCATGCATCGGCTCGCCGCACCCGCGCCCCAAAGCGGCGCCCGCCCCCGCCCGCCGGCCCCGCCCCGGCCGGCTTACGATCACCCCGCTGGCACCCCGGTTGCCGCCGCGGGCGGCCGGATTTATTCTGTACGGATTCATCCCGGGGCCGATTGAACCCCATCGGCCGGGACCTGTCCGGGCGCGGCAACTTCTAGAGTTGCCCTTTCCATTATCAGGGTCTCGATTGCCCCGTCCGCTCACCATCCTGCCCGACCCACCCCCGCCCCCGACCGCCATCGGTCTCATCGCCGGCGGCGGGCGCCTGCCCATCATCATCGCCGAGGGTCTGCGCGACGCCGGGCACCCCGTCCACGGCCTCGGCCTCGCGCGCCAGTACGACCTCGCCCTCCCGCCCCTGTGCTCCTCCTTCCGTGAAGTCGGGCTCCTGCGGGTAGCGAGCTGGGCGAAGATCCTGAGCAAGCTCGGTGTCCGCCACGCCATCATGGTCGGGCGCGTCGACAAAGCCAAGATCATGCACGACCCGCTCCGGATGCTCCGCAACATCCCGGACTTCCGGACCCTCGTCGCCTGGTACCGGCTGAAGCGCGGCGACCTCGCCAAGGACCGCCGTTCCCACGCCGTCCTCGCCGCCATCGCCGACGAGCTCGATCGGGGCGGCGTGCAGCTCATCGACTCGACCATCCCCATCCCGGATCAACTCGCGAGCGCCGGCGTGATGACCTCGCGCCAGCCCACCGCCGAGCAGTGGGCCGACATCGAGTTCGTATGGCCCCTGCTCACCGAGGTCCTGCGCCTCGACATCGGCCAGGCCATCGCCGTCCGCGAGCGGGATGTCATCGCCGTCGAGGCCGTCGAGGGCACCGACCGCATGATCGAGCGCGCCGGGCGCCTCTGCCGCGTCACCGGCTGGACGCTCGTCAAGGGCGCCCGCTCCGGGCACGACCGGCGCTCCGATGTCCCCACCATCGGCGTCACCACGATAGAGAACCTGCACCAGCACGGCGCCCGCTGCCTCGCGCTGGCCGCGGGCGACGTGATCATGATCGACAAGCCCCGCGTCCTCGAGCTCGCCGACGAGCTGGGGATCGCCGTGGTGGGCGTCACCCCCGGCCTCACCGGCGTCTCCGCCCCCGGCCTGCACGTCGCCGGGCCTCGCACCGCCCCCGCGCCGACCTCCGAGAACGGCCGCGAATCCGCCGAAGTGGTCATCCCCGGCCGCCCCGCCGAGCCCGTCCGCGCCGGCTGACTCCCCACATCCAATGGCCGGCGAGAGCCCACCCCCGCCCCCCTGCCCCTACGTCGGCCGCGGCGGCCTCAAGCTCCGCCACGCCCTCGACACCTTCGCCCTCGATCCCACCGGCCTCACCTGCGCCGACTTCGGCGCCAACGTCGGCGGCTTCACGGACTGCCTCCTCCAGGCCGGCGCTGCCCGCGTTTACGCGGTCGACACCGGCTACGGGAACCTCGCCTGGAAGCTCCGCCAGGACCCGCGCGTCGTCGTCATGGAACGCACCAACGCCCTCCACGCCGACCCGCCCGCCGACGACCGCGCCCGGCCCATCCTCATGGACCTCATCGCCATCGATCTCGCCTGGACCCCCCAGCGCCACGCCATCCCCGCCGCGCTCCGCTGGCTGAAGCCCGGCGCCCGCATCATCTCCCTCATCAAGCCCCACTACGAAGCCGCCCCCGACGAGAAGCACCTCCTCCACGGGGGCATCCTCACCGAACCCGACGCCGAGCGCATCGTCCAAAGAACGGTCGCGGCCCTCCCCGCGCTCGGCGCCCGCGCGCTCGGCCTCACCCGGTCCCCGATCCTCGGCGGCGCCTCAAAGAAGAAGTCCGCCGGCAACCCGGAATGGCTGGCGCTGCTCGCCCCCTGCTGAACGCCGGAACCCGCCGCCCCCCCGATGCGGGCTTCGCGCTTCAGGCCCGCACTCCGCGGCGCTTCCGTTGCCCGGCCCGCGCGCCGCGGCGTTGCGCCAGATACGGCCCGAGCACCGCCCCCAGGTTCCCCGCCACGAACGCGGCGCAGGCCCCCTCGCGCGAGAACGCCCACGTCAGCATCGACCCGCTGATCGCCACCTCCACCGACCGCGCCAGCGAGGCCGTGTCGGCGCCCGCCACCACTTCCCCCGCGGAGACCGCCGCATCCAGCCGCTCGCGCAGCCAGCGCCGCGTGTCCCGCGCCTGGACCTCCAGGGCCCGGTGCATCCCCGGGTCCGCCAGGTCAAGCTGCAGCCACCCCAGGTGGTGCGCCAGTGCCGACGGCGACTCGCCCATCCGCGCCATGCAAGCCGCGTACGCACGCACGGCCCCCAGCGGCGACCCGTGCTCCGCGGCAAGCGTCCGCAGGCTCTCCCGCATGAAGACGGCCGCCTGCTCCGCCAGCAGCCGCAGCAGCGCCGCCTTGGAGCCGAACCGCTGCACCAGCGCCCCCGCCGTCAGGCCCGCCTCCGCGGCGATGTCGGCCAGGGTCAGCTCCGCCGGCCCCAGCCGCGACATCACGCGGTAGGCCGCGCTGAACACCTCGTCGTCGCTCGCTTTTTTCGGCCTCGCCACTTGACTGTTCCTGAATGACCGTTTAGATTCAATACTAAACGGCCGTTTAGTATATCGGGGGGGGGGCCGGCGCTGTGCCAGTATCCCGCGGAAACAAGACGGCCGCGCACCTCAGGAGACGAACATGAAGCCGCTGAACGGGAAGATCGCGGTGGTGGCAGGAGCGGCCCGGGGCGCCGGCCGCGGCGTCGCCCGCATGCTCGGCGAGGCCGGTGCCACGGTGTACTGCACCGGGCGCAGCAGCCGCTCGAAGCCCAACACGAGCAACCACCACTACGCCGGCCGCCCCGAGACCATCGAGGAGACCTCCGAACTGGTGGGCGCCGCCGGCGGCGTCGGCATCCCCGCCCGTGTCGACCATTCCGACGAGGGCGAGGTCTCGGCGCTCTTCGAGCGCATCGGGCGTGAGCATAAGGGGCTGGACATCCTCGTCAACGTTCTCACGGGCTCACCCGTGGCTTCGTGGGAGCCGTTCTGGAAGCTCGGGATCGAAGAGGGCCGGGCGCAGGTCGATGGATGGGTCTGGCCGCACATCATCACCTGCCGCCACGCCGTGCCCCTGATGCTCCGATCGAGAGAGTCGGGCAAGCCCGGGCGCAAGCGACCGCCGGAACGAACGACCGGCACGCCCACGGGCACAGGCCTGATCGTCGAGATCATCGAGCAGGAGGGCATCGGCCACCACGGCTCGTTCTTCTTCGATCTCTTCGAGATCTGCCTGAAGCGCCTGGCGTGGACCCTCGCCGAGGAACTGGCCCCCCACAACATCGCCGCGCTCTCGATCACGCCGGGCTTCATGCGCACCGAGGCCATCCTCGAGGGCTTCGGCGTGAAGGAATCCAACTGGCGAGACGCCGCCGAGGACCCCAAGGCCAAGGGTTACGGGTGGGTCCATTCCGAGACGCCCTGCTTCGTCGGACGCGCCATCGCCGCCCTCGCGGCCGACCCGCGCCTCCTCGCCAAGTCCGGCGGCATCTACACGTCCCAGGGCCTCGCCCGCGAGTACGGCTTCACCGACCTCGACGGCTCGCGCCCCGACATGCGCAAGTACATGGAGGAGCACCACCCGCACCTGGTGAACGCCAAGGGCAAGGCCCCGTTCCAGTGGAAGGTCGTCGGGG
>JBBDXI010000066.1:7864-20390 GCA_040902425.1 Phycisphaerales bacterium
CCCCGCCACCCCTCGCTCGCCGGCACCGCCGTCGGGTGCAGCATCGACCACAGCCGCTCCAGCAGCTCCCGCGTCCCCTCCCGCGTCGCCCCGCTGATGGTCAGCAGAGGGTCCGAGTGCCCCAGCCGCAGCTCCTCCCGCAGGTGCCCCTCGATCGCCCGCCGCCCGTCCTCATCCAGCAGGTCCATCTTGTTCAGCGCGATCAGCTCCCGCTTCTCGGCGAGCAGCGGCGAGTACCCCGCGATCTCCGCCCGCACCCTGCGGTAGTTCTCCGCCGGGTCGCTCCCGTCGATCGGCGCGGCATCCACCAGGTGCACCAGCACCTTCGTCCGCTCCACGTGCCGGAGGAAGTCGTGCCCCAGCCCCGCCCCCTGCGCCGCCCCCTCGATCAGCCCCGGGATGTCCGCAAGGATGATCCGCCGCGTCTGATCGAGCGAGGCCACCCCCAGCTGCGGCGAGAGCGTCGTGAACGGGTAGTCCGCGATCTTCGGGCTCGCCCGCGTCACCGCCGCCAGCAGCGTGCTCTTCCCCGCGTTCGGCAGCCCGATGATCCCCGCCTCCGCGATCAGCTTCAGCTCCAGCCGCAGCTTCCGCGCCTCGCTGACCTCCCCCGCATCCGCCCGGCGCGGCGTCTGGTTCGTCGCGCTCTTGAAGTGCTCGTTCCCCCAGCCGCCCTTCCCGCCCTGCGCGACCACCAGCTGCTCGCCGTGCTTCAGGTCCGCGATCAGCTCGCCGCTCCCCGCGTCGTAGATCAGCGTCCCCGGCGGCATCCGCACGACCTTGTCCCGCCCCGCCGCGCCCGAGCACTGGCTCCCCGTCCCCGGGTCGCCATCCTGCGCCTCCCAGAAGTGCTGGCCCCGGAACTCAAACAGCGTGTTGACGTTCTCATCCGCGACCGCGATCACCGAGCCGCCGTCGCCCCCGTTGCCGCCATCCGGCCCCCCCTTGGGGATGTACTTCTCCCGCCGGAACGACACCGCCCCCGGGCCGCCCGAGCCGGCCCTGACCGTGATTTCGGCTTGATCGACAAACATCCGGCTGAGGATAGCCCCCGGTGGCCCGACGCTCCGCGGCGGGTTCCTGACCGCCCGCCTTCACCCTCGCGCTGCGCTCAGGGCTCCCCGTCGCGCTCCGCCACCACCTGGATGGACAGCCCCCGCACCCTCACCCCCATCCGCCGCTCCAGTTCCGCCACCACCTCCGGCGGGATGCTCGAGATGAGCCGCTCGCTCAGGTCGTGCGGGGTGTCGAGGATCGTCCCCTCCGCGGTGGCGATGTGCACGTGGTCATCGGTGTCCGCATCGAACCGGCAGGGCCCCGTGCCGCTGGGGCACGGCAGCCGCCGCACCAGCCCGCACGCCGAGAGGGCATCGAGCGTGTTGTACACCGTCGCCAGGCTCAGCCCCGGCTCCACCTCGCGGACCCGGTGGAAGAGCTCCTCCGCCGTCGGGTGGGTCTTGGTCGACTCCAAGGCGTTGAAGATCACCTCGCGCTGCCGCGTGCAGCGCAGCCCGTTGCGATCCAGGACCTCGCGGATATTCGCCATGGGCCTCCCAAGTGGGGGTGGGGCGGCGGCCTCCTGCCGGACCGCCCCGGGATTATTCCCCTCTCCGGCACCCTTCGCGGGCCGCGCTCACCCGGAAAAATCCCCCTTCGGAGGCTGTTCTTCACTCCTCGGACGCGGGCTCGTGGCTGATGCTGACCCGCCGGTGCCGGATCCCCGCCTCCTCAAAGGCCCCATCCTCCGCCGACCACCCCAGCTTCTCGTAGAACCCCACCGCCCCATCCGGGGCGTGGCAGAACAGCCGGTTCAGCCCCAGCTCCCCGAACGCCCGGACCTCCGCGGCCACGATCAGCCGCCGCCCGATCCCCTCCCCCTGCCGCTGCAGGTCCACCGCCATCTGCATCAGCCGCCCCCCCTGCCCGCCCCCCTCCTGCGGCAGCAGCGCCACGCACCCCACCACCCGCTCGCGCCCGGAGTGGTCGATCACGGCCACGAAGTGCTCCAGCCTGTCCTCCACGCCCGGGAACTCGCGCAGGAACCGGTCCATGTCGAGCCCCAGCGGGCGCAGGAGCACCTCCTCGCGCAGGGCGCACTCCTGGCGGTACAGGGGGTCCGCCGTCGTGATGCGTCTGATCCTGACCAACGCCGTCTCCGTGGCACGGGCGTCCCGCCTGTGGTGGCACCCCACCGGTTTTCGGGCGTGGAGGATACAGACCCGGCCCGCGCCCGGCCACGCCGACCCTCCGTACGCACGCGGGCCTGCAACCGCTCCGCCGGTGCCCCCGGATCGTCCAGTGCCATGGACCACACGCTCCTCTGCGAATCCTGCGGGTACGAGGTCGCCGGCCTCCCGGGGGATGCCCGGTGCTCCGAGTGCGGCCGCCCGGTCGCCGACTCGTCCCCCGAGCGCCGCGCCGGGTCGCCGTGGCAGCGGTCGCCCTCGCTCCTGGCCTTCCTCGAAACCAACATCCGCGCCGTCCGTCGGACGCGCTCCCTCTTCGACTCCATCCGGATCGACATCCCCAGCGGCATCGGCCTCGCGGCCGCCAACCACCTGCTCGCCGCGTTCCTGATCGTCCTGCCCTGGAGCGGCGTCCTGATCGCCGACCCGGTCCGCAGCGCCCGGGTCTCGGCCCTCTGGGTTGTCCCCCTTCAGACCGCCACCGTCGCCTGCCTTCTGTTCCTGCTCACCATGGTCGAGTGGACCGGCATCCAGGCCTACGCCCGCTCCCGCCGCTGGCGCCTCACCCCCGCCGCGGCCTGGCAGGTCTGCGCCCACGCCAGCGTCGGCTGGGTCATCACCGGCCTGACCAGTTGGGTCGGCCTGATCGCGTGGCTCAACCTCTCGACCCTGGGCGGCTCGACCGTCTCGGTCCTCGGCGAGCTCTTCGCCTGGTCCGTCCCGGCGTTCGGGGCCGTCTTCGGCCTCGTGATCTTCGAGCTCCTCGTCTGGACCGGCCTGCAGCGCTGCCGCTTCGCCAATGCGCCGGCGAGCCCCGGCCTGGCCGTCGCCCGCTGAGCCGGACCGCCTACGCCGCCGACCGCCGTCGTGCCGGCCTCGCCCGGGGCCCGCGTGCACCCGCCGCGCGGGAGACCAGCGACTCCAGCTCCCGCGGGGCGACGGCAAAGACCTGCAGCAGGCGGGCCTCCCCCGCCTTCGGCGTGCGTGCCCCATGCTCCCAGCTCTGGAGCGTTCGCTTGGGGACGTTGAGGAACGACGCGAACACCGCCTGCGACATCCCCGACCTCTTGCGGATCGCCGTCACCATCGACTTGGTCAACCGTGGCGCGGGGGCGACCAGCGTCGTCGTCCGGAGGGTCAGGTCGCCGCGCGCGTGCGCAAGCCCGTCCTTGAGACCCTCCCGGATCTGATCGAACACGCTCAGTCGCTCGTAGGGGCGCTTCATGGCCGTGGTCCCTTCCGCCTGCCGCGTGCTCTTCGCGCCTTCGCCGCGGCCTGCTCCCGCAGTTCCCTCGCGAGGGCGCACAGCGCCTTGATCTCGTCCCTGCTCAGGTTGTCATCCTCGTCCTTGCCGTACACCGTGAGCAGGTCCACCTGCCCGGCCTCTGGCGTGTGGAGGTAGATCACCCGCAATCCGCCACGCTCTCCCTTCCCCCGGCTCCGGTCGCCGAACCGGAGCTTCCGGAGAATGCCGCACCCGGCATCGGGTCGCCGGCTCCCGGGTCCGCCAGCAGAAGGTTCTGCAGGGCCCGCAAGGCCTCATCGTCAAGACGCTGGTCCCAGCGGGCGGTGAACACACGGGATTCGACGAACGTCAGCCTCATTGTACTACTGCGTATGACAATATCCAGTTCGCGCGGCGGGCGCCGGGCACCGGGCATTATCGGTTCCCGTTCCCGGGCTTGCTAGTCCCGCCTAGCATCGCCTGGCCCGTCCCATGGATGCGGATGAGAGCCGGAGGAGGCGTGCGGGAGCCGCTCAGGTCAACCGAAATCGAGGCGCCCGCCGCGGGGGCGCTGGGGTCCGCTTCGGCCCCGCCGGGACCGCCGGTCCCACCCCCACCGGCCGGCTCTTCGCCCGGGCCGACCCCGGCCCCGCGCGCCATCGCGACCGGGGTCGTCCCCTCCGTCAAGCTCGCCGGGGAGGCCTCTCCCGATGCGCCGCGCTCGCGGCTGGGCGTCCTTCGGCACACGCACTTCCGCAACGTCTGGGCGGGGGCGATGGTCTCGAACGTCGGCGGCTGGATGGAGGGCGTCGGCGTCCAGTGGATCGTTGCTCACACCACCGGCTCGGCCATCATGATGGCCTGGCTGGCCGCGGCCCAGCTCGGCCCGACGCTCATCCTCGGCCTCGTCGGGGGCCTGGCCGCGGACCGCCTCAACCGCAAGACGCTCCTGCTGGTTACCCAGGGGGTGATGATGGCGATCGCGGCGGCCCTCACCGTCGCCAGCTACTTCGGCTGGACCACCACCGGCGTGCTCCTGACGCTCTCGCTGTTCCAGGGCGTGGCCCTGGCGTTCAACACGCCGGCGTGGCAGGTGCTCACGCCGCGCCTGGTCCCGCGGGATGAGCTGGCGTCGGCCATCGCGCTCAACGGGCTGCAGTTCAACCTCGCCCGCGTGGTGGGGCCGGCCCTGGCGGGCCTGCTCATGGCCACCGAGGGCCCGACCCTGCTCTTCGCGGTGAACACCGCGACGTTCGTGGTCGTGCTCGCGGCCATCTGGGGCACGCCGGATGCCCCCGCCGCGGCCCGCGAGCGCCGCTCGATCCTCCACGAGACCCGCGAGGCCCTCGCCTTCGTGTTCCACCGGCGCGGGCCGCGGGCCGTGTTCCTCGCCACGGTCACGTTCGCGGTCCTGGCGGCCCCGCTCATGCGGATGCTGCCGCTGTTCGCCAGGGACGTGTACTCGCAGGAGGACCCGCTCTTCCGCCTGCTGCGGACGCTCCCGCTCGCGGGCCTGGGGGATGAGCCGCGCGAGATGATCTACGGGTGGCTGCTGGCGGTGATGGGCGCGGGGGCCGTCGCGGGCGTGATCGCCCTGCGCTGGGTCCCGCGCTGGTACCCCAAGCACCACTTCATCCCGGTCTCGATCCTGCTGGGGGGCATGGCCATCGCCGGGTTCTCGGCGACGCGGTCGCTGGCGCTGGCGACGGTCCTGATGTTCGCCGGGGGCGTGACGTGGCTGTGGGCGTTCAACTCGGCCATCGCGGCGCTTCAACTGCTGGTCCCGGACCACATGCGCGGGCGCGTCATGTCGGTGAACAACATGGCGGTGTTCGGGGCACTCCCGGTCGGGGCGTTCCTGGCGGGGCTCATCGGCGCGCTGGCGACGGGGGATGCCAGCGCCGCCCTCAGCACGCAGCTGGGCGTGGGCACGATGGGGGCGGGGCTGGTGGTCGCGGGGCTGGTCATGCTCATCTGGCGGACGCCGGAGGTGGATGGCCTCCAGCCGGGCGATCCCGGCTACGACCGCCGCCCGGGCCTCCTGCGTGGGCTCACCGCCGAGGCCCACCGGCCCTCCGAACGCTGAAGCCTGGCCCCCCGCCCTCCCCGATATGGTGGACACGTGACCCCCGCCCTCCTCTGCGAACGCTGCGGCTACGACCTCGGGGGCCTGGCCCAGGATGCCGTCTGCCCCGAGTGCGGGACGCCGATCGACCGGTCCCTGCCGCGCTCGCGCCCGGGCTCTCCGTGGCAGCAGGGCCCATCCCCGGGGTCCTGGGTGCGGACGCTCTACCGGAGCCTTCGGCACCCGACGGCCCTTTTCGACTCGCTCCGCTTCGACCGGTCGCGGCGCGACGCGGCGCTCCTGTTGTCCGGCCTGGCGTGCACGGTCATCCTCGCGCTGGTGCCGCTCCTCTCCTGGGCGCTGGGGGCGACGCGGGGCACCATGATCCGGACCGGGCCGACGACGTTCCTCTTCCTCCAGGATGAAGCGCCGGTCGTGGGCGCAGCGCTCTCGGGCCTGGCCCTGATCGTCGCCGTGCTCTGGCTCAGGCCGCCGGCGTGGTACCGCCGGCGCGGCTGGCGGCTGACGCCGGCGATCGTGCGCGCGATCCTGGCGCACGCCTCGCCGTCGATGTCGCTGCTCGCCCTGGGGGTGGTGGCCCTGTGGGTGACGGGCCGCGCCTTTGCGCGGTACGCCGTGTCCTCGGGGAACGCCGGCGCGCTGGAGATGGCCTCGCTCGGGGCGCCGTGGACGTTCCCGGTGATGCTGGTCTTCGTGGTCCTCTGGTCGCTGCTGCTGGAGGTGGGCATCCGCCGCTGCCGGTTCGCCAATGTGCCCCCCGGACCGGGGCGCGGAGCGGGATCGGCCGTCTCGGCGCGCGAACAACAGCCCCGCGCGGGCGCGTACGATTAGCCATGCAGGGACGCCGCCTCACCAAGCAGGTCTGCGTGGGCAACGAGCGGACGGGGATCGTCCGGATCGGGGGGGGCCTGCCGGATGCCTCGGGGCAGCCCACGACGGCCGCGCCGGTCTCGGTGCAGACGATGACGGCGGGGTACACGCACGACATCGACGCGTGCGTCGCGGAGATCAATCGATATAAGGCCGCGGGGGCGGACCTGGTGCGGCTGGCGGTGCCCGAGAAGAAGGACACCGAGGCGCTGAAGGAGATCCTCCGGCAGACGTCGGTGCCGATCGTGGCGGATGTGCATTTCCACTTCCAACGGGCGCTGGAGGCGGTCGAGGCGGGCGTCCACAAGATCCGCCTGAACCCGGGGAACATCCAGGACCGGGACCAGGTGAACGCCGTGATCGACGCGTGCAAGGCGGCCCGCATTCCTATCCGCGTCGGGGTCAACGAGGGCTCGATCATCGAGCGGCGCGACAAGCTCAAGCGGATGAAGGAGCTGGGGGCGGTCTTCAGCCGGCACAAGAACGGCTACCTGCTGGCGATCATGATCGCCAAGCTCGAGGAGTACCTCGACATCTTCCACGAGCGCGGGTTCGACGACATCGTGATCTCGGCCAAGAGCATGGACGCGGCCGTGGTCATCGACGCCTACACCGAGATCGCGGCGCGGTTCCCCTACCCGCTGCACCTGGGCGTGACGCACGCGGGGCCGCGGGAGACCGGGTGCATCCGGTCGATCGCGGCGCTGGGCACGCTGCTGGCCAACGGGATCGGCGACACGATCCGGATCAGCTATGCGAGCGACCACCTCCACGAGGTCGAGGATGGGCTGGAGCTGCTGTGGTCGCTGGGGCTGCGGCCGCGGGCGGGGGCGGAGCTGATCGCGTGCCCGACGTGCGGGCGGATCCAGGTGGACCTGTTCACGCTGGTGCAGGATGTGCGGAGGCTGCTGGCGGCGAAGGTGACGGTGCCGATGAAGGTGGCGGTGATGGGGTGCGTGGTGAACGGGCCGGGGGAGGCGGAGGGGGCGGATGTGGCGGTCTTCGCGGGCGACCGGCGGGGCATCATCTACGTGCAGGGGGAGAAGGTCGCGAACGTGACCGAGGAGGAGATCCTGGACCGGCTGCTGGCGGAATGCCTGGCGTTTCAAGGGAAGGTGCAGCGGGGGGAGGCGACGCTGGGGCAGAAGGTGGTGCAGATCATCCCGCCGGACCCGCTCGGGGAGCTTGGGAGCGGGTGGGAGAAGATCGCGGCGGGGGGGACGGGGAAGGTGGCGCCGCTGACAGTCAAGGGTCGATGACCACTCCGCGGTAGACTCCGGACATGCTCACGCTCCTGCTGCTGACGTGCGGGCTCATCCTGGCTCAACCGCCCGCAGCGCCCGCGCCCACCAGCCCCGCTGCGACGCCCAAGGCGAACTCGGCAATCGCGCCAGCGCCGCGCACGGATGAGGGTTGGGTCAAGCGCAACGACTCCTTCAACGCCCGCGCGAGGCAGGGTGCGGCCAAGGGCGACATCGGGATCGTCTTCCTGGGCGACTCCATCACACACGGGTGGGAGAACCACGGGCGGGAGGCGTGGGCGGCGCACTACGCGGGGCGGGGCGCGGTGAACTTCGGGATCGGGGGGGACCGGACGCAGCACGTGCTGTGGCGCGTGCAGAACGGGAACCTGGCTGGGCTGGCGAAGCCCGCGGCCGGCTCAGCGCCAAAGCTCGTGATCGTGATGATCGGGACGAACAACCTGGCGTCGAACTCGGCGGCGGAGATCGCGGAGGGGATCGGGGCGGTGGTGAGGGCGTGTCGCGAGAAGCTGCCGGGGACGCCGGTGCTGCTGCTGGGGGTGTTCCCGCGGGGGCGGGAGGCGGGCGACCCGGCGCGGGCGAAGATCGCGGAGGTGAACGCCCTGGCTTCGAGGCACGCCGATGGGGAGCATGTGCACATGCTGGACATCGGGGACCGGTTCCTGTCCGCGGATGGGTCGATCTCGCCGGAGATCATGCCGGACTACCTGCACCTGTCTCGGCGCGGGTACGAGGTCTGGGCGGGGGCGATGGAGCCGGAGGTGCGGCGGATTCTCAAGGAGGCACCTGAGTCATCGCCCGGGCCGGGGCCGATTTCCACGCCGGGGAAATGACGTCTGGCAACCATCGCTCGCCCCCTTTCAGGGGCGAAGAGCGGCCCTCAGTCCCGCGGGGGGCGCGACGGGTTGCCCAGCGGTTCCTCCCCTCGCAACCGCCGCGCGAGGTCGGTCCGGATCAGCTTGTCCATGGTGACGGCGTTGTGCGAGAGGAGGGTCCAGGCATCGACCCAGATGGGCTCCTCGCCCGGCGGGGCGGCGTTGGTGGCGCCGACCCACCAGTCGCGGAGGCGCGCGTAGCAGACCAGTTCGTAGGGGCGCGGGCGATCGTTCAATCGCGACACCAGTTCGCAGCCCGCGCGCATGTCCCGCGCTGCGCGGTCCGGGCAGATCCAGCGCGCGATCGACGCGCCCTTGTGGGGCGTCGCGATGGTGAACAGGCGGGCGATGCGCAGGCCCGCGGCCGGTGAGGCCGGCCCGGGGCGGGGACGCCCCGGCTCACCGCGGACCGGGCCCGCGGGCCGGCACCAGAGCTCCGGCGCGGCCGCCAGGCGCGCCACCAGGCCGCCCATCGACACGCCGACGACGTCGACCTCCGCGGTGCCCTCGCCTTCGCCGGGCCAGCGCCGGCGCACTTCTTCGACCGAGCGCCGCGCGGCCTCCTGGAGACTGCCGGTAAAGGCGAAGCTCACGGGGAGCACCTGCGCCCGGTCCGCGCCGACCAGCTCGCGGATGCGCCGGGCGAGGATGCGGATGGGCCACGACGGCGCCCGCCAGCCGCCGAGGAAGACCAGCGGGCGCGGGAGCGGGCGGGCATCGCGGCGCATCCGCGCCCACTCGGCGGCCAGGCCGCCGGGGGGCGGGCGGAAACCGGGGTTCTCGATCCATCGCGGCATCGCGGCCTCGTTACGATCGTCCGGGAAACAGCAGGCCGTCGAGCCCCGTACACGGGCCCGGAGAAACCATGATCCGAAGAACCCCCGCCGTGCTCCTGGCCTTGCTTGCGGCCCTTCCGCCCGCTTCATCGGCGTTCGCGCAGGCGGAGGGTAACGGGGCCGCGGCGGCGGCGCACGTTGCCGCGCCCTACCAGCGCACGGCCGACGACCGCCCGGGCGGGGTGGTGCGGCTGGAGATGACGATCCGCGAGTTTGCGCCGCCGCGGGCCGGCATGCCGACGATCTACCTCGCCGGCGCGGTGCACATCGCCAACCCGTCCTTCTACGGGTCGCTTCAGGAGTTCCTCGACACGCAGGATGTGGTGCTGTTCGAGGGCGTCAAGCCGCCGGGGGCCGGCTCGGGCGAGCACGACCGGGGGGAGCAGACGCCGGAGCAGAAGGCCAAGGCGACCGAGCGGCGGATCCGCTTCTTGGCGATGGCGATCGAGCGGTACCGGGCGAAGGAGGGCGGGCTGCCGGAGAGCCTCGCGGCGCTCGTCGAAGGGAGCGAGGGGAGGATCGCGCAGCTGCTGAAGGGGTCGCTGAGCGACGCGTGGGGCCATCCCATCGGTTACGACGTGAGGGCGGCGACACCCGCCCCGGGCTCGTCCCAGCCGCCGATCTCGGATGGCGGGCCCGCGCCGGCCGGCAAGCCGGGGGCGCCGACGTTCGACGTGCTCAGCCTCGGCGCTGACGCGAAGGCCGGCGGCGAGGGCGCCGCCTCGGACCTGCGGTTCAGCGATCAGAAGCCGCTGAAGAAGCCGGAGAAGGGCGACCGCTCGGGCGGGATTCAGCAGGAGCTGGCGGACGCGACGGGGCTGGTGTTCCAGTTGACCGCGATGGACCACAACAAGGCCCACTGGCGGAACAGCGACCTCTCGATGGACCAGATCCAGGACCGGCTGGAGGCCTCGGGGGCGAGCGCCGACGAGCTGTTCAGCATGCTGGAGGGGACCTCGTTCACGGGGCGCCTGGCGGGGATGATGCTCTCGATGATGGGCTCGACGGCGGAGGGGCGGACGATGCTGCGCCTCATGATGATCGAGATGCTGGGGCGGGCCGACGAGCTGATCAAGCTCCGGCTGCCCGGCGGCATGGAGGGGATGATGGCGGTGATCCTGGAGGACCGCAACAAGGTGCTGGTGGATGACATCCGGCGGATCATCGAGCGCGAGCCGGGGATCAGGACCGTCGGGGCGATCTACGGCGCGGGGCACCTTCCCGGCGTGGAGAGGAGCCTCGTCGCGGACCTGGGGTACAGGCCCGCGGGTGACCGGTGGCTCGTCGCGATGGAGGTCGATGCGGACCGCGACGGCGTCTCGCCCTCGCAGCTGGTGGCCACGCGGCGGATGGTCGGGCAGATGATCCAGACCCAGCTCGACCAGGCGGCGCGGGAGAAGGCGCGGAAGGAGAAGAAGGCGCTCGAGCAGCCGAAGTAGGGGTGAGGTGCGGCTTTCTCTGCGTGCTCGGCGCCCCGGCGAGCACGAGGGAGAGTTCACGCGGAGGCGCAGAGCCCGCAGAGCAGGAGCGCAGAGTGAAGGAAGGTCCGGTGCGCGCGGCGGTCAGTCCGCCGGGGGGGCATCGCCGGCCTGCAGCAGCGGCGTCTCTCCCCGGAGGCGGCGGGCGATGTCGACCAGGAACATCGGGTTGCGGCTCGCCGTGAAGTGGCTGAAGACCAGCGTGCCGCTGGTCCAGATCGGCTCCTGGCCGGGCGGGGCGGTCCTGGTCGCGCCGACGAGGTTGTCGCGGCACTGGGTGTAGCAGACCAGCTCGAACCCCGCCCCCGGCAGGGCCGTGTCGATGGCGTGCAGGAACGCCGAGCCGCCCCGCATGTCGGCCGTCGCGGGATCGAGGGCGAGGATCTCGGCCATCCTCGAGCCGCGGTGCGGGGCGCTGATGGTGTACAGGCGGGCGATGCGCAGGCGCTTCCGCAGCGCCGGGCCCTGGTCCGCGGGGTCCGGGTCCTCGCTCATCGACCGGCCGCGCACCTCGGCCCGTGCCTCGGGCGTGAGGGCGGCCCAGCGTGCGGCGATCCCGCCCATGGACACTCCGACGACATCGACCTCGATGGTCCGCTCGGGGTCGGGGCTGGGCCAGCGGGCCTCGACCTCGCGGAGGATGGTGCCGCAGACGTCGTCGAGGTCGCCGGAGAAGGTGTAGGAGATGGCGAGGAAGTCTCCCGGCTTGCCGCTGGTCATCTCGCCGAGCCTCCGGGCGACGCGGTTGGCGAGCGTGGGCAGGCCGTGGTAGCCGTTGAGCACCACCACCGGGCGGAGGAGCTGGACCGGCTCGCGCTCCATGCGCTCCGCCTCGGCCGCGGCGCCCAGGCGCGTGAGGCCGAGGGCGCCGTTGCGCTCCGGGAGCGCCACGCACCCGCCGAGGAGCGCCGCCGCCATCGCCATAGCCAGGAACCGCCGCATGCTCACCGCCTCAGTCTACCAGCGCCGGTCTGAAAGCCGCTCGTGCTTTCGGTGGCACAGGCAGCCGGCCTGTGTCCCGCCCTCCCGATTCCTTCGACCACCTCCCCGCCGGGGTTTCAGATAACCGTCGAATACCATCCAACCCTTGAACCTGACCTTCCTCAGCCCCCTGCCCGCCCTCGCCGTCGCGGCGGCGGCCGTCCCGGCGCTGCTCATCCTCTATTTCCTCAGGCTCCGCCGGCGCCCGGTGCGGATCAGCTCCACGCTGCTGTGGGAGCAGGCGACCCGCGACCTGCAGGTCAACATCCCCTTCCGCTTCATCCGGCCGACGTGGCTGCTGCTGCTGCAACTGCTGATACTCGGGCTGTTCCTGCTGGCCCTGGCGCGGCCGGCGCTGAACATGGGCTCCGGGGCGCGGGACCGCGTGATCCTGATGATCGACCGGTCGGCCTCGATGAGCGCCCGCGACGGGGACCCGTCCGGGGGGAGCACGCGGCTGGATGAGGCGCGGCGCCGGGCCCTGCGGACGCTCGATGAGCTGTCGCGCACGGCGTCGGGGTCGTCGTTCGCGGTGGTCGAGTTCGCCGCCTCGCCGCGGATCGCCTCCGGCTTCACGCAGGACATCGGCGCGGCCCGGAGCGCCATCGGCGCCATCCAGCCCTCCGACCAGCCGGGCGACCTGGGCGCAGCGCTGCGGCTGGCGGGCGCCATGCTCACGGGCGAGGCGACCGAGGCGGCCCGGCCCGAGCCGGGGATGGTGATCCTG
>JBBDXI010000066.1:20400-23469 GCA_040902425.1 Phycisphaerales bacterium
CGCCCGGGGAGGGGTACACGCTCGGGGGGGCGCACTTCCGCTACGAGCGGACCGGGATCGCGGACCGGTCGGCGGGCGGCCTGGGCAGCGACGAAGTCGGCAAGCGCGCCGGCGCCGGCGCGCCGCAGTCGCGCGACAACCTCGGCATCGTCGCGCTCTCCGCCCGGCGCGACTGGGATGACCCCTCGACGGTCCGCCTCTTTGTCCGCATCCGCAACGCCAGCACCGGCCCGGTCGTGGCCCCGGTCGCCCGCGCCCAGGATGGCGCGGAGATCGACCGCAAGGCGGTCGAGGTCCCGGGCAACCGCGCCGCCGAAACGAGCGCGCCGGGCTCGGCGCCCGCCGTAGAGGCCGCGCCCGACGCCGCCGAGTCGGTCGCCACGTTCACGCTCAACCGGCGCGAGGGCGGCCTCCTGACCGTTTCCATCGACCGCCCCGATCTGCTCGCGTCCGACGACACGGCGTCGCTGGTGCTTGAGGCCGCCAGCAAGCCCAGCATCCTGGTCGTCATCCCGGACCCGCCGGCCGCGCCGGGAGAGGATGACCCGCCGGCGCTCCGCGGGCCGGAGTGGCTCATCACGACTGTCCTGCGGGAGATGCAGGTCCCCTTCCGGACGATCCGCGCCTCGACGTACGAGCGGGAGATGGCGGGCGATGAGCCGCCGCAGGCGGACCTGTTCATCTTCGACCGGGTTGCGCCCTCGCGCCTACCGGTGGCCCCGTCGCTGAGCTTCGGGGCGGGCGTCCCCTCGGAGGGCCTCACGCTGGGCCCACCACCCGAGGGCTCGCCCGGGACCTACATGATCTCGTGGCACCGTGCGCACCCGCTGCTGCGGCACGTCGCCCTCGACGCGGTGTTTGTCTCGCGGCCCATGTCGGTCGCCGGGACCGGCGTGACGCCCGCCGAGCTGGCCCGCGGCGCGGCCGGCCCCCTGATCCTGCTGCTGGAGGATCGCGCCGCCCGGCGCGTGGTGGTCGCCTTCGAGCTGGCCTACTCCAACTGGCCGGTCACGGTGGGGTTCACGATCTTCCTCGCGCAGGCGGTGGACCACCTCACACTCCGCGCGGCGGAGCACGCCGGCCTGGCCTTCACCACCGCGCAGCCGGCGTACGCCGATGTGGACCCGGGCGCCCGCGGCCGGGTGGTCCTCGAGGGCCCGCAGGGCCAGCGGCTCGAGCGCGACGCCTCAACGGGCCAGGCCACGCCCGCGGGGCTCCGGCGGGTCAACCTGGGGCTGATCGATCGCGCCGGCGTCTACCTGGTCGCGGGCGCGGCGCGGGTCTACGAGCGCGGCTCGCCCACGGCGGCCCTATCCGTCAACCTGCTCGACCCGACGGAGACCTCGCTGGCCGTCGCCGAGCACATCCGCGTCGGCGGCGAGTCCGTGACGGGGTCCGGGCGCGGCCAGGAGCCGCTGGAACTCTGGCCGCACCTCGTCGCGGCCGCGCTGGCGCTGCTGGTGCTGGAGTGGTTCCTGAACGCGTGGTTCATGCGGGTCTAGCGCTCCCGCGGGGACGCTTCGGCCGCCACCGCCCCCCACGCGCCCGTGTCCGCTCGGATGCGCCCCGGCTCCACCTGCCACGGCATCATCGGGCGCGGCCAGGCCGTCCTCCTCCCCGCCGCGTCCGTTCGCTCGACCCCGATCCGGATGGACCCCTCGCCGTCGATCGCGCCCGCCGGGACGGGGATGTGCGCCACCCACCGGTCGGCCAGTCGCGAGACGCTCGCGCCGGGGAGCATGCCATCCCCCGTCCGCTCCAGGGCCCGCTCATCCGCCACGCCCCCGCGGCTGGTCACGCGCAGCACCGCCGCCGAGTGCCCCCGCGGCCCGAGCCAGACGCGCACAGTCTCATCCGCGGCCGGGGCCCTGCCATCCGGGCCCGGCGGCGACTTGCACTCCAGGTAGACCCACCACCCGCTCCCCGAATCGGCCTCTCGCCGGCTCAGCACGGCGGCCGTCGCCCAGTCCGGGCCCGCGCCCATCGCCGCGTCGGGGGCGCCGGCCAGTAGCCCCGCCATGGACCAGTCGCCGGTGAAGGGCGACATGGCCAGCCCCGGCGGCGAGACGGGCACGGCGTGCGCCACGACGGCGTGATCGGCCTTCCACTTCCCCGCGTGGACCTCCAGCCGAGCCGGGGGCCGGCCCGCCCGCGGGGCAGCGCGCCCCTCGCCGTCCTCGGCCGCGACCGCCGTGAGCACGCAGGCGGCGAGAGAGGGGACCGGCGCCAGGTCGGGCGCCCGGGCCCCCCCGCCGCACCCGGCCCGCCCGGCCCAGCCCAGGGTCGCCCGCTCCGTCAGGTTCGCGACGCCCACTTCCGCGAGCACGCCGCCGTCGGCGCGGGGCCCGGCATCATCGACCACCCACGCCGCCGCCGGCGCCTGCGCCTCGAGCCAGGCCGAGGCCCGCTCCCGGCGCGCCGGCCCCCCCAGGCGCGGGTTCAGCAGGTCATCCCGGAGCGACTTGAGTTCCTCCAGCCTCGTCGGCCACATGGGCGCGGCATGGCCATCCTCGAACACCACCACCGCCACGAGGCGACGCCGGATGCGCTCGGCCAGGTCGGCATCCGCCAGCCACAGCCACCCCAGCGCCGCCGCCCAGCGCGCCTCATCCTGCCGCGCCATCGCCTCGACCACCGGGTCCGCGAAGGCCCGCTCTCCCGCGCTCAGGCCCGGCGGCGGCTCGCCCTCCATCCCCCACGCGAGGCCCTGGGGCCCCGCCGCCAGCAGCCGGTAGCGCCACCGCCGCACGGGGCTCTGCCGCTCCGGCTCGGCGAGCCTCAGCGCCTGCGCCGAGAGCGACGCCTCATCCACGGCGTGCCAGGGGATGGGCCCGCCGGCGCTCGCCCGGGGGTCGCCCATCCAGTTCAGCGCGAGGCGCTGGTCGTTCACCCACACGCCCTGACCGATCGAGTCCAGGGGCAGGTCCACCGAGATCACCCACGCCCCGGACCCGCTAGGGAGTGTGCTGGCCGCGGCCGGGGTCGCGCGCCACTCCCCCGGCGGCTCGAGCCAGCCGCCCCAGGCGCCGGCGCCGGCGGGGGCGGCCCGTTCACCGCCCGGCGCCGGCG
>JBBDXI010000067.1:0-23083 GCA_040902425.1 Phycisphaerales bacterium
CTCACGGTGCGGACCGAGCCGCTCGTCGTCGTCGACGGGCGCCTGGAGCGCCATGCGTCGGCGGGCGGGGCGATCAACATCGTCGCGCGGCGCTTCGAGCGCCTGGAGGTCGGCGATCGCGTGGCGGCGCAGGTCAAGGACTTCTCATTGCTGGACGCGATCGAGCTCGCGCGCCAGGCCGAGATGCAGCGCACCGCGCAGGAGCTCGCCGCGACCGGGACCGACGACTTCCGCGCGGTCGCTCCGCCGGTCATGAACTTCGGGGCGGGGCGACGGCGATGAGCCACGCGCCGAACCACTGCGCGAGAGCGATCGAGCGCGGTCGCGCTCACGCCCGCTCGAGGGTGAGGCGGCTTCGCCTCCCTGTCGGGTAGATTGCCCGCCGCATGGCAGCACTCGTCTTCATGTCGTTCTTCGTCGCGCTGGGTCTCGGCGTCGTGCTCGTGGCGATGCGCGGCGGCCCGCGCGGCGTCCGCGACACGCTCGAGCGCGGGCGGCGCAAGCCGCTGCACGCCAGCGAGTTCGCGCTTGCGGCGGGGATCATGCTGTTCGGGCTGATCGTGCCGGCGATCGTCCTGACCAGCGATCAGGCCGCTGCCGGTCCCGGCGGCACGACGCTCAGCGCGGACCTGCAGGAAGGGCGCGAGCTGTTCAACCAGCGCTGCGCCAACTGCCACGCGCTCGACGACGCAGGCGCGGTCGGCCGCGTCGGGCCCGACCTCGACGTGCTCGCGCCGACCGTGGGCCTCACGATCAACGCGATCGAAGAGGGCCGCGCGCGCGGTCAGGGCCAGATGCCCGCCCTGCTGTACGAGGGCGAGGACGCCAAGCACGTCGCGGAGTACATCGCGGAGGTCGCCGGGCGCTGATCGGAGCACCGCCCGGAACACCCGGCCACCAACGCCCAGGGCAACAGCACCGGCACCAGCACGCCATACCGCCAACGCCCACGAACCCGCAAAGTCCGCGGTTCCGTCCGCAGTCTCCATAACACTGCGTATATGCAGGGAAATACATCGCTGCTACGAAGCCGCCGTCAGATCGCCGAATCCTGGGGTCGCAGGGCCCGGGGAGCGGGGGAACCACACACTGGGGCGAATCGTCGGCAGGGTGCCGGTGTAGCGCAGCTCTTTCAGCGCGAGCCCGTCAGCTAACCCCGTAGGCACTCCAAGGAAAGAGGCCTAAAACCGCATGGCACACCCCGAGGCCCGCGCATGGTGGGCCGACGTCGAACATCTCCAGGACGTGTACGCGCGCACCGACGAGGCGCGCCGTCGCGCTGATCGCGCCGATGACGTCGCGCGGCACGCTCCGCGGGAGCGCCAGCACGTCGAGGCCGACGCCGTTCGCCCGGCCGCGGCCGCTCGTCGCCGCGCGCATCCCAATGCAACCGCGATTCCGGCCCGCCGGACGGTCGAGATCCGCGGCCGCACCGTGCCGGCTCCGGTCGTCCCGCGTACGGTCGAGCTTGATCGCCGGCGCCCGGCGCGACGTCCGATCGAGCGTGTCGGCCCGCGCCCGGACCGGATCGCCATGTGGGCGCTGCTGATGGGGATCCTCCTGATCCTCGTAGCCGTCGGCACCGCCGACGCCTCGGTTCTCGCGCACTAGTTCCTCTCGGCGCGAGGCGCCGGCTCCGGTCGGGTGGAAATCACGCCGTGACACCGGATCTCGGTAGATCTTTGTTCGGCGGCGCTCCCGGCTACTACCCCATCACTAGTGGACCACTAGATCCCCCGGCAGCGCGCCCGCCGCGGCATCCATCCGCCGGGGCACGAACCCCCGCCCGCGGCTAGCGCCGACGCGCCCGACACCGGCCGGCCCGCGCCGCCCCCCACAGGGCCATCCGCCGCCCCGCCGACGCTCCGCGGGAACGCCGGACCCCCCCACCGCGAATAGACACCCGATGCAGCCCGGCGCACCCGGCCACGATCCCAGCGGGGGAAGGGGAGAGGGGCACAACCTGGCCGTCGGGTCGGGCACGGCCTCCGGTTCCGGTGCGCTCGGCGGGTCCGGCAACCTCGGGGCCTCCGGAGTCCCCGCCGGATCCGGCATCGCCGGGTCATCCTGGACGCCCTCCGGCGTCGCCGCCGACCCCGCGGCCAGGGCGCTCGAGCACGCCGCCCCCACCCCGCCGCTCGCGGCCTCCCCGCCGCCGGCCGACGCCGGCGCCCCCGCGCCCCGCCCCCCCCGCGCCCGCTTCGAGGCGGGCGAGCTCGCCATGGTCTGCTCCCACTACGACGTCGGCGTCATCGAGGCCATCAAGGAGTTCCGGCGCGGCTCCGGGCGCGCCCCCAAAGTAGTGTTCAAGACCGACCGAGGCCGCTTCCTCCTCAAGCGCCGCCCCGCCGGCGGGGTCGGCACAGAGGCCCAGGCCCGCATCCAGTTCTGCCACGCCATCCAGCTCTTCCTCTCCAAGCGTCACTTCCCCCTGCCCCGCCTCATCCGCACCCGCACCGACGGGCGCACCATGCTCGCCAGGGGCGAGTCTATCTACGAGCTCTTCGAGTTCATCGACGGCGGCAACTACGACATGTCCCTCGACGCCACCGCCGACGCCGGCCGCGCCCTGGCCCTCTTCCACCGCCTGCTCTCCTCCTTCCACCTCCACGGCTACTCGCCCCCCTGCGGCAGCTTTCACAGCGCCCCCGGGCTCGAGCCGCACCTCGCCCTCGCCGGGCGCCGCCTCAACGGCTCGACCGCCCCAGCCCTCGAGCGCCTCCGCGCCGCCTACGCCGAGGCCGCCCACCTCGCCGGCGCCCAGGGCTTCATCCACTGGCCCGCCCAGATCATCCACGGCGACTGGCACCCGGGGAACATGCTCTTCAAGGGCTCCCGAGTCGCCGCCGTCATCGACTACGACACCGCCCGCCAGTGCCCCCGCGCGGTGGACATCGCCAACGGCGCCCTGCAGTTCTCCATCACCATGCGCGGACCCGACCCCGCCCGCTGGCCCGTCGGCCTCGACGAGGGCCGCCTCAAGCGCTTCCTCCGCGGTTATGAGACCGTCCCCGGGAGCGTCATCTCCGTCGCCGAGCTCGAGTCGCTCCCCTGGCTCATGGTCGAGGCGCTCATCGTCGAGGCCGTCGTCCCCATCGCCGCCACCGGCACCTTCGCCGGCCTCAGCGGCAGCGCCTTCCTCGGCATGGTCGACGCCAACGTGGACTGGATCCGCCGCAACGCCCGCCGCATCGCCGCCCTCGTCAGCGAGTGAGCCCGCGCTCACCCCTGCCCCAGTGGGGCAGGCGAACCGCCTGCCAGTCCGCCAGTCCTCAAGTGGGGCAGGCGTCCCGCCTGCCTGTCCGGCCCCAGCCACGCCGGCCGCCCACAGCCGGTACAATCACCGCACCCCGGGGAGGCTCACCGTGCCCGGCCGGAGACGAAGGATTTCCCGGACCATCACCGCCGCGGCCATCGCCGCGCTCGCCCTGAGCGCCCAGGCCACCGCCCAGGATGCCGACGGCGCCCAGCCCCCCGCCGCCGCCGCCGCCGCCCTTCCCACCGTGCCGCCGGTCGAGTCGCTCGTCGCCGACCTGGGCTCGCCGAACATCGGCAAGCGCCTCATCGCCTTCGAGCTGGCCCGCAGCGGGCGCTACCCCCTCCGCCAGCTGGAGGAGGCCCTGCGGCGCGACGACCTCACCCTCGAGCAGCGCCGGCGCCTGGTCTCCGCCGCCCGGGCACGCTTCGAGAGCGAGCCCCGCGCCGCCATGGGCATCCAGTTCGACATGGCCGCGCCCGACACCCGCGGCGCCCTCATCGGCGAGGCCCGCCCCGGGTTCCACGCCCGCGATGTGCTCCGGGCCCGGGACCGGATCGTCAAGGCCGACCGGATCGTGATCGACCGGCGCGACACGCTCCGCAAGATCATCGTGTCGCACGACCCCGGCGACGAGGTGCCGCTCGTGCTCGAGCGCGAGGGAGCCACGCTCGAGACCGTCGTCCGCCTGGGGGACTTCCAGCGGCTCAGCCAGCCCATGGACCTGGACATGCTCCGCAAGGCGTGGGACCACCGCTCCCAGACGTACGCCGCGCCCGCGGGCGCCGGCGCAGCGCCGATCGAGAGCGGCCTGACCGGCGCGGCCTGGGCCCCGGCCGAGGAGTCGGAGGAGGACGCGGAACTGATCGGCCAGTTCCCGGCGCAGCGGGGCCGGATGCTCGACCCGGCCTCGGAGCGAACCGGCGTCGTCGCCGGCGGCGAGGCCCGGCACGGGCTGGGGAGCGACCTGCGGCACATTCGCACGGTGGACGCCGCCGTCCGCGGCGGGCCGATGCTCGCCCCGATGATCGAGCCGATCCCCGCCAACGTGGACCTGCAGACCCTCCGCGCCCTGCGCGACAACTACGCGCTGACCCACGCCCGCCTGCAGGAGCAGCTCAACCGGCCGGGCGTGCGCCGCCGCTCCGCCCAGGTGGTCCAGACCGAGGTCGAGCGGCTGCGCCGCCAGATCATGCTCTACGACGCGGAGATCCAGCGCCGCTCGGCCCAGAGGCCCGCCCCGGCGCCGCAGATCGCCCCCACGCCCCCACCGCGCTGACGCCCCTACCGCCGCCCCAGCAGCCGCCGCGCCGCCTCCAGCCCGCGACGCGACGCCTCGTGCGCCGGCGCATCGGGCTTCACCAGGTCGATCGCGTCCCTCAGCCGCTTGATCGTCTTGCGGCGCTGATCGGGCATGGCGATCCGGTCGCAGAAGTTGTCGTACGCGTCGCCCAGCTTGATCAGCCGCGCCCGCCAGTCGGCGCGCCGGAGCCGGCCGTAGTAGTCCCGCTCGCGCTGCGCCTCGGGCAGCAGCATGTTCTTCGTCAGCGCCGCCACGCACTCGGCCACCGGCCGCCCGAACTGCCCCTCGATGTCGTCGTAGTCGGTCTGCGTGTCCTCGATCGTGTCGTGGAGGATGGCCGCGGCCAGCGCCGCCTCATCCCGGCAGCCGAAGACTTGGGCGACGGTGAGGGTGACGCGGAAGGGGTGGGCGATGTAGGGCGTGCGCCCGTCCTTGCGGACCTGGTGCAGGTGGGCGCGGGCGGCGAAGGAGGCGGCGGCCTGCCAGAGCGGCCGGCCGGAGCGCGCGCGGGCCGCGGCCTTCGGCCTGCGGGCGGCGGCGCTCAACGGTCCTCCGGCGCGAGGCCGCGGGGGGCGTCGTACACCAGCCGGGTCCGGGCGGGGCCGGCGCCGTGCTCGTCGAAGATCAGGACCTGGTTGTCGGCCTCGTCGCTGACCCAGGGCGCGGGGAGGTAGTAGAGCGTCTGCGGCGGGACGGGCTTGCCGTCGGCGGTGGCGACGAAGTAGCGGCAGATGTGCCGGCCGTTGAGGTAGAGCTGGCCCTTGCTCAGGCCGGCGGCGTCGAAGAACAGCGGGCGCGAGCGGTCGGCGGGCGGGAAGGTCGCCGACCACCACGAGGGGCAGCCGGAGATGGCCCGGCCGGCGCCCTTGCCCCTGGCGAAGGCCGCGGCCCGCGGCGGCTCCCACTTGGCGAAGGCCCACTCGGCCTTGGATGCGAGGTCGGCGGTGCACTCATCGAGCGTGGTGGTGGCGCCCAGGGTGTGGAGGACGTCCTTGAGGTCGGCGCTGGCAGCCTCGGGGAAGAGGGCGGCCTGGATGAGGTTGACGCCGGCCTTGAGCTGGTCGGGGAGCAGGACGTGGCGCTCGGTGGTGTGGCGCTCGAGGATGGCGAAGGGCTTGCCGTTGAGCATCAGCAGGGCGCGGACGGGCGAGGGGCCGATGGTGAGCAGGACGGGCGTCTTGCGGCGGTGGGCGAGGGTCCAGGTGATGCGGTCGTGGAGGGTGAGGTCGCCGGGGTTGACCTCCCAGATCGGGGAGCGGAAGGAGAGGATGGGCACCGGCTCGCCGGTCTTGAGGATGGGCTTGCCGGGGCGGAGGGCCTTGACCTCGTAGAAGGGTCCGAAGAGGCCCTTGGACTCGCCGAGGCTGTTGCCGCCGCTGAGGCGGCCGAGGTTGTCGGCGAGCATGACGAGCGTGCGAGGCCCCTTGGCGAACGTGGGGTGGAGCTCGCCCTCCGCGCCCGGGCCGCGCCCGATGACGCCGGCGGGCTCGCCGTCGAGGTAGACTAGGAGGCGGTCGCCGGCGCTGGGGAAGGCGAGGCGGACCTTGCCCGAGGGCGGCGACTTGAGTCGGATGCGGTACCAGCCGTAGCCGTAGGGAGAGCCGAGGGACGCGAGGTCGGCGGGGCCGTCGATCGAGGCGAAGCGCGGGCTGGTGCCGTCGCAGTAGTCGCCCATGGGGGCGGCCGCCCACTCGCTGAGGGCGAGCCGGCCCTCGGCGCGCTTGTGGGGCGGCGGGTGAACGACGGGGACGTGGGTGGTCTTGCCCTCGGCGTCGATGCGGGTGCAGGTGCGGATGCCGGCGGCGATGGGCTGGCCGGAGGCGGTGAGGTCGCTCGCGCCGAGGTATACGGCGTCGTCGGCGGCCTGGATGGTCTCCAGGTGGTCGGCGGTGGCGATGATGAGGGTGAGGCTCTCGTGCTCGAGGGTGGCGGGCGGCTTGCCCTCGGCGGGGACGGGGATGGCCAGGGGCGAGCCGTTGACGGAGAGGCGGCCGTCAGCGCCCGGGGGGCCGAAGAGGATGAGGGTGCGGCCGACGGCGGCGAAGGGGCTGAGGTTGCAGTAGTCCAGCCGCGCGCGGGCGCCGATGAGGGCGTCGAAGAGGCACCAGGTCACGGCCTGGCCGGTGATGTCCACCGGGAGGGGGGTGCCGTCGGGGAGGAGGAGGGTGACGTGGTCGGCGGGGGCGCCCTTGGGGCGCTCGGCTTCGGCGGCGGGGTTGAAGATGAAGGCGACGCCGCCCTGGGAGCCGGAGGTGTGGATGACGGTGGGGCCGGGCGCAGCGCTCTCGCGCTTGGCGCGGGGGCGGGCGTCATCCTCCGGGGCGGGGTCGGCCGGCGCGATGACGACGGGGCGGTAGGCGGGGTCGAGGTTGGAGAGGACGCGGGCGAATCGTGAGGCGAAGGTGCAGAGGCGGCGGACGGCGGGGAGGGAGGGGGCGGGGAGGCCGGCCTCGCTGAGGGGCGCGCCGTGGTCGTGGCTGGCGGTGACGAAGCCGGACTCGTGCTCGGGGAGGCGGCCGCCGGAGAAGCCGAAGCTGGTGCCGCCGTGGAAGGGGGCGATGTTGAACTGGCCGCCGGCGGCGAGGACCTCGGCGAGGCGGCGCTCGACCTCGGCAGCGCCGGTGGGCGGGGCGGCGGGCGTGCCCCAGGTGCTGGGGGCGCCGACGATCTGCTCGATGACGAGGCGGGGCTGCTCGGGGCGGACGGTGGCGAGCTGGCGGAGGGTGCTGAGCATGTCGCCGGAGCCGGTCCAGCAGTCGATCTCGCCCTCGACGCCCTGCCAGAGGTTGTTGCCGTTGATGGTGGGGACGCCGAGGCCGGACTCGCGGAGGTAGCGGTTGATCTCGCCGAGGTAGGCCTGGCCCTGGGGGTCATCGCCGCAGGTCCACTGCGACTCGTTCTGGATGAGGAGGAGGGGGCCGCCCTTGGGGCCGGTGGCCTGGAGGTCGCGGACCTGCTCGGAGACGGCGGTGAGGTAGCGGGAGCAGGCCTCGAGGAAGGGGCCGTTGGAGACGCGCAGGCGGATGGCCTTGACGGAGGTGAGCCATGGCGGGAGGCCGCCGAAATCCCAGGCAGCGCCGATGTAGGGGCCGGGGCGGAGGATGCACCACAGGCCGGCCTGGGCGATGAGCTGGATGAAGTGGCGGAGGTCGTTGTCGCCCTTGAAGTCGAACTGGCCGGGGCGGGGCTCGTGGCGGGCCCAGACGACGGGGGTCTCGACGGTGTTGAGGCCGGCGCGCTTGGCGGCGTGGATGCGCTGGGCCCAGAGGTCGCGCGGGGTGCGCGCGTAGTTGATGGCGCCGCTGACGAGCCAGATGCGTCGGCCGTCGAGCATGAAGGAGCGGCCGTCGTAGGTGACTGAGGCCATCCGGCGTCTCCTGAGGCCCGGCGAAACGGGGTGGAGACGGCCGCGGCGGGCCGAACCTGCACCCGGACGGAACCCTGCCGGAGGAGGGCGGTTCCGAAGGATCGCAAGGATAGGTGGGGTTGTTGGGAGTGGCTAGTTTTGGGGGTTGGTGCCGGGTGTGGAGACGATGTAAGTTGGGCCAGAGACAGTGATTGCAAGAGGCATGTTAGATGATGGAAAGACGCGCGCGAGGGGCGTGGGCCCAGAGTGTTTCTTCACGGTTGCGGCACATGAAGGGGTCTGTTCGGAGCGGCGCTCCGAGCGCGGCTGCACCGCGGCCCGCTTGCTCACGCGGCGCGGTTCCGCCGGAGCGAAGGGAACAGGAGACAGACCGGCTCGGAGAGCCGGGGTACCCAGGACGGACCGGCTCGGAGAGCCGGGCTACCCGCGCTTGGTATAGAGGTCATGGAGCGTCCAGCGGTCGCCGGTGCGGATGTAGCTGGGCTGGTCTGAGGCGAGGGAGAAACCGGCCTTTTCGGCGATGCGGCGGCTGGCGGGGTTGTCTCTGGTGATCCAGGCTTCGACGAGGTGGAGGCCGAGGCCGGCGCCACTCGGCGGGGCTTCGGTCAGAGCGTGGGTGAGCAGCGCGGCGACGGCCTCGGTGGCGAGGCCCTGGCCGGTGCAGTTCGCGGCGGTCCACCAGTTCATGGAGGCCCGCAGTTCCAGGCCGCCGGAGGGCTTGAGGAGGTTGTAGCCGCCGGCGATGCGGCCATCGTCGAGGAGGCCGACGACGCGGAGGGACATGTAGCCGGGGCCGTCGCCGCCATCCTGGTGGAGGAGGCGGCGGAAGAGCCGCTCGTCATCCTCGCCGGGGCGGTGGATGGGCAGGTGGGCGGCGAGGGCATCGCGGGTGGCGCTCACGGCCCAGAGGAAGGCCTCGCGGTCGGCGGGGGTGAGGCGACGGATGGTGAGGCGCGGCGTGCGCAGGGACCACGGGGGCTCGAGTTCGAGGGGTGTGCCGACGATGCGGAGGCGGGGCGTCATGGGGAGCACCCCGAGGGGAGTGCTCGATGGGGGCGCGGGGCGCGCGGGGTGAGGGCGGCGCAAATGGGGCCAATGGGGCGAACGGGGCGCGCGAACACCCCTTCGGGGTGCGGGGCGTGGAACGCGGACGTTCCGGGGGTGTCGCTCGAAGACTCGCTCAACCCCCGGCTACTGGCTTCCACCCCTTCGGGGTGAAGATGCGGGGAGACGGTTCCGTTCCGAGGCTCGCGGTAAGGAGTTGGGTGCTTCGTCCGCCCTCCGGCCCTTCGGGCCTCCGGGCGGGAAGGAAGAGAGGGGCGGATTCCAGGGGCTGGCTTGTCGCTGCGCGACTCGCTGCGCCCCTGGCAACGGTCGTGCGCCCTGACGGGCGAAGAGGGGATGTTGGTGGAAGCGAGTCGGTGGGGGGAGGAGCCGAGGGCGCGGAGGGAGGCAAGGGACGGGAGGGTTTGGCGCTCGCCGTGGCGGTGGGCGGGGCGGGCGTGGAGCACGAACACCCCTTCGGGGTGCGGGGTGTGGAACGCGGGCGTTCCGGGGGTGTCGCTCGAAGACTCGCTCAACCCCCGGCTACTGGCGTCCACCCCTTCGGGGTGAAGAGGCGCGAGGAGGGTCATGGGGTCACCTCGCGCTGGGGGCGGTCTTTGGAGGACCAGTCGAGGTGGTAGAGGCGGCCGCGGGGCTGGTCGGTGCGTTCGTAGAGGTGGGCGCCGAAGTAGTCGCGCATGGCCTGGAGGAGGTTGGCGGGGAGGTGGTCAGCGCGGTAGGAGTCGTAGTAGGCGAGGGCGGAGGAGAAGGCGGGGGCGGGGATGCCGGCGTAGGCGGCGTTGGCGATGACCCAGCGCCAGTCGTGCTGGGCGGCCTTCGTCACGCCGGCGAAGTAGGGGTCGAGGAGGAGGTTGGCCAGGCCGGGGGCGCGGCGGCAGGCCTCGGTGATCTTCTGGAGGAAGCGGGCGCGGATGATGCACCCGCCGCGCCAGATCTTCGCGATGGTGCCGAAGTCGAGCGGCCAGTGGTAGTGCCTGCCGGCGGCGGCCATGAGCTGGAAGCCCTGGGCGTAGGAGCAGATCTTGGAGCAGTAGAGGGCGCGCTCGACGGCGGTGATGAAGCGGTCGCGCTCCTCGGCGGGGAGGCGGAACGGCTCGGCGGGGCCGGCGAGGATGGTCGCTGCGCTGGTGCGCTCGGCCTTGGCGGCGCTCATCAGCCGGGCGAAGACGGCCTCGGCGACGGTGGCCGCGGGGACGCCGAGGTCCAGCGCGCTGACGGTGGTCCACTTGCCGGTGCCCTTCTGTCCGGCGGCGTCGAGGACGATGTCGACGAAGGGCTTGCCGGTGTCGGGGTCGGTCTGGCGGAGGATGTCGGCGGTGATCTCGACGAGGAAGCTGTCGAGGTCGCCGGCGTTCCAACGGGCGAAGATGTCGGCCATCTGCGGGGCGGAGAGACCGAGGATGCCCTTGAGCAGGTGGTAGGCCTCGCAGATCATCTGCATGTCGCCGTACTCGATGCCGTTGTGGACCATCTTGACGTAGTGGCCGCTGCCGTCGGGGCCGATGTAGGCGGTGCAGGCCTCGGCATCCGGGGCGGTGATGGGCTTTCCGGGGGCGGCGCCCCCGAGGGGCTTACCGGTCTTCGGGTCCACCTTGGCGGCGATGGCGGTCCAGATGGGCTCGAGTTCTTTCCACGCGCCGAGTTCGCCGCCGGGCATGAGGGATGGGCCGAAGCGGGCGCCCTCCTCGCCGCCGGAGACGCCGGAGCCGATGAAGCGCAGGGCGCGGGCCTTGAGGGCCTTCTCGCGGCGGATGGTGTCCTCCCAGTGGGCGTTGCCGCCGTCGATGAGGATGTCGCCGGGTTCGAGGAGGGGGGCGAGGGCGTCGATGACGGAGTCGGTGGGGCCGCCCGCCTTGATCATCATGAGGACCTTGCGGGGGCGCTTGAGGAGGCGGGCGAGGGCGGGGAAGTCGTGGGCGGGGATGAGCGCGCCGCCGGTGGTGGGCGAGAGGTGGGGCCGGGAGTCGGCGATGAACCGGTCGGTGACGGCGGTGGTGCGGTTGTAGACGGCGATGTGGTAACCGTGGTCGGCGATGTTGAGGGCGAGGTTCTGGCCCATGACGGCGAGCCCGACGAGGCCGATGTCGCAGGAGGCGGGCTGGGCGGTGGTGGGCACGCGGGGTGTTCCTGGGGGGGTGGCGGCCGGGGATTATCGGCGTTCGGCGAGAGGGGCGGCCAGAGGCGGCCCTGTCGGTTTCAGTATGCGCGCGGCGGGCACGAAAGCCCGCGATCCCGTGTTTCCGCGGGGGTTCTCGGGCCCGGGTACACTCTGCCGCCGGGTTGGTTTTCACGGCGATGGAGTGCCGCGCATGGCGAAGAAGGGTCGGTCCGGGTCCACGACCGCGATCAAGAAGGAGCGGGACCGGGAGACGCTGGGGAAGCTGGTGGCGCTGGCGGAGGATGTCGCCCGGGCGCCGCTGAAGGGGAAGGACCCGATGATCGAGGTGCCGACGCGGTCGCGCTCGAACACGAACTGGAACAGCAAGCGCGGGATCCTGGAGATGGGGGATGCGGTCCAGGAGCGGCAGCTGTTTAACCTGAACCAGGCGAAGCAGTTCATGCAGACGATGCTGCACGCGAGCACGATCAAGGACTTGATCGACGCGGACAAGACCAGCAGCCTCCGCGGGGTGTTCTACAAGGCCAAGCACACGGTGGCGGGGACGAGCGAGAACACGTTCGACACGCAGGACGAGAGCGACCCGATCCTGGAGGACCTGGAGGTGACGCTGGGGGCGCTGCGGGAGGAGCTGCACGTCTTCGCGGACAACCGGGGGCAGGTGGTGGGGAATCTCACGGTCGTGGACCGGGGGGACGAGATCAACGCGCGGCGGATGGGCTCCGGGGGGTGGGGGATTCCCTCGATCGTCGAGCCGAGCGTGATCGAGTTCAGGAAGTGCGAGGCGAAGTTCGTCCTGCACGTCGAGAAGGGCACGGTGTGGAACCGGTTCAACGAGGACCGGTTCTGGGAGAAGCAAAACTGCATCCTGACGCACGGGGGCGGGCAGCCGCCGCGGGGGTGCCGGCGGCTGCTGCAGCGGCTGAACCAGGAGCTGAAGCTGCCGATCATCTGCCTGCTGGACTGCGACCCGTGGGGGCACTACATCTACTCGGTGATCAAGCAGGGGTCGATCTCGCTGGCGTTCGAGAGCTCGCGGCTGGCGATCCCGGGGGCGAAGTTCCTGGGGCTGCGGGCGAAGGACTACGCGGAGTGCGAGCTGCCGGAGGCGGTGAAGATCTCGCTCTCGGAGAACGACATCAAGCGGGCGAAGGAGATCGCGGCGTACCCGTGGTTCGAGAAGCACCGGGGGTGGCAGCGGGAGATCGAGAAGCTGCTGGCGAACGGGTTCAAGATGGAGGTGGAGTCGCTGATCACGAAGGACATTTCGTACGTGACCGAGACGTACGTGCCGGAGCGGCTGCGGTCCCGGGACTGGCTGGATTAGGCGGGCGGAGAAGACGGCAAAGAGAAGAAGCCACAGATGGCACAGATGGGCACGGATGGCGGCGCGGCGGGGGATGGCGTGGGCGGGGTGGTGGTGTTTGACGGGGTGTGCAACCTGTGCAACGGGTGGGTGCGGTTCGTGATCCGGCGCGATCCGGCGGGGCGGTTCCGCTTTGCGCCGTTTGAGTCGGCGGCGGCGCGGTCGCTGCTGGGCGATGAGGGCGCGGGGGGGGCGGGCGCAGCGCCGCAGAGCGTGGTGCTGGTGCAGGGGGGCGCGGTCTACCGGAGGTCGGCGGCGGTGCTGCGGATCGCGCGGGGGCTGCGGTTCCCGTGGTGGGTGCTGGGGTGGCTGATCGTGGTGCCGCGGCCGGCGCGGGACTGGGCGTACGGGGTCGTGGCGAAGCGGCGGTACCGGTGGTTCGGGAAGGCGGAGCGCTGCATGGTGCCGACGCCGGAGGTGCGGGGGCGGTTCCTGGCGTGAGGCCCGTCAGTGCGTGGGGCGGTCCACGCCGGTGGTGGCGCTGGGGGGGCTGAAGAGGTCGAGGATGTGGGAGGGCTCCAGGGCGCGGCAGGAGTGCGGGACGTTGGGCGGGAGGACGAGGACCTCGCCGGTGCGGAGCTCGGTCTCTCGGTAGGCGGGGGTGCCGGGCTCGCCGAGGCCGAAGAGGCAGCGGCCCTGGAGCATGACGACGAGCTGCTCGTTGGCGTGGGCGTGGGAGGCGAGGTCGAAGCCGGGCTCGAGGCGGACCTCGGAGACCATCATGTGCTCGGCGATGATGCGGCGGCGGGCGATGCGGTCCATGGGGCGGTCCTGGGGGAGGTCGGACCAGGCGATGCGGCGGGCTTCGGTGGGCATGGGGGAACCTCGCTTGAGCACGAAACGGGGAAGAGAAGAAGCCACAGATGACACAGATGGGCACGGATGGGGGAGACGGGGACTGAAGCGGATCGACGCTTCAGAGTTTGACCTCGCGGCCGGATTCGAGGCTCTGGCGCTCGGCTTCGAGGAGGCGGGTGACCTGGAGGGCTTCGGCGAGGGTGGGGAGGGCGGCGGTGTCGCCGGTGGTGAGGGCGTTCAGGGTGGCGCGGATCTCGCCGTCGTAGCCGGTGTGGGGCGGGAGGGGGATGGGGCGGGTGCCGGCGCGGTCGGTCAGGAGGAGGCGGGTGGGCTCAGCGCGGGCGAGGTCCCAGTCGGCGGCGGCGTGGTCGAACTCGGCGGTGTAGCGCATGCGGAAGGGGAAGCCGGGGGTGTCGAGCCAGCCGCCCTCGGCGGAGATGGGGCCGCGGAGGCTCGGGTAGTGGTAGAGGGTGGTGAGGTGGTCGTGGTGGCCGCGCGAGGTGACGGCGGCGGGCGGGCCGACGAGCCAGTGGACGATGTCGGCGTCGTGGATGTGGAGGTCGAAGAGGGCGCCGCCGGTGCGGGCGGGGTTGTGGTAGAAGCCGGTGTTCCACTGGGGGCGGGCGCCGAGGCGCTGGAGGGTGAGGCTGCGGAGCTCGCCGAGGGAGCGGTCGCGGGCGCGGGCCTTGAGCCAGTCCCAGCCGGGCCAGAAGCGCATGCACATGGCGGGGATGCAGAGGCGGGTCGCGGCCGCGGCGGTCTCGATGAGGGGCGGGATGTCGCCTGAGCGGAGGGCGACGGGCTTTTCGAGGAGGATGTGCTTGCCGGCGCGGAGGAGGAGCGTGGCGAGCGCGGTGTGGGTGTCGGTGGGTGTGCAGATGCTGACGAGGTGGATGTCGGGGTCGGCGGCGAGGGACTGCGGGGAGTCGTGGAGACGGACCTCGCCGGGGGCGAAGAGGGGGCCGGGATCGGGCGGGCCGAGGTTGCCGGCGGGGGCGGCGGGCTCGGGCTCGGGGAGTGTGCAGGCGGCGCGGAGTTGGCAGGGGAGGCCGGCGGCCGCCGTGGCTTGGTAGGCGCGGGCGTGCGTCCGGCCCATGAAGCCGAGGCCGAGGATGGCGACGCCGATGGTCATCGGGGTGCGCCCGTGGGGGTGGCGTGCGTTTCGATCAGGCGGCGGGCGGCGCGGATGTCTTCGAGGCGGGTGTCGCCGGATTCGCGCTCGATGAGGAGGTTGACGGGGCGGGGGATGGCGCGGAGGGCGGCGAAGAAGGCGGGCCAGGGGACCTCGCCGCGGCCGGCGGGGGTCTCGGTCCCCCACTGGCCGGGGGTGGTGGTGCGGCGGGCATCCTTGATGTGGACCTGGAGGATGTGAGGGGAGAGGAGGCGGAGGGCGTCGATGGGGTCGCCGGTGCCGTAGAGGAGCATGTTGGCGGGGTCGAAGTTGACGCCGATGTCGGCTCGGAGAGCGGGCGTACCCGGGGATGAGGGATCGGTTCGGAGAGCCGACCTACCCGGGGAGTTAAGTTCCGTGAGATAGTCGAGGAGGAGAGGGGCGGATTCCTGGCCGGTCTCGAGGGCGAGCTGGATGCCATTGGCCGCGAAGGCGGCGGCCACCTGGCGGAGGCGGTCGAGCATCGTGGCGCGGAGGGGGTCGGCGGGATGGTGCGGGAGGAAGCCGGCGTGGAGGGTGATGAGGGGGATGCGGAGGCGGTGGGCGAGCTCGGCGTTGGCGGTGGCGGCGGCGAGGTTCTCGTGCCACGTGCGGTCGGGGCGGAGGCCGCCGGTTTGGCGGATGGTGTCGAGGGTGGAGTAGTCCTCGCCGGCGGTGGCCATCATGCCGGAGAGGATGGTGATGCGGGCGCTGCTGAGGGTGGCGACGGTCTCGGTCTCGCTCCACTGGCCGGTGCGCAGGGGGTCGAGCGCGAGCTGGACGGCGGAGAGGCCGGCGGCGGCGAGCTTGTCGCAAAGGTCGCGCGGGCCCTCGGGGCGGAGGGACCAGGCGCAGACGCCGACGGTTGACATTGGGAGTTCCATCGAATCACGGCGGCGGGCGGAGATGGGCGGGGTTCGTCCGCCCTCTGGCCCTGCGGGCCTCCGGGCGGGGGGAGAAGGGGGCCTTCCAGGGGGTGGCTCGTCGCGGCGCGACTCGCTGCGCCCCTGGCAACGGGCGTGCGCCCTCGCGGGCGAAGAGGACGCGTGCGAGTTATCCGGAGCGTTCGGGGCGCACCTCGCTCGGCGTGCTCCCGCGCTCGCGGAAGAGGGCGAAGAAGGCGACGGCGACGATCGCGGCGCCGACAAGCGGGAAGAGCCAGAAGGTCCGCCAGTCCATCGCGCCATCCGCGGCCCTGGCGCTCTTCTCGACCAGGCCCATGACCTGGGCGCCGACGCCGAGGCCGAGGCCCTGGGTGACGAGGACGAGCAGGCCCTGGGCCTGGGCGCGGACCCGGGGGCCGGCGCGCCGGTCGGTGTAGATGAAGCCGGTGACGAAGAAGAAGTCGTAGCAGATGCCGTGGAGGATGATGCCGGCGAGGATCATCCACTGCGGGCCGCCGGGGGCGGCGGCGGCGAAGAGCGCGTAGCGGATGACCCAGGCGAGCATGCCGAGCAGGAGCATCCAGCGGACGCCGAGGAAGGCGAAGAAGGCGGGCATGGCGAGCATGAAGACGATCTCGGACATCTGGCCGAGGGACATGGTGGCGCCGGCGTTCTCGAAGCCGGAGGCCTTCACGTAGACGGGGGCGTAGGCGTAGTAGGCGGCGAGGGGGATGCAGAGGAGGAAGGAGCTGACGAGGAAGACGGCGAAGGAGCGGTCGCGGAGCATGGCGAGGGCGTCGAGGCCGAGGATGTCGCGGATGCTGGCGGGGCGGCCTGCGGCGGGCGGGGGCGTGTGGGGGAGGGAGAAGCTGTAGAGGCCGAGGGCGAGGCCGGCAGCGCTGGTGACCCAGAACTGGGCCGGGCCGGTGTCGGCGTGGAGGCCGGCGCTGACGACGAGGTTGGCGGCGATCCAGCCGATGGTGCCGAAGACGCGGACGAGGGGGAAGCCCTTCTCCTGGCTGGCGAGGTGGCGGAAGGCGATGGCGTTCGACAGGCCCAGGGTGGGCATGTAGCAGAGCATGTGGAGGAGGAGGACGAGGATGAAGGGGGTGGGCCCCTGCTCGGCGGCCATGGGGGCGGCGAGCATGGCGAGGGCGCCGAGGAGGTGCAGGATGCCGAGGATGCGCTGGGTGGGGAAGAAGCGGTCGGCGACCATGCCGAGGAAGAAGGGGGAGACGATGGCGGCGATGGGGCCGACGGTGTAGGCCCAATAGATGGCATCGCCGAGGCCGCGGGCGGCCATGAAGTTGCCGACGGTGACGTACCAGCCTCCCCAGATGAAGAACTGGAGGAACATCATCGCGGATAGGCGGGGGCCGGGGATGGCGGGCGGGGGGGGCATGGGATTCAAGATTCGAGAGTCGAGAGTCGAGATGCACGAGGGGAGGCGCGGGGGCGCAGGGGCTCAGAAGGAGTCGGCGGCGCGGTAGGCGTCGATGACGGCTCGTTCGCCTTCCTTGCCGGGCTTGCTGTTGCCGTGCTCCATGCCGAGGATGCCCTTGAAGCCCTTGCTGTGGATGTGCTTGAAGATGTTCCGGTAGTTGATCTCGCCGGTGCCGGGCTCGTTGCGGCCGGGGTTGTCGCCGATCTGGAAGTAGGGGGTGTGCTGCCAGGCGAGGTCGATGTTGGGGATGAGGTTGCCCTCGGTGATCTGCTGGTGGTAGAGGTCGAAGAGGATCTTGCAGGCGGGGCTGTTGACGGCGGCGCAGACCATGTGGGCCTGGGGGACCTTGGAGAGGAACATGTTGGGGTGGTCGCGCCAGGGGTTCAGGGGCTCGAGGACCATGACCAGGTTGTGGGGCTGGAGGACCTCGGAGCCGCGGCGGAGGAGGTCGATGACGTGGGCGGTCTGGTAGCCCATTTCCATCCGCGGCTCGAGGGTGCCGGGGACCACGGTCATCCACGTGGCGCGGGTTCGCTTGGCGACCTCGATCGCGCGCCGGCAGTCGGCGAGGAACTGGTCCTGGGCCGCCTTGTCGGCCTTGGCGATGCCGTTCTTCCAGCTCGTGGCGGGGCTGACGACGAAGACGCCCATGGCGATGCCGAGCTTCTCCATCTCATCGCCCATTTTCGACTGGAGCTCGGGCGGGCGGTCGGCCATGCCGTTGTCCTCGAAGGCGCGGAAGCCTTCGTCGGCCATGAAACGGAGCTGGTCGAGGGGGTCCTCGCCGGCGTGGTGCTTGAACATGCCCAGATGGGGCGCGTAGTTGAGCTTGAACATCCCCGGGGCGGAGGGGGCGGCGCCGGGCTGCTGGCGGGCCTGGGCGCGGGCGGGGATGGCGACGGCGAGGCCGGCGGCCGCGGTGGTGGCGAGGAAGTCGCGGCGCTGCATCACGAGTGCTCCCGGGCGGCGAGGGAGGAACACAGGCGGGACGCCTGTGCCACTGGGGGACAGCGCTGCATCAGGGCGACTCCTTCGCGGCGGCTGCGGGGGTCGCAGCGGGGGCCGCGGTCGGGGGCGCGGCGGGGGGCGCGGGGAGCTTGGTGCGGCCGGGGACGGGGACGGGATCGACCTCGAGGGGGCCGAACTCGTACGCGCCGGGGTCGAGGCAGAGGTCGGCGCTCATGGCCTGCTCCCACGTCACTTCCTGGCCGGTGTAGGCGCTCAGGCGGCCCATGATGGCCGTGAGCGTGGAGTGGGCGACCTCGCGGGCCTCGTTCAGGCGTGTCCCCTCGCCGCGGATGCTCTGGATGAGGTGGATGTGCTCCTGCACGTACGGGTTGGGGCGTTCGCCCTCGAACTTGAAGGGGGAATCGCCCTCGAGGCGGGCAGCGCCGAAGCGGGCGCGGCCGCGGGCGCCGGCGACCATCTCGTTGACGCGGGAGGCGCACCCGTCGATCTGTCGGCACTGGCTGGTGACCAGGGCGCCGCCGGGGTACTCGTACTGGACGGTGAAGTGGTCGAAGATGTTGCCGTACTCCGGGCCGGTGCGGACCTGGCGCCCGCCCATGCCGAGGGCCTTGACGGGGTGCGTCCCCATGGCCCAGTTGATGACGTCGATGTTGTGGACGTGCTGCTCGACGATGTGGTCGCCGGAGAGCCAGCAGAAGTAGAGCCAGTTGCGGACCTGCCACTCGGTGTCGGAGTACTCGGGCTTGCGCTGGTGGACCCAGAGGCCGCCCTGGTTCCACCAGCAGGCGCCGGAGACGAGGGTGCCGAGGTCGCCGCTGCGGATGCGCTCGATGAGGGCGCGGTAGGCGGGGTCGTGGCGGCGCTGGGTGCCGGCGACGACGGAGAGGCCCTTGCGGTCGGCCTCCTTCGCGGCGGCGAGGAAGCGGCGGATGCCGGCGGGGTCCACGGCGACGGGCTTCTCGGCGAAGATGTGCTTGCCGGCGTTGACCGCGGCCTCGAAGTGGGCGGGGCGGAAGTGCGGGGGCGTGGTGAGGATGACGGCGTCGAGGTCGGAGCGGAGGAGGGCCCGGTAGGCGTCGAAGCCGGTGTAGCAGCGGTCCGGTTCGACGGTGGCGCGGGCGGCGTGCTGGGGGTGGCCGGCGAGGAGCGCGCGGGACTTCTCGACGCGCTCGGGGAAGAGGTCCGCGAGGGCGACGATGCGGACGGCGGGGTCGGCCTCCAGGGCGTTGACGGCGGCGCCGGTGCCGCGGTCGCCGGAGCCGATGACGCCGATGCGGATGGTCTCCTGGCCGCCGGCCCAGGCGCCGCGGGCGAGGAGGCCGGGGGCGAGGATGACGCCTCCGGCGATGGCGGCGGAGGACTTGACGAAGGCGCGGCGGTCGAGGCCGCGGGGATCGGAAGCCGTGCTGTGTTTCACGTGTTTCATGGGGCACCTCAGGGAAAGACGAGAACCCGGTCCATGCGGGCCAGAATATCGCGGAGGCGGGCCTCGTCGCCGCCCCCCACTTCGGCGGTGGCCCAGCCGTCGTAGCCGATCTCGGCGAGGGCCTTCATGACGGCGGGCCAGTCGCAGTCGCCGTCGCCGATCTCGGCCTGGAAACCCTTCCAGAGGCCCTCGGCGTCGCGTTTCTTGCGGCTGAACTCCTTGATGTCGAGCTTGAGGACCCGCTTGCCCAGCGTGCGGGCCCAGTCCTCCGGCCAGCCGTAGTTCACGATGTTGCCGATGTCGAGGTACCAGCCGATGGCGGGGCTCTGGAACTCGTCGATGTAGCGGGCGGCCTCGAGCGGGCTGAGGAGGAAGTTGTTCCAGACGTTCTCGATGGCGATCTCCAGGCCCAGGTCGGCGGCGAGGGGGAGGACCTTGCGGATCTCATCCTGGGAGCGGCGGTAGGCGTCGGCGTAGGGGACGGCCTTGCTGACGACGGCGGGGACGAGCAGGACGGTGGTGCCGCCGTAGGCCTTGCAGGCGTGCAGCGCGGTCTCGAGGGCGCGACGGCCCTCATCGCGTACCGCGGGGCTGGGGTCGGAGAGGGGCTTCTGCCAGTGGACGGAATCGACGACGCCGTGGACGGGGAGGCCGGTGGCCTTCACCGCTTCGGCGACCTCGGACTCCGGCGGGCCGCCGGGGCTGTCGAGCTCGACGCCGTCGTAGCCGAGGGTTCTCAGGAGCGCGAACTTCTCGCGGACGGAGCCGGGGGTTGAGACCATGCCCCACTTGACGGCGCGCTTGAGGCGGCGCGGCGGGGGCGGCGCGGGCGGCTGGATGCCGAGCGCACTCGGCGCGAGCGCCGCGGCGGCGGTGGCCGTGGCGGCCGCGGCAAGGAACTCCCGGCGGCCGAGGTCGGCCATGATGGCGTCCTTCCTAAGTCCGGTGGATTGGCCTTGACGCTGGCCATGAAGAGGAGGAGCCACAGATGACACAGATGCGCACAGATGGGGCGTTCGCTGGTTTTCCATCTGTGGTCATCTGTGTCATCTGTGGCCTCTTCTCCGGGTGTTCAGTCCGCGGCCGCAGGCTCAGATGAACTTCGTTTTCCCGGGGAGGGCAACACCTTGATGCTGGCCAAGAAGAGGAAGAGCCACAGTCGGGCATGTCGCAGGAACGAACCCGAGCCCATGAGAATGTGGACGCCACTTGCACCCTTTCAGGGTGCGCGCGCTCTGGGCTCTGACCGGGGGTGGCGCTCGGCTGCGCCCCGCTTCACCCCCGGCTACTGACGGCCAGCCCTTCGGGCTGAAGACACGAAACCGGCGGCATGCAGCCTGGCGTGATACGGGCGCATTCTCAGAACAGATGACACAGATGCGCACAGATGGGAAGCCCGGTGGTCGTCCATCTGTGGTCATCTGTGTCATCTGTGGCCTCTTCTCCGGATGTTCAGCCCGCCGTAGCCGCGCGCTCAAATGAACTTCGTCTTGCCGGGGATGGCAACCGGCGGCACGGGCACCTCGCCGAACTCGTAGCTCTCCGGGCCGAGGCGCTCCTTTGAGTTGAGGGCCTGCTCCCACGTGACCGCCTGGCCGGTGTACGCGGCCATGCGGGCCATGATGGCCATGAGCGTGCTGTGGGTCATCCACACGCCGTCGTTGATGGGCTTGCCGGCGCGGATGGCGGCGAAGAGGTCGTCGTGCTCCTGCTGGTACATGTCGTTGCCGGGGTGCGTGCTCTTCCAGGGGTTCTTGCCGGTGATCTCGTGGGTCTTGGTCCAGCCGTTGATGGTGCAGATGCCGTCGCTGCCCAGGATGTAGTCGGAGTTGTCGGTGGGGGTGCCGGGGAAGTGGCGGCACATGTGGAAGCCGCGGGCGCCGGAGGCGTACTCCCAGGTGGCGGAGAAGTGGTCGTAGACGTGGCCGGTCTCGGGCGTGTCCGGCCGGCCCTGCCGCCCCCCCACCGCCGTGCAGCGCGTGGGGAGGGCGCCGTTCATGGCCCAGGCGTTCTTGTCGATGCTGTGGACGGCCTGCTCGACGATGTGGTCGCCGCTGAGCCACGCGAAGTAGTGCCAGTTGCGGAGCTGGAACTCCATGTCGCTCCAGCCGTCCTTGCGCTTCTTCGGCTCGACCCAGCCGTCGGCGTTGTAGGTGGTGTAGGTGGCGCGGATGTCGCCGAGGCCGCCCTCGCAGAGCCGCCCGAAGGTCTCGCGCTCGCGGGCGCTGTAGCGCCAGCAGTGGCCGCTGACGAGCGCGAGCTTCTTCTGGCGGGCGAGCTCGACCGTTTCGAGGACGGAGCGGACGCCGGGGGCGTCGACGGCGACGGGCTTCTCGCAGAAGATGTGGCGGCCGCGCTCGACGGCGGCCTTGAGGGGGGCGGGGCGGAAGTGCGGGGGCGTGGCGAGCAGGACGACGTCGCAGAGGTCGATGACCTTCTGGTAGCCGTCGAAGCCGGAGAAGCGGCGGTCGGGGGGGACGTCGAGCTGCGCGGGCGTGACCCTGGTGTTGTTCTCCTCGGAGGAGAGGGCTCGGGTCAGCGATTTGAACTGCGACTCGATCCGTTCCGGGAAGACGTCGGCCATGGCGTAGAGGACCGCGCCCTTGTCGGCGCGGAGGGCCTGCATGACCGCGCCGCCGCCGCGCCCGCCGCAGCCGATGACGCCGACGCGGAGGGTGTCCGAGCCGCCGACGGCGTAGGCGGGCCTTGCGAGGGTGCCGGCGAGGGCAGCGCCGGCGAGGGCGCCGGCGGAGGTGAGGACGAAGTCGCGGCGGGAGAGGCCCGGGTCAGTTGGGGGGGTTCGGGGGGCCATGCGTCGGCTCCTTGGGCTTGGGATCGGTTGGCGGCGGGTGCGCGGGGGCCGCGGGGGTTGACGGGGGCGGACCGGGCTCGAGGACCACGCGGAAGCCGACCCAGGTGCAGTCGGCCAGCCACCACTGGCTCTTGGGGAACTGCGGGTCGCTGGCGTTCCAGCCCGGGGCCTGGGGGGCGCGGGCGGCGATGGCGAGGGCGCCGGCGTCGTCGCGGTAGGAGCCGCCCTTGGTCGTGGGCTTGCCGTCGGCGGCGTGGGCGCGGACCCACTCGGCGGCGTTGCCGTGGAGGTCGTGCAGGCCCCAGGGGTTCGCCTTGCGAGTGGCGACGGGCTGCGTCTTGTCGGGGGAGTTGGCGCTGTGCCAGGTGTGGTCGGGGAGGGTGTCGGGCGTGATGCCGGCGCTGTAGGGGCTGGCGGCGGGGGCGCCAGCGCGGGCCATGTGCTCCCACTCGGCCTCGGTGGGGAGGCGGTAGCGGCGGCCGGTGCGGGCGGAGAGCCATTGGCAGAAGCCCTCTGCGCCTTCGAAGGTCATCGAGATAGCGGGGTAGCCGGCGTGGCCGAAGCCGCGGTCGGGGGGGATGTAGGGCTTGGAGGGGCGGGAGGTGGCGTCGGGCGGCCTGTCTTTGTCTGCGTCGGGCTCGCTCTCGTCGAGGCGGAAGACGTAGAGGTCGTAGAGGTCCCAGGTGATCTCGGTGGTGGAGGCGAAGAGGGGCTGTACGTGGATGGTGCGCTTGCCGCCGGGGGCGGCGGGGTCGGGGACTTCGGCGGGGCCGGCGGGGATGGGGACGAGGGTGAGGGTGACGGTGGTGCCGGGGAGCTTCTGGATGATGGGGGGCGGGAGGGGCGATGTGCCCTGCGCGGGCGCGGGGGCCGCGGCGCACAGGGAGACCACGGCCGCGGCGAGGGGGCTGCGGCGGCGGCGCGCGGGTACGCTGCCGGGGTGGCCGCGGCGGGTGCGCAGCCGGGGAGCGACGATGGTGAAGCACGTAGTCACGGTCGCCGCGCTGCTCCTGGCCGGCCCGAGCCCGGCGTCGGTTCCGCCGCCGAGTGTTCCCGCTGCGCCGGGCCCGCGGGCGGGGGCCCTCGAACGGTTCGAGTTTACTCGGTTGCTAATGGGGGTGAAG
>JBBDXI010000068.1:0-21862 GCA_040902425.1 Phycisphaerales bacterium
GGCTGCGAAAGCCCCTGGTTGGTCTGGTGGTCGCTCATGGTCCACTCCTTCAGTGCGCCCGCCCCCCGCCCGTTCACCCCTCCGGCAGAAAATGCCGCCTCGCCCGCGGGTCCTCCCGAAGGGCCGCCAGGGCATGGTGCAGCCGCGACTTGACCGTCCCCTCCGGGATCCCCAGGGCCACCGCGATCTCCGCCACCCCCATCCCGTCCACCACCCGCATCAGCAGCACCTCCCGCTGCCCATCCGGCAACGAGCTGACCGCCGCTGCCAGGTCCGCCGACCGCCCATCCTCCGCCCCCCCATCCCCGGGTGCCCCGGGTGCCACGGGCGTGCCGTCCTCGGCTCGCCCGTGCTCCTCACGCCCGCTCACGCCCCTCCTCCCCCCCGCCCGCCGCTTCCGCGCCCGCGCCAGCGCGATGTTCTTCACCGCCGGGTACAGCAGCGTCGTCACCCGCGCCCGCAGCACCAGCCCGGGGAACTTCCCGAAGAGGTACACGAACGCCTCCTGCATCACATCCAGCGCCTCCTCCCGGTCCCGCGTGAACCGCAGCGCCAGCGACGCCGCCCAGTCCCGGTGCCGCAGGTACAGCGCGGCCAGCGCCGACGAATCCCCCCGGTTCCCCGCCTCCACCAGCTCCTCGTCCGTCCTGGGGTCGGCCTCCGGCATCGCCCAGAGCCTACCGCCGCGGCCGCTCGCCGGTCCCATTGTGCTGTCCCGCGCTGCGCTGCCCCCCGACGCCCGGCCCGCATCCGCCGGCAGCGCCAATCCCGCGCGGGCAAGCCGTCGGCCTCGCCGAGCGGAGCACGCCGCGAGCGGCTGAGTGCGCCGCGGCGCGCCGAGTCTCCCCAGCTTAACGCGCGCACACGCCGGCGTGGCGCACACTCACCGTCGCGCGCGCGGGAACTCCGATAATCCCCGCGCCGCGAGACAGAATTCTGCCTTTTCTCTTGGACACCGCGCCCCCGATCCTGTACATTCCGCGGCCGGCGCGGGGATCGCGCCTGTGTACACGAGGGAGAAGGTTCAATGTCCCACCGATTTGTTGCCGCCAGCGCTGTCGTGCTGGCCCTTGCCGGCGCTGCCGCCGCCGACACCGTCAACCTCGATTTCGTCGGCACCGGCGCCGGGCGGAACGTCACCCTGACGCTCAGCGGCTACAACGGCGGCGGCTCCTTCGGCGCCTTTTCCGGCCAGCTCAAGCACGCCTTCTCGAACGGAAACGGCGTCGCCGCCAGCCTCACCGGCACGCTCTTCACCTTCTGCACCGAGATCACGCAGCACGTCTACAACCAGAGCAGCCCCTCCTCCACCCCGTACACCGTTTACCCCCTGCGCGACCTTCCGACGCCCGGCGCCGGCATGGGCCCCGCCAAGGAGCAGGCGATCTGGGACCTCTACGCCTTCGGTTCCGACATGGCCTACCAGCTCGGCGGCAACAACGACTTCGCCTCCGCCTTCCAGGTCGCCATCTGGGAGATCGTCTACGACGGCGGCGGCAGCATGAGCCTCACCGGCGGCAACCTCCGCGTCTCGGGGATGACCAGCCAGGCCCAGACCTACTTCAACACGCTGAAGACCAAGATCGACGGCTTGGCCAACGGCTCCGGCATCATGGGCCTGGGGAGCACCGACTTCCAGGACCAGATCGTCCTGATCCCCATCCCCTCCGGCGTCGCCCTCGGCCTCGCCGGCCTCGGCCTCGCCGCGGCCGTCCGCCTCCGCCGCCGGGCCTGACGCCGCCGCACCCCAAACCTCGTCGCGTGGCATGGGCAAGCCGTCTTCGGCTTGCCCGTGTTCCTCACTCGATCCGCGGGTCCACCCAGCGGTACAGCACATCCACCGCCAGGTTGAACAGGATCAGCATCGTCGCGAAAATCAGCACCACCCCGATGATCAGGAACAGGTCCTTGTTCTGCACCCCGTTCACGAAGTGCTGCCCCATCCCCGGCACGTTGAACACCCGCTCCACGATGAACGAGCCCGTCATCGCCAGGGCCGCGGCCGGGCCCAGGTAGCTCAGCACCGGCAGGAACGCGTTCTTCAACGCGTGCTTGAGCAGCACCCGCGTCTCGCTCAGGCCCTTGGCCCGCGCAGTCCGGATGAAGTCCGCCGACAGCGTGTCGATCATCCCCATCCGCGTCAGCCGCGCGATGTACGCCGCGAAGGGCAGCGACAGCGTGACCACGGGCAGCACCATGTCCCTGGGCCGCCCCCACTCGGCCACCGGCAGCCACTGGAGCCACACCGCGAAGACGAGCAGCAGCCCCGTCCCGATCACGAAGCTCGGCAGGCTGATGCCCACCAGCGCCACGGTCAGCGTCGCCAGGTCGGCAAAGGAGTTGGGCCTCACCGCCCCGACCACCCCCGCCCCCACCCCCAGCAGCAGCGCCAGCAGGATCGCCCCCGCCCCGATCGTCACCGACACCGGCAGCGACCCCCGGATGATCTCGTTCACCGTCTGGTCGCGGTACTGCAGCGACGGCCCCAGGTCGAAGATGTACCGGGGCGGCGGCGCCAGCCCCGCCGCCTCCGCCCGCTCCCGCCGGCGCCCCGCCTCCCCGCTCAGGCTCTCCCGCAGGTACTTCACCCCCGCCGCGTTCTCCAGGTAGCTCAGGTAGAACCGCGGGAAGCTGTCGAGGTTGTACTGCGCCTTCATCGCCTCCTGCACCTCCGGCGGCGGCTGGCGCCCCTCGGGCTTCAGCAGCGGGTTCCCCGGGATCAGCCACGCCAGCGCCAGCGTCAGCGAGTAGATCGCCAGCAGGATGAACGGCAGCTGCGCCAGCCGGCGGAGGATGAGGCCGGTCATCGAGGCACCCGGAGGACACCCACCGCGGAGAGCGCGGAGTCCGCGGAGGAAGAACCAGAGGGGGCCGATCCGTCTCGAGGCGAGTCGCGGCTCAATTCTGGGCCTTTCCTGGCTCTGCGTCCTCCGCGCCCTCCGCGGTGAAACTCCCCGGCCGCGCCGGCAGCACCCGCGCCCGCTCCGCCCCCTTCCCGTCCCCCAGCACATCCACCAGGTTCATCTGCTGGTCCTGCCGCGGGTGGGCGCTGATCCCGCTGATCCGGTCCGGGTCGAACAGGAAAAAGTTCGCGTACCGGAAGATCGGCACCATCGGCAGCTCCTCCTCCACGAGCATCCGCTCCGCCTCGCTCAGGATCGCCAGCCGCTTCGCCGCGTCCCGCTCCCCGTTCGCCCGGTCCAGCAGCGCATCGTACTTCGGGTTGCTGTACTTCCGGTCGTTGTTCCCGTCCCCCGTCCGCGACAGGTCCAGGAACGTCAGCGGGTCGCCGTAGTCCGCGTACCACCCCGCGCGGCTGACCATGTAGTCCCCGTTCTTCAGGTTCTCCTTGAAGACCTTGATCTCCCGCTGCGCCAGCCGCACCGGCACCCCCAGGTGCTGCGACCACATCCGCCCCACCGCCTCGGCGATCTTGTCGTGCCCCGAGTCCTTGTTGAACAGGATCTCCACCGTCGGGAACTCCGGGGCGGGCGTCCCGCCTGGCGGCGGCCGCGAGGCCTGCCCCACCGCCCACCCCGCCTCCGCCAGCAGCGCCCGCGCCGCCGCGGGGTTGAAGGCCAGCCCCGCCGGCGACTCGTACCCCGCGATCGCCCCCGGCGGGATGAGCGTCTGGATCGGCCCCTCCCCCGTCCGCCGCACCGTGTCGCAGATCGCCTGCCGGTCCAGCGCCATCGCGAACGCCCGCCGCACCCGCGCATCGGCGAACGGGTTCGGCCGCCCGTCCCTCAGCCGCGGCAGGCAGTTGAAGTTGTAGAAGTACGTCCCGAACGCCGGCACCACGTGGATGTGCTTCCGCGGGTCCGGCGGCAGCCGCCGGTCGATCTCGAACGGGTCCAGCCCCTCCGCGCGCAGCGACGCAACCTCCGCCGCGTGCTCCTCGTAGAACCGCCGCTTCTGGGCGATGATCTCCGCCCGGTAGTCGGCCGTCACGTCCGTCGTGAAATCCACCACGCCCGAGCGGTACGCCAGCACCGCCGCGTTCCCGTCCTCCACCGTGGGGATGTCGATGGTGTCGATGCTCAGCGAGACCGCGTTCCAGTAGTGGGGGCTCTTCTCCAGCCGCATGTCGCGCTTGAACCGCCAGACCTTCAGCTCGAACGGCCCGTTCCCCACGAGCGCCGGCGGCTTGGTCCACCCCGCCCCGAACTTCCGCTGCCCCGTCCGCGCGTCGATCGACTCGTACTCATCCACCAGCGGCGGGTACACCGGGTAGAAGCACGGCATCGCCAGCAGGTCCAGGAAGTACGGCGCCGGGCGCTCCAGCGTCACCACCAGCGTCCGCTCATCCGGGGCCTTCGCCGCGACCAGCTCGCCGAACTTCCCCAGCGTCCGGTCCCACAGCGCGGCCGCGGCGGCCTCCCGGTCCGGCACATCCGTCCGCGCTGCGAACTCCGCCAGCGCCCCATCCCGCCAGTCGGTGAACGCCTTCCCCCCCTTGATGAGCTGGAACTGCCCGATGTAGTCCGACCCGCACTCGGGCAGGAGCGCCCGGCGCCACGCGTACAGAAACTCCCCCGCCACAACTGGCCGCCCGTTCGACCACCTCGCATCGCCCCGCAGGTGGAACGTGTACGTCAGCCCATCCGGCGAGACCTCCCACCGCTCCGCCACGCCCGGGATGATCCGGTACTCCCACGTGAAGATGTCCTGCCGCACCAGCCCCTCGAACAGCAGCCGCGCCATGCGGAAGTCCTGCATCCAGCTCATCCGCTGGAGGTCCAGCGTGGTCACATCCCCCCGGTTGATGAACGTGAAGTCGGCCCGCGGGAGCGGCCGGTCGCTCACCACGGCAGCGCCCACCACCCCCAGCAGCAGAAGGAAGGGGACCAGCAGCTTTCCCATGCCGTGAGGATATCGGCCGCAGCCGCCCGCGCGCTCAGCCCCCGCCCGCCCCCTCCTGGTCCTTCAGGAAGGTCCCCGGGGGGAAGTCGAACGGCTTCCCGTGCAGCCACTGGATCGTCTGCAGGGCCTTGCGGTAGAACTCCCGCGCGGGGTCGCGCACGAACTCATCTCCCAGCCGCTGCGAGGCGTACACCGGCGGCCCCGCCTTCTGCGACGCCGCGCTCAGGATCGTCTCCGCCTCGTTCAGGATCCCCTTCTGCGGCTCCCCGGGGGAGTCCTTGAACTCCGGCAGGTTGCGCACCACGTACGCCACCGCGTGCCCCGCCAGCTCCGCGGCCTTCCTGACCGCCGCCGCCGTGGGCTGGGCGCTGGGGTCGTTGATCGTCATCGCCCCGCGCACCCCGTTGAGCGCCCGCAGCATCGCCGGGGCGCACGGCTCCTGGGCCCCCATCCCCTTCAGCCGGCCCCCCGCCTGCTCCGCGAGCACCACCGTCGCCAAATCGCGCACCGACGCGTGGCTCGTCACCCGCTGGGCGTTCATCAACGCCCGCACCGCCGCGTCCAGCGCCTCGGGGTGCTGCTCGGTGGTCACCAGGTCCCCGACCTTCCGGACCAGCCCGCTCGCGAAGCCCGCCGGCATCGCCGGCAGGCGGTCCACCATGGCCGCGAACGTCCGCCCGATCCCGTTGATCGCCGCGTACTTCACCGCGATCCGCGGATCGGCCAGCGCCCCCTCCAGCACCAACCCCGTCTCCGGGGTCGCCACCTCGCCCAGCACCCGCAGCGCGTTGATCGCCTGCCCGTCGTGCGTGCCCGACGCCAGCGGTTTCAGCTTCGGCGCGAGCCTCCCGCCGAAGGCGATGCGGAACGCCACCGTGACCCGCGGGTTGCGCATCGGCGCCAGGAGCATGTCGCGCCCGCGCCTGGCATCCGGCGGGTTCTCGCTCAGCATCAGCGCGACCGCCTGCTCGATCAGGTCGTCGATCTGCTTCTCGTGCTGGGCGTTGACGGCCTGCGCCTCGACGACCTCGTTGGGCAACTGGCCCGGCGCCTGCCCCAGCGCCGCCCCGGCGGGCGCCAGCCCCGCCGCGATCAGCACCAACAGATTGATGAGGAGTCTGCGGGTCATTCGGGCCCTGCTGTGCGATCCCTGAAGGCTCTGGTAGCCGCATCCGGGCGGCCGGCAACCCCTCCTGGGCCCTCGCGGCCCCGCCCGGGGGAAGGCAAACCTACCAGTCACCCCCACCCGGGTCAACCCGGCGGCCGCTTGGGGGAAGGGTTCGGTTCGCCGTCAAGGAAGGTACGTCCACCCCGCCGGGGGGTGTTCCCACCGTGCCACGGGTTCGCCGCCGCCTTCGGCGGCAACCCGTGCTGCGCCCCCGTGCCGCCTTCACGCGAGCGCCACGATCTCATCCTGAACGCAGCTCGTCACCACCGGCCCCTCCCCCGGGTCCACGTAGAGGTTCACCTCAAGCCGCACCCCGAACTCGGGCAGGTACAGCCCCGGCTCCACCGTGAACCCGATCCCCGGGAGCATCTCCCGCGTGTCGTGCGTCTCCAGGTTGTCCAGGTTCATCCCCAGCCCGTGCACCATCGGCCCGGGGCTCAGGCTGTGCCCCGTGCGGTGGCGGATGAACCCCTCCATCCCCGCCCCGATCAGCTCCTGCCGCGCCGCATCGTCGAGCTGCCACCCCTGCACCCGCTCCTTCGCCCGCCAGGCGTCCTTCGCCCGCCGGATGGATGCATCCCGCGCCCGCTTCACCGTCTCGAAGACCCCGCGCTGCTTCGCCGTCGGCGCCCCCGCGCAGGCCACCCACGTGATGTCGGAGAAGATGTTCTCCTCCCCCGGCACCCGCGCCCACAGGTCGATCAGCACCCAGTCCCCCCGCCGGATCGGCGAGGAACTCTCCGCCTTCGGCTCGTAGTGGGGGTCCCCCGCGTGCGCGTTCACCGCCACGATCGGCGGCTCGGTCGATTCCAGCCCCGCGCGGGCGAACTCGTCCACCATCCACCGCTGCACCTCCACCTCGTGCACCGCCGCGCCCGACGCCAGCCGCTCCCGGATCAGCGCGAACGCCCCATCCTTGATCCGCGCCGTCTCGCGCGACGCCCGCGCGTGCTGCTCCCGTGCCGCCTTCGACCACGTCGCCGCCGCGAGCTGGATCAGGTCCGCGCTCGACACCACCTCCGCCCCCAGCCCCCGCAGCAGGTCGATCGTCCCCCCATCCACGATCCCCACCACCGGCAGCGCTGCGCCGGCCGAGTACTCCATCGCCACCCGCCCCAGGGCCGCGGCCTGCCCAAGCCACGCGTGCAGCTCGCGCCAGCTCGTGTAGGTCTCCAGTAGCACAGGCGTCCCGCCTGTGTTCCCCGTCCCGCCTGTGACCCCCTCGAACTGCGCCGCATCGATCGTGTGCGCCAGCAGCCGCGCCTCCCCTTCCGACGGGAGGAGCAGCGCCGCCCGGCGCGTCGTCCACCGCTTCCCCGGCAGCAGCCGCGCCAGCACCGGGTTGTTCCCCCGGAAGTCGTGCAGCAGCCACCCCCCGATCCGCCGCTCCCGCATGAACGCCTGCGCCGCCGCAAGGCTCACGGGTGCGCCCCGGACGGCGCCCCCGCGGGAGCCACCGGCGCAGCGCCCACGATGTCCAGCGTCAGGGCCGCCGCGTCGAAGTCCGCGGCCCACAGCTGGCTCGAGGGCCGCTGCTCCCCGGGGACCATCGGCCCGCGCTGCCCCGTCCACATCATCACGTCCCCGTCGGAGTTGAACACCGGCAGCACATCCGCCCCCGGCGCGTGGGTGACCCGCCCCCGCCGCAGCGTCTCCGCCGCCCGCGAGCCCGGCCCGTCGGCCGCCAGCTTCGCCCGGTCCACCTCGATCGCGAACACCTCGTAGTTGAAGTGCCCCAGCTCGCTCGTCCCGTACGCGAGGAACGACCCCGAGGGGTGCCAGAAGGGCGCCCAGTTCACCGCCCCGTTGTCCGTCAGCTGGTGCTCCCGCTCCACGCCCACCGGGACGCCGCCGGCGTCGAACCTCAGGTCCGCCACGAACAGCTGCAGCTTGTCGTTCAGCTTCCGGTCCGACCGGTAGCAGATGCTCCGCCCATCCGGCGAGAAGAACGGCCCCCCGTCGTACCCCTGCTCCGCCACGATCGCGTGCTGCGCGCCCGTCCTCGTGTCGTACACCCACAGGTCCACATCCGCCCGGTCCTCCGGCTTCGTGTCCTCCCGCACGTGCGCGTACAGGATGAACCGCCCATCCGGCGAGTACGACCCCTCGGCGTCGTACCCCGGCCGCTCGAACAGCGCCGCCGCCGGCGGCAACGCCAGGGGCGCCCGGCGCGCCGGCTTGCCCGCCACATCCGCGAAGACCTGCGGCACCGTCGTCGTCACGATCTCCATCTCCTGCGGGAACAGCCACTCGTAGCGGCGCGTCCCCACCTGGAACCCCGCCTTCTGGTCGCTCGAGGGCGGCGTGATCGTGCTCCCGAACATCACCGTCCCCGGCAGCTTGGGGTGGAACCACCCGCAGGTGTTCGCCGAGCCCTCCGCGCTCACCCGGATCGGCTCCTCCAGCCCGCTGATCCGCCCGTCCGCCCCGCGCGTCAGTTTCGCCACGTACATCGAGTAGAACGGGTCCGGGTCCTTCCCCTCCGCCGGCACCGGCACCGCCTGGAAGATGATCCAGTCCTTGGGCCCGAAGTACGCCTCCCCCGCCTTGATGAACCGCTCCCGCGACGTCAGTTGCACCGGCCCGGTCAGCACCGGCGCCTCGGCCATGATCCAGTTCGCGGGCGCTGGGCCTCCCGGCGGAGCCGGGGGTGGCGTCACGCCCGCCGCCTGTGCGCCCCCCGGCGCGGGCGCCCGCTCCTGATCGGCCGGCGCTGCCAGCCCCAGGGCCACCAGCGCTGCGCCGCCGACACCGACGAGTACCATCACCACCGATGCACGCGAGATCTTCACGGGAGCCTCCGGAGGGGGGGGAGGGGGGAGCGGACCGGCGCGGCCGCGAGGCCGCGGAGGGGGGACACGCCGATCGCCCAAGCGTATCGCATGCCAACCGCTTCATCCCCCCCGGCGAGCCCAGGACGGTCCACGCCACGCCCCGCTTTCTCGTGATCGAGAAACCGCCGTGGATGCTCTCAGTCCCGGGAAAGGGCCCCGCCAAGGCCGACTGCGTGCCCGCCCGCATCGCCGCCCGCTACCCCCGGGCCCGCGGTCCCCTGATCGTCCACCGCCTCGACATGGAGACTTCCGGCCTCATGGTCCTGGGCCTCGACGAGGATGCCCAGCGCGACCTCTCAAGGCAGTTCGAGGAACGGGTCGTCGAGAAGCAGTACGTAGCCCTGGTCCGTGCCACGGCTTCGCCGCCCCGTGCCACGCCCCGTGCCGACCCGCTCCAGACCTCCGACCACGGCGAGCTCTCCCTCCCCCTCCGCGCCGACCTCGACAACCGCCCCTACCAGATCGTGGACCCCATCCACGGGCGCGAGGCCATCACCCGCTGGCGCCTCCTCGCCCGCGAGACCGACCGCCTCCGCATCCTCTTCGAGCCCCTCACCGGCCGCACCCACCAGATCCGCATCCACGCCGCCCTCGGCCTCGGCCGCCCCATCATCGGCGACCTGCTCTACGGCGGCGACCCCGCCGACCGCCTCATGCTCCACGCCTCGCGCCTCAGCTTCCTCGACCCCGCCACCCGCGCCCGCGTCGAGTTCGACAGCCGCCCGCCGTTCTAGCCCAGAACGATCTCAACGCGAAGGCCGCAAAGATCGCGAAGGGAAAATCCATCTCTTCTCCTCTTCTCCTCTTCTCCTCTTCTTCTCCTCTTCTTCTCTTCTTCTCTTCTTCTCTTCTCTTCGCGCTCTTCGCGGCCTTCGCGTTAAAGACTCTTACAGCCGAAGCACGACAGGCGCCGGCACCTGCACCACCGACAGCCCCGCCCGCTCCACCACCCGCGTCAGCCCCGCCACATCCGCGTCGGTGAACGCCCCGACCTCGTAGCTGTCCAGGTCCAGCACCCCCCAGCACGACCCGTCCGGCTCCAGCAGCGGCACCACCACCTCCGACAGGTCCTTCGGATCGCACGCGATGTAGCCATCCGCGGGCAGGGCCCGCGAGTCGTGCAGCAGGATCGCCCGCCGCTCCCGCCAGCACCGCCCGCACATGCCGTTCAGCCCCAGCGGCGAGCACGCCGGCTTCGGCCGGCACGCATCCAGCAGCATCTCGTCCCGCCCCGCCACCTTGTGGTAGAACCCCGCCCACGACACCCCGCGCCCCTCCAGCGCCGGCCACAGCACGTCGATCACGTGCAGCTCCGTCGCCAGCCGATCGGCCGCGGGCTTCACCCTGGAGACGATCCCGCCGTAATCGCGGTACGCCTTCTCCCCGAGCGCTACTTTGAACATGCGCGCAGTCTAGCCCGGGTGCCACTGCTCGCGCCCGTCGTCGGGCGCGCAGCAGTGCCCGCCCGTCACGTCACAGCGTCGCCGACGTGTACGGCAGCAGCCCCATGAACCGCGCCCGCTTCACCGCCTGCGCCACCATCCGCTGCTCCGCGGCCGTGGTGCTCAGCCGCTTGCGCCCGTAGATCTTCCCGTTGGGGCTCATCAGGCGCCGCAGCGTCTCGACATCCTTCCAGTCGACGTACATCTTCCCCGTCCCGGCGGTCTTGGACACCTTGATCTTCTGCCCGGGCGGAGTGAAGCGTGCGAACTTGCTCATCGGTCAATGGCTCCCGTCGTGGTCTTCGGGCCGCCCCGGCCCCAGAGGGGCAGCGGCGGCCGACGGTGGGTAAAGGGGGTCAACTTCTAAGGGGCGGACTATAGGTCGCGAGCCGCCCTCAGGCCTCCCGCCCCAGCCCCCCTCAGCAGCCCATCCAGGCCGAACCGCCCCGACCCCCAGGTCTGCAAAGCCATCGCCCCCAGCAGCAGGAGCGCGTTCTCGCCGACCTTGCACCACCCGACCGCCCCCTTGCACAGCAGCCGGTACTCCCCGAAGCAGCTGCACTTCAGCTCGCGGTAGTCCCTGATCCGGGCCTCCAGCACCCCGCGCCCGGGGTCGCTCGCCCCCAGGGCATCCAGCTGCACCTGGAGCTCGGCCACCGTCGCGCTCAGCCGGAAGATGGTGGAGACGATCAGGGCGATGAACATGGCGAGCAGCACCGCGAAGATCAGCCCCGCCGCCCGCGTCCAGAACCCCAGGATCAGCGACACCCCCGCCACCAGCTCCACCCACGGGATGCAGAACGTCGCCAGCCGCACCAGCGAGTCGCTCTCCAGCACCTTGAAGGCCTGGATCGCCTCCGCGAAGCTCAGCGCGCTGTTGTCCGAAGCGAACAGCTTCAGATACGCCGCCACGATGAACAGCCCGCCCAGCGCCATGCGCAGCGCCAGCAGCCCCGCCGAGGGCACCACCGACACAACCTCACGCGTGGCAGCGCACTCGGTCATCCCCCGAAGCCCTGCTCTTCACCCACATCCACCGGGTACCCCGCCGCCTGCCACCCGGGCAGCCCGTCCTTCATGATCTTGATCGGCTCGATGCTGAACTTCAGGGCGATCAGCCGCTTGGCCACCGCGTCCGAGTCCGTGCAGTCCGCCCCGCCGCAGTAGATCACCACCGCCTGCCCCTTCAGGTGCTGCGCCTTCATCGCGCCCGCGGCCCCGTCGAAATACTTCTTGTCCATGTGCAGCGCCCCCGGCACATGGCCCTTCCTGAACTCGTCGTAGGTCCGCGCATCCACGAAGATCGCCCCCTGCTTGTCGTAGATCCGCTTCGCCTCGGCCAGGTCGATGTACCAGCCGTCGCTCGCCGCCGGCGGCGGCGTCGCCTTCGGCGGCTCCACCACCGGGGTCGCTGCCGTCGTCGTCGGCTGCACGCCCGTCGGCTGCGCCGGGGCCGGAGCCCCCGTGTTCGGCGCGCCCGCCACAGGCCCCGCGCCCGCCGCGCCCTCAGGGGCGGGCTTCGCCGGCTCCCCCTGCTTCGCCGCCGGCTGGTCCGGCAGCCTCAGCATCAGCGGCACCGCACGCGAGTGCAGGTACCCCGCCGCCATCGCCACGCCCACCAGCGCCGCCGTCTTGATCAGCAGCCCGCACATGGCTCACTTCCTCTCGGGGGTCGGGGGCCGGCCGGCCGAGTCAGCCTGGTCCCTCGCCGGCGCCGCGGGCGCTGCCGGGGGCTGGAACACCCCGTGCCCCGGCATCACATCCATCGCCGGGAGGCCCGCCCCGGGCGCTGCCGGCATCCGCACCACCCCCTGCACCTGCACATCCGCACGCTCCTCAACCCCGTCCTGCTCCATCACCACCGCCAGCGTCGCCATGATCGGCGTCCCCGGCGGGGGGGCCATCCCCTGCACGTCGATCTGGTACGCGCTCTCGCTCCCCGGCTGGGCCGCGGAGATCGTCGTCATCAGCACCCCAGGCATCGTCGAGGTCTTCTGCTCCACGCTCTTGATGGTGAACGGCTTGCCCGTCCGGCTCGACACCCGGAACGCCTTGGTGAACTGCTGGCTCCCCTCCAGCACGCCCACGTTCAGGCGCGGCGGGAGCACCTGCAGGTCGCCCACCACCTCCGCCGTGATCTGCAGGTCCACCAGCGGGTGCTTCTCGTTGGTCGTCCGCGCCGTCGCCAGCGCCTGCACCGTCCCGCGCGGCGCGCCGGGGTGCAGCGTGAACTCCACCACCGACTCGCTCCCCTCCTCGTTGTCCACCATCGTCGGGCGCGTCTCCACCACCCGCGTCGTGATGAACCGCCCCTTGGTGTTGCTCGCGTACGTCACCGCGAAGTCCTTCGGGCCCCGGACCTTCACCAGCTGCGTCGCCGGCTGCCCCATCAGCACCTCGCCGAACCCCACCAGCGGCGGGTCGATCGTGATCGTCTGCCGCACCAGCGCGTGGAACGTGCACGTCACCACCGGCATCGCCGGGTCGTTCGTGTCCGCCAGCACCTTCAGGTTCTGGTCCCCGTGCTTCCCACGAGGGTTGAACTTCACCGACAGCACCCCGCCCTCGCCGGGCGCGTACTCCAGCTTGTCCAGCGTCCCCGCCGTGCACCCGCACGACGCCCGCGGCTGCGCCTTGAAGATCAGCGGCCCCGTCCCCTCGTTCTTGAACGGGAACTCCGCCTTCACCTCCGACTCGTCGCTCATCCGCCCGAAGTCGTGCTCCATCTTCGTGATCACGATCTTCGGCGGCGGCCCGCTGGGGGCCTGCGTCGTCAGCATCCCCGGCTGCGGCGCCGGCTGGATCACCACCGGCTGAGGCGGCTGCGCGTGCGTGTGTCCCGCGTGGTCCGCATCCGAGTGCTGGCCCCAGGCCATCCCCGCCGCGGAAAGCAGACCGATAACGACGCCCGTCCCTACGATTCGTGAGTTCGTCTTCATGGCGGCTCCATTTGATCCCGCGGCCGATAGACCGTGGGCGGGTGCTTCCGCCCGGGGCCTTGACCCGGGGGCCGGTTCTGGATTCACCCCCCACCCCGCCGCGCTCGGAAGAATCCCCCGTTCCGCCGAACAATCGCGCCCAGCCGGACAACTACCCATGGCCGACCCGGCCCACCCCAGCATGCCCCCCCGCGTGTCCCACGACAGCCCCCCCTCCCCCGCGCCACCCTCCCCCCGCCCCGGCGGCGATGAGACCCTCGCGCGGCTCTGCACCCGCGCCATGGGCGGCGACCGCGAGGCCTTCAACCTCATCCACCTCCGCCTCGAAGGGGGCCTCCGCCGCCAGTTCCTCGACCGCACCGCCGGGAGGTCCGACGTCGCCGACGACCTCTCCCAGCGGACCTGGATGGCCGTCTGGAAGGCCTTCCAGGGGGGCAAGTACCACCCGGAGCGGGCCGCCATCTCCACCTTCGTCTACGCCGTCGGCGTCAAGGTCTGGCTCCAGCACCTCCGCAAGAACCGCCGCCCCATGGGCCAGCTCCCCGCCACCGTCGCCGAGGCCTCCTCCGACGAGGCGGACCCCGTCCTCACCCTCCGCCTCGCCGAGCTCCTCGAGAGCATCCGCGATGGCCTGAAAGCCGGCTCACCCGGCCCCCTCACCGAGGAGGAGCGCTGGATCGTCCAGGAGGCCGCCCGCGGCGAATCCGACCGCACCCTCGCCAAGCGCCTCGGCGTCGCCCCCAGCACCCTCAACGTCCGCAAGAACGCGGCCCTGGAGAAGTTGCGCCGCTTCCTCGCCAGCCGGGGCCACCGGGCCGAAAACGCCGAGCGCGGACGCGACGACGACGAATAACCGGGAGAACGGGCATCGTGGCACAGGCTTCTCGCCTGTGGACTCGATCAAGCGAGCGAGATCACATGGACGACCGCGAACTGCTGCAACTGGTCCGGATGGCCCTGGAGGCCGAAGACCTCGGCGCTGAGGGCGCCGGCGCCCCGCCCCGCCTCCGCCTCGCCGGCGCGGGCGCTCACCCCGCCCACATCCGCGCCTTCCGTTTCGCCGGCGGCCTGATCGCTGCGGCCGCGGCCCTCGCGCTCGCCGTGGTCATCATGGCCCCGACCCCCGCGCCCCCCCCTGCACCCCTTGTCAGCAACGACAGCCACAGGCAGCCCCCCGCGCCGCCGCCTGAGATCGTCACGCCGCCGAGCGACACCGCCACCGCGCAGGCCGCGGCCACCGGCGGCTTCGTGTTCGTGGTCTACCGCGCGGCGGACGGCACCTGCGACTGCAAGGAGCTCAAGCGTCCGCAGTGGTCCGGCGGCAAGCGCCTCGCCGAGATCGGCCGCCAGGAACTCCTCGACGCCGTCTTGGGTTCGCGCTGCACCTCCAGCGCCGAGCGCATGGTGGTCCTCGCCGTCGAGGGCCCCGCCGACATGCTCCCCGGTGCCACCGCGGCCGCCGAGCGCGTCGCCAGCCGCCTCGCCTCCGCCCCGCCCCTCTGGAACGAGGACATCAGCTCCATCGCCAGCGCCGCCATGCCCGACCTGCCGCAGGGCTCCACGGTGGTCGCCAAGTCCGTCGCGATGCGCTGACCGAGTCCTCGCCCCATTCCTCTTGCCTGTTCTTCACAGGCCCAAGCGCCAGCGCGGGCGTTCCGCCGAACTTCGTGTCGTGCCCGCACGCGCTGGTGCGCTCTAGACCGAGGCCTCGGCTTCCTCCCGCTCCCGGCCCCAGCTCCGCAGCCCCCCCGCCGCAAACTCATCCAGCGCCGCGTGCACCGCCGCCGCGTCCGCCGCCTCCCGAATCCGTTCCTTCAGCGGCTTGCAGGCCCCCCCGTTCAGCCGCTTCCCGAACCAGCTGATCCGACGCCGCACCTGGTACATCGCGTACCGCTCATCCCGCTGCTCCAGCATCAACTCGAAAAACCGCCGCACGATCGCGATCTTCTCCGCGTCGCTCGGCTCCCGCACGCCGTGCCACCGACCGCCGCTCTGGGCGGTCGGTGCTCCTTCTGATACCTGCAGCGCCCACGCATCCCGGAAAATCCACGGCGTGCTCAGCGCCCCGCGCCCGATCATCACGCCGTCGCACCCCGTCGCCCGCATCATCCGCACCGCATCGGCCGCCTCGCGCACATCCCCGTTCCCGATCACGGGAATCCGCCCGCCCACGCGCTCGACCACCGCCGCGATCCCCTCCAGCCGAACCTCGCCGGAGAACTTCATCTCCGTCGTCCGCCCGTGCACCGTCACCGCGCTCACGCCCACATCCGCCAGCCGCACCGCCAGCTCCGGCGCCACATCCGCGCTCGACCACCCCAGCCGCATCTTGGTCGTCACCGGCACCCGCCCCCCGCTCGCCGCGGCCGCGGCCTTCACCACGGCCCCCGCCACCGCCACCGCGCGATCGAGGTCGCACAGCAGTTTGCTCCCCCCATCCTTCTTGGTCACCTTGTCAACCGGGCAGCCCATGTTGATGTCCACCACGGATGCCCCGTGCTCCACCGCCCAGCGCGCCCCCTCCGCCATGATGGAGGGGTCCGGCCCGTACAGCTGCATCCCCACCGGCCGGTCGAACTCGCTGGTCTTCGCCAGGTCCAGGCTCGTCGCCGTTCCCCGCAGCAGCCCCTGAGGGGAAAGCAGGTCCGTGCACGCCAGCCCCACCCCGCCCTGCTCCCGGCAGATCATCCGGAACGCCAGGTCGCAGTAGCCCGCGATGGGCGCCAGCAACAGGTTCGTCGCCAGCCGAACCGGCCCGATCTGGAGGGGGACACCGATCACAACAGAGGATAGGTGCCCGGGCCGGGACGGCTGATCACCCCAGCATCCCCGACTGCACCAGGTACCCCGCCGCCGCCAGCATCACCATCGCCACCAGCCCCGCGATCAGCCACCACGCCGTGCGGCCCCACTCCCGCGCCCGCGTCGCATCCTCGGGGGCCTCGCCCTCAGCGGTCCCCGTGTCCACCTCATCCCAGTCAAGGTCCACCGAGTCGGCCTTGATTGCCCGCAGCGCCGCCCGCGCCGCCTCCACATCCGCCCGCCGCACCGCGACCCGGAACGGCTGCGACACCACCGCCTCCCACTGCAGCACCGCCCCCGCCGTCGTGAACGACTCCGCGTGGATCCCCTGCCCCCGCAGCGCCTCCACGATCACCCCGGCCTCGAACTCGTTCGCCGCCGTCGTCAGGTCCACCAGAATGTCCGGGTCCTTCCCCATGCGGCCGGATCGTAGTGCCGCCCCCGGGCGGCCCCCGTTCCCGCCCTCCCCTCTCACCTCCCCGCGATTTGAACCCCCGCCGCCCCCGCGCACTGAACCCCTATCACCCCCCACCTACCCTTCCCCCGCGTGTACCAGTCCCTCCTCACCCGGCGTTATCTCACCAGCAAGGTCATGCCCCTGCTCGCCGCCCTCGCGGTGATGCTCTGCTGCGCCATGGAACTGATCGTCTGGTCGGTCATGGGCGGCTTCCTCGTCATGCTCATGGAATCGGGCAAGACCCTCATCGGCGATGTCGAGATCGGCTATGAGAACACCGGCATCGCCTACTACGGCGACCTCATCGACCGCCTGAACAAGGACCCCCTCGTCGAGGCCGCGGCCCCCACGATCGAGACCTTCGGCCTTCTTAACCTCCCCCTCTCCAACGGCGCCCGCACGGTGGTCGTCAAGGGCGTCGAGCCCCGGAGCTTCACGAAGGTCACCGGCTTCGCGGACTCCCTCTGGTGGCGCCCTCTCGAAAAGCCCCTCCCCAAGGACACCGAGGCCCGCGACCCCCGCGTCCCCTTCCACGGCTACGCCGCCCGCCTCGCCGAGGCCGCCGACGACTTCCTTGACTATCGCCCGGAGGATGTGGCCGTCGCCCTGAAGGCCCCCCGGGCCACGGTGGATGCCCTCCGCGACGCCGCCCGGCGCGCCCGCCGCCTCGCCGACAACGGGCGTGCCGTCAGCGATGAGTGGACCGGCCAGCTCCGCGAGGCCGGGGCTTCGATTGTCGCCCTCGCCAGGGACACCCTGCGGACCGCCCCGCCCCCGCCCGCCGCGCAGGGCGAAGAGGCCCTCCCGGCTCCCCACCGCGCTGTGGCCCACCTCGAGGCCCGCGCCGCCGCCTTCGCATACGCCGAGTCCATGTACAAGCGCATGGCCGACCTGCTCCCCCAGGGCGAGGCGCTCACCGCCGACGGCGAGGCGGCCATCGTCCTGGGCACCCAGGTCGGCGGCTACAACGAGCGCGACCCCGCCGGCTTCCTCAAGCCCCTGCTCTTCCTCCCCGGCAACAGCGGCACGCTCAACGTGGTCCCGATGGACTCGCGCGGCACGCCCCTCGCCATGGAGCACCGCCTCCGCCGCTTCCCCATCGTGAACCAGTTCCGCTCCGGCATCTTCGAGATCGACGCCCAGACCGTCATCGTCCGCCTCGACGCCCTCCAGCGCATCCTCCAGATGGATGAGGGCCGCCGCATCGCCCCCGGCGCCGGCGCTGCCCCGCGGGTCGAGACCGGCCCGGACGGCCAGGAGCGCTTCGTCGAGCCCCCGCCCACGGTCATCCAGCCCGCCCGCGTCACGACCATCCTCATCCGAGCGAAGGCCGGCGTCACCGCCGACGCCCTCGCGAAGCGCGCCCGCGAGGTCTACGAGGAGTTCGCGGATGCCCACGCCGCCGGCCCCTCCCCGCCCCCGCCCGTCAACTCCCCGGGCCTCCGCATCGCCACCTGGGAGGAGCGCAACGCCACTCTCATCGGCGCGGTCCGCAAGGAGACCGCCCTGGTCATGTTCATCTTCGGCGTCATCTCCCTCACCAGCGTCTTCCTCGTCCTCGCCATCTTCTGGGCCATGGTCAGCGAGAAGACCCGCGACATCGGCGTCCTCCGCGCCATCGGCGCCAGCCGCGCCGGCGTCGCCTGGCTCTGGATCCGCTACGGCCTGGCCATCGGCCTCATCGGCGCGGTCCTCGGCGGCGTCGCCGCGTACATGATCGTGACCAACATCAACCCCATCCACGAGTGGATGGGCGAGTTCCTCGGCATCTCCATCTGGGACCCCCGCGTCTACTACTTCACAACCATCCCGAGCAAGGTCGATCCTGTGAAGGCCGTGATCGTCCTCGCCAGCGGCATCGTCGCCAGCGTCATCGGCGCTGCCATCCCCGCCATCAAGGCCGCCAACATGCACCCCGTCCGCGCCCTCCGCTGGGAGTGACCCCACTCGATGCCTCCCGCCTTGATGCCTTGATGCCTCATGCCTTGATGCCTCTCTTCCCCCAACGCCAAGCCCCAAATCCCGAATCGACGGATCTTCCTTGAATCTCGAATCTTGAATCCCAGCTCCATGACCCTCATCCAAGTCCACAACCTCCACAAGACCTATCGCCTCGGCCGCGTGGATGTCCCCGTCCTCCGCGGCGCGGACCTGTCCGTCAAGCGCGGCGAGTGGCTCGCCGTCCTGGGCGCTTCCGGCTCCGGCAAATCCACGCTCCTGCACCTCATGGGCGGCCTCGACCGCCCCGACAACGGCAAGGGCACCGGCAAGACCGGCGGCGATGTCGTCTTCAACGACCGCCCCCTCAGCGGCTACTCCCACCGCGAGCTCGACCGCTTCCGCGCCGAGCGCGTCGGCTTCGTCTTCCAGTTCTACCACCTCCTCCCCGAGCTCACCGTCCTCGAGAACGTCCTCATCGCCGCCATGGTCCGCGACGGCGGCTTCGGCTACCAGCGCACCGCCTCGGAGCCCCGCGCCCGGGAGCTGCTCGGCGCCTTCGGCCTCGATCACCGCCTCGGCCACCGCCCCGCCGAGCTCTCCGGCGGCGAGCGGCAACGCGTGGCCATCGCCCGCGCCCTCATCAACGAGCCCGACGTCCTCCTCGCCGATGAGCCCACCGGCAACCTCGACCGCGCCACCGGCGAGAAGATCCTCGACGCCGTCGCCGCCCTGCGCGCCCAGCGGGGCCAGACCATCGTCATGGTCACCCACGACCCCCAGGTCGCCGCCCGCGCCGACCGCATCGTCCAGCTCGAAGACGGCCGCGTCGTCGCGGCGTAGAGACGAAGACGAAGAAGCCACAGATGACACAGATGCGCACAGATGGGAAGGAGAGACCCCTCTGCTCTTATCTGTGTCCATCTGTGTCATCTGTGGCCTCTTCCTCGTCCTCCTGACCTATGCCCGTCCGCCTCGCCATCAAGGCCGTCCCCGGCGCCCGGCGCGACGAGATCGCCGGCCGCCTCGGCGACCGCCTCAAGGTGCGCACCTCCGCCCCGCCCGAGGACGGGCGCGCCAACAGCGCCGTCTGCGCGCTCGTCGCCGCCGCGCTCGGCATCCGCCCGCGCGATGTCCGCATCGTCTCCGGCCACGCCCGCCCCGAGAAGGTCCTGGAGATCGACGGCGTGAGCGAGGAGTCGGTGCGGGCCCTGCTCGCGGGCGGGCCCGGATAGCCTTGCCCGCGGGTACGCTACCGCGGCGCCGCCGGAGCCCGTCCCCGTGCCAGCCACCGAACCGCCACACCCCGCCGACCTCGCCGCCCGCTTCCGCACCACCCGCGCTGCGCACCGCGACGAGACCGCCGAGGACTACGTCGAGGCCGTCGCCCAGCTCATCGCCGAGCGCGGCGAGGCCCGCGTCCGCGACCTCGCCCGCATGATGGGCGTCAGCCACGTCACCGTCACCCGCATCATGGCCCGCCTCGCCCGCGAGGGCCTGGTCGAGGCCCGGCGCCACCGCCCCATCGCCCTCACCCCCGCCGGCCAGCGCCTCGCCGGGCGCATCCGCGAGCGCCACGAGGTGGTCCTGGGCTTCCTCAAGAGCCTCGGCGTCCCCGCCCGCCAGGCCGAGATCGACGCCGAGGGCATCGAGCACCACGTCAGCGACGCGACCATCCGGGCCATGAGGCGGGCGATGGCGCGGGCCGCGGCCACTGGCCCCCCCGCATGATCGCCGCCGCGCTCACCCTCCTCGCGGCCGCGGCGCCGCCCTCCGCGCCCGCGCCGGGCAACTCCGCCTTGCTCGACGCGCTCACGACCACCCAGCTGATCCTGATCACCGACTGGACGCTCAAGGTCCTGATCGCGCTGCGGGTCATCATGAACCGCCGGCCGGTCCCGGTCACGCTGGCGTGGCTGATGGTGCTGCTCATCCCCGTGCCCTACGTGGGCGTGGTCCTCTACGCCATCATCGGCGAGGTGCGCCTGGGGCGCCGGCGGCTCGCCCGCTACCGGCGGCTGACGGAGGGCTTCGCGGCGCGGGCCACCTTCCTCTGGCGGGCCCGCTCCCACCACTGGACCGCCGAGACCGAGCTGTACAAGCACATCTCCGAGGTGGCCAGCCGCGTCGGGGAGATGCCGCCCCTGCGCGGGAACACCGTCGAGCTGTTCAGCGGGGCACAGACCTTCATCGACGCGCTCATCCGCGACATCGACGCCGCCGCCAGCCGCGTCCACCTCTTCTTCTACATCTGGATCGACCACGGCCCGGGCCTGCAGGTCGCCGAAGCCGTCGAGCGGGCCGCCAGGCGCGGGGTCGAGTGCCGCGTCATGGTGGACGCCGTGGGCAGCAAGTGGCTGCTGTTCAGCCGGATCCCCGAGCGGCTCCGCCGGGCGGGCGTCAAGTTCGCCGTGTCGCTGCCCGTCAACCCGATCCGCATGCTCTTCGCGCGGCTCGACCTGCGCAACCACCGCAAGATCGCCGTCATCGACGGGTGGACGGCCTACACCGGCTCGCAGAACATCGCCTGGACCACCTTCCGCCGCAAGGGCCTCCGCAAGAAGGGCCCCTACATCGACGCGATGGCCCGCGTCACCGGCCCGGCGGCGCAGGCGATCGAGGTCGTCTTCCTCCGCGACTGGGAGGTCGAGAGCGACGAGGCCCTCGGCGACACGCTGGAGCAGCTGCTGCCCGAGCGGCCCACGCCCGAGGGCGGGTCGGTCATCCAGGTCGTCCCCTCCGGGCCCGACGCCCCGCCCCAGGCCATGATCGAGGCCTTCATCACCACCATCTACTCGGCCCGGCGCGAGCTGATCATGACCACGCCCTACTTCGTCCCCGATGAGCCCAGCAAGCACGCCCTCATCGCCGCGGCCATGCGGGGCGTCGAGGTGACGCTGGTCATCCCCGACGAGCACGACTCGGCCGTGGTGGCCGCGGCGGCGCGGGCCCACTTCCAGGATTTGCTGGAGGCGGGGGTCCGGATCAAGCACCACACCAGCGGGCTGCTGCACAGCAAGACGCTGACGGTGGACGCGTCGATCGGGCTGATCGGCTCGGCGAACTTCGACCTGCGGAGCTTCGTGCTGAACTTCGAGCTGTCGCTGTTCATCTTCGACGCGGATGTGGCGAGCCAACTGCGGATGCTGCAGATGAGCTACATGGAGGACTCGGTGGATGTCTTCCTGGAGGAGTGGCGGGCGCGGCCGTACTGGCGCCGGGCGCTGGACGACGCGGCGCGGCTGCTGGGGCCGCTGCTGTAGATGGGGAGGAGACGGCAAGCGGCAAGCGGTGGCCGGGGGTGACGGGTCGCTGGCGCTCGCCGCTCGTCGGGAGGTTCTAGCTGGTGTCGGCGGTGATCTGCTCGAAGCGCCAGACGGGTTTGCCTTTGCGGTGGTAGTCGTCGTGGAGGAGGTGGA
>JBBDXI010000069.1:0-29194 GCA_040902425.1 Phycisphaerales bacterium
GCCGCCGCGCCCACCGGCTCCGCAGCCCCGCCGCGCTAGCACCGACGGAGCCCCCGATGAGCGATCCGCCGGCGCGCCGCGAGTCCACCGACGAGCCGGCCGCCGCCCCGCGCGCGCGCCGCGCCGACCCCAGCCCCCGCGAAGCCCGCGCCCGCCGGCGCGCCGGGATCCTCGCCCTCGCCTGGGGCCTGGCCATCCCCCTCGCCTGGGCCGGGTGCACCGTCACCGCCAACAACTACCGCACCCTCAGCTTCCTCTTCGACGGCGTGCCCGATCCGAGCGCCGTCCCCGGCGCCCCCGGCGAGCCCGGCGCCATCCCCACCTTCGTCGTCGTCCACGCGCCCTTCGCCGAGGAGCGCTGCGAGGAGTGCCACTCCGGGCGAGCCCGCCCCACCCGCCACGACTCCAGCGCCTGCGTGCGGTGCCACGCCCAGACCGCCTCCCAGCACCCTCGCATGCACGGGCCCGTCGCCGCCCTCGCCTGCCTCTGGTGCCACAACCCCCACGAGTCCACCCACCGCCACCTCCTCCGCGACACCGACCGCAACGTCTGCGCCCAGTGCCACACCCCCGCCCTCCTCAGCCCCGAGCGTGTCCCCGCCCACGCCGACACCGCCCGCGCCTGCCTGGAGTGCCACGCCGGGCACGGCGGCGACACGCCCTTCTTTCTCAGGCCCGGCGCTGAGCTGCCCCCGGCGCCGCCGCCCGCCCCCACCGGATCGGCGGGCGCGAACTAGCCCGTGCGCGCCGCCCCGACCATCCCCGCCCTCCCCGCCGTCGCCGCCGCCGTCCTCCTCAGCGCCGCCGCGGGCGCCCAGCCCCCCGCCGCCGACGACGGCCCCGTCATTGTCGGCGAGCCCCGCATGAGCTTCCGCCCCTTCACCCTCGAGCGTTTCGACGCGGGCCTGGAGTTCTTCGCCCAGCGCCGCCTCGACCGCCTCCGCCGGCGCGGCCAGCCGACCCTGGTCAACCGCGAGGACCTCCTCCGCGAGTCCCTCGACCTCTCCCTCCAGGGCGCCGTCGGCCACAAGAACCTCCTGGACTTCACCGGCACCGCCCGCCTCGGCCTCGAGGACCGCTGGTTCCGCAGCGACACCGACAGCGCCCGCGGCCACGATACCGACCTGGCCGCGCTCTACGACCTCAGCGGCCTCATCCTCCAGACCGGCCCCGTCCCGACCACCGTCTACACCCGGCGCGAGGAGGCCCTGCTCGACCGCGAGTTCGCGCCCTCGGTCCGCAACACCACCACCGAGTCGGGGGTGATCGCGCGGATCACCTCCGCCGACGTTCCGACCACTCTCCAGTACTTCCACCGCGAGCAGGAGCAGAGCGACCGCCCCGGCGTGACCAACTTCACCACCATCCAGGACACCTTCGGCATCAACAGCGACCTGCGGCTCGCCGAACGCCAGAACCTCACCCTCGACTACACCTTCGACCGCGTGGAGGAGTCCCAAACCTTCGGCTTCGACGACCGCTTCGACCGCCACGACGGCACGCTCTCGCACCTGGTCGAGTTCGGGGGCCGGCACCGCAGCGACCTGCGGTCCACGCTGCGCTTCTACGACCAGTCCGGGCGGTTCGACCAGCAGATCCTGCGGCTGGATGAGCGGCTGGTCCTCCGGCACACCGACCGCTTCGAGACCCGCTACGACGCCACGCTGGAGCGCCAGGAGCGGGCCGGCGCCGAGCAGCGGCTCGCACGCGGGGCCGCCTCGCTCCGCCACCGCCTCTTCGAGAGCCTCGTCAGCACCGCCGGCGTCGGCGCCCAGCGCTTCGAGAGCGAGGGCGGCTTCACCAGCGACACCCTGTTTGTCACGGGCGCGCTCCAGTACACCAAGAGGGCGCCGCGGGGCAGGCTCGACGCCGCCGTCGGCGCCACCTACGACACCCAGCGGAGCAGCGAGCGCGGCGAGCCGGTCAGCATCCTCGGCGAGACCCACATCTTCAGCGACCCGCTCCCCATCACCCTCTCCCGCCGCAACGTCGTCCCGGGGTCGGTCGTCGTCCGCCCGCCCTCGGGCTTCCCCGTCTTCGTCGAGGGGATCGACTACGAGCTGCGGGTCTTCCCCGACCGCGTCGAGATCCGCCCCATCCCCGGCGGGGCCATCACCAGCGGCACCGCCGTCGTCGTCGACTACGACATCGGCCCCGAGCCCGCCAACACCGTCGACACCCTGGGGACCAGCATCTCCGCCCGCTACACCCTCACCGAGGGCCCCCTCCGCGGCCTGGCAGCGTTCGTGGACTACCGCCAGCTGGACCACGAGCTGAGCACCGAGGGGCCGGCGACCCTGATCGTCGACGATGTCCGGGACCTGACCGTCGGCGCCGAGTTCCTCCGCGGCCCGGTCACCCTCCGGGCCGAGCGGCAGCACCGCGACAGCACCGTCAACCCCTTCGACGCGACCCGCCTGGAGGGGCGCTACAACCAGCGGCTGGGGCGCGACTCGGCCCTGTCTTTGGAGGCCATCCACGAGATCATCGACTACCGCGACTCCGGTGAACGGATCGAGTTCGACCGCCTCTCGGCCCGGTGGGCCCACCGGGTGAACCCCGAGCTTCATTGCAGCCTGCGCCTTCTGTACCGGGATGAACGGACCCGCCTCTCGGGCGACACCCGGGGGCTGGAGCAGGCCCTGGAGGTCAACTGGCGGCGGAGGCAGACCGACGTGTACGCCTCGGTCCGCAACGCGATACTGGACGTGGAGGGCGGGGAGACGCTATCACAGACGTTCCAGTTCGGCCTCCGCCGCCGATTCTGAGGAGCCCACGTGCGAAGGACAGCGAGGATGCTGGTGATGGTGACGGCGGGCGCAGCGCTCGGCGCGGGCGGCTCGGGGTGCGGGCGCCCGGCGGGTGTGATCTTCGACCCCGCCAACGCCGCGTACGTCTGGCCGCCGCCGCCCGACGCGCCGCGCATCCGGTACCTGGGGCAGATCGCAACCGACCAGGACCTGAAGCCCGCCCGGGGCCCGGGGCGGCAGATCGGGGCGGTGCTGTTCGGCAAGGAAGCGGCGCGGGCGATGCTGAGCCCGCTGGGCCTCTGCACCGACGGCGCGGACCGCCTGTTCGTGGCCGACTCCAACGCGCAGGCGCTCCACGTATTCGACCTGCGGACCCGGCGGTACGAGCAGTGGCGCCCGCCCGCCGGGAGCGAGGCCTTCTCGCAGCCGGTCGCGGTGGCGTGGGACCCCGGGGGCGCAGGGGGGGCGGGGGGGGCGGGGCGGGTGCTGGTCTGCGATTCGATGGGGCGGGCGGTGTTCGCGTTCTCCAGCGCGGGTGCGTTCCTGGGGACGCTGGGCCGCTCGCACCTCGTGAGGCCCTGCGGGATCGCCGTCGGCGCGGATGGGCGGCTGTTTGTCGCCGATGCGGGGCTGCACCAGGTGGTGGTGCTGACGCGCGAGGGTGAGGTCGCCGCGCGGCTGGGCGGGCGCGGGGTCGGCGCGGGGGAGTTCAACTTCCCGACCAACGTGGCGCTCGACGCGGGTGGCCGGCTGTACGTGAGCGACTCGCTGAACTTTCGGGTGCAGGTCTTCGGGCCGGACCTGGCGCCCCTCCGGCAGATCGGGCGCAAGGGCGATGTGCCGGGCACGTTCGCGCAGCCGAAGGGCGTGGCGATCGACCCGGATGGGCACCTCTACGTGGTGGATGCCCACTTCGAGGCCGTGCAGGTGTTCGACCCGGAGGGGACCCTGCTGCTGACCTTCGGGCGCGAGGGGCGGGGACCGGGAGAGTTCTGGCTGCCGGCGGGGGTCCACATCGACGGGGGCGGGCGGGTGTGGATCGCCGACTCGTACAACCGGCGGGTCCAGGTTTTCCAGTACCTTGCGGAGGGGAAGCCGTGAGCAGGGAAGCAAGTGGCACAGCAGCAACCGGCCAAACAGCAGATTGCAGAGCCGCACATGGCGCAGCGGCGAGGCAGGGCGTGAACAGCGTGCATCGCCGCCGCGTGGGCTCTCTTTGCCATGTGCTGCTCTGCCCCTTGCTGCTCTGCGCCTCCGCGGCGGCGCAGCCGGCGAGCGTGGTGGACAGCCCGCACAACCTCTCGGCCGGGGGGACGGGGCCGGTGCGGGCGACGATCGAGGACCAGGTGTGCATCTTCTGCCACGCGCCCCACAACGCGGCGCCGGCGCGCCCGCTGTGGAACCGGGCGACGCCGCCGGGGCCGTACTCGATCTACACCAGCCCCTCGCTGAACGCGGCGCCGGGCCAGCCGACGGGGAACTCGAAGATGTGCCTCTCGTGCCACGACGGGACGATCGCGCTGGGGAGCGTGGTCTCGCGGGGGACGCCGATCCACATGGCGGCGGGGATCACCACCATCCCGCCGGGGGCCTCGAACCTGGGGACGGACCTCTCGGATGACCACCCGGTCTCCTTCCGGTACGACCCGGCGCTGGCGGGAAAGGACCCGGGGCTGAAGGACCCCTCGGCGCTGCCGCCGCAGGTGAGGCTGGACCACAACTCGGAGCTGCAGTGCACCTCGTGCCACGACTCGCACAGCAACGCGCTGGGGAAGTTCCTGGTGGTGCGGAACGACAGCTCACAGCTCTGCCTGACGTGCCACCAGGTGGGGCACACCGCGGTGGCGGGGCACGGGAACTGCAGCGACTGCCACCAGCCGCACACCGCGCCGAGCGGGCCGTTCCTGCTGAAGCGGGCGACGGTGAGCGAGACCTGCCTGATGTGCCACGACGGGAGCAGGGCGGGCGCGGCGAACATCGCGGCGGACCTGGGGAAGCTCTCGACGCACGACGTTCGGGGGACGGGGGCGGCGGGGCTCTCGGGGCCGCGGGGGCGCATCGGCTTCTCCGGGCACGCGTCGGAGCTGGACGGGACCTCGTGCACGGACTGCCACCAGCCGCACACGATGGGCCGGGGGAGCGCCGCCGCGCCCGCGGTCCACCCGAGCCTGGGGCGGATCGGCGGGGTCAACGCGTCGGGGGCGGCTGTGACGGTGGCGTCGTACGAATCGGAGGTGTGCTTCGCGTGCCACGGGGACAAGGCAGCGACGCCGCCGGCGGTGCCGCGCCGGATCGTGCAGAACAACACGCGGCTGGAGTTCAGCCCCTCGGCGGTGTCATCCCACCCGGTGCAGACGCCGGGGCGGGGGGCGGGGGCGGAGTCGCCGAGCCTGCTTCCGGGGTGGAGCGCGGGGAGCGTGATGCACTGCTCCAGCTGCCACGCCTCGGAGAGCGGGCGGGGGGGCCGGGGCGGGGGGGGCGCGGGGGGGCTGCGGGGGTCGGGGGCGGCGGGGGTGCACGGGTCGCACTTCGCGCCCCTGCTGCTCGCGCGGTACGAGACGGGGGACTTCACGCCGGAGAGCGCCAGCGCCTACGGGCTGTGCTACCAGTGCCACGACCGCGGGAGCATCCTGAGCGACGCGTCGTTCGCGGGGCACCGGCTGCACATCGTGGACCACCGGACGCCGTGCGCGGCCTGCCACGACGCCCACGGGGTCTCCTCCACACAGGGGACGCCGATGGCCAACGGGCACCTGATCAACTTCGCGACGAACATCGTGTTCCCCGACCGGGTGACGGGGCGGCTGGAGTACCGCGACAGCGGGGTGTTCTCCGGCGAGTGCTTCCTGAGTTGCCACGGGGTGGACCATTCGCCAAAGCGGTACCCCGCCGAACCGGGGGGGGCTGTAGCCCCGGTGCGGAGGCCGCCGCGCCGGTAAATGGGGGCTCTGGGGCGTGGGCGACGGTGCGCGCGGGGGCGCGCAGCAGGCGGAGCCGGCGAGGCGGGCCGCGCGCACGGATGGCGCGGTTACTTGGGGGGCGGCTGTGGCGGGGTCGGGGCGGCGGGGGGCAGCGTGATCGGCGCGGTTGATGCCCCGCGGTCGTAGCGCTCGACCTTGTGGCACCCCGGAGCGCAGGAGCCGCCGGTCTCGGCCGGGACGAAGTTGATGGGGAGTTTCCAGTTGCCGTAGGTGACGTGGTCGGCGATCTGGGCCTCGAAGCGGCTGGCGTGGACGGTGTGGCAGGCGCGGCAGGAGCGGCCCTGGGGGCCCTTGGCGACGTGGAGGTGGTGGAGGTTCCTCGTGCCGTCTCGGAAGCCGGTCTCCGTGCCGGTCTCGGTGGACTGGGTCAGCTTCGGGTCGTGGCACTTGAAGCACAGCGCGTAGGCCTCATCCGAGAAGGGCTGGTAGAAGGAGTCGGAGTAGCGGCGCTCCAGGAGGTCGGGCTGGGGGGCGCCGTGGACGCCGTGGCAGCCGGCGCACTCGCCCTTGGCCGCGGGGCCGTGCTTGAAGAGGGCGGGGTTGGTCAACTCGGCGACGGCGAGGACGGTGCGGTTCCCGTCCACCCTGATCGGCTTGTCGTGGCAGGCCATGCAGGTGGAGAGGGTGTCCTTGGTGAGCTGCTTCGCGTGGTCGCTGCCGTGGGCGACGTGGCAGTTGAGGCAGGCGCGCGAATCGCTCATGGGGGCGTGGGCGTGGGCGGCGACGCCCGCGGTCTTGCCGACGTTCTCGTGGCAGGAGAGGCAGAGGTCGGCGCTGGCAAGCTTCAGGATCTTGGGCTCGTTGGCGGCGTGGGGGGCGTGGCACTGGAGGCAGTCGCCGGCGATGGGGTCGTGGGGGTGCCTGGCGGTGGTGATGGTCTTGTGGATGTCCGTGTGGCAGTGGAGGCAGAGGGCGCGCTTCTCCATGAGGAGGAGGCGCGGCTCCTGGGCGTGGTGGGGCTTGTGGCAGGCGGAGCAGTCGGTGGCGGCGGGGCCGTGGATGTGGGTCCCCTTCAGGACATCCTTGTGGCAGTCGGCGCAGAGCGCCGGCATGGGGTCCTTCTTGAGGAGGGTGCGGGCAGCGCCGCCGTGGGGGTTGTGGCAGGCCAGGCAGTCGCCCTTGGCGAAGGGCTCGTGGCGGAGCGTGCCCTCGCGCCCGGTGTGGCCGATGTGGCAGAAGGAGCAGAGGTCCGCGCCCTGGCGCTTGAGGGTGAAGGTGTGGCGGGACACATCCGCGAAGTCGTGGCAGGCGTCGCAGGCGCCGACGGCCGCGGGGCCGTGGAGGACCCTGTGGTTGACCTGGCTGGAGTGGCACCCGGCGGTGGTGCAGTCCGGGGTGCGCGTCGTGGGCGGGATGAGGTGCGCGGGCCTGGCTCCGGTCGGAGCGGCCGCGGGCGCGGCCGGCGGCGGAGCGCCCGGCGCCGGGGCCTGGCCGAGGAGCGCAGCAGGACCGACAAGAAGGCCGGTGAGCGCAGCGCCCGCGAGCGCACGGCGGATCACGCGGGCCTTCCCTTCGCGCGGGCGGCGGCGATGCCGGCCTTGGCGCGCTCGAGGAGTTGCTGGGTGTACGCGGGGTTGTGGACGCCCCAACTGCCGTCGATGCGGACGACCTCCAGGAGGCGGCGGGCCTCGTCGAGCGAGGCGGCCGGGATGGAGGCGTCGGCCTCGGCGAGCCCGAGGTCGGCGGCGGCCTCGTCGTAGAGGGCGCGGGCGGCCTTCTGCCAGAGGGGGATCATCTGCTGGCCGCGACCGGGCTTGTGGCAGGCGTCGCACGCCTCGTGGGAGGCGGCCTTGACGGTGGCGCCGCTCCGGGGGTTGGCCGAGACGGGCCGGTCCTTGATGTGGCAGCCGGCGCAATCGACGTGGGCGAGGAACATGGGGCTCATCGCCGTCGCTCCAGCGCTCGCGTGGGGCGGGGCGCCGCTCGCCGCGAGCCTCGCCGGGTCGAGGAGGTAGGTGCTGCGCTGGACGCCGTGCTGGTCCTGGTGGCAGAGGCGGCAGTCGAACTGCTCGAGGGAGGCGGACTGGGCGACCGGGCCGTGCTTGACGGTGCCGTGGCAGGAGAAGCACTCGATCTTGTGGTGGCCCTCGTTGTGGATGCGGTGCATCTCCTCGGTCGGGAGGGATCGCTCGACGCCGAAGGTGTGGCACTGGAGGCAGCGGCCGTCGGCGATGGGCTCCGGGGTGGCGGTGGCGCCGCGGTGGCAGGACTCGCAGGCGGCGCCGTAGGCGAGGTACTGGGTGTGGTCGATCTTCAGGCCGTTGCGCTCGATGACCCGTGTGGGGGCGGCGTGGCAGGCGGTGCAGGAGCTGGAGGGCGTCTTGCCCGCGGCGAGGGTGAGGGCGGGGGCGCCGCCGGTTGCTGGGGCGGCGCGGGCCGGGACCGGCGCGTCGCTGGCGACGGCGGGGCGGCTCTCGCGGACGGCCATCCGGATGACAACGGCGGCGCTGCCGTTGCCGGGGACGCCGGCGAGCTTGTCGCGCTCGACGAGGTGGCAGGCGAGGCAGACGTCGGTGTTGACCTCGAAGTGCTCGTTGCCCTTGACGTGGGAGTGGCAGGTGCTGCAGGCGACGCGGATGCCGGCGTAGGTCAGGTCCATGTGCTTGTCGTGGCGGAACGTGTAGGGGCCGTCGGTCTTCTCGGTCTTGCGGATGGTCTCGACGGCATGGCACCCGGCGCGGGTGCAGGCGAGTTCATCGACGGACGCGGAGGGCTTGGTGGAGGTGCGGTGGAGAAGGTCATCCACGACCTGGCCGAGGCCGTTGAGCTTGGCGGCGACGAAGTTGTCCATGCCGGGGGCGATGTGGCACTTGACGCAGGCGACATCCTTGTGGGTGCCCTGCCTCCAGGAGTCGTAGTAGGGGCCCATGATGTGGCAGCTGTCGCAGAACCAGCTCTGGCTGGTGAGCTCCGCGCTGGCGGCCCCGAGGATGGGCAAGACGATGAGCCCGGCGACGATGATGCGCTTGCGGCGGCTCCAGGAGCGGACTCGTTCTCGGATGCGGCGCATGGCGTCTCCGTCGGATGGGGGCGGGGTGTTGCTGCACACCCCGTGCCACATGAGGCGGGGCGGGGGGGTGGGCGCGCGGCCCCGGGCGGGGCTGGGAGCGGGGGGGCTCTCACGGACAGGAAGGCGGGCCGGGGGCGACTCCCGTTCCTGAGAATGGGCGGGGGCGGGCGGCGTCCCGGGGTCGGGAGAGCGGGGGGTGGGGGCCGGGGCGGGACGGGCACGGGGTTTGCAAACCCGGGGGAACGCACCCGCCGCGCTGGCGGTACTTTGGAGGTTAGATGAACACGCTCCCGGCCGCGGCCCTGATGATCCTGACCTCCCTCGGGCTGGCGGCGGCGCCGCAGCAGCCGCCGCCGACGCCCGCCGATGCGTCGCACCACCCGCCGGTGGGGCAGCCGGAGGTCCCGCAGACGCGGGCGGGGTGGCCCAAGGCGCAACCGGCGGATGTGGAGTCGCTGGACGCGACGGTGAAGTCGTTCTACGCACTGAGCTCGGGCGCGAAGGGGGAGGCGCGGGACTGGGACCGCTACCGGTCGCTGTTTCTGCCGGAGGCGCGGCTGATCGCGGCGCGGGCGACGGAGAAGGGCGCCGGGGCGTTCGTGCTGACGGTGGACGACTTTGTGGGTCAGAACCGCAACTACTTCGAGCGGGGCGGGTTTTTCGAGACCGAGGTGGCGCGCCGGGTGGAGGCGTTCGGGAGCATCGCGCAGGTGTGGAGCACGTACGAGTCGCGGCACGACCCCAGGAGGGCGCCCTACGTGCGGGGGATCAACAGCATCCAGCTCCTGAAGGACGGGGACCGGTGGTGGATCGTGAACGTGTTCTGGGATTTCGAGCGTCCGGAGAGCGCGATCCCGGGGCGGTACCTGCCGGGCGGGGAGGCCAGGCCGTGAGCGTGCCGGCGACGGGCAAGAGCATCCTGCTGGCGGAGGACGAGCGGCTGCTGCGCGAGTCGCTGGCGGAGCTGCTGACGGAGGAGGGGTACCAGGTCACGCAGGCGGCGGACGGGAAGGAGGCGTACGAGGCGCTGCTGGCGCGCCCGTTCGACCTGATCATGTCGGACATGCGGATGCCGAACATGGACGGGATGACGCTGCTGGGGCACGCGCAGCAGGCGGCGCCGCAGACGCCGGTGGTGGTGCTGACGGCCTTCGGGACGGTGGAGAGCGCGGTGGCGGCCATGCGGGCGGGGGCGGTGGACTACCTGCTCAAACCGGTGCAGTTCGAGGACGTGGTGGTGCGGGTGAAGCGGGCCCTGGAGTTCGGGGAGATGCGCCGGGACCGGCGGATCATCTCGGACCAGCTGGCGTCGCAGAGCACGTTCCACGACCTGATCGGGGACTCGCCCGCGATCAACACGATGTTCGATCTGGTGCGGAAGCTCTCGGGGGTGCGGAGCAGCGTGCTGATCGTGGGGGAATCCGGGACGGGCAAGGAGCTGTTCGCGCGGGCGATCCACTACAACGGGCTGACGCGGGACAAGCCCTTCGTGGCGGTGAACTGCGGGGCGATCCCCGAGAGCCTGATCGAGTCCGAGCTGTTCGGGCACCGCAAGGGCGCGTTCACGGGGGCGATCAAGGACCGGATCGGGTACTTCGAGGCCGCCAACGGGGGGACGCTGTTCCTGGATGAGATCTCGACGCTGCCGATGCCGGTGCAGAGCTCGCTGCTGCGGGTGCTGGAGGAGCGGGTGGTGGTGCCGGTGGGGGACACGCGCCCGCGCCCGGTGGACCTGCGGATCGTGGCGGCGTCGAACCAGGACCTGCACGTCCTGAGCCGGGCGGGGAAGTTCCGGGAGGACCTGCTGTACCGCCTGGATGTGGTGCGGCTGCAGCTGCCGCCCCTGCGGCAGAGGCGGCACGACATCCCGCTGCTGGCGCAGCACTTCCTGGACAAGTACACGCGGGAGATGAACAAGCGGGTGACGGGGATCACCAACGCGGCGATGCGGGGGCTGCTCAACCACGAGTGGCGGGGGAACGTGCGGGAGCTGGAGAACGTGATCGAGCGGGCCGTGATCTTCGCGGAGGGGCGGGAGATCGACGCGGCGGACCTGCCGTTCGAGTCTCCGGCGAGCGGGGGCGGGGACCCGGGGGAGGACCTGAAGGAGGCCATCACGCTCTTCGAGCGGCAGCACATCATCTACAGCCTGCGCCGGCACCGCTACGACAAGACGGAGACGGCGCGGCACCTGGGGATCGGGGTCTCCAGCCTGTACCGCAAGCTGGATGAGCTGGCGATCCCCAAGGACCTGGAGCAGCGGGACAAGGACACGCAGGGGTCGTAACGCGCGGCGTGCGCGCTCGGCCCGGGGATTGCAACGGGCCGGGCGTGGACACGCACGCTGGGACAACACCTTCCATGCTTCGCCGCAAGTTTCTCGCCCGGATCGGCCTGCTCATCGGCGCGTTCGTCGCCGGCGCGGTGGTCGCGATCTACCTGCTCCAGGCGGTGCTGGCGGACATCGACCGGGTGAACGGGGACGCGGCGGTGCTGATCGGGGGGATCCAGGATGTCAGCGGCGCGGTGAACGGCGTGGAGGTGGCGCGTCTCGGGGACGGGAACGCGCCGGCGCTGGCGGCCCACAGCGCACGGCTTCGGGAGGCGCTGGCGCGGCTGGGCGAGCACGCGGCGACGGCGCCGGGGGGCGCGGCCGCGGGGAGCTACGGGGCGGCCCGGGGCCTGGCGCCGGGGTTCCTGGCGGAGGGCACGGCGGAGCGGACGGTGGCGATGCACACGGCGGTGCAGGAGCTGGGGCGGGAGGTGCGGGGGCACGTCGCGTCGGAGCAGGCGGCGCTGGGGCGGCACTTCCGCGGGCTGGTGCTGGGGCTGACGCTGGCGGCGCTGCTGATGGTGAACGTCGCGGTGTGCGTGCTGCTGCGGACCGCGCAGATGGTGCTGAGGCCGGTGGGGGCGCTGGTGGAGGGGAGCCGGGAGCTGGCGCACGAGAACTTCGCGCACCGGGTGCGGGTGAGCCAGGACGACGAGTTCGGCGAGCTGGCGCACGCGTACAACCGGCTCGCGGAGGAGCTGGGGGCGAGCGAGGGGCGCAAGGCCGAGGCGCTGCGGCAGCTGGCGGTGACGCTGAACCACGACCTGAACAACGCGCTCTCGGCGGTGCAGCTGCAGCTGGAGCTGGCGGGGCGGCAGAGCGGGGGGAACGCCGAGGTCGCCGGGCGGCTGCGCGAGGTGCGCTCGGTGCTGGGGCGGATGAGCGGCACCGTGGCCTCGCTGAAGAACATCCGGCGGGTGGTGCTGACGGACTACGCCCCCGGGCAGAAGATGCTGGACCTGGAGCGATCAATCGACGGCGGCGCTGCGCCGGCCATCAACTGAGACCCGACCTTCCCGGCCTTACCCCCAACCCCGGACACACGCTCCACCATGAAGAAGACACACCCCTGGCACGGCACGGCGTTCGGCAAGGCCGCCCGGTTTCTCGGGAGCATCGAGCTGGCGGTGCCGGTGCTCTTCTTCTCGGCGGCGGCGATCGCGTGGGCGACGTTCGTCGAGTCCACGCAGGACGCCAAGGCGGCGAAGGCGATGGTGTACGGGTCCTGGTGGTTCATCGGGCTGATGGTGCTGATCTGCGTGAGCCTGGTCTTCGCGGTGGTGGTGCGGTACCCGTGGAAGAGGCGGCACGTGGGGTTCATCGTGGTCCACGCGAGCCTGATCACGGTGATCGCGGGGGGGTTCTGGTCGCTCTTCGGGCGGATCGAGGGGCACCTGCCGCTGGAGGAGGGGACGGCGAGCGACGTGATCGAGACCGACCGGGAGCAGCTGGCGCTGGTGCGGCACGACCAGGGGCAGTTCACACCGCTCGAGGAGGCGGGCGTGCCGCGGAACCCGTCGGGGGCGCTGGAGGTCGGCGGGGTGCGGGTGCATGTCCTGGAACGGTGGGCGAACACCCGGGAGGAGCGGTACATCGCGGATGATGCGCCGGAGCCGTACCGCGCGATCGAGATCGCGGCCGAGCCGGGCGCAATGGCGGGGGACTGGATCGGGGAGGAGGAGGCCTCGGGCGGGCCGGCGCTGCTGGCGGGCGTGCGGGTCCGCGTGCTGCCGGATGGGGCGAACTGGGAGCCACCAGCGCCGGGGAGCCCGGGCGTTGAGGAGGGCTTCGCGTTCGTGCTGGGGAGCGGGCGGCACCCGCTGGGCGAGGCGGGGCGGGAGGCGGTGCCCGGCTGGACGATCACGTCGGTGAAGCGGTTCGCCAGCGCGCTGGTAGGGACGGGCGGGCTGACGCAGAACCCCGCGGGCGGCGAGAACCCGGCGGTCGAGGTGGTGATCAGCGACGGGAAGGGGACCACGGAGCGGCACACGTCATTCATGAAGTTCCCCGACATGATCATGGCCAAGGCCCTGGAGGGGACGGCGGCCTCGGGGGCGCGGCTCACGGCGACGCCGCCGGGGGGCGGGCACGAGAGCCTGGTCGTCTACGGGCCGGTCTCGGCGCCGCAGTTCGGGTACATCGCCCCGGACGGGTCGGCGCAGCGGCTTGGGGGATCCGGGCCGTTCCCGCGGGTGGTGGAGGCGGGGAGCCGTCGGTTCACGGTGTTCAAGCAGGTGTCGCGGGCGCGCCCGGCGTCGCGCTTCGTGAAGGCGCCCCCCGCGAAGGAGCACCGGCCGGCCCTGCTGGTCCGCGTCGGCGACTCGACCGAGCTGACGGTGCTGGCGTGGAAGGACATGGCCGCGGCGCCGGTGACGTGGCCGGGGGGCGGGCAGGTGATGCTGCGCTACGGGCCGGGCATGGTGAAGCTGCCGTTCTCGGTGAAGCTGGTGGACTTCCGCAAGCGGGACTACCCGGGCACCGAGATGGCGATGGCGTACGAGTCCGACGTCGGGGTGACGCGCCCGGGGGAGGCGGAGCAGACCTACCTGGTCTACATGAACAACCCGTACATCCACGGCCCGTGGCGGGTGTACCAGTCGGGGTTCATGGGGGAGAACATCTCCATCTTCAGCGTGATGCGGGACCCGGGCCTGCCGCTGACGTACGTGGGCGCCACGGGGCTGTGCCTGGGCATCCTGATCACGTTCTACAGCCGGTCGCTGAGCTGGGGGCACCCCGGCATCCCGATCGAGTTCGCCTCGAAGGAAACGAAGGAGTCCGCCGATGGCCCGAATCAAGTCCCTGCTCGCCGCGCTGACCGTGCTGGTGGTGTGCCCGTGCCGGCCGGCGCCGGCGTCTGAGACACCCCCGCCCCCGCCCGCGGCGGCGCCGGGGGCCCCCGTGCCCGCGCTGAAGGCGGAGAGCAGCGCGCCCACGCGCGCCGCGCTGGAGCGGCTGGGCACGGTCGCCATCCAGGATGGCGGGCGGGTGATGCCGCTGGAGGGGTACGCGCGCCGGCTGGCGGCGAAGGTGACGGGGCGGGAGAAGTGGGGCGCGGGGCGCGGCCCGGCGGCGTACTCCGGGCGCACGCCGATGGAGCTGCTTGCGGATGCGATGTTCCGCGGGCAGGCGCTGCTGCACGAGCCGCTGGTGGGGATCGAGAACCGGCCCTTCAAGGAGAAGGTCGGGCTGGACCCGCAGCGGAAGTTCTTCTCGCCCGTGGAGATCGCGGCGTGCCAGGGGATCAACGCGGTCCTCGGCGAGTTCGCGACGGCGCGCCAGCACGACCCGCAGGCCTCGCCGAACAAGGACCAGAGGATGGCGCTGGACATCCGGGATGCGGTGGAGCGGGTGGCGGCGCTGGCCTCCGGCGAGCCGCTGGCGATCGTGCCGGCGGGGCCGGACCGGCCGTTCCTGCGCGCGGCGGCGGGGGCGGGGCGCGGGGACCCGGGCGCGGCGTCGGTGAGCAGCGCCGTGGCGGCGCTGGGGCAGGCGTACACCTCGGGCGCGGACATCAACGGGGCGGTGGACGGCGTGATCGCGGCGGTGAGCGCCTCCGGCGAGATGGAGCCGCGCGATGCCCGGGCGGTGCGGCTGGAGCTGTTCTACGACCGGCACCAGCCGTGGCGCCAGACGAGCCTGCTCTACGGGCTCTCGATCGTGCTCTTCGGCCTGTCGCGCCTGATGCTCAGGCGGGCGCTGGTGGCCCTGGCCATCGTCGCCGCGCTGGCGGGCGTGGCGGAGCACCTGCTGGGGATCGGCCTGCGGGTGGCGATCCTGGGGCGGGCGCCGGTGAGCAACACCTACGAGGCGCTGCTGTGGATGGGGCTGGTGGGGATCGGCATTGGCGGAGTGGCCCAGCTCATGAACCGCCAGGCGTGGTACCTCTTCGGCGGCGTGGCCGCGGCGTTCGTGTGCGGGCTCTTCGCGGGGATGATGCCGCTGGAGGACCAGACCAACTCGCTGCCGGCGGTGCTGCGGAGCAACTTCTGGCTGATCATCCACGTGCTGACGATCGTGGCGAGCTACGGGGTGCTGGCGGTGGCCTCGGTGCTGGGGCACGTGTACCTGGCGAAGGAGGTGCTGCTGGCCCGCCGGGGCGGGGTGTTCACGGCGGAGGCCCCGAAGCGCTCGGCGCCCTTGATCGTCCAGACGTACCGGACGATCCAGGTGGGGCTGTTCCTGCTGACGGCGGGGACGATCCTGGGGGGCGTGTGGGCGGCGGAGAGCTGGGGGCGGTTCTGGGGGTGGGACCCGAAGGAGACGTGGGCGCTGATCAGCATCCTGGTCTACCTGGCGGTGCTGCACGCGCGGCATATCCGCTGGCTGATGGACTTCGGGCTGGCGGCGGCGGCGGTGCTGGGGTTCGTGGTGATCGTGTGGACGTTCTACGGGGTGAACTACGTGATGGCGTCGGGGCTGCACTCGTACGGGTTTGGCTCCGGCGGGGAGGTGTGGGTGGGGCTGTGGGCGGCGGCGGAACTGGCGTTCCTGTCGGCGTGCCGGGTGCGGTACGTGGCGCTCAAGAGGCGGCCGAGGGGTGGGGCGGTTTCGCCGCGGGGGGCGGCGGCGGTGTAGGCGCCGGGGGGGGCGTCGAACGCCCCGGGTAGACTCGCGGCGATATGAGCCATGATCCTGCCCCCCAGAGCGAGCGCGAGGCTCGGCTGCTGTCGGTGATCGAGTCGGCGATGGATGCGATCATCACGGTGGATGAGTCGCAGCGCATCGTGATGTTCAACCCGGCGGCGGAGCGGATTTTCGGTGTGCCGGTGGCGGAGGCGCTGGGGTCGCCGCTGGACCGGCTCATCCCTGAGCGGTTCCGGCGCGGGCACGGGGAGCACATCCGGGCGTTCGGGCGGACGGGCGTGACGATGCGGTCGATGGGGCGGCTGGGGACGATCAGCGGGGTGCGGGCGGACGGGACGGAGTTCCCGATCGAGGCGTCGATCTCGCAGGCGACGGCGGGCGGCCAGCGGCTGTTCACGGTGATCCTGCGGGATGTCTCGGAGCGCAAGAAGCTGCAGGAGCAGTTCCTGCAGTCGCAGAAGATGGAGGGGATCGGGCGGCTGGCGGGGGGGATCGCCCACGACTTCAACAACCTGCTGATGGCCATGTTCAACTACCTGACGCTGGCGACCAACCGGCTGGAGGCGGGGCACCCGGCGCTGCCGGCGATCGCCAGCGCCTACGAGGCCGCGGAGCGGGCGGCGATGCTGACGCGGCAGCTGCTGGCGTTCGCGCGCAAGCAGGTGGCCCGGCCGCGGGTGCTCTCGGCGACGGAGGTGGTGGCGGGTCTGGAGCCGATGCTGCGGCGGCTGATCGGGGACGACGTGGTGCTTCGGGCGTCGCTGACGGCGACAGGGAACGTGAGGGCGGACGCGACGCAACTGGAGCAGGTGATCGTCAACCTGGTGGTGAACGCGCGGGACGCGATGCCGCAGGGTGGCCCGCTGACGATCGAGGTGTCGGACACGGAGCTGGATGAGGCGTACTGCCGGATGCGGGTGGACGCGGCGCCGGGGCCGCACGTGATGCTCGCGGTGAGCGACACGGGGGTGGGGATGGACGCCGAGACGCTGGGGCGGCTGTTCGAGCCGTTCTTCACGACCAAGGCGCCGGGGAAGGGGACGGGGCTGGGGCTGGCGACGTGCCACGGGATCGTGAAGCAGAGCGGGGGGCACATCGCGGTGTACAGCGAGCCGGGGCGGGGGACGACGGTGAAGGTGTTCCTGCCGCGGGTCACGGAGGAGCGCGGGGCGGAGCCGGAGCGGTGGGCGGCGCACGCGCCGGGGGGCGGGACGGAGGCGGTCCTGCTGGTGGAGGACAGCCCGGTGGTGCGGGGGCTGGTGGCCGAGGCGCTGCAGCGGGCGGGGTACCGGGTGCTGGTGGCCTCGACCGGGGCCGAAGCGCTGCGGATCGCGGGGGAGGCGGGGACGCTGAAGCTGCTGGTAACGGACGTGGTGATGCCGCAGATGAGCGGGGTGGAGCTGGCGGCGGCGCTCACGGCGGAGCGCCCCGGGCTGCGGGTGATCTACATGTCGGGGTACACGGAGGAGTCGATCGCCGAGCAGGGGGTGGACTCGCGGGGGGCGGTGTTCATGACCAAGCCGTTCACGACCGACTCTCTGCTGCGGCGGGCGCGGGAGCTGCTGGACGGCGCCGGCGGCGGGTAGTGGCCGCGAGCCCCGCCCCCGTCCGCTGCCGCCGGAGCGCCCGTGGGCCCGCGACGGGGCGGCGCGGCGGAGCACCCCATCTCCCACGTCTCGGCCCGGCGAGTACCGCCCCGCAGAGCCAGAGGCTCTCGAGACCAAGGGCGGACCGGAGGCGGCTCATATCAGTGGCCTCGGTAGGCGCCCGTCTCTCACGCCTCGAGCGCGGGCAAGACGGCAGCGGAGACCATGATGGAGGGGAGTTCGTCGGGCATCGGCGGGGCTCCTTCTCGGTGTACCGGAACGTGCCGGTATCTACCGAAACCAAGGCCCTTTCCGCCGCACTGCCCGACGCGGGCAGGTACGCCGAAGTCCGGCGTTCAGCGAGGCTTTCTCGAAAGCGGGCGACCGGGATCGAACCGGTGACATTCAGCTTGGGAAGCTGACGTTCTACCGCTGAACTACGCCCGCGGCACCGCCAGTATATTCGCCCGCCCGGTGATCTGCCAGCCCGCCGGCGATGACGCAGGGGGTGATATGAACCACCCCCCCACCGCCCACGATGTGGAGCGCCTGGGGTCCGCCATCGCGGCCGCGAGCTGGGGCGGCCGTGCCCGACCGGGCATGGCTGCTGGAGGATCACCGGTGGCGGGGGACTTGATCCTGCTGTGCGAACTAGCGGGGACTTGCCCGGAAGCCCCGCCGCCAGCGGTGGCGGAGAAACATCCGGGAGCAGGTGGGGCTGTAGTGAACCCAGTACACTCTCGGCCAACCCCTGTACCGGAGTGCTGAATGGCCTACGTGAAGCTGGTTGACTTGGTACGCAGGTTCGATACCGGAGTCATTGAACTTCCCCTCATGCAGCGGGACTATGTGTGGCCAGCGGCCAAGGTGGTCAACCTGTTGGACTCGCTCTACAAGGGCTGGCCCATCGGGGTGTTTTATATCTGGCGAACCCCGACCGGCCAAATGACGCGGGCGAAGGCGTCCCGGCAACAGGTGGGGAAGAAGATTGAGGAGCAGTTCCTTGGCTATCTGCTGGACGGTCAGCAGCGGCTCACCAGCCTGTCAAGGGCGCTTGAAGACAAGCTGGGGGACAACCTTGCCACCCGCGCATTCTTCGACGTTCGAAAGTCCGTGTTCGTGATGGGCAAGCGCACGCGGACCATCGAGAAGCGGATAGCCAAGGACGATCCGACGCTCATCGAGTTGTCGCGGTTGATCCCGAAGGGCGGCATGACCCCTGTGGAACGAGAGAAGACGTTTGAGGACATCCTGACGAAGCTGATTGACAAGGGCGTGATTGCGGATCGAACACAGGACAAGGCCGAGTACCGTCAGCGGTTGACTCGGGTGGCGGACATGCTGGAAGCAACGGCCCCATGCGAAGATTTCACCACCGGCGACACAGACGAAGAAGGACTACGCGGACGAGCAGTTGTTTGGCATCTTGGCTGAGAGCCGGGATTGGGTCGATGCCTACGACGTGTTCCTTCGCAAGCGGGCCGAGGCTATGGCCCATCGGCTCAACAGCTACCTACGCCTGGGCTGATCTTTCTTCCCCCATTCTTCCCGACGATTCTCCCCGTCCCGACGCGGGCGAGGAGAATCGAACTCCCGACATTCAGCTTGGGAAGCTGACTTTTACCGCCGACCTACGCCCGCGGCACCGCCAATATGCTCGCCCGCCCGGTGATCTGCCAGCCCGCCGGCGATGACGCCGGGGGTGTGAACCACCTCCGCACTGCCCACGGTGTGGAACGCCTGCGATCCGCCATCGCGGCCGCGGGCTGAGGCAGCCGTGCCCGACCGCCCCCGGGCCCGGTTGGCCCGAGCCGGGCCCGCCCCCGGGGCGAAATCGCTCGGCCCGCCAGCCGTTGTACCCTTCGGTGACCACGCGCCACGGTCGGCCGCAGCTGCGCTGTGCCGCCACGCCGTCCCAGGCCGCCCACAGGTGGCGCGGTTGGACCCGGAGCCCCAGCACATGAGCACCCGCTCTCATCGCCTTTCCCCCGCCCACCTCTCCATCCTCATGCTCCTGGTGGCGGCCATCGCCGCGCTGGCGCTCTCGGCGCGCGGCGGGAGCGCCGTCGCGCAGCCGCCCGCCCCCGCCCCGAGCGCCGCCGCCGCACGCTTCGCCACGCTCGACATCTACATCCTCGTCGAGAAGATCCTCCTCCGCCCGGAGTTCAAGAAGGCCCAGGATGACCTCGCCGCCCGCTGGAATCCCCGCCTCGACGCCCTCCAGCGCGACCTCACCCGCATCGAGCAGGACCTCCAGGCCCTCGCCCAGAACGACCCCAAGTTCCAGGCCGCGCTCCGCACGGGGCGCGAGAAGCAGGACGAGTACGAGCGCGCCATCCAGGAGCGTCAGTCCGAGTACGAGAAGCTCAGCTCCGACCAGCTCGCCGGCGCCTACGCCGAGGCCCGCGCCACCGCCGACCGCATCGCCGAGCAGCGCGGCTACACGCACGTCTTCGCGACGCGCCCGCCCTCGCGCCCGATGACCACGTCCACCCTCGGCAACACGCTGCAGGAGTTCCTCGCCCGGCCCGTCATCAAGGCGCCCGAGGGCGACGACCTGACTGCCGCCGTGGCCGCGGAGCTGCGCATCGACCTCAACGCGCCCGATCCCGCGATCGCCACGCCCGCGCCGACCGGCATGCCCTGACCCGCCTCGCCTCCGCAGGGCCGCTCAGTTCGCCCCGGCCCCCGCCCGCGCCGCCCCGCGCGCCGACGCCGCCGCCTCCACCCGGCGCACCAGGGCCCCCGCCAGCACGCCCTTCACCTCCCCCACCCCCGGGCACGCGCGGCCGCGCTCCCGAAGCTCCGCCTCCAGGCTCGTCACCGGCCGCCCGCACAGCCCGCACGGGACGATCAGGGCGAAGTGCTCCAGGTTCGTCGTCACGTTCAGCGCCAGCCCGTGCATCGAGACCCACTTCCGCACCCGCACGCCCATCGCGCAGACCTTCGCCGAAGGCCCGCCGCTCCTCGACACCCACACCCCCGTCGCCCCCGGTTCGCGCCCGGCCTCGACCCCGAAGGCCGCGCACGCCTCGATCACCGCCTCCTCCAGCAGCCGCATGTACGCGTGCAGCCCCAGCCCCAGCACGTTGAGGTCCAGGATCGGGTAGGCCACGATCTGCCCCGGCCCGTGGTAGGTGATGTCCCCGCCCCGGTCGGTCCGCTCCAGCGCCACCCCGTGCCTCGCCAGCAGCTCGGGCCCCGCCAGCAGGTTCCCCATCGCCCCCTGTCGGTTGGTGACGGTGATCACCGGATCGTGCTCGACCAGCAGCAGCCGGCCCCGCTCCGGGGACCCCGCCTCGCGCGACGCCAGCACCTCCTCCACGTGCTCGCACTGGAGGCGGTACGCCGCGGCATAGGCCATCCGCCCCAGATCGATCACCGGAAGGCTCACGGCCCATCCTAGCGCCGGCGGCGCGATTCACCCTCGTTTCCGCGCTCGCAGCGGCCCACGCGCCCGCGCTCCATCCCGCTACCATTCGCGCATATGTCGATCCACCCCACCGCCTCGGTCGACCCCACCTGCGAACTGGCCGGGGGCGTCGAGATCGGCCCCGCCTGCATCCTCAGCGGCACCGTGAAGCTGGCCAAGGGCGTGCGCCTCATCGGGCACGTCTACCTGAGCGGCCCCTGCACGATCGGCGAGGGGACCATCATCTATCCCTTCGCCTGCATCGGGTTCCCCGGCCAGGATGTGAAGTTCAAGCCCGGGGACCCCACCGCGGGCGTCGTGGTCGGCACGAACGGCATCATCCGCGAGCACGCGACCATCCACGCCGCCACCAACACGCACACCCCCACCACCGTCGGCGACCGCATCTTCATGATGGTCAACAGCCACCTCGGCCACGACGCGACAGTCGGGAACAACGTGGTGATGGTCAACAACTCGGCCGTTGGCGGGCACGGCAAGCTCTACGACAACAGCACGCTCGGGGGCGGGGCCCTCGTCCACCAGTTCAACCGCGTCGGGCGCTTCGCTTTCGTCTCCGGCGGCGTCGCCGTCTCCTCCGATGTGCCGCCCTTCTGCATCGCCGACGACCGCAACCGGCTCGCCGGCCTGAACGTCATCGGCCTGCGCCGCAACGGCTTCACCCGGGAGCAGATCTCGGCCCTGCGCGAGGCCTTCCGCGAGCTGCTGCGGTCGTCGGTCCCAAAAGACGAGATCATCCGCACCCTCCGCGAGCGCGGCGGGTCGTGCCCGCCGCTCCTGGAACTGGCCGAGTTCGTCGAGACGGCCAAGCGGCCCATCTGCGTCGGCTCCGGGCGCCCGCCGCGGGCCCTCGCGGCCTGGGCGAACAACCTGCGACGCGGGAAGATCGATCTCACCACGCCGGCGGACGAGTTCGAGGAAGCCTGATCGGGACGACGAGCACCGGATGGAGCCGGCGCCGATGCACAGCCGTCATGCCAACGGACACAACGGCCAGGCTCACAGCCCCCCCGCGGGAGCGCCGCCCTCCCCCGCCGCCTCCGCCGCGGCGCTCTGCATCCTCGCCAGCGGCAGCAGCGCCAACTGCTCGATCCTCGCCGTCTGGTCCGCCGGCCGCCGCCGCGCCTGCCTGATCGACGCCGGCATCTCCCCCCGCCGCGCCGAGCGCCGATTCGCCGAGCGCTCCCTCTCCCTCGCCGACCTCGACGGCATTCTCCTCACCCACCTCGATAGCGACCACTGGCACCCCGCCTGGGCCCGCAAGCTCCCCCGCGCGGCCCGCATCCACATCCACGAGCGGCACGCCGGGCGCGCCCGCCGCTGCGGCCTCGGCGGCCGCGCCTCCCCCTTCTCGGGCGCCTTCGAGCTCTGGCCCGGTGTCCGCGTCGAGCCGCTGCTCGCGTCCCACGATCACCTCGGCAGCGTCGCCTACCGGTTCGACTTCGCCCCCTGCGGCTCGCGCCTCGGCTTCGCCACCGACCTCGGGCGCGTCCCGGAGGCCCTCGTCGAGCACTTCCGCTCAGTCGATGTCCTCGCCCTGGAGTCCAACTACTGCCCGCGCCTCCAGCACGCCTCCGGCCGCCCCTGGTTCCTCAAGCGCCGCATCATGGGCGGCGATGGCCACCTCAGCAACGACCAGTGCCTCCGCGCGGTCGAGGCCATCGCCCCAACGACCCACGTCGTCCTGCTCCACCTCTCCCAGGAGTGCAACCGCCCCGAGATCTGCGCTGACCTGCACGCCGGCGCCGACTACGCCCTGACCATCTCCTCCCAGGAAGCCCCCACCCGCTGGGTAACCATCGCCCGCCCCCCGGGCGCCCAGGTCCGCATCACGCCCCACGCCCAGCTCCCGCTGTTCGGGGTGCCACCGCCCGCGGCGTCCTCGCCGCGCGGCGGTGCCGGCCTCACTCACGGCACAGCCGCGCCGAGGACGGCGAGCGGCGGCGCCCTCGTACCCTCCTGAACCGTGGACACCACCGCCCCAGCCCGCGCCCCTCCGGCCCCCGCCCTCGCCCGCACCCTCGGCGACCAGCTCCGCCGCCTCCTGGGCCTCCGCCGGCGCATCGATGCGCCCGGTGTCCGCTACCGCGAGCGCACCAGCGAGCCGCTCCGGCGCGCCCTCTCCCGCAAGGGCGAGGGCGCCAAGGAGTACGAGGCCCTCTTCCCCGACGGCGGCCCGCCCCTGCGCATCTGCGCCACCGCCCGCCGCATCTACGCCGACCTCGTCGGCCCGCGCCTCCTCCCCGTCTACCGGCGCGCGGCCGACTGGGTCACCCCCGGCCTTCGCATCCTCCTCCTCGAGGGCGGCACCGGCTACGCCGCCGAGTGGGTCGCCCGCCAGGCCGGCCCCTCGGGCGCGATCGTCTCCCTCGACCGCGATGAGGAGTCCACCCTCTTCGCCCGCCGCCGCTACCCCTACCCCAACATCGCCTTCGAGACCGGCGGCCTCGAGTCCCTCTCCGGAGAGACCGACGGCGCCTTCGACGCCGTCTTCGCCGTCGACGCCCTCGGCCCCGCCGACGACCTGACACGCGCCCTCGCCGAGCTCTGGCGCGTCGTCGGCGAGGGCGGCTGGCTCCTGGCCGCCGTCCCCATCCAGCCCGGCAGCCAGACCGCGCAGGCCGAAGCGGCGCGCCTGAGCGAGGCCATCAGGTCCGCCACCCGCCCGCGCCCATCCGGAACCGAGACCGAGCCGCACGACGGCGATCCGTCGCCCCCGGCGACCGCCGAAGATGTCAGGGACGGATGGGCCACCGTGATCGCCCGCCGCCCCCGAGAGGACTGAAGCATGCCCACCCCGGCCGCGACCCCGGCGGAGTCCCCCCTCTCCCGCCTCACCCTCGCCATCTCCGGCTTCGGCGCCGACCGCGCTGCGCCCCGCATCCTCCTCGACTGGTTCCGCTTCCTCGGCGGCCGGCCGGCGGAGGTCGTCTACGTCGATGGCGGCTCGGCCCGCACGTCGACCCGCGTCCTCACCTCGATGCTCCACCGGGGCCTCATCGACCGCCTCGAACTGCTCAACCCCCGCCACTGGGAGAACAGCTACGACCGCTGCTACATCCAGGAGTACCGCGCCGGGCGCCTGGCCACCCGCCCCTACATCATGTTCGTCAAGCTCGACATGCTCACCTGGCGCCAGGGCCACGCCCGCTGGCTCGAGGAAGACATGGCCCGGCTGGACCAGCCCGGCGTCTTCGCCATCACCAACTCTCACCTCATCGACCCGCCGACGGGCCGCGAAGGGCCCTACCTGCGCTACGACTTCGCCAGCCTCAACTTCGCTCTGATGAAGCGCGAGGCCTGGGAGCGGGCCATGCGCGAGCAGATCGGCGGGTTCATCGACGCGGAGTTCAGGGGCCCGTTCCCCGCCCACATCCAGGCCGAGGAGCGCTGGCGCCGGGCCCTGGTCGAGTGGGCCTGGCAATCCCACTGCCGCGCCAACGGCCTCCGCACGCTCGCCCGCGCCGAGTCCTCGGACTGGACCATCTTCCACGTCAACAAGACCGGCCGGCGGCTCCTGGCCCTCCGCAAGCGCTTCCTCGCCCGCGAGGGGATCGAGGCCTTCTTCGACCAGCCCAAGATGCGCTACCGCCCGCCCCACACCGGCCCCGCCCGCGCCGGGCGCGCCCTCGAGGGCGCGGTCAGGGGCCTGCGTTCGCTGGTCCGCCCCCGCGATGAGGCGGGCGCTCCGCGCTGAGCCGCGCCGCCACCTCGCGCCACCCCTCCACCCGGCCGCGCCGCTCCGCCAGCCGCACGCGCCGGCGCGTCGGCCGCCAGTCGAACAGCAGCGTCTTCAGGCACAGCCGCCGCGCCCGCGCGCCCTCCCGCTCCGCCTCCTCGCGCGACCCGACGACCCCCGCCACCCACCTCAGCATCGGCTCCCCGCGGCAGATCGCCCCGCGCAGGTCCGCCAGGTACGCCGCCGTCTGCCGGCGCGCCGGGATCAGATGCCCCATCTTCGCCCCCGGCTCGTACCACACGCCCCACCCCGCTTGCCGGATGCGCACGCACACTTCGGCGTCCTCCGCCCCACACTCCAGCGATGGCCCCGTCCGCGCCACCAGCCGCGACCCCTGCATCCACCCCGATTCATCCAGCGCAGACCGCCGGATCACCAGCGACGCTCCCATCAGGAAGCTCATCGGCTCCGTCAGCTCCACCCGCCGCGGCCCGAAGTCCTGATCCCCCAGGGACCTCCTATACACCCGCGCCAGCCGCGTCGGCCCGGTCTCCCAGATGTTCCGCACCGGTCCGCTCACGATCCCCGCCCGCGGCTGGTCATCCATCAGCGACAGCATGGCCGCGCCCCACGGCGCTTCTGGCACCGTGTCATCGTCGATGATCCCGATGAACTCCTCGGAGGTGCCCGCGAAGAGCCGCCGCATCGCCGCGACCTTCCCCGGCATCCCCTCGTACACGCGCTCGAACCGAAGGTCGGCCGGGCCGCGCTCCGCGATGAAACGGTCCACAACTTCGCCGGTGCCGTCCGTCGAGGCGTTGTCCACCACCACCACGCGCGCCAGCCGGCCCCCGCAACGCTCCATCCCCGCGATGGCCCCGAGCGTCCGCGTGATCGCCCCACCCCGGTTGTAGGTGCACACGCCGATCACTAGATGCCCCGCGCCACCCATGCCGCACTCCGGACTCGATGCCTCGTGCCTCGATGCCTCTCTTCAACGATCCCCGCCGTGCCCGCCCCGGGTCTTCGCGACCCGCGCCCTCACGCGAGCCTTCAGCGGCACCCGCCACCCACGCGCCCGCGCCGCCGCGCCCAGCGTCTCCCACCCCGCGGCCCTCGGGTCGGCGTTCTTCGCCACCACCCCCAGCAGCCACAGCGTGGACTCGCGGAAGTGCCCCTCGCTCTCCGCGTCGCAGTGCCGTTCCAGCAGCACGAGGTGGTCCCGCACCCGCCGCGCCAGGTGCGCCGCCGAGCTCAGTCCCCCCTCGCGGTGCACGCGGACCCGCATCAGGGGCGTCGAGCACACCGCCACGGGGGCCAGCTCCGCCGCCCGGCGCAGGAAGTCCCGGTCCTCCCCGATCCACAGCTTCTCGTCGAAGCGCAGCCCCCGATCGATCAGCCCCCGCCGCACCACCACGCCCGAGGCCCCGAACAGCGAGATCGGCCGGAACACCTCGCCCCGCCGCGGCAGCACCCGGTCCGCCAGGTCCTTGGGCGCTTCCTTCAGCCGAGCCCGCCCCTGCGCATCCACCTCCCGCCGAGCCGACACCGCCGCCCCCGCGCCCAGCCGCTCCATCAGGGCGATCACCGCCCCCAACCCACCCCCAGCCTCCAGCTCGTCATCATCATCCAGCAGCAGCACAAACTCCGCCTCCGTCCGCTCCAGCCCCCGGTTCCGCGCTGCCGACGGCCCCGCATTCGCCTGCCGGACCACCTCCACCCGGCCGGTCTCCGCCGCCAGCCCCACCGCCGCGGCCGGCTCCGACCCGTCATCCACCACGATGACCCGCCCGACCATCGCCGAGGCCAGGCAACTCCGCACCGCCCCCGCCAGCCGCGCCGCCGGCGCGTTGTACGTCGGGATCACCGCATCCACACGCCGGGTGGCATCCACGCCCCGAGCCTAAGGCGGGGGCCGACGCCGTGCCACGGCTTCGCCGCCGTCTCTCGGCGGCAAGCCGTGCTCCAGCCCCGATCGCCCAACCTAGCCTTCCCCCCGATGCCCAAGCGCCCCTCACCCCCCTCCCCGCCTTCCCGCCCCGCCCTCCCCAAGCCCGAGGCCGCCGAGGCCGCGCGCGCCTTCGCCGTCGAGGCGGCCCGCCTCCTCTCAGACGACAAGTGCGAGGACATTGTCCTGCTCGACGTCCGGTCCCTCAGCCAGGTCACCGACTTCATCGTCATCGGCACGGGCACCTCCGACCGCCAGATGCGCAGCGTCCTGCACCACGTGGAAGACCTCGGGGCGGAGCGGGATTTCACCGCCTTCCGCGCCAGCTCCGACGACCGGTCGACCTGGCTGCTCGCCGACTTCGTCGATGTGGTCGTCCACATCTTCGAGCCCAACACCCGCGCCCACTACGACCTCGAGATGCTCTGGGGCGATGCCCCCCGCATCGAGTGGGAGCGCACCGAGCCCGCCGCGCCCCGCGGCCGCCGCCCCTCCCGCAACCGCGCCGGCCTCCCCGCGGGCGATGCCGCCGACCGCCCATGACCGAGCCCGCCCCCCAGGCCCGCGTCCCCGTCCACCTCGGCGCTCGCTGCTACGACGTGCAGATCGGCCCCGGCCTGCTCGCCGGCCTCGGCGACCGCGTCCGCGCCGCCACCGGCGCGCCAGCCGGCGCCCGCGTCATGCTCGCCTGCGACCGCGGCCTCCCCGGCCCCACCGTCGCCGCGGCCGGGGCCTCCCTCCGGGCCGCCGGCTTCGACGCCGCCACCCACCCCCTCACCGCCGCCGAGACCGACAAGACCCTCGCGCAGGCCGGCACCCTCCTCGCCGCCATGGCCGCCCGCCGCCACGAACGGGGCGATCCCCTGGTCGCCCTCGGCGGCGGCCTGGTTGGCGACCTCGCGGGCTTCGCCGCCGCCGTCTACCGGCGCGGCGTCCCCCTCATCCAATGCCCGACCACGCTCCTGGCCATGGTCGATGCCTCCGTCGGCGGCAAGACAGCCGTCAACCTGCCCGTTGGGGTTGACGACCTGCACAAGAACGCCCTCGGCGCCTTCCACCAGCCCCGGGCCGTCCTGATCGACACCGACACCCTCGGCTCACTCCCGGACCGTTTCTTCCGGGCCGGCCTCGCCGAGTGCGTCAAGCACGGCATGATCTCCGCCGACTGGGATGACCCCGGCCTCCTCGGGTGGATGGCCGCCCACGCGGATGCCATCCTGACCCGCGACCCCGCCGCCCTCACCGCCCTCATCGCGCGGAACGTGCGCATCAAGGCCGCCGTGGTCGAACAGGATGAACGCGAGGAGCACGACAGCGGCGGCCGGGCCCTGCTCAACCTCGGCCACACCTTCGCCCACGCTATCGAGACCCTCCCCGGCCTCTCCCCCGATGGCAACCCCGCCCATGCACCCCTCCAGCACGGCGAGGCGGTCGCCCTCGGCCTGGTCGCCGCCACAACAACCGCGGAGGCCGCGGGCCTGGCCGCGCGGGGGCTGGCCCCCGCCACCTCCGCGCTGCTTGCCAGCCTCGGCCTGCCCACCACGGTCACGGGCATGCCGCCCGATGAGGCCCTGCTGGAGCGCATGGCCCATGACAAGAAGGTCCGGGGCGGCAAGCTCCGGCTCATCCTTCCTTCCGGACCCGGCCGCGCCGCCGTGATCACCGATCCGCCGCGCCCGGCCGTCATCGCCGGGCTCCGGGCCGTCGGCGCCCCCTCGCGCTGACCCGCGCAACTCTCAAGCGTCCTTTGCGCTTCCGCCGATACTTGCGCTGAAGTTTCAAGCCCGGTCGGGCCGGCGCGCTCATGGATGGGCGCCCCGGTGAAGGCGGTTCCCGAGGCCGCCAGCGCCTATTCGGCGTCCCGTCCGGCTACCACCGCGAAGGCCAGCATGCGGATCATCTCCATCATCAACCAGAAGGGTGGGTGTGGGAAGACCACCAGCGCCATCAACCTCGCTGGCCTCATGGCCCGTCGGGGCTTCCGGACGCTCCTGGTCGACCTCGACCCCCAGTCCCACTGCGCTGCCGGCCTGGCCATCCCCGAGCAGCGGATCGACCTCGACATCGGCGATGCCATGGTGGCCGCCGACACCGAGCCCCTCGACCCCACACGCCTCTTCTGGCGGGCCAGCCGAAACCTCGACCTCGCCCCCAGCCGCATGAAGCTCGCCGGCCTCGCGCTCCCCCCCGGCGCGGCCGCGGCGGGCGGCCCCGCCGATCGCCCCGACAAGGAACGCCGCCTCGCCTCCGTCCTCGCCCGCTTCAGCCACAGCTACGACGTCTGCTTCGTGGACTGCTCGCCCTCGATCGGTCTGCTCACCTTCAACGCCCTGGCCGCGGCCACCGACATCCTCATCCCCGTCGAGACCAGCTTTTTCGCCCTCCAGGGGGCGACCAAGCAGATCAACACCATCCGCTCCCTGGCCAAGCGGCTGGGCTCCGAGGCCCAGTACTGGATGGTCGCCACCCTCCACGACGACACCAGCGCCCTCGCCCGCGACCTGCTCGATGAGCTCCGCCGCCGCTTCGGCAAGCGGGTTTCGCCCCATGTCATCCGCCGCGATGTCACGCTGAAAGAGGCCGCCTCCTTCGGCCAGCCCATCATCGAGTACGCCCCGGAATCCGCCGGCGCTGCCGACTACTCCGCCCTCGCCGACTGGCTGGCCGCGATCATCGGCCTCGCCCCCGGGACAGAGGCCGCCCCCCAGCACGAGCCCGACGAGACGCCCCTGGATCCGCCCAGCGTCGAGATCATCGGGTCGCTGGAGGCCAAGGCCGCCCTCGGCCGCAAGCTTTCCGCGGGCGATCTCGAGCCGGAACTGGCCGCCGCCCCCGCACCGAGCGCCCCCGCGGCCTCTGCCCGCCCCCGCCCCGCCCCCGTCATCCCG
>JBBDXI010000069.1:29204-106021 GCA_040902425.1 Phycisphaerales bacterium
CACGAACAGAAGCTTCACGGCGGGCGATTCTGTCACCCTTGCCCGCATGGCCCGCCCCGCCCCCGTCATCCCGGCGCCCGACGCCGCGGCCGGCCCCGTCACGCTCCAGACCGCCGGGGGGACGCTCATCGCCGCCCAGCCCCTCACGCAGGTCGCCCAGCTTGCCGGCAGGCTCCAGCAGATCGCCGTGCCCACGGCTGCGCCCCCAGAGCCCGGCGAGCCCACCCGCGCGGAGGACCTCGCCCAGCGGGCCCGGGCCCTGCTCCTCAAGCGAGCCGACGAGCAGCTCCGCCTCCTCGCCGGCCTCGGCGCCTCCGGGCCCACGAGAGCCCCAGCCAAGCCCGCCGAGGCCCCCACCGGCTCGCCCGGCGCCCACCCGACGCTCCGCCTGATCGAGGAGCCCAAGTCCACCCTCGACCCCTCGCGCTCCGAATCCATCCGCTCGCTCTACGGCGTCCGGAACACCACCAGCGGCGTCCTGTTCATCCAGCCGATCTCCTCCGGGATGCGGCTCGGCATCGCCGGCGACTTCACCGGCTGGATGCCGATCCCCATGCGTCGCAACGACCAGCTCGGCGTGTTCGAGCTCTGCCTCCCGCTGCCCCCCGGGCGCCGCCAGTACCGGGTGGTCATCGACGGCCGCTGGACGGCCGACCCCTACAACCCCATCTGCGAGCCCAACCCCTTCGGCGAGCTCAACAGCATCTTCACCGCCGAGGCCGCCCACGCGGGCTCCGCGCCCGACCACCGCTCGCCCGCCGCCTTCACGGCCCCCGCACCCACCGCCCCGCCCACCGCGGCCGCGATCATCTGACTCACCGGCGGAGCCCACATGAGTCTTCCCAGGAAGCCGGCGGAGCCCGACGACGGGGGATGGGAGGGGAGCGACCCCCTCTCGCGCGAGCCCCTCCCCCGCGATCCCTTCGCCGGCCCGCGCCCCGAAGCCTACGACGCCCTCACCGAGCTGTTCCTCGGCGAGCAGCAGGCCGCAGCGCCCCAGGGACGCCCGCCGGTCCTCAAGCTGGTCCACGGTCACGACTGGGATGAGGACGACCCCGACACGTGCCGCGGCTTCGGCGCCGTCCTCGGCGGCGCGCCCTGCCCCGCCCCCGCCCCCCGCATCGAGGCCCTCCTCCTCGGCAACCTCCCCGTCACCGCCTCCCCCTGGGTGATGCAGTACGCCCGCCACGCCGCCGCGGAGCACGGCGGCCCCGCCGCCATCCTCCGCCTCCACCACGGCGAGGGCTCGCTCACGGTGGTCGCCCAGGGGCGCAACACCGAGCCCCCGCCCACCCCCCACGGCTCGCTCCGCGAGGCCTGCGAGGCGATCGCCGGGCACATCGCCGTCTGGCTCATCCGCGTCGAGGAGGTCTCCGAGCCCGAGCTGGTCGCCCTCCCGCAGCTCGACTCCATCACCCTGCTCACCGCCGCCGACCCCGCCGCCACGGCCGCGGCCTACCAGTCGATCAAGCACCTCTCGCCCCCGGGCGCCCCCGCCACCGGCCTGCGCCTCGCCCTCATGGGCGCGAAGGCCGACAAGGCGGATGCCGCCCACGACCGCATCGCCCGCACCGCCGAGGCCTTCCTCCAGCGCAGGGTCATGGTCGCGGCGTGCATCGACAGGATCTCCGGCGGCCGCTCGCACCAGGCGTGGTCGGGGGCGGTGGACCTGCCCCTTGCGGAGATCATCGCGGACCTCGACCAGGTCCTCCGCCGGCGCGTGGCGACGCCCGACGCGGCTCCGTCCGCCCCGGAGGCTGTGCGAGACGAGCCCGACGCCACCTCTTCCGCCGTACACGCAAGCACGGGGCCCGCCACCGCGGACCCGGCCCCCCCCGCCGACGATCTGGGCGTCTTTGTTCAATCGGGGACACCCGCCCTCGCCGCCCCGCCCGGTGCGCTTGCCAGGGCACCCTCGCCCGAAATCGAAACCTACGTCTTCACCAGTGTCTACCCCCCGCTCTCGCCCCTTCCGGGGGCTGACCCGTCGCGGACCTCGTACAGCGCCCACCCCGCCGCCTTCGCGTCGATCGCCGCGGCCCCCGCGGCCGCCGAAGTCATCACCGAAGACGAGGCCGCGGCCCTGCTCGAAGCCGGCGAAGCGCCGATCCGCGAGACGCTCACCCGCCACCTGCCCGACCTCGCGCCGTTCCCCTTCACCTGCCCGTACGCCCCCAGCGTGGAACTGGCGACCTCTCCCGAGGGCCACCTCCACCTCGTCGCCCTCGAGGCCCCCGAGACCGCCGCCGTCCCCGCGCTCCTCTCCGCCGAGGCCTGGGTCCGCGACCACCTGCCGCTGCTGGCCCAGTCCGCGGCCGCCATCGACCGCCCGCTCCTGGAGAGCCCGCCGACGCTGCACCTGCTGACGATGCATGCTCCCGGCGTGCTGCACCTGCGCGAGTCGGGCATCCGCCTGCACCTATTGGTGATCACCCGCGCCGGGGATGACACGGCGTGGGCGTGCGCGGATTTGAACTGATGGCTGTAGCTGTTGCGGAGTAACGAGCCCGGTGCTGCAAGCACAGGGTCCGTATCCCCGTCTCGCGCTGGGGCTCGTCCCTCAGGGTACTGCCTACGCGGATTCCTTACGCTTCACCCGCAGCTCCGCCAGCCGTCGCCCGCTCCGCCTCACGGCGACCTCATCCACGATGTACTCCGCCCCGTCGCTCTTGAGGTCGGGGAGTTCGTACATCAGGTCCACCATGATCTCTTCCATCACTGCCCGCAGGCCGCGGGCGCCGGTGTCGCGCTTGGTGGCCTTCTCGGCGATGGCCCGCAGGGCCCCGTCGGTGAAGGTCAGCTTGGCGTCCTCGAGGCTGAAGAGGTGCTGGTACTGGCGGATCAGGGCGTTCTTGGGCTCGGTGAGGATCGAGACCATCGCGTCGAGCGACAGCGGCATCAGCGGGGCGATCACCGGGAGGCGCCCGACGAACTCGGGGATCATGCCGAACTCGATCAGGTCCTCGGGGGCGATCTGCGAGAGCAGCTCGCTGCGGGCGGTCTGCTGGTCCTGGGCCTGCTGGTCGGGCGCGAAGCCGATCCGCGACCTGCCCAGCCGGCGCCGGAGGATGTCCTCCAGCCCCACGAACGTCCCCCCGCAGATGAACAGGATGTGGCTCGTGTCCACCTGGATGTACTGCTGCTCCGGGTGCTTCCGCCCGCCCTGCGGCGGGACGTTGCTGATCGTCCCCTCGAGCATCTTCAGCAGGCTCTGCTGGACGCCCTCGCCGCTGACATCGCGCGTGATCGAGACGTTGTTGCTGGTCTTTCCGATCTTGTCGATCTCGTCGATGTAGATGATCCCGCGCTGCGCCGCCTCCAGGTCGTAGTCGGCCGCCTGCAGCAGCTTCAGGAGCAGGTTCTCCACGTCCTCGCCGACGTACCCCGCCTCGGTGAGCGTCGTCGCGTCCCCGATCGCAAACGGCACCTTCAGCATCCGCGCCAGCGTCCGCGCCAGCAGCGTCTTGCCCGAGCCGGTCGGCCCGATCATCAGGATGTTGCTCTTGTCCAGCTCGACCGAGCTGTCGTCCCCCTCGGCGTGCAGCAGCCGCTTGTAGTGGTTGTGGACCGCCACGGCCAGGGCCCGCTTGGCCTGGGTCTGGCCGATGACGTACTGGTCCAGGTGCTCGACGATGTGCCGCGGGTTGGGGATATCCGTCAGCGTCGCGCTGACCGAGCCCACCCGCCGCCGCTCCTGCCGGAAGATGTTCTGGCAGAGGTCGACGCAGTTGGTGCAGATGTAGACCTCGCTGGGGCCCTCGACCATCGGGCCTACCTCGCGGCTGGTCTTCCCGCAGAACGAGCACGTGGTGATCCGCCGGCCGCGGAACCCGCCGCCCCCGCCCCCCCCACCCGGGCCGCCGTCGCCGCCTCCCCCGGACGGAGTGATGGAGTCGCCGCCGTCTTGCCTGGTCTTGGCCATTCAATCCCTCGCCCGCCGGGTTTCGCAGGGTGCCACCGACTTGGCCGCCCGCACTGCGCCGCTCTGATCCCTCAGTTGGCCCTCGCGGGCGGCCAAGTCGGTGCCGCGGCCCGCAAGTGTATCGGCCGCCCCCGCGGATGTCTGCAATCGGGCCGGTTCAGGCGGTGTTACCGGTCCGGGCCCTCATCCGTTGCGGGCGGGAGGGGGCCCTGAGGGCGCTGCGGGGGGTGCGGGGGGCGCGGGAGGGGGCGCCCCGTGAGGTCGAAGCCCGGTTTGGCGATGCGCTCCCCCGCCGGCGCTCGCGCGGGGCGGGGCGTCGAGGCGGCTGTCGGTTGTGATGCGGCGCCCCGCGGGGGCACCGCCTTCCCGGTGATCTTCGCCGCCAGCGCCGCCCGCGCCCGCTCGTACTCCTCCCGCGAGACCTCCCCGCGCTCGAGCAACGCCCGCAGCTCTTCGAGCGCCCCCGCCGGCGCGGGGGATGGCGGCTTGGCCAGCACCCGAGAGCGGTACACCAGCAGGATCACGCCCGCCACGGTCACCGCGGCCAGCATCACGCCCAGCCAGATCAGGTACGGACCGATCTCCCGCTGCTGCTGCGCCAGCACGGCCATGACCGGGGGCACCGCCATGGGCACAGCCTACCGGTTGGAGCCCAGGGCATCCCGGATGGGCACGACGATGTTGGGGACGAGCCGGTTGTCCACGAGGTCCTCGCCCTGCCGGGCCAGCTGCGCCAGCACGTCGGGGAGCTGCTTGACCTCGGTCACCGGCCCGTACTTGCGGAGGGTCAGGTAGATGCTGATCGGCTCATCGCCGCGCCCTTCCTTCCCGGCGCTCCTGGTCTTGACCTCGAAGTGGACCTCGACATCCCCCTGCTCGCGGAGGACCACGCCGAAGATCGGCTGGCAGTCCACGATCTGCGACCCGGGGATGTCCAGCAGCTTGGCCATAGGCGACTCGGCCACCAGCGCCTCGTAGACGATCTCGTCGTGGTTCCGCTCCGCCAGCATGTCGAAGCCGTACAGCACCTCGATGTAGTCCACATCCAGCGGCGAGATGCTCAGGAAGTACGGGGCCACGTCGAGCACGTGGCGGTGCAGCGTGTACGCCTCGGCCAGCGTGCTGGGGTTCACCGCGCCCGCCCGGATGTTGTTGTTGCGGATGGCCACCCACCGGTGCTGCGGGGCCGCGGCCTCGGCCTCCAGGGCCAGCTCGTCCCTGTAGCGCCGGAACTGGCTCATGGACGGGAACTGCCGCCGGACCCGGTCGAAGAGGTCGAGGATGGTCTGGCGCTCGCGCGGCAGATCGAGCTTGAGGTTCAGCTTCAGGTTGACGTAGAAGTCCGAACTCAGCGCCCGGTAGCTCTCAGACATCGAGTCGGACTCCTGCCCGCGTGCCGGCGGACCACAGTGTAGTAGTCGCCCCGGCCCGGGCCGACGCGCCGGGGGCGGGGTCATGAAGCCGGGCGAGTCCGGCGGCGGGGGTCCGCGGGGCCCGCATGAGCGCGGGGCCCGGCGCCACACTGGGCAACCTCGCAAGTGCCGAGGGGCGGGCTCGAACCGCCGACCTGAGCGTTATGAATGCTCCGCTCTAACCAGCTGAGCTACCTCGGCGAGGGCCCGAATCGTACGCCCCCGGGCCCCGCCGACAAGCCGGCGGAGCCCGCGCCGACCCGCCGCGCGCCCCGCGCCGCCGTTCGCCCGCCCGAGGCCCGGCCGGTGCTCCCCGGGGGTCACCCCCCGTGCGCCGGCGCGGCCTCCAGCGCCGCCCTGTGCGCCCGCTCCACCGCCAGCCACCGCGCCGCGAACGCCCGCAGGCGCGGGTCCGGCCCGGCGGCCGCGTGCTCCTCGAGCAGGGACTCGAGCTCCCGGTGCGAGACCCCCGCCTCGCGCCGGAACTCGGCGTCGAACGCCCCGTCCGGGGCGCTCGCCAGGACGGCCAGCCGCCCCGCATCGCCCGGCGCCGCCGCGGGCAGCGGGATGCCCATCTCGCGCGCGATGCTCCCCAGCTCGTCGAACATCCGGGTGTGGTCGGCGAGCATGGCCTCGGCGGTTGAGCGCAGGGGCGGCCCTTGCGCACGGCGGGCCGCCAGGCGGGCCGCCTCGATCTCCGCCCCCACCGCCAGCCCCGCCGCGCGCACGAAACGGGCCGACTCGCTCTCGTTCAGCTCCTCGTGGCTCACCAGCGCCTGCGGCTCGATGTCGTCCCGCATCGCCGCCCGCCGGCACCCGGCCATGTCCGCGGCCGCCACCGCCAGGACCGCCAGAGCCCCCACCGCAGCACACCGTTCCATGGGGCACCCCCCCTTGCAACAAAGACGCGGGACGGCCGCGCCGCCGCGTCCACGCGGCGCGGCCGCAACCCGCTGGAATCCTCCCTCGGCTCGCTCGACTCAACCGGGCAGCGAGGGCTGCGACGCCGGCGGGCTCGCCGGGTCTGGGTCGGGCTCCGGCTGGCTCGGCTGGGCGGGCGGCTCGCCCGGCGGCGTCCCCCCCGGCTCCTCGCCCGTCACGCCGCCGGCGACCATTTTCTGCAGCTCGCGGGCGTGCTCCAGGTGCTGCTGGAGCGTCGGCAGCGTCTGCTGCGCGTAGCTCTTCACATCCTGGTTCTGCCCCTGCTGCGCCTCGCGCTCGAACAGCTGGATCGCCTGCTGGTGTCCCTCGACCATCGCCCGGGCGAACTCGCGGTCGAACTCGGACCCCCGCAGGTCCTTCAGCCGGTCGCTGACCACCTTGTGCTGCGGCTGGATCTCGCCGGGATACTCGACCTTGATCCGGTCGGCGATCTCCCTCAGCCGCTTGTCCGCCTCGTCGTGGTGCTTGGCCATCATCTCGGCGAACGCCCGGACGTCGGGGTTCTGGGAGTGCTCCAGGGCCAGCTTGCCCAGCTCCACCTCCGCCTTGTTGATGCTCGACGCCTCGCGCAGGAACATCGTGTCCGGCTGCGCCGCCGGCGTGCCGGCCTGGGGCGTCGTCGTCCCGAGCATCCCCTCGCGCTCGGTCGTGGTCGTCGTCTCGCGGGTCGTCGTCGTCTCCCCGCCCACCCGACCCGTCGTGGTCGTCCGGTTGGTGCGGTCCTCGCACCCGCCCGCCGCCATGACCAGGGCCGCCGCTGTCGCCACCGCTGCATACTTCCACATGGATTGGTCCCTCCCTTGAAATGCACCCTAGGCGGCGCCCCCGCGGGGGTGGGATGAAGAGCGCGCCCTCTCACCGGCTGAACCGCGGGATTCGCCTGCCGGGTGAGAGCCCGCCCGTATACTCTGCCCGTCCCCGCCCCAAGCCCCCGGGAGCACGCCCGAATGCCCATGAAAACGGTCTACAAGGCCCAGGTCGAGCACCTCCAGATCCTGGATGAGGAGGGCCGCCTGGATGAGAAGCTCGCCAAAGACCTGCTCCCCGACGCGGATGTGATCCACCTCTACGAGCAGATGTCCATTGGGCGAACCCTCGACGAGGTCGCCTTCAAGCTCCAGCGCTCCGGACGCATGGGCACCTATCCGCAGAACAAGGGCCAGGAGGCCGCGGCCGCGGGCTCCGGTTGGGCGGCCAGGAAGGGCGCCGACTTCCTCGTGCCCTGCTACCGCGAGAACCTCGCGCTCTTCCTGCACGGCCTCCCGATGCACTACATCCTGCTGCACTGGATGGGGGATGAGCGGGGCAACCAGATCCCCCCGGGCGTGCACATGACGCCCATCAGCATCCCCATCGGCACGCAGATGCTCCACGCTGTGGGGATCGCCTGGGCCTTCAAGCTCCGCAAGGAGGAGCGGGTCGCCGTGACCTACTTCGGCGATGGCGCCACCAGCGAGGGCGACTTCCACGAGGCGATGAACTTCGCCAGCAGCATGCAGGTGCCGGTGGTCTTCTTCTGCCAGAACAACGGCTGGGCGATCAGCGTGCCCCGAGAGACCCAGACCGCCAGCGAGACCATCGCCCAGAAGGCCATCGCCTACGGCATGCCCACCATCCAGGTGGACGGCAACGACCTCTTCGCCGTGTACAAGGCCAGCCGCGACGCCATCGAGCGGGCCCGGGCCGGCGGCGGCCCCAGCTTCATCGAGGCCGTGACCTACCGCCTCGGCGACCACACCACCGCGGACGATGCCCGGCGCTACCGCCCCGCGGATGAGCTGGAGCACTGGCAGAAGAAGGACCCGCTGGTCCGCCTCCGCAAGTACCTGGAGCAGAAGGACCTGTGGAACGAGGCCAAGCAGGCGAGGCTGGAGGAGCGGGCCAAGACGATCGTCGCCGAGGTCGTCAAGACCGCGGAGGGGATCGAGAAGCCGACCAACGACGACATCTTCGACCACACCTTCGCCGCGCCGCTGCCCGCCGAGCTGGAGACGCAGAAGCGCACCATGCGCACCAGCAGCCTCGGCCAGAGCCCCGATCAGGCGCGACTTTCCTCCACCCCCGAGCACGTCTAGCGCGGCCATCCGCCTCGGAACGCCAGGGCGCCCGGCGCCGCCTTCCCTGCAACATCACCCCGCCTACCCCGGCAACCAAACCATGCCCCAAACGACCTCTCATTCCGTTGCACCCCCGGTCTCGCCCGCACCTCCTCGCGCGGTCGATGCCTCCGCGGACGTCTCGGATAGGGGCGGCGCGCACTCGCTCCGCGTGCTCCTGGTCGCGGAGCACGCGTCGCCCACCTGGGGCGGCGAGGCCCGCATCCCGCTCCACTACTTCCGCTCTTTGCTCAGGCGCGGCCTGCCCTGCTGGCTGCTGGTCCATGAACGCACGCGCGACGACCTCCGGGCCGCCCTCTCTCCCGAGGAGTTCGCCCGGATCGAGTTCGTCCCGGATTCGCTCCTCCAGAAGATCATCTGGCGCGCGGGGAGGGTGTTCCCCGACCGCGTCCAGACCTTCACCTCCTCCTGGGCCGTCCACCTCCTCACCCAACGGAAACAGCGCGTCGCGGCACGGAGGCTTGTGCGGCAGCACGCCATCAACTTGGTCCACGAGCCGATCCCCGTCTCCCCGCGTCTGCCCTCGATGATGTACGGCGTCGGCGCGCCGGTGGTCATCGGCCCCATGAACGGCGGCATGTCCTTCCCGCCGGGCTTCGCGCTCGACCGGCGTGCCCAGCGCTTCTTCGTCACCGCCGGACGTGCGGTGGCGGGCCTCATGAACCGCCTCATGCCGGGAAAGCGCCGCGGGGCGCGGTAACGGCCGGCGTGGCGCTGCTCCTGGTCGCCAACCAGAGGACGCGCGCCGCCCTGCCCCCAGGCTTGAGCACCAACGTTCTGGAGTTCATCGAGAACGGTGTTGACCTCAGCCAGTGGCCCGCCGCTCCCCGCGCCCGGACGCCCGGCCCCGAGACCGTCTTCGCCTTTTTCGGCCGGCTCGTGGACTGGAAGGGGTGCGACACGCTCCTGCGGGCTCTGGCCCGCCTCGGCGCCGACACCCCGGCCCGCGTGCTCATCCTCGGCGACGGCGCCGAGCGCGCCAACCTCGAGACGCTCGCCGACCGGCTGGGCGTGCGCTCGCGGGTCGAGTTCGCCGGCTGGCTCAGCCAGAGCCGCTGCGCCGAGCGGCTCAGCGAGGCCGACGTCCTGGTGCTCCCCAGCGTGCTGGAGTGCGGCGGTGCTGTGGTGCTGGAGGCCATGGCCAAGGGCCTCCCCGTCATCGCCGCCGACTGGGGCGGCCCCGCCGACTACCTCGACCCCTCCTGCGGCGTCCTCGTCACGCCCGACAGCCCCGAGCACCTCGTCGCCGGCGTGGCCGCGGCCATGGCCACGCTGGCCCGCTCCCCCGAGCTGCGAGAGCGGATGGGCCGCGCGGGCCGCGCCAAGGTCGAATCCCAGTTCAGCTGGGAGCGCCGCGTCGAACGTATGCTCAGGGTGTACCACGCCGTTGCCGGCAGTTGCCCCGCGGACCGGCCGGTGCGATCGATCCGCCTCTCCCTTCCCGCCGGCCTCTCCGAGCCCGAAGTCGCCGTACAGGGCGCCCCCGTGCCCGCCGCCTGAGCGAGCCCCCGCGCCCGAGACCGCCCCATGGCCAACCTCACCCTCGTCCAAGCCATCAACACCGCCCTCGCCGAAGAGATGGAGCGCGACGAGCGCATCGTCATCCTCGGCGAGGATGTCGGCCTCAACGGCGGCGTCTTCCGCGTCACCGAAGGCCTGCTGAAGCGCTTCGGCCCCCACCGCGTGGTGGACACGCCGCTGGCCGAGTCCGGCATCATGGGCACCGCCGTCGGCCTCGCCATGGCGGGCATGCGCCCCATCCCCGAGATCCAGTTCGAGGGCTTCCTCGGGCCCGCCTACGACCAGCTCGTCAACCACGCCGCCCGCTACCGCACCCGATCGCGCAGCGCCATCACCATCCCCCTCACCGTCCGCGTCCCCGTCGGCGGCGGCATCCACGCCCCCGAGCTGCACAGCGACTCGCCCGAGGCCATCTACGCCCACCACCCCGGGCTCAAGGTGGTCATGCCCGCCACCCCCTACGACGCCAAGGGGCTGCTCCTCTCCGCCATCCGCGACCCCGACCCCGTGGTCTTCTTCGAGCCCAAGCGCGTCTACCGCTCCTTCCGCGAGGAGGTCCCCGAGGAGGAGTACACGATCCCCATCGGCCAGGCCAAGGTGGTCAACGAGGGCACCGACCTCACGCTGGTCACCTGGGGCGCCACCGTCTTCCAGGCCCTCGAGGCGATCGACAAGCTCCCCGAGGACCTCTCGGTCGAGCTGATCGACCTGCGCTCGATCTACCCCTACGACCTCGACACCATCGCCGCCAGCGTCGAGAAGACCGGCCGCTGCGTGATCGTCCACGAGGCCCCCAAGACCTGCGGCTTCGGCGCGGAGCTCTCCGCGAGCATCCAGGAGCGGTGCTTCCTCCACCTCGAGGCCCCCGTCCAGCGCGTCGCCGGCTTCGACACCGTCATGCCCTACTACAAGCTGGAGCTGGAGTACCTCCCCGACGCGGCCCGCATCGCCGAGTCCGTCCAGCAGTGCGCGGCGTACTGAGGCCACGCGCCACGGGGACTCGTGCGATGGACCTGCTCGCTCAGATCACCTCATCCGCGGAACAGGGGGCCCGGATCGCCGAGCAGGCCGAACGCGACGGCACCAGAACGCTCGTTATCGTCGGTGGACTCATCCTGCTCGCGGTCCTGGCGTGGGCGGCGTGGCGGGTCCGGCGCGAGTGAGGTCCATCAACGATGACGGCCGGCAAACGCCCGAGAGGGGAGGGCGAAGAGCCGGCCGCACATCGGGGCCCCACGAGACGCGGCGGAGGGGCCCACCCCCCTTTCTCCTATCACCAGACCACGGTCCGCAGAAAACCGGGCCGCGCCGGATCAGAAAGGCCTCCGGCGCCAGTGAAGTCGCCGGAAGCCGCACGAGGAGGAAAGGCCCTGGCCGCCGCGAACGGCCGCCGGGGCCTCGGGTGGATAGACGCCATCAACATACCCACTTCTCCGGTTTCCGCAAGCGCTTGTGGAATCCCCCCAAACTCCCCCATTGCCCGCCTCCCAAGGGCACTTTTTCCTGCACGCCGGTGGCGCCACGGCCCGCCGCCCCTCACGGGAACATGCTGATCTGGTCCTTCTCCAGCGCCGGCCCCGTCACCGGGTGCTCCAGGTCGATGCGGTAGTCCCCGCTCCAGCACGCCGTGCAGTAGTCCCGCGCCGGCCGGCTCGCGCACGCCAGCATCCCCTCCAGCGTCAGGTAGTGCAGCGAGTCGACCCCCAGGAACTTCCGGATCTCGTCAACCGTCCTCCCGTGCGCGATCAGCTGGCTCGGCTCCGCGAAGTCGATCCCGAAGAAGCACGGGTGGCGGATTGGCGGGCACGAGATCCGCAGGTGGATCTCCTTCGCCCCCGCCGCCCGCAACTGGTCCATCTTCGCCTTCGTCGTCGTCCCCCGCACGATCGAGTCGTCCACCACGATCAGCCGCTTCCCCGCCACGATCTCCGCGATCACGTTCAGCTTCAGCCGCACCGCGGTGTTCCGCTGCTCCTGCGTCGGCTTGATGAACGTCCGCCCCACGTACCGGTTCGGGACGATCCCCTCGCGGTACGGGATCCCGCTGGCCGCGGCGTACCCCGCCGCCGCCGACCGGCCCGAGTCGGGCATGGGCATCACGAAGTCCGCCCCCACCGGCGCCTCCCGCGAGAGCTGCGCCCCCAGCGCCTCCCGCACGCTCTGGACGTTCTGCCCGAACAGCGTGCTCGCCGGGTTCGCGAAGTACACGTGCTCGAAGATGCAGTAGGCCGCACGATCCGCGGCCGGGGCGAACCGCCGGCTCGATACCCCCGCGTCGTTCAGCGTGATGATCTCCCCCGGCTCCACCTCGCGCACGAACTCCGCCCCCAGGACATCCAGCGCCACCGTCTCGCTGGCCACGAGCCAGTACCCATCCGGCGTCCGCCCGACCACCAGCGGGCGCCAGCCCCAGGGGTCCCGCGCCGCCTCGATCCGGTCCTTGAACAGGAACACCAGGCTGAACGCCCCCTGCAGCCGCCGGAGCGTCGCCGCCAGCGGGTCCGGCGCGCGCTGCTGCTCGGGCGAGGCCAGGATATGGATGATCACCTCGGTGTCGGAGGTCGTGTGGAACAGGTGCCCCGCCTCCTCGAACTTCCGCCGCAGCGCCACCGCGTTCACCAGGTTCCCGTTGTGCGCCACCGCCACCTGCCCCCCGATGTAGCTCTCCAACAGCGGCTGCGCGTTGCACGCCAGCGAGCCGCCCGCGGTCGAGTACCGGTTGTGCCCGATCGCCCCCCGCAGCCCCGGCCCGTACGCCGCCTCCAGCCGCCACACCGCCCGCTCGTCGTACACCTCCGCCACCAGCCCCATCCCCGTGTACCCCTCCAGCCGGTCCCCGTCGGTCACCGCGATCCCCGAGGACTCCTGCCCGCGGTGCTGCAGGGCGTAGAGCCCCAGGTAGGTCTTGCGGACGCCGTCGGGATGGCCCCAGATGCCGAAGACGGCGCACTTCTCCTTCGCGTCGTGGTTCGGGAGGACGGGCAGCGGCAAGGAGAGAGCCATCGGGCCCGATTGTAGAGATCGCCCACACTCGCCGCCGCACCAGCGAACGAGCCCCGATACCGCGCCGTGCCAGGCTCGTACACACCCTCCAACGGGCCGCCTTGCCGCTCCGGTACACTCGCCCCGTGAAGTACACACGTTTCGAGGAACTGCCAGTCTGGAAGGACGCGATGCAGCTCGCCGACCGGATCACCGTCCTGCTTGAGAACCGCTACTTCCGCCTCCTCCGCGGCTTGGCCGATCAACTCGACAGGGCATCAGTCTCCGTGTCGAACAACATCGCCGAGGGCTTCGAGCGCGGCACAACGGCCACCCGAATCAACTACATCTACATCGCGAAGGGGTCGGCCGCAGAGACCCGTTCGATGCTCCACGGCCTCGCCAAGAGAGCTACAGCGCCCGATTCGACGATTCGAGAGTCGAGAGCCGAGATCAAAGCCCTCATCAGGCTGTCCGAGTTAGTTTCCCGCCAACTGCAGGGCTGGGCCGAGTACCTGCAGAACTCCAGCCTAAAGGGCTCCCGTCACGTCACCACCGAAACCCGCGAAGGCGACGAGCGGGAGCGGCGCCGCGAGGCATTCGTCCAGAAACTCAAGCAGATAGCGCCCCCACCCAAGGACCCGGTGTTGGAATCCTGACTTTCGACTTTCGACTCTCGACTCTCGACTCTCGAATCCCCCCATGCTGCTCCTCCACGCCGACGCCCTCTCCGCCCTCCCCTCCCTCCCCCAAGCCTCCGCGCGCCTCCTCTACATCGACCCCCCCTTCAACACCGGCAAAGCCCAGCAACGCGAGCGCATCCACGCTGTGGCCGCTACAGACGGCGACCGCACCGGCTTCGGCGGCCGGCGCTACCGCTCCGAGAAGCTGAAGAGCGCCTCGTACGCCGACTCCTTCGACGACTACCCCGCCTTCCTCATGCCGCGCATCGAGGCCGCGCTCCCCGCCCTCACCCCCGACGCCTCTCTCTTCATCCATCTCGATCCGCGCGAATCCCACCACATCAAGGTCGCCCTCGACCGCCTCCTCGGGCGCCACCGCTTCATCAACGAGATCATCTGGGCCTACGACTACGGCGGCCGCCCCCGCACCCGCTGGCCCGCCAAGCACGACACCATCCTCTGGTACGCCCTCGACCCGGAGAACTATGTCTTCAACTACGACGCCATCGACCGCATCCCCTACATGGCCCCCGCCCTCGTCGGCCCCGAGAAGGCCGCCCGCGGCAAGACCCCCACCGACGTCTGGTGGCACACCATCGTCCCCACCAACAGCAGGGAAAAAACCGGCTACCCCACGCAAAAACCCCTCGGCCTCCTCCGCCGCATCGTCGCCGTCCACTCGAGCCCCGGCGACACCGTCCTGGACTTCTTCGCCGGCTCCGGCACCACCGGCGTTGCCGCCCGGGAGCTCGGCCGCGACGCCATCCTCATCGACAGCAGCCCCGCGGCCATCGCCGTGATCGAGCGCCGCCTCGGCATCCCCGCCTCAATGCCCTGATGCCTCGTGCCTCGATGCCTCTCTTCACCTCGGCACTGCTGGCGGCCTCACCTACCCAGCGCCTGGCCCCGCGCCGCGCGATCCTGCCATCCCCCGCACTCCGGGCACACCACCCACCCGTTGTCCTCCGGCAATCCCTCCAGCGAATACCCGCACCGCTCGCACCCGCCCTTCCCTCGCCCCTCACGCCGGCGTTCCCGGAACTGCGCCGCGGCCTCCACCCTCATCTGCCGCACCCCGCACTCCGGGCACACCACCCACCCCTTGTCATCCGGGAGCCCAACCAGGGAGTACCCGCACGCACACCCCCGCGCGGCGGGCTTCGCGCTCTCCAACTGCCGCGCCAGCTCCCCTGTCCGCCCCCGGGTCCACACCCCCGCCCTGATCACCTGGTCCACATCGTGGGCGCGCGCCTTCGCTTCCCGCACTGCCTCTTCGGCAGTCTCCGCCGCGATGGACACCTTGAACGTCGCGTGCTCCCGCCGGCATATCACCGTGAACGGGTCCACGCGCCAGATCCCTGACTCTCGGATCTCGGGTCGTCGGCCGACTCTGAGATGCTAGATCCAAACTCTGGGCTACGCCCGACCCCTCCCCGCGTCGGTGCCCTTGCACCCGCATGTCGCGTACTTGCCTTCGATCATGGCACCCCACGCCACGCCGGCACTCCGCCCGACCCGCTCGGAGGGCTCGGCCGGCTTCGGAATCGCCCCGGTGAACGAAGTCACCCCTGCCAACGCCCGATAGTCCGGGGGTGAGAACCAGCCCAGCGCGCCTCTCCAGACGATGGATACTGAGCGCCCTGATCCCCGCGGCCACTTGCGCGCTCACCCTGGTCGCGTGGCAGCTCAGCCGCCACCAGGCCGATGCCACCGCCCTCGCCCGCCTCAACGCCAGGGCCGACTCTTTCAGCCGCTCCCTGGGCGAGCGCCTCGAGCACTACCACGACCTCCTGGGGCACATCGGCGGGCTCTTCGCCGCCAGCCAGTCCGTCGAGCCCGACGAGTGGTCCGCCTTCCTCAAGACCGCCGACATCCAGGCCCGCTACCCCGCCATCCACGAGCTCTTCTATCTCGAGCAGCGACCCACGCCCCTCGGCGGACCCGAACCGCCAGCGCTGGCCGTGCACTCCCTCCGCGGCGGCTGGAAAGCCCTGCGTCCGGGAGGCCCGGCGGACGGCCCGACCGCCGCCCTGCTCCAGCGCGCCGAGGATGCCGGCGGTTTGGTCATGCAGTCCGTGCCCACCCTGCCCGGTGAACCGTGGACCGTCCTCCTCTGCCGCGCCCTGCCGCAGGATGAAGGCGACGGCGGAACCCAGGGCTGGGTCGTGGCCGTGGCCGGCGTCGCCGAAGTGGTCCAGCGCTTTGCCGACCAATACCAGCCGCACATCGGGGTCCACATCGAGTCCCGGGGCAGCCCCCAGGCTGTCCACCTCGAGTCCGCCGCCGCCGGCCCCCTGCTCACCGCATCCACCGACATGACCTTCGGGGGCGAGACCTGGCGCCTTAGCCTGCGCAGCTCCGCCGAGGCGCTCACGGAAGGCTCTTCCGCGGGCCTCATCCTGGCCGCGGGCTTCGGGGCCTCGGGGTTCATCGTCCTCGTCCTCTGGTCGCTCTCCCGGGCCCACGGCCACGCCCTGGCCCACCGCCGCAGCGAGCACCGGCTGCAGTCCGCCCTCGACAGCGTCCACGACTACGCCATCCTGGTGCTCGACCGCGCCGGGCGCATCGCCCAGTGCAACGCCGGCGTCGCCGCCGTGCTCGGGTACACGCCCCGCGAACTGGAGGGCGCGCACTTCTCCCGCTTCTACACCCCCGAGGCGCTCGCCGACCGCACCCCGGAGCACGAGCTGGAGACCGCCTCCGCCGCGGGCCGCTCCGAGGATGAGGGCTGGCGGGTCCGCAAGGATGGCCGGCACATCTGGGCCAACAGCGTCCTCTCGCCCCTGCGCGACCGCGACGGCCAGCTCCATGGGTTCATGAAGATCACCCGCGACATGACCGAGCGCCGCCGAGCCCAGGAGGAGCTCGCCCAGCACGCCCGCGAGCTGGCCCGCTCCAATGCGGAGCTCCAGCAGTTCGCCTACGTCGCCTCCCACGACCTCCAGGAGCCGCTGCGCGCCATCAGCAGTTACCTCCAGCTCCTCCAGCGCCGCTACAAGGGGAGCCTCGACGCCAAGGCCGACGAGTTCATCGCCTTCGCCGTCGACGGCGCCGCCCGCATGAAGCAGCTCATCAACGACCTGCTGGGGTACTCCCGCGCCGGCACCCGCCCCATCAGCATCGTCCCCACCAGCGCCGAGCTCATCCTCGCCCAGGCCCTCCAGGAGCTCCGGATCGCCGTCGCCGAGTCCGGCGCCCGCGTCACCCACGGACCCCTCCCCACCGTCCCCGCCGACCCCGGCCAGCTCCGCCAGGTCTTCCTCAACCTGATCGGCAACGCCATCAAGTTCCGCGGGCACGCCGCCCCCGAGGTCCACATCTCCGCCCGGCAGCGCCCCGAGGGCTGGGAGTTCTCCGTCCGCGACAACGGCATCGGCATCGAGCCCCAGTACGCCGAGCGCATCTTCGAGATCTTCCAGAGGCTCCACACCCGCGAACGCTACGCCGGAACCGGCATCGGCCTCTCCATCTGCAAGCGCATCCTCGACCGCCACGGCGGCCGCATCTGGGTGGAGGCCGCGCCGGGCGCGGGCTCCACCTTCCGCTTCCTCATCCCGGCGCACGTCGCGCCCACGCAAGGAGTGGCCCATGCAGCATAGATCGATCGACATCCTGCTGGTGGAGGACTCGCCCGCCGACGTCCGCCTCACCCAGGAGGCCCTCCACGACGGGCGCGTCGCCAACCGACTCTTCGTCGTCGAGGACGGCGTCGAGGCCCTCGCCTTCCTGGCCCGCGCCGGCAAGCACGCCCAGGCGCCCCGCCCCGACCTCATCCTCCTCGACCTCAACCTCCCCCGCAAGGACGGGCGCGAGGTGCTCGCCGCCATCAAGTCCGACCCGTCCCTCCGCATGATCCCGGTCATCGTCCTCACCACCTCCGAGTCCGAGGCCGACATCCTCAAGAGCTACTCCCTCCACGCCAACTGCTACCTCGTCAAGCCCGTGGACATCGACGAGTTCTTCGCCCAGATCCGCCTCCTCGAGGGCTTCTGGCTCAGCGTCGTCAAGCTCCCCGGCGCCGGCGCGGAGGCGGCCGCGTGACCCAGCCCGCGCCCATGTCCATCCTGCTGGTCGAGGACAACCCCAGCGATGCCCGCCTCGTGCAGGAACTCCTCGACGACTCCCCGGCGCAGGCCCACGCCGTCGCCCACGCCCACTCCCTGGCCGAGGCCATCGACCTCGCCCACCGGCAGCCGTTCGACATCGCCCTGCTGGACCTCTCCCTCCCCGACAGCCGCGGCCTGGAGACCGTCCACGCCTTCCGCACTGCGGCCCCGGACCTGCCGGTCGTGGTCCTCACCGGCCTCGACGATGAGGCGCTGGCCCTGGAGGCGCTGCGCCACGGCGCCCAGGACTACCTCGCAAAGGACCACGCCGACCGCTACACCCTCAACCGCGCCGTCCGCTACGCCGTCCAGCGCCGCAACGCCGAGCGCGTCGAGGGCGAGCGCCGCTCACTGCAGGATGCCGTGCACGGGATGGAGCGGGTCCTCGGGGTCGTCGGCCACGAGCTCCGCACCCCCCTCGCCGCCTTCCGCCTGCTGCTGGAGGCCCTGGAGACCGGCCCCGGCCACGCCGAGCTCGACCGCTCCCTGAAGATGCTCGCCGCCCAGGCCCTCCGCATGTCCGAGACCGTCACCAACGTCCTGGAGGCCTCGCGCCTCGACAGCGGCGTCGCCGTCTGGAACTGGGCCACCTTCCCCCTCCACCAGGTCATCCACCCCGCCGCCGAGCTCGTCCGACCACTCCTCGAGCCCGGCGTCGAGCTCGTCTGCGACATCCAGCCCCGGGACGCCGCCATGAGCGGCGACCCCGACGCCGTGCAGCGCCTGCTCATCAACCTCCTCAGCAACGCCGCCAAGCACACCCGCAGCGGGCGCATCACCGTCCAGGCCGCTCAGGTCCCCGACGAGGGCGGCCCCTGGACCCGCATCCGCATCACCGACAGCGGCCGCGGCATCCCCCCCGATGTCCTCGCCCGACTCGGCACCGCCTTCGCCCTCAACGCCGGCGTCGTCGGCGCGTGCAGCACTGGCGGCACCGGCCTGGGCCTCTCTATCTGCGCCGCCATCGCCGCCGCCCACGGCGGCCACATCCACGCCTCCTCCGACGGCCGCCACGGCGCCTGTTTCACCGCCCACCTGCGATCCGACCGGCCCGCCCCCCAAGGCCCCACCCTCACCTCCGCCGCCCCCGCAACCGCCGCCGCCAGGACCCGGCCACAGGTGCTCCCAGCGTTGGCCGCACCCGCCACGCCCCCGTGAGCCGGGGCGTCCCCGCCCGCCGCCTCACCCCACCGTCCCGGGGAGGTGCAGCGAAAACACGCTCCCCGCCCCCGGCGAAGAGTTCACCGTCACCTTCCCCCCGTGCTGCTCCGCGATCGCCTTCACGATGCTCAGCCCCACCCCGGTGCCCCCGCCGAACTTCTCCCGCGCGTGCAGCCGCGTGAACACCCCGAAGATCCTGTCGTGGTGCCTCGCCTCGATCCCGATCCCGTTGTCCTTCACCCTCACCACGACCGCCCCGTCCCCGCACGACTCCCCGGAGATCACCACCTCCGGCGCCCCCGACGTGTTGTACATCACCCCGTTCATCACCAGGTTCGAGATCGCCTGGCTCAGGCGCACCTGGTCGCACGAGCACCGGGGCAGCCCCGGCTCTACCGTCAGGTTCGCCCCGTGCTGCGCCAGGAACTCCGCCAGCGACTCCCTCACCGCCCGCGCGATCTCCCCCAGCTCGCACCGCTCCAGCCGCCCCGGCGTCCGGCCCACCCGGGCGTACTCCATCAGCGAGTCCAGCAGCGTGTGCATCCGCTTCGACAGCCGCACGATCGTCTCGACCTTTCCCCGCCCGTCCTGGCTCATCCGGCCCGCCTCATCCTCCAGCAGGAACGTCGCGTAGTTCGCGATCCCCCGCAGCGGCTCCTTCAGGTCGTGGCTCGCGATCTGCGCGAACCGCTCGAGGTCCGCGTTGCTCCGCGCCAGCTCCGCCGCCCGCCGCTCCGCGATGTCCCGGTTCTGGCGCGCCTCCTCCTCCGCACGCGCCAGCGCCTCCTCGCGCCGTTGCGTCGTCAGGTCCGTGAACACCACGCCGATGCACCCGCTCGGGTCGTCCGGCAGCCGCCGCGCCGACATCAGCGCCGGCACCGCCCCCCCTCCCCCGCTCCCCTCCCGCCGCAGGCTCACGATCCGCTTGTCCGACCCCGTCTCCGCCGCCCGCCGCAGCCCCTCGCCGATCGCCCCCGGCCCCTCCACGCTCTCGAGCGCCTCCAGGGCCGCGCCCTGCACCCGCTCCAGCGCCAGCCCCACCATCGCCGCGAAGCACCCGTTGGCGAACAGCACCGTTCCCGCCGGATCGACCGTCAGCGCCCCCTCGTTCATCGCCTCCACCAGCACCCGGTACGGCGTCTCCGCGCTCTGCAGCGTGTAGACCTTCTCCCCGTTCTCCCCCATCACCACCAGCGCATCCACCTCGCCGTTGCGGATGGCGCTCAGCGTCGCCTCGGCCTCCTCCAGCCGCGCCCGCAGCTCCTCCAGCTCGATCACCTTCCGGGGCCTCGCCCCCGCCTCCGCCTGCCCGCCGATCATGGCCTGCTCCTCAGATCAAGCCCGATGAGGACGCGATGCTCGTCCGACATGTCCCCCACAATCCGCCGCTCCGGCTTGGGCAGGCGCTTCACCAGCGTCGGCGCGGCCACCAGCTGCTCCGAGCGCGCCAGCGCCGGCTGCTGGTACACATCCACCACCTCCAGCTCGTACCGCCCCGCCAGGAACCGCTCGCAGATGCTCTTCACGTTCGCCACCGCCGCCTTCGACCTCATCGACGCACCCGCCACGAACAGCCGCAGCGTGTACCGCGCCGCCGGCTGCGCGGCCGCGGCCCGCTCGAACTCCTCCATGGTGTCGTAGAGCTCCCCCTTCATCCCCCCCCCGTTCCGCCGGCGGGCGCTCCGCCCCCGCCCGCCGTCGAGGCCGGGCGAAGGTCCAGACCCACCAGGGCGCGGTCCGTGTTGGAGAGGTCGCCGATGATCTTCTTTATGGGCTCCGGAAGCTTCCGCACCAGCGTCGGCACCGCCAGAATCTGGTCACCCCGCGCCAGCTGCGGGTTCTTCAGCAGGTCCACCACCTCGATCCGGTAGCGCCCCGCCAGGTGCTCGTCGCACAGCCGCCTCAGATTCTTGACCGCCGTCAGGCTCTTCGCCGATTCCCCCGCCACGTACAGCCGCAAGTCCCACACCTGCGGTGCGGGCTCGGCCGCAAGCGCCGCCACCTGGGCCGGCTTCCGCGGCGCCCGGACTCTGGGTGTCGGGCTCATGACCGGGCCCCCCGCGCACGCGCCGAGCCCGAACGCCGCCTCGGGCCCCCGCCCGCGGGCCCCTCGCCCGTGTCCACCCGCCGCTGTGCCGCACTCGTGCTCGCCAGCTCTCGCTCCGCTTCCACCCGCGCCGCCTCCTGCCGCCGCAGGCGCTCCAGCGCCCGCGCCTCCTCCTCGATCTCCGCATCCAGCTCCGCCCGCTTCCGCGTCAGCTGAGCCTCGCGCCGCTCCAGCTCCGCGGACCTGTCGCGCTCCGCGGCCGCGTCCCGCGCCTCCTGCGACCGCCGGGCCGACCCCGTCAGCACGCCGCCAGGCCCGAGGTACATATCCCGGATCTGCACCCCATTATCCGTCAGCAGGAACTCGCGCACCTGGTTCGAATGCGCTGTCCCACGCGACTTGACGACGTTGATCAGCCGGTTGCGCTCACCCGCCGCCTCCATGTCCCGAAGGAGAATCCACGAGTCCATCAGCGAGCTGATCCCCACCTCCGAGGTCTCGACCGGCTCCGGGCCCCCCGTGTTCAGGCTCGTGAACACCCCCGTGATCTCCTGCTCCTTCAGGAAGTCGATCAGCCGCACCAGCATCCCCAGCGTGTCGGCCGGGTTCGACTGCGACACCAGGTTGCTGATCGGGTCCAATACCACCGCCCGCGGCCGGTGCCGGCCGATCTCCCGGTGCATCACCGCCAGGTGCATCTCCAGCCCGTGCAGGCTCGGGCGCGACGCGAAGAACTTCAGCAGCCCGGCCCGGACATGCGGCTCAAGGTCGATCCCGATCGACCGCATGTTCCGGATGATCAGCGCCTCGCTCTCCTCGAAGGCAAAGTAGAGGCACGACTCACCCGCGCGGCACGTCGCGTCCGCGAAGTGCGCCGCCATGCTGCTCTTGCCCGTCCCCGCCGTCCCCGACACCAGCACGCTCGAGCCCCGGAAGTACCCGCCCGCCAGCATCGTGTCCAGCCGCGCGATCCCCGTCGGGACCCGCTCGTCGGACACCCCGTGCGAGAGCCCCAGGCTCGTGATCGGCAGCACGCTGATCCCGTCGGCGTCGATCAGGAACGGGTACTCGTTCGTCCCGTGCGTCGAGCCGCGGTACTTCACGATCCGCAGCCGCCGCGTCGAGATCTGCTGGATCACCCGGTGGTCCATCAGGATCACGCAGTCCGAGACGTACTCCTCCAGCCACTGCCGCGTCAGCTGGCCCTCGCCCCGCTCCCCGGTGATCACCGCCGTGACGCCCTTGTCCTTCAGCCAGTGGAAGAGCCGCCGCAACTCCGCCCGCAGGATCGCCGTGTTCGACAGCCCCGAGAACAGGCTCTCGATCGTGTCCAGCACCACCCGCTTGGCCCCGACTTCGTCGATCGAATAGCCAAGCCGGACGAACAGCCCCTCAAGGTCGTACTCGCCCGTCTCCTCGATCTCGCCCCGCTCGACCCGGACGTGATCGACGATCAGCAGCTTCCGCCGCTCCAGGTCCTTCAGGTCGAACCCCAGCGACGCCACGTTCTTCGCCAGTTCCTCCGCGTTCTCCTCGAACGACACGAAGAGCCCCGGCTCGCCGTACTTGACCGCCCCGCGAACCAGGAACTCGACCCCGAGCAGCGTCTTGCCGCACCCCGCCCCGCCGCACACCAGCGTCGGCCGCCCCGCCGGCAGCCCGCCGTTGGTGATCTGGTCCAGACCTTCGATACCGGTCGGCGCCTTCTCCAGGCTCGGCCCGTGCTCCACGGAAGGAAGGTCGCCATTCCGCGAAGCGCCGGCGTGACGCCGGCCGGCTTTCTGAGTGTTGGTCTTCACGAAAGGGCCTCGGGGGGGTGGGTGAGGAAGGATTGAGCCTATCGAGTGACGATCAGAGAATGAAGGACCGCCGAGGTGAAATCGATTTCACCCGCTCCTTTCGGTCGGGATCTCCAGATCCCCGCCGCCCCGCCTGCCACCCCCGCCGATCACCCTCCCGCGGCACCCCCTCCTCCCGCTCCTCCCCCCGCCCCCGCTCCCCCCGCGCCACTCGACTTTGACGTCGGGGACGTACTTGAAGAGGACGGCGAGCAACAGCGTCAGGAGGCCCGTCACGACGACAAGGTCCACCCCCTCCCAGACCATCGCCCCGACCCGCCCCTCGCCCCCCACCGCCCCCGCCGCCGCGGTCAGCGCTGTGCTCAGCATCATCGACCCCACCAGCACCACCATCAGCAGCCCGACGATCGTGATCGCGGTAAGCCGTTTCCGCAGAAACCCCCAAACCCCCTGCCCCGGCCGCGCCTTCACGTCGAACATGTTGTTCATCGCGTGCTGGAGCTGCCCAAAGACGCCGCTGGCGGAGATGAACAGGACGATGAGGCTGATGATGCCGGCGATGCTGCCGGCGCTGGGCTGGCCCTTGGCGGCGCTGATGATGCCTCGGACTCCGGCGCCGGCCTGCTCGCCCCGGGGCCACAGGCGGGACGGCTGTGCCGCTTCTCCGGATGAGCCCCGGCTCACTACACTTCCGCCCCATGTTTGACCGACTCAGCGACGCGTTCGGGAATGTCTACCGCAAGCTCTCGGGCAAGGGCCAGATCACGGAGGCCAACGTCCGGGACGCCCTCGAGGATGTCCGCACGGCCCTGCTGGAGGCGGATGTCCACGTCGACGTGGTCAACACGTTCGCCGAGGAGGTCCTGAACGACTCGCTCGGGCGCCAGGTGACCAAGTCGCTCAAGCCGGGCGAGGAGATCATCGGGATCGTCCATCACCGGCTGGTCGAGCTGCTGGGGGGCGAGTTCTCCGGCGAGAGCGACGAGCTGGGGCGGCCGATGGTGCGCATCCCCGAGCCGGGGGTCATGCGCGTCTCGCCGGGGCCGACCATCGTCATGATGTGCGGGCTCCAGGGGTCGGGCAAAACCACCACCGTCGGCAAGCTCGCGGGCTACCTGAAGAAGCGCGGCCGGTCGGTGATGCTGGTGGCCGCGGACCTGCAGCGCCCCGCGGCCGTCGAGCAGCTCCACACCGTGGCCGAGCAGGTGAAGGCGGACCTGACGGGCGGGGCCACGGTGATGTTCTACGCCGAGCCCGACAAGACCGCGGCCTACGGGAAGGCCGTGGGCGTGGCGGTGGGCGTCTGCCAGCGGGCGGTGATGGCGGCGATGAAGCAGGGGATCGACACGGTCATCCTCGACACGGCGGGGCGGCTGCACATCAACGACGAGCTGATGGGGGAGCTGTCGAGCATCAACAGGCTGCTGAACCCGCACCAGATCTTCCTCGTCGTCGACGCGATGACGGGGCAGGACGCGGTGAACTCCGCGAAGGCGTTCCACGAGCGGCTGAACGTGGACGGGATCATCCTGACGAAGTTCGATTCCGACACGCGGGGCGGGGCGGCGCTCTCGGTGAAGCAGGTGACGGGGGCGCCGATCAAGTTCATCGGCGTGGGCGAGAAGCTGGAGGCGCTGGAGGAGTTCCACCCGCAGCGGATGGCGGGGCGGATCCTGGGGATGGGCGACGTCGTCTCGCTGGTGGAGAAGGCCCAGGAGCAGGTGAGCGCCGAGGACGCGGAGAAGCTGCAGGCGAAGCTCGCGAGGGGCGAGATGACGATGGAGGATTTCCTGGGGCAGCTCAAGGCGCTGCGGCGGATGGGGCCGCTGAAGCAGCTGCTGGGGCTGATCCCGGGCGTGGGGAGCGCGCTGAAGGAGGCGCACATCGACGAGGGGCAGCTCGGCAAGGTGGAGGCGATCATCAACTCGATGACGAAGAAGGAGCGGTCGCGCCCCGAGGTGATCGAGCACTCGCGGCGGAAGCGGATCGCCAAGGGGAGCGGGACGAAGGTGGAGGATGTGTCCACGCTGGTGAAGCAGTTCCAGACGCTGAGCAAGCTGACGAAGCAGATGGCGGGGATGTCGGCCTCGAGCAAGGTGGCCGCGGTGAAGGAGCTGGGGAGCGGGGGCCTGGGCGGCCTGATCCCGGGGATGAGCGGGATGCCCGGCTTCAACCCGGGGAAGGGGAGCACGCGGGCGGGGAGCGTGAAGGATCGGTTTAAGAAGAGGAAGAGGTGATGGCTTCCGGCACCAGCCTCATTCACAAATCTCCGGATTCCACTTCCGTGGCGGTGGGGGGAGCAATGCTGTTCAGTGTGATCTTGCCTGTCGGCGCCCCCAAGGGCTCGTGTGGCGCAGGCTCCGCTACTGCCTCCCCTGTACCAAGTCCTATGCCGGTCACCAATGAGATCATCCGAGACACATGATCCGGATCGCATCCTCGCATCAAGGTCAGCAGGTCATTCAGAATTGACCGGCTCTCTGCCAGCAACGTCAGATCCTCATCAGGCTCGCCGACGATATTTCGATGTGCATGCGTCTGGACATACCGATAAACCCGGGCCGCCTTTCCCGTCTCAAATCGCATTTCCTGCATCTGCATCCACAGCGAATTCTCCCCACGTCCTCCAGGAACGCGAAACGCCAAGAAAGTCTCAAGTACGCGGCGGGCCATGCTCGGAACGCCATAGTACTCGTCCAATCCTCCCGTTGGAGCGGCAACCGCGAGACGATATATCTTTGAAAACAGATAGTGGTACTCTGATTCATACTCCATCAGAAGAGGATCGATCGATTTCAACGAGGACGCCCTTCCACTACCTGATCGAACCGACTCCAGCATGAGTATTCGCCCCGACCGCTTGTCGCGCCCACGAAGGTTGCGAAACCAATCTCGAATGAGCCTGAAGAAAATAAAATTATGAGTCAGAATAAATAGCTGACCTGCATTGCATGTAACTGCCCTGATATGCCCGAACGCTCCAAAGAGTGCATTCTGATCAAGGCTGGACACCGGGTCGTCCAGTACTACGACGCCATTGCCAATCGTGAACCGCTTGTCGTGTAGCGTTTTAAGAAAATAGAGCAACGCTATAGCGGTGGACTCTCCCTCGCTCACGTTTGTGGCCAGACCCTCCAGCCTTCGAATACTGTAACCAGTGTCTGAAATATCAAGCTGCAGGTCCGCGTGCCCAAGATAATTGCACAGATGCTGGTTCAGTTCTTCCGCGGGTTGCCGATGCTCTACGATGTCTCGCTCTAGAGTTGCCACTTCTTGCTCTAGTCTCGCCACCTCTACTGCTCGCTTCGACACCATTTCGTCCGCGAAGCGAGAGGCATCTCGAAGTGCGCAGTACTCGGCAATGCTGCCTGCAACGGCATCGGCTTCAAGCGTGTCTCGCGCGCTGGCGACCCTTTGATCAAATTGACCGCAGGCCCCATTGTGCTGCGAGATAACTGATTCGATAGCCACCACACTCAGAACGGAGGGCACTTCAAGATCAAGAGTAACCAGGTGGAAGGGCCGACTTCTCTTTAGTTGCAGGGATGCCAACAGTTTCGTGAGCGCCGCCGCAACACTACCGAGTTCGCCGCGCAATGAGCTCTCCATTGCGGCATAGGCAGGAGCAAGGTCGTCATAGAACTCTGCATTCCTTGGGAACTGCACACCACTCATCGCCTCAAGCGCGTGCTCGACGGTGCCAATCGCGGTGTCCAGACGCGCCATAAACCGATCGAAATGCGCGTTGAAATGAGCTTCAAGGGCTAGCATTCTGGCAGGTGGCACCGCTTGCTCACAAAACAGGCACTGATGAGTGCCTCCGATCTCAAAGATCTCGCGATACAGCAACGCTGGCGTGTTCCGTCACTTCGAGTGGCCGGATGACCTACAGGAGTTCGGTCGATTCAATCTTATCTACGGGTGGAATGGTTCAGGAAAGACGACGCTCAGTCGCCTCTTTCGAGCCCTTGAAACACGAACCAGGCCGATCGGAAATGCGTCGCTCTGCATCAATGGTCAGGATACGAGGGGCGAGCAGTTTCCGGGAGCCACGATTCCTGTCCGAGTGTTCAATCGAGAGTTCGTGGCGGAATGCGTGTTTCCAACACAGGGGCGGATGGCGCCAATACTCGTAGTGGGTCAGCAGAACGTAGAGAAGCAGAAACGATTGGAGGCATTGCGGAGTCGAGTTGCTGACACTCAGGCTGCGCTCGCTAGTGACCGAGACGCTAAGCAGAAAGCCGAGCGTGCGTTTGACTTGTTCAACATAAGTCAAGCTCGCTCGATCAAAGATGCGCTCCGGGCGAGCGGTCCTAATCGCTTCAATAACTATGACAAGTCGCATTATACCCTACGCGTCGAAACGATGCTGCTCGATGGCAACGCGAGATTAGTGCGCTTGTCGGACGAAGCCCGACAGGCTGCCGCGGTTCAGAGTCGCAGCACCCTGAAACCACGAATTCCCCCACTGGATCTTCGTTTACCAGATCTCGCGGTGCTGATTAGCGGCACAACTGGCTTGTTGATTGAGAGTGCCGCCTCGGGCACAATAGCCAGGCTAAAGGACGATCCGGCGCTCTCAATCTGGGTGCGAGATGGCTTGAGAGTACACAAAGATCGAGGGACGCCGCCCAGTGTACCAGATGCGCCGCTTGGAGGCGTGGCACCGGGCCGTGTCACCCGTTTGGACCTCTTTGGGCAAGGGCGGGAAGGAACTGGTCCGCACCACCGGTTTGTACGTCTTCAGCCAAAACGGTGCGCGAGGGAGGAGCACCGGTTTGACCGCCGGGCCGGTCAAGCCGCTGGCACGGTTGGGCGAGGGGTGCCGAGGCCGCACTCGGGGCAGGGTGTGCCCGGGGCGAGGCCGGTGAGGTTGTAGGCGCAGGAGGGGCACTGGCCGGCCTCGCGGCGGGCCCGGTGGGTCATCCATCGGAAGGCGAGGACGAGGAGCGTGGTGGGCATGACCACGAGGAGGCCGAGGGTAAGCAGGGTCAGGAAGATCGGGCGGAACTCCATGCCCTCGACGCCGGCAACGTCGAAGTAGAACTGGTGGGCGGAGAGCAGCGTGGGCTGGCCCGCGGGCCCGCGCCGGAAGAGCAGCTCGTAGTAGGTGCGGTGGTCGTTGGAGACCTCGCCGCCGCGGAGGGCGATGAGGAGCAGGCTTTCGCCGTCCTCGCCCAGCAGCTCGTAGATGAGGCCGCCGGAGTAGAAGAACGCGCCGGTTTGCCACTGGTTATAGCCGGGATCCTCCTTCACGATGACGCCGGCGTTGCGGACCAAGGCCATGAGGCCCTTGGTCTGCTCGGGGCCGAGTGCCGGAAGCGGGCGGGTCGCCTTGCCCGTCTGCTCGAGCGTTCGCAGGGCGCGAAAGTCGAGGAGGTAGTAGTCGTCTTCGTTCGGATAGTGGCTCTGGGCGTACCAGCCCGGGCCCTGGTAGGCGCCGCTCTCCCATCCGGGGGTACCGAGAGGGCCGGCGACCGGAAGGAGTTCGAGCGAGCCGTCGGGTTGGCGCTCCGGCCATACGGGGGTGACGGTGACCAGGCTGGCGGCGGATAGCACGCGGCGATCGAGACTGGGGCGATCGATCCAGTACCCCCACAGGGCGAGGTTGAGGCAGGCGGCGAGAATGGCGGCAGGGATCGCGGTGATCACGGCGGCCAAGAACAGCACCAAGAGGGGATGCAGGCGGCGCTGGTTGCGGAAGGTCACGTTGGGAGTCTAAGGCGGGTGGTTTGGGGCTTGCGAGTTCGTTGGTCTCTGGCACCCCCTCGGGGTGCGGGAACGCGGGGGGCTGACCGGGGGTGGCGCTCGGCTGCGCCTCGCTTCACCCCCGCTACTTTCTGCCAGCCCCTCGGGCTGAAGAGGGGGACACCGCGGCCGCGGGGGAGCGCCCGGTCTGAATGCAGGGCCGGTCAAGCCAGTGGGGATCCGAGATTCAAGATTCACGATTCAAAAGGCTTACCGCACTCGGGGCAGGTTGCGCTCGGGGCGAGGCCGGCACGGTTGTAGCCGCAGGCGGCGCATTGGTTCCTCGCTCGACGCAGCGTGGCGCGCAGTGGTCGCCAGCGAAACAGAATGAGTGCCGCCATCCAGGCGGGCGCGTAGACCGCGGTGTTCGCGAGCAGGCCGCGCCAGATGGGGAGGCACGGGAGGGCGCGGTAGTCTCCGGGCGCGGTCGTCGCCGCTGAGAGCGGGACGCCACCGTTGACTGAGACGGTTCTGTCGCGCCCGTGCCGGAGTTCGCACCACAGCGCCAACCACGGCCATCCCCGGGCATCTTCCATTCCGCCCGTCGGGGCATGGGGCCCGCGCTCGATCGAGGCGGACAGATTTCCCCAGCTGACATCGGGGGCTCGCTTGAGAGAGACCGCGTCATTCCCATAGTCCATCGACAACGGACCGAGCGAGTAGAACGTACCCCAGCGAAGAGTGAACCAGCTCCGGCGCGTCATCCCGGTGCGCCTGTACTCGTCGAGTTCGATGGGCTCGATGGTGAAGTCTTCCACACCGTTCCGGACGGCGCCGATGAGGTGGAACGATCGCGCCAGGCCGCGGTGCGGCAGCCAGGCCGCGAGCGCCCACGCGACAGCCACTGTTGTTGCTAGGCCGAGCGCCAAGGAGACGAGCAGCCAGCCGGCGATCCATCGCAGGCGATGCGCCCGCGGGTGAAGGACGGCGGCTGCACTCATGGTGAGAGCGTATCAACGGCCAAGGCCGATCAAGCCGGTGGCACGGAAGACCGGGGCGCCGGAGATGGCGGCTTACGCGGCGCGGTTCCGCCGGGCGCGGCGGTGGTGCCGGGCGCCGGCGATGATCAGGTAGAAGGCGAGGACGGTTGAGGCGAGGGCGGCGGCGGAGAGGAGGGCCGCGGCGGTGAAGAGGTAATCGGCGGGGGACCAGTCGTCGCGCGAGGTGCGGAACGCTTCGACGGTCTGGGGGTCGCTGGCGGCGACGGCGCCGCGGAAAAGCCACAGGATGACGGGGACCGTGAGGGCGGCCAGGCCGAGGAAGGCGAGGGCGGCGGCGAGGGTGTCCCGGTAGCGGTCGGTGGGGGAGAACACGCGAAGAGCGTAGAGGGTGGAATGCGGGCCCTCCGGGGCTGGGGGCGCTTCTTGCACCCCTTCAGGGTGCGGGACGTCGATGGGGCTGACCGGGGGTGTCGCTCGGGGACTCGCTCCACCCCCGGCTACTGACTGCCAGCCCCTCGGGCTGAAGAGGAGCAGCGGGGAGGGCGTGGCGAGGAGTGCGAGGGCGCAAGCCGCCGCGGGTCGCGTCGCACCTCCCGGCGGGGCCTAGGGCGCGATGGTGAAGCCGGGGATCGGGGCGGGCTCGGAGTAGCCGGGGTGGTACATGTCGATGTAGACCGTGGTCTCCTTGCCGTCGCAGAGGAGGCGGTAGCCGTCGAGGACGTTGCCGTGGGGGCCCTTGCCGAAGCTGCCGATGCGCTCGTACGTGGGCGCGGAGCCGCCCGGGCAGCGGAGGCGGGAGAGGTACGCGCGTTGACCGGCGGGCATGTCGCAGCGGACGGGGTTGTCGCGCGAGCCCAGGGGGGCGGAGGCGGCGGGGGCGGGGGGCGGCGCGGGGGTGGGCGAGGGGGATGTCGGCGCGGGGGGCGCGGGCGGGGCGCTCGACGGGGAGGAGCGCTCGGAGCAGGCTGCGATGAGGAGAACCAGGATGGGGACCAGGCGGTGCATGGGGGGAGTCTACGGATTTCAGTCTTCGGTGGTGGGTCGATCGCTCGCTATGGCGGCGGCTCGCCGATCGAGGGAGAAGAGCACCGACGGCCCAGAACTGCCGTCGGTGGCACGTTCAGCGGGCGGGACTCTCCGCGGCCGCGGGCCTATCGCCGCATCCGGGAGTCTGTCCGGGGGAGGGCGGATTGAGGCCGCACTCCGGGCAGATCGCGCCCGGGGCGAGGCCGGCGAGGTTGTAGTTGCAGGCGGGGCAGAGGCCCGGGGCGGGGCGGAGGGGGGTTGGGCATCTCCGGCTATCCTGCCGGCACCGAGCGCCGCATGATCTATCGGAACCTCACTGAGACCGTCGGCGGGACCCCGCTGGTTGAGCTTGCGCGCCTCAGCCGGGGCATGGACCGGCGGATTGTCGCCAAGCTGGAGATGCGGAACCCGTGCGGGAGCGTGAAGGACCGCGTCGGGGTGGCGATGGTCGAGGACGCGGAGCGGCGGGGGGTGCTGCGCCCCGGCGCCACGCTCGTCGAGGCCACGGGCGGCAACACGGGGATCGGCCTCGCGCTCGCGGCCGCCGTGCGCGGGTACAAGCTGATCCTCACGATGCCCTCGTCGATGTCGAAGGAGCGGGTCGCGCTCCTGCGGCAGATGGGAGCCCAAGTGGTCCTCACCGAGGGAATCCTGATGTCGGAGGCGGTAGCGCGCGCCGAGAGAATCGTGGCGGAGACGCCGGGGGCGGTCATGCTCGACCAGTTCCGCAACCCGGCGAACACGGAGGTCCACAGGCGGACGACGGCGGAGGAGATCTGGGAGGGCACGGAGGGCGCGGTGGACGTCTTCGTGGCCGGCGTGGGCACCGGCGGCACCATCACCGGCGTCGGCGAGGTGCTGAAGCTCCGAAGGCCATCCGTGCGCATCGTCGCGGTGGAGCCCGAGGGCGCGGCCGTCCTGTCCGGGAGACCCGCGGGCGCTCACCAGATGCCCGGCATCGGCGTCGGTTTCGTGCCGCCGGTTCTGAACCAGGGCGTGATCGACGAGGTGATCGCCGTGAGCGACGAGGACGCTTTCGGGGCGGCGCGCCGGCTCGCCCGCGAGGAGGGGATCCTCGCCGGCGTGAGTTCGGGCGCTGCACTCCATGCCGCGCTGACGGTCGCCGGCAGGCCCGAGTCGGCAGGGAAGCTGGTCGTCGTCCTTCTGGCCGACACCGGGGAACGGTACATCAGCAGCGCCCTCTTTGGGTGAGCTGGCTTGGCGCTTCGGCGTCGGGCACGAGAGGAAGGGATGGCCGGCTGCACGCCACCCCTGCCGGAGCGGTGCGTCGTCATACGGCGGTGGGTTCGGCTTCCCGGGGGCTGGTTGTCTCTGCCCAACCTGCTGCGCCCCCGCAACATCCGTGCACCTACGGGCGAAGAGTGTGCCCCTGCGGGGCTCAGGATGAGAGGAGAGGAGGGGAGGGGAGGGGACCCTCCAAGGCATGCCCCCTTTGCAACTGTCTGGCGCCCAAGACCGCTCGCGAACGGCGGCCCCACGATACCCGCAATACCACCGAGCACCCCCCAGTACGATGGGCCAATGGAGGCCGTCCCCGGATCATCCCCGACTCCCGCCGCGAGCGCCGACGCCGATGCGCCCGTCTCCCTCGCTTTCGACCTCACGGAGGGGGACCTGCTGGCTCTCTACCGCGCTGCCGGCGACACCGACCCGCTGTTCCGGCACCAGATGGACGGCCTGCGCCGGCGCTACAGGAACTCGCTCGCTTTCGCGATTCTGCTCAGCGCGGCGTTCGTCCTCGGGCTCGCCACCAACACGCTGGGAATGGCCAGCGTCGACCGGCCCGCCCTCGCGGTGGTGATGGCCGCGGCCCTCGCCGGCGCGTGGTTGACGTTCGACCAGCACCGCCGGGCCCTGCGCCTGATCCTGAGCGGCGAGCAGGCGCGGCTGTACGTCCTTTCCGACGCGGCGCGGTACTTCCTGGGGCCGCACCGTGTGACGATCGGTCCCGGGGGCGCATCGCTCAGCACGCGCCACCACGACATCACGCAGCGCTGGTCGGGCATCGCCGAGGTGCGTGAGACCGCCGACGGCGTCTACATCATCCGCCGCGACCGGCACTGCTTCATCATCCCCAAGCGGCTGTTCGCGTCGCCCGCCGAGGCCGACTCGGTCGCGCGCCGGGCCCGCCGATGGCTGGACGCCGCCGGCGAGGGCGACGCCGCGCGGATGCGGGCCCTCCTCGCCTGGAACGATGTGCCCTGCCCCGCCTGCCGCTACAACCTCCGCGGCCTCACCGAGCCCCGCTGCCCGGAATGCGGCCTGGTGCTGGGGCCGGAGGTGCTGCGGGGCCTGGGCGGGGCGCGGTAGGGCGTTCACCGGGGCATGACGCGCGGTGCGGGTTGGGGGGCAGCATCGACCGCCCCGAGCTGCGGTCGGCGGCGCGGTCTCGGGAGCCCGGCGGCCGGGCTACTCGCCCAGCGCGGCCTTGGTTGCGGCGATATCCGCGGCAAGCCTGGCGTGGGCCTCGTTGAGGCTCTGCTCCAACCTGGCGTCGCCCGGGCCCTCGGCCTTGCGGGCCTTGGCGAGGCCGGCGGGGTCGGACGGGTCGAGACGATTGAGCTGATCGAGCAGCGCCTTGCGGTGGCTGGCCGAGAGGTGCGGGGGCGCATCGGCCATGCCCCGGGCCGTCTCGTTGGCGAGGGTGAGGAGGGCGACGTCGACGAGTGCCCAGGTGACGGTCGGCTCGCCGGGCGAGTGGCAAACGAGGCCGTAGAGGGCGCTCATGCGCGCGACAGCGCCGGGCTCATCGCCGTCGCGCCAGGCGCGGATGGCATCCGCCCGGAGGACGCGCGCCATCATCCGCCGCTTGCCGTGGACCTCCAACATCGGGCCCATGTCGGCGCGCCGGCTGATGGAGGAAGCCGGCGGAAAGCCCCAGTCGCAGCGGTCGGCGGCGGCCGCGGCGACCAGGTCGTTCACGACGGGCTGGTTCCTGCGGAGCAGGTCGGCGATCTCTTCCCAGGTCGCGGGGCCGTTCTCGGATGCTTCCACCCTTATCACGCCGTCCTGGAAAGAGAACATGCCGGTTGCCAAGTTGAGTTCGCGGCTGATGCGTGACCAGGCATCGCGGTAGAGGTCGGCGGCGTTGGGGCGGGATGCGGCGGCGGCGGGCGGCTGGCCGGCGTTGGCCGTGGGCTTGGGCTTCTCCTCGCAGGCGGCGACGGCAAGGGCGAGGGCGGCGGCGATGGGGAGTGGCCAGCGCATGGAGTTCTCCTGCGGCGGCGAGTCTACCGGCGTGGAGTTGCGGCGTAGCGGGGGTCCGCCGCCGAAGACGGCGCGACCCCCGAGCGGGAGCGCCGGCCGACCGGGGGCTGCCTCGGTGGCCTAGCGCGTGAATGGTCGCGGGCTGTTCGGCGTCCGAGGGTCAGCGGGTGATTCCTCTTGGCGCGTTCACGCGGCATCCTTACTCTACGTTGGGACGGGCGCACGCCGGCGGTGTGTCGGCGCGGGCCGAGCGAGGAGTCGTGAACACGGGAGACCTGCCATGCGCCGAGTTGTCGCGTTGTTCGCCGCGTTGGCCCTGTCCGCCGCCGCCAGCGCCTTCCCGATCACCTACCAGGGGGTGCTCAACAGCGCGGGGGCGCCGGCGAACGGGTCGTTCTCGATCACGTTCCAGCTGACGGACAGCGCCGTCGGGGGCTTCCTGCTGCAATCGATCGCGATGCCGGCGGTAAACGTGGTGAACGGGCAGTTCACGGTGGAGCTGAACTTCGCCGACTCGCACTTCAACGGGCAGGACCGGTGGCTGACGATCGTCGTGAACGGGACCTCGCTGACGCCGCGCCAGCGGGTGAGCTACGCGCCCTATGCGGTGTACAGCGACCGGGCGCGGGAGGCCGGGACGGTGCGGGTGCCGCTGACGCTGACGGGGGCGACGGTGGTGATCGAGGGGTTCGCCAGCGCGGCCGCGGGGGTGGGCGTGCGGGGCGTGCACCTGGCGGGGACGGGGACGGAGCCGGGGGTGCTGGGGCAGAGCAACTCGTCGAGCGCCAGCGCGGCGGCGGTGCTGGGGGAGATCACGCCGGGGTCCGGGGGCTCATTCTCGGCGGGGGTGCGCGGGATCAACAACTCGACGACGGGGAACGGGGTCGGCGTGTACGGCTCGCAGGAGGGGAGCGGGTGGGGCGTCTACGGCGTGGCGCCCGCGGCGATCGGGGTGTTCGGGTCGTCGGGGACGGGGATCGGGGCGCGGGGGTTCTCGTCGAGCGGGACGGGCGTGGAGGGCGTGTCGGGGAACGGGGTCGGCGTGAACGCGGCCTCGTCGGGCCTGGGCCTCGTGGCCGAGAACACCGCGTCGGACACGCTGGTTGAGCTGGGCACGGCCGACTACGCGGTGCGGGCGACGAACCTGGCGGTGGAGGGCTTAGGGACCGCCATCTACGGGCGCGGAGGGAGTACGGGGATCCTGGGCGAGGCGGCCCCGGAGGGCTTCGGGAACCTCAGCCGGTACGGTGTGCGGGGCTTCGCGGGCGGGTTCAGCACAGGGGCGCAGCACCTGTACGGGGTCTCGGGGTTCGGGCAGGCGCCGGCGTTCGCCGGCAATCGCTTCGCGTACGGCGTGGCGGGCGGCGCCCAGTCGGGGGCCTCGACGAACATCGGGTACGGGATCTTCGGCGAGTCGGTGGGGCCGGGGACGAACTTCGCCGGGTACTTCCAGGGGAACGTGCACGTGCTGGGGACGCTGACAAAGTCGAGCGGGGCGTTCAAGATCGACCACCCGCAGGACCCGGAGAACAAGTACCTGTCGCACTCCTTCGTCGAGAGCCCGGAGATGCTGAACATCTATTCGGGCGTGGCGGTTCTGGATGGGGAGGGCCGGGCGGTGGTGTCGCTGCCGGCGTACTTCGAGACGCTGAACGCGTCCTTCCGGTACCAGCTGACGGCGATCGGGGCGCCGATGAGGGACCTGCACGTCGCCGCGGAGGTGTCGGGGAACACGTTCGCGATCGGGGGCGGGGCCGCGGGCGGGAAGGTGAGCTGGCAGGTGAGCGGGGTGCGGCAGGACCCGGCGGCGAAGTACCACGCCATCAGGGTTGAGGAGGAGAAGCCGGAGGCCCACCGCGGGAAGTTCCTGAACCCGGAGGCGTTCGGGGCGGACCGCTCACGGGGGATCCACGCGGGTCCGTCGCTGGAGGACTGACCGGGGGCATCAGGGGGGGCGGGGGCGGGCGGGTAGCTGGTACGCTGGGGCGGTGAGCTACCGCCTCGCCCTGCTGCTGGCGTTCCTCGTCATCCTCGCGCTCGGGTGCATCGATCCGTACTCGGTCTCGGACCTGCTGATCGAGCACGCGCTGACGGTGGCGGCCCTGGGGCTGATCGTGTGGCTGGGGTGGCGGCGGCCGCTGAGCAACGCGGCGTACACCGGCCTCTTCCTCTTCCTCTGCATCCACGTGCTGGGGGCGAAGTACACGTACAGCATGGTGCCCTACGACCGGTGGGCGGAGGCGCTCACGGGGCGGACGCTGAACTCGGTCTTCGGGTGGGAGCGGAACCACTACGACCGGCTGGTGCACTTCTGCTTCGGGCTGCTGTGCCTCCCCGCGGTGCTGGAGGAGCTTGAGCACCGGGCCCGCGTGCGTGGGGTGTGGGCAATCGTGCTGGCGGCGGCCGTGATGAACTCCCTGAGCACCGGCTACGAACTGCTCGAATGGCTGCTGACGATGGTGGTGGCGCCGGAGCAGGCGGAGCTCTACAACGGCCAGCAGGGCGACGTGTGGGATGCGCACAAGGACACGGGGCTCGCGACGCTGGGGGCGGTGATCGCCGCGGCGGGGGTGGCGGCGTGGCGGATTGGCCGGGGGCGGCGGGGTCGTGAGGGGGCGGGTGGAGCACCGGGGCGGGAGGCCGGCCGGTACAATGCGGGCTCAAATCCGTAACGGCGAGGACCCCCGACGATGGCCCACGCGAAAGCCCCGGCGAACCCGAACGATTTCATCCTGCCCGACCTGGGGGAGGGCGTCCACGAGGCGGAGCTGATCGCCTGGCGGGTGCAGGTGGGGCAGGAGGTGGCCGAGCACGACATCCTGGCGGAGATGGAGACGGACAAGGCGCTGGTGGAGGTGCCCAGCCCGCGACCCGGGACGATCGCGGCCCTGCACGGGAAGCCGGGGGAGATCCTGCACGTCGGCAACCCGCTGGTGTCGTACGAGCCGGCGGGCGGGTCTGCGGGGGCGCGGCCGGGGGGGGCGAGTGCGCCCAAGACGGAGAACGCCGCCGAAGCGGCGGGGACGAACAACGGGGCGGCCCACGACGGCGGAACATCGTCAGAAGATGAGGATGCCGGGACGGTGGTCGGGCAGATGTCCGGGGCCGCGGCCGGGGTTTCTGCAGCGCCCGGGAAGGCGCTGGCGACACCGGCGGTGCGGCGGCTGGCGCGGGACCTGGGCGTGGACCTGGGGGCGGTGCGCGGGACGGGGATCGGCGGGCGGGTGACGGAGAAGGATGTTCGCGCGGCGTCGGGGGGCGGGGCCGGTGGCGGGGCTGGCTCTCGGCAGCACGCATCAGCGGGGCGGCACTCGGATGTGGCACCGAGCGAGCCGGAGGAGCCGCACAGCGGCGCGGAGAGCCTGGCGGTGTCGCCGGGTGTGGTGGCGCGGGCGACGCAGGCGCCGGCCCGTCCGGCATCGCGGCCCTCAGCGCCCGCGCCGGCGCGCTCGGCCCCGGCGCCGCGCCCGCAGGCCCCGGCCATCCCGTCGGGGGCGGACAGCGTACGGATCCCCTTCCGGGGGGTGCGGCGGACGATCGCCGCGCGCCTGCGCGAGTCGGTCAGCCAGGCGGTGCACTTCAACGTGATGGATGAGGCGGATGTGACCGCGCTCGACGGGTTGCGGCGGAAGCTGGCGGCCGCGAGCGGGGAGAGGGTCTCGTTCCTGCCGTTCGTGGCTTCGGCGGTGTGCCGGGTGCTTACGGAGGCGCCGTTCCGGGCGATGAACGCGACGGTGGATGAGAGGCCGGGGGATGCGAACTACGACGCGGCGATCGTGCAGCACCGGGCGGTGCACCTGGGGATCGCGACCGACACCGAGAGCGGGCTGATGGTGCCGGTCATCCGCGACTGCGATGCCCTGGGGGTGCTGGAGGTCTCGCGGCAGATCGCCGAAACGGCCGCGGCAGCGCGGAACCGCTCGATCCCGCGGGAGCAGCTCCTGGGGAGCACGTTCACGATCAGCAACGTGGGGTCGCACGCGGGGCGGTTCGCCACGCCGATCATCAACTATCCCGAGGTGGGCATCCTCGCCGTCGGTCGCGGCCGGCAGGCGCCGGTGATCCGGGCGACGGCGGCCGGGCCGGCGTTCGCGGTCGGGCAGCTCCTGCCCCTGTCGCTGGCGTGCGACCACCGGGTGGTGGACGGCGCGACGGCGGCCCTGGCGCTGGCGCGGATCATCGAGCTCCTGCAGAACCCCGAGAGCCTGCTCGGCCCGGCCCGGGGGTAAGCGTCCCGTTCGTATGGGGGCCGCGGCCCTCTCTGGCCGGCCGCCGCCGATGTGCTAAGCTGCAATGAAGACGCCCGGGGGACGTTGGGAAATGCATGCTCGCGGCCGGAAGCGGAGTCGGCCGCGAGATCGGCGCGCCGGGAGGCACGGGCGGGATACCTGCCCGTGTCCCCCGGGCGCTCCCCGCCGGACAAGGGTTCACCATGCGATTCGCGATGCTGACCGCCGTCCTCGCCCTCTGGGCGGTGGCGCCGGGCGTACACGCCCAGGCCCCCGACCAGCCCCCACCGCCGACCTCGTCGATCAACGGCCCGCCCCCGGATGGCCCGGGGCCGCGGGGGATGGGGCCGATGGGGCAGGAGCGCAAGCTGGTCAAGGACTACGACAAGGACGGGGACGGGCGCCTGAACCTCGAGGAGCGGACGGAGGCGCGGGAGTTCCTGAAGACCCAGCCCCGCCGGGCGCCGCGCGGCGGCGGGGGGCGGGGGCAGGAGCCGGCGCAGCCGGGCCCGAAGGTGACGCCCGGGGAGGTCGAGACCTTCCCGAAGGCGGAGCTCTACGACCCCGGTGTGCTGCGCACCATCTTCTTTGAGTTCGAGAGCGAGGACTGGGAGGCGGAGCTGGCGGACTTCTACAACACGGATGTGGAGGTGCCGGCGACGATGACGGTGGACGGGGTGAAGTACCCGGGCGTGGGCGTGCACTTCCGCGGGGCGTCGTCGTTCTTCATGGTGCCGGCGGGGCACAAGCGCTCGCTGAACGTGTCGGTGGACTTCACCGACAGCGGACAGCGGCTGAGGGGGTACAGAACGCTGAACCTGCTCAACCTCGCCGGGGACCCGTCGTTCCTGAGCACGGTGCTGTACTCGGCGCTGGCGCGGGAGCACATCGCCGCACCAAGGGCCAACCACGTGCGGGTGGTGATCAACGGCGAGAGCTGGGGCGTGTACACCAGCGTGCAGCAGTTCGACAAGACGTTCCTGACGGAGAACTTCGGGACGGACAAGGGGGCGCGCTGGAAGGTGAAGGGGAGCCCCGGCGGCTCCTCTGGCCTGGACTTCATCGGGGAGAACATCGAGGACTACAAGCGGCGGTACGAGATGAAATCGGGCGGGGCGAAGGACTGGGCGGACCTGCTCGAGCTGTGCCGGACGCTCAGCACGACGCCGATCGACGAGCTCGAGGAGGCCCTCAGGGGCAGGCTGGACGTTGAGGGGGCGCTGTGGTTCCTCGCCCTGGATGCGGGGCTTGCGAACAGCGACGGGTACTGGACCCGGGCGAGCGATTACAACATCTACAAGGACCCCGCGGGCGTCTTCCACATCATCCCGCACGACGTGAACGAGGCGTTCTCGACTCAGGTCGGGCCCGGGGGCCCCGGGGGCCAGCGCCGGCCGCCGCGGCCGCCGGGAGGGGACCAGGGCGGCCCGCCGGGCGAGCGACGCGAGCCGCCGCAAGGAGACCGGCCGCCGCCGGATCGGCGCGGGGAGCCGCGCGAGCCGGGCGACCGCCGCGAAGGGGGCGAGCCGCGCCGGCCGGGCGCCGGGCCCGAGGGCGAGGGCCCGCGTCAGCCCGAGGGTGCGCCGCGCCGGCGGCCGTCGGGGGCCGAGCTGGACCCGTTCGTCGCCTCGGAGGACCCCCGCAAGCCGCTGCGCTCGCGCCTGCTGAAGGTCCCGGCGTTCCGCGAGAAGTACGTCGAGAACCTGCGGACCCTGGCGGGGCAGCTCCGCTGGGAGAACTTCGGCCGGCTGGTGGAGCAGCGCCGGGTCGTGATCAAGGAGGCGGTGCGGGAAGACACCCGCAAGCTGGCGTCGTTCGAGGCGTTCGAGCGGGCAACCTCCAGTGCCGCACCGGCGGCGCCGGCGGAGGGGCAGCGCCCGGCCGGCGGCCTGCGGGCATTCGCCGAGCAGCGCTCGCGGTTCCTGCTGAACCACCCGGAGGTCTCGGGCGCCAAGGCCGGGGCCTCGCGCCCGCCCTCGGCGGAGGGCGCGCGGTGAGCGCACCGGAGTCTCCCGATCCTGTCCGTTCGCCGTCGCTGGACCCGCGGGCCGAGGGGCCGGCGTTTGAGCTGAAGTTCCTGGTGGATGGGGCGCTGGCGGCACGCCTCGAAGAGGGCGCGCGCCGACTGCTCGCGCCCGATCCCTTCGGCGATGCCGCGGGGGCGTACCACACGACGACCCTGTACCTGGACACGCGGGAGCGGGATGTCCTTCACCGCTCGCCGGGGTTCCGGACGCGGAAGTACCGCATCCGGCGTTACGGGCTCACGACACAGGTGTACCTGGAGCGCAAGACGCGTCGCGAGGGCCGCGTGGCCAAGCGCCGCAGCGATATCCCGGAGGCCGACCTCGCCGTGCTCGCCGGCCTGCCCGCCGACGGGGCCTGGACCGGGCGTTGGTTCCACGAGCGGGTCCTCAGGCGCCGGCTCGCCCCGGCCGCGCTCGTCTCGTACCGGCGGACAGCCCTGGTCGGGCCCGCCGGGGGCACGCCGATGCGGCTGACGATCGACCGCGGGATCTCGGGCGTGCCGTGCGACCAGTGGCGCCTGGCCCCCGCGGCGCCGCCCGCCCCGGCGCGGGCCATCCTCGACGCCTCGGCGATCGTGGAGCTGAAGTTCCTCGTCTCGGTGCCGCGCCTCTTCAAGGACCTGATGACCGAATACCGGCTCTCACCCGCGGCCGTGTCCAAGTACCGGCTCTGCCAGCAGGCCTGGCAGGCGGGCGCGGCCGCACGCGGGGCGACGCGTGCCTGAGTGGTTCAACCACACCTTCGCGACGGACCTGGAGCACAGCTCGCTGGACATCGCCGCGCGCCTGATCTCGGCCCTGGCGCTGGGGTGCGTGGTGGCGATGATCTACCGGCTGACGCACGGGCGGGCGGGGGGGCGGGGGGGCGGGGGGCTGTCGGTGGGGCTGATGGCGACGCTGGTGCTGCTGACCGTGCTGATCGCGATGGTCACGCTGGTGATCGGGAACAACGTGGCGCGGGCGTTCAGCCTGGTGGGGGCCCTGGCGATCGTGCGGTTCCGCACCATCGTCGAGGACACGCGCGACACCGCCTTCGTCATCTTCGCCGTGGTCGTCGGGATGGCCTTGGGGAGCGGGGCGTGGCAGGTACCCATCCTGGGCATCCCGATCGTGGCGGCGGGGGCGTTCCTCTTCGGGCCGCGGGCCACCGTGAACGGGGGCGCCCTCGACCACGGCGCCGCCGAGTGGCTCCTCACGGTCCGCGTCGGGAACGAGCAGCTCGCTGAGGGGCCGCTCGACGCGGCGCTCGGCGCGCACCTGCGGTCGTGGCGGCTCTCCGGGGTGATCTCGGCGCGGGGCGGGTCGGCGTTCGAGAAGACCTACAGCGTGCGGTTCCTCCCCGGGCAGACGGCGGCGGGGCTGGCCGGGGCGCTGACGGGGATGGAGGGGGTCCAGGGGGTGGAGCTGCGGCCGGCGTAGGGGGGCGGCCAGGGGGAGTTCGAGAGCCCGAGGGGTCCAAAGGAAAAACGCGTGGGCGGCTTGACATCCCGCGTGCGGACCGTATATTTGCATGGTGGTACAAGTAAGCATACAACGGCCTTCAACCCCGAAGCAGGCCGCCCGCTGCTGCGGGCCGGTGGATGACCTGCTCGACCCGGCCCTCTTCAAGGCCCTCTCCGACCCCACCCGGGCCCAGCTCTGGGCGTGCCTGGTCAAGTGCGCCCGGCCCTGCTCGGTGAGCGAGGTCGCCGAGTGCTGCGAGGTGGATTTCTCGGTCGTCTCCCGGCACCTGGCCACGCTGGAAGGGGCGGGGCTGCTGGAATCGCGAAAGGACGGCCGCACCGTCTTCTACAGCGTTCAGCACGGGACCGTGTGCCGCCTCTTCCGTGCCCTGGCCCGGGCGGTGAGCGATTGCTGCCCGGCGTCATCCTCTGGAAAGAACACCTGCTGCGAGCGCTGAACGCTCGCTCCATCACAAGGGCCCGAACCATGAGCACCAACACCACCCCCGCAACCCCCACCGCCACCGCACCGACCGCCAACCCCGCCCCCGCCGCGCCGTGCTGCGGGCCGGGCTGCTGCCGCGAGCAGGGCGCCGCCGGCGGCCCCGCCGCCGAACACGATCAGGCCGGCCACGACGCCGTCCGCGAGCAGGTGCGGAGGGGCTACTCCAAGATCGCCCGCAGCGGATCCTGGTCGGCCGCGCAGGCGGAGGCGCAGCCCGCGCCGGGCCCAGAGGCCCCGAGGGCCTCCGGCTGCTGCGGGGGCGGGGGCGAACAGAGCGGCGGCGGGTGCTGCGGGCCCGCCACCCTCTCGCCCGAGCAGATCGCCGCGGCCGTCGGCTACGGCGGTGAGGACCTCGCGGCAATGCCGGAGGGCGCCAACATGGGGCTCTCGTGCGGGAACCCCACCGCGATCGCCTCGCTGAGGCCCGGCGAAGTGGTGCTGGACCTGGGCGCCGGCGGCGGCTTTGACTGCTTCATCGCCGGGCCGAAGGTCGGCCCGACCGGCCGCGTCATCGGCGTGGACATGACGCCCGACATGGTGAGCAAGGCCCGCCGGAACATCGCGTCCTACCGCCGGCAGAGCGGCCTGGACAACGTCGAGTTCCGCCTCGGCGAGATCGAGAGTCTCCCCGTCGCCGATGCCAGCGTGGATGTGGTCATCTCCAACTGCGTGCTGAACCTCTCCCCCGACAAGCCGCGCGTGTGGCGCGAGATCGCCCGCGTGCTGAAGCCCGGGGGGCGGGTCGCCGTGTCGGACCTGGCGCTCCTGCGCCCCCTCCCGGACTCGGTGCGGGCCGATGTGGAAGCCCTCGTCGGGTGCATCGCCGGCGCGGCCCTGGTCGAAGAGACCCGCCGCATGGCCGCGGCCGCGGGGCTGACGGAGATCGTGCTCACCCCCAAGCCGGGGTACATCGAGGCGATGACGGAGTGGCAGGACCCACTGTACCGGCGGATCATCGAGAGCCTGCCGGTGGGGACGGGGCCGGCGGACTACGTCACGAGCCTGGACATCTCGGCGAGGAAGCGTGCCTGAACAGCTCCCGGACCTCAGCCGCGCTTCCGCCAGTGGAGCGGGTGCGTGCACGTCGCCTTTCCGGCCGTGCAGCCCGAGCAGGGTGACACCCATCCCCCACGATTGACCGAACCGTTGAGGCACCCGTAGACGGTGCACGAGACATACCCCGTCCCGTCGCAACGCCGGCAGTCCGCGGCCGCGGCGCGGTCGGCGGCGCGGCGCTCCGGTCCGCCGCTGGCCTGATCCAGGAGCAGCCCAACGCCTACCGCCATGACAAAGGGGGCGGCGATATCGGCGATGGCCTGCTCCTTGGGATAGAGCGGCCCGTAGTCGCCCAGGGTGTTCCCCAGCGTCAGGATGGTCACCGTGACGGGCTCGGCCCGTTGGTCCGCGGTCAGCGCGAGCGCCGGGTCTTCCTCGTGCAGGCGCAGGTTGAACTCACCCGTTCCGTTGATCTCGCCCATCACCGCGGGGTGCTTCACCGCGCCGTGGGGCGCCAGCACGCGGGTCTTGCGACCCTTGACATGGATCGCGAGCCGATCGGCGCCGTCGTCGCAGCAGAACAGGTACATCCGCGGGGTCCACCCCGAGTCGAACGCGAAGGTGGCGCTCTGCCCCGGGCGCACCGTGAGGTTGCGGCCGGCGAGGCACTTCCAGTTCTCCTGGGCGGCGAGCGCTTTGAGCGTTGCTTCCAGCTCGGCCTTGGGGTCGCCGCCCTTGCGCCCCAGCGTGCGCCAATCGGCGTACTTGAAATAGCCGGTCGAAGCGCTTCCGCCGCGGAAGAGGTCGACCGGCTGCGAGAGGTAGCCGGTGTGGCTGCCGCCGCCGAGCCCCCACTCGATCCCGACGGTCATATAGCCCTTCGGGCCCCGCGGCGCCCCCCCCGGCGTCACCGTCACCCGGGGCGTTCTCCCGCCCTCCCCGCCCTCCGCTGCGATGTCGGCGCGGAAGACGAGGGCCTCGCTGGGATTCTTCTGCCCGTACTGCGGGGGGCGCGGCTCGACCTTGTCGAGGACCAGCCGGCAGGTGCCCTTGCCGCTCACGGTCAGGTACGACTCCTTCCCGAGGATCAGGCGTACATCCGCGCGCTGCTGCGGGGGCCGCGCATCCAGCGTGCCGTCGTACACGCCGCGGAAGCTCTCGGCGGTGGTGTTCGAGGTGTACTCGGCGGGCTTCGGCTGGCCGCGCACCATCCTGTTCACCGATTGACACGAGACCGGGCCCATCAGCACGAGGATCGCTCCCAGGAGCAGCGCCGATACGGCGCGGCTCGGGTGGGGCTGGAGAACGAAGGACCGGATGTTCATCGGGGGGCTCCAGGCGCGGCGAGCGGCACGATCAGCGTCCGGACAGCGTACCAGCGCGTCAGAGACGAGCGTGCCCCAAAAGACAAACGCCGCCGCGTGGCCGCGACGGCGTCGAAAGCTCCGAGAAGCGAACGGGATCAAACCCAAAGTGAAGATGGCAGTGTTTCGGGGATTGTTCGCGTGAACGGTCGGCGCCGCCGTTGACTCGTCCGAGCCCGGCTCCAATGTCTGGTATCGAAACTGAGACACCGCTCCGAACGGCCCAATATCGCACGCCGTTCTGATCGGCGGCCACCGCGTGGCTCTCCTTGCTGACTGCTCGTGCTCAGAATACGCCCCAAGATCTACCGCTCGACATGCTGTGCGTGCCTCCGATCTGGTCGGACCGTCGTCGCCAACTCGCTGCATCCGCAGCGGTACCAACCTGAAGCACGAACCGGCGTACACCAACTCGACGGAAGAGCAGGACTTCCTGGTCGTATTCTGCGGGCCCGCCTTCCCCAGGGATTGGAAGGGTGAGTACATCCATCGAGTTGTTGCTAAATCGCAGCGAGCAGTCGGGACGGTCGTGGTTGCCGAAACGGATGGCTACCTCTCCCACGAGCGTGTCGCATTGGAGTTCGCGAGCTTGAAATCCGAAGAACACCCTGGTGTTGCGCTTGAGCATCAACTGGTTGCCAGGGCGCCCCGGCCCGCGATTGGCATGCAAATTGCCCGCCTCAATCCACAAGTGCTCGCACACACGCAGTTGACGCAGTTGCTCCGGCGTTAGCTGCCCACGTGTGCCCGCACTCTCCGGTGCCGCGTCGTCTTCGACCGGAGCCGGCTGTCGGCGGTTCTCCGCGGCACCGTACCTGCCTGCATACGCCGCCGCGATTCGCGGCAAGGGCGTCGCCGCAGTCCACATGCGCCCGTACCAACTTGTCACCGAAGCCAGCTCCGCTGCGTCCTCTCGACTGCGCAGCGACGCCGCCGCTTCCACGCCGAACCGCAACCCCGTCCTCGACAAATTTCCCGATCCAACAATCGTTGCTGTGACGGTGTCACCGGTCAGGAGATAGAGCTTCGGGTGATACGAGATTCTCGGATTGCAGCCGGGACGTCCCACGACAAACCGCCCATCATGCACGCGGACTGCGGAATGTGGAAGCCCTTCGAGGTGTGCCAGTGCGAGAGGGTCCGACCGGCAGTAGTCGACTCCAACGAGCCACTGTTTTTGTGCAGCTCCCCAACCGGCGAGACCGTCTAGCGCATCGCACAACTCCGCAACACCACTCTGAGTCGCGTATGCGAGCGCTGCCCGGACCTGGCGTGGCGCAACCGCCGTGCATGCATCACGGAGAAGATCGCCATACTGACGGTCGCCTGATTCTGTCGCCAGCAGCTTCTGTACTTGCATAGGAGTATCCCTGTCACAACCGCATTCCTCATCGCTCACCGTTCATGCTGCGCCCAACTGCGAGATTGGTGGTTCTAATCCGGACCTACTCGATCAGAGCCTTGAGCAGCGCATCGGGAGTATCTGAATAGAACTGGATGTCCACCTTCGTGGCCATCGCGTCCGAAAGATCGAACAGCTGCCGGCGTGCCGACACGGGCATCAGCAGCGTCGATGCGCCTTTTTCGACGGCGAGCTCCGCCAGCGCGACGGCGTTGTAGACCGGTTCGACCGAGCCGCCCAGGTTGAGCGAGCCGACCACGATCAGGCCGCCCTTCGTGCTCTTCTCCAAGAGGGCGCTGCACAATGCCAGGAGCACCGGGAGCCCGAGCGACGCGCCCGTGCGGTCCGCATCCATCGCCCGTAGTTGCACCGCGAACTCGTGCTCGCGGGGATCACGATTGCCGACGAGGTCCTTTCCGCGGGTGTAGAGGTTCTGTTCGGCATATCGGGTGCTCTCGCGGAACGCTGGCGGCACCGGGCTGTTGAGGATGCGAACGCCATTGCCGGGTCCGACTGTCACCTCGATCCTGTAGAGGCCGGTCGCCGCGTCCTGCCCACCGGGGCTGATTCCCCACACCTGGCCAGGCGGAAGCGGATCGGATCCAATGGATTCGTCGCTCTGGATCTCCGGGGTGGCCACGAACTGCTCCACGCCTTCGGGGCCCATCGTGTAGCTGAAGTGGCTGTTGCGAAATTCTGCCTTCAAGCACTTCTTCTGCTGTTCCTTGACCCGCCGACGACTCTCAAGCGCGATCCGCACGATCCACTCTAAGTCCGCGTCGGAGACCGGCATTTCCGAGTCAGGAAAGAGCAGTTTGGTGAGGCCGCTGATCGTCTTGCTTACCCCCTCGATGTCCCGACCACTCAGCGCGCCGCCGAGGTAGACCCGCTGCTGCATGACCGACACCCGGGAGCCGGCACGCAATCGTGTCCAGCACTCGCTCAGGAAGTCGCTCACGAACCCGAAGTGATTGGTCAGGTGCTCGTGGGGATTGAGCTTGGGGAAATCCCAACCCGGCGCGTATGCATGGAGCCGGTCCATGAAGGCGGTGTCATTTCGCATCTCCGGCGGAAGCGGGCTGAGCAGGTGCCCGACGCGCTGCTGCTGCTCGACATCCACGTCGAAGTTGCCGACCATGACGATGCCACCGTCGGCACGGATGCTCTCCTTGCCACGGCTGAACTCGCCAGAGGCCATGTACCCCTTCATGATGTTGACACCATCCTTCTGGTCGAAGGAGATGCCCGAAACCTCGTCGAAGCACACGACGTCGTAGTGACAGACTAGACCGCGCTGGCCCGAGGCGTTGTTGACGAACATCTTGGCGACGGTCGCCTTGCCACCGGAGATCAAGTGCGAGTAGGGCGAGATCTGCTGGAATAGGTGGCTCTTTCCCGTGCCGCGAGGACCAAGTTCGACGAGGTTGAAGTTGCGCTCGACGAACGGCACCATGCGCAGGAGCGTCACCATTTGGGCCCGGGCTGTCAGCTTCGCCGGCTCCAGCCCGATGGACCGCATCAGGAACTGCTTCCATTCCTCAGTGGTGAACGACCTCCGCCCCTTGGCCAGTGTCTCAAGCACGTCGGACTTGGACAGCTGAATCGGGCGCAGGGCCTCGATCGAGAATGGCCGGCCGTTCTTCTCCTGCGCAACCACCGCGTCGTATGCGAGCGTGACCTCGGCGTAGAACCCATCCGTCAGCATGCGCTCGTGCTCCCGCACAAGCCTGTCCTCGATTCGCACTTCCTTTAGCGCCAAACTGGGCAACTCCGCGATGTAGCAGTCGTTCTTCGAGTCGAGCCTGGCTCGCACGATGTCGATGAGCTTGACCGATCCTTTCTCGCGGGCGTTCGCCTTGAAGAGCTCCTCCTCACCCGTCCGGACGGCACGATCCTTCAGCTGCTTCTCCACAATCGCGAGGCCCTCGGCGATCTCATTCTCGTCCACGGTGGCGCAATACCGGCCCAGCAGGAATTCCACGACGTAGGTCGGCACGGGGTATTGCCGGGAGTACTTGCGGACGAGGTCCTTCCGGACTAGGTAGCCGTCAAAGGCCGAGGCTGCGAGTTTGTCCAAGGCGTCCAGTTCCATTCGAATCACTCCTCACCGCCAACAGTGGTTGGTTTCTTAGCGATGACTCGGCCCGCGGAGTCCAGCACAACCAGCACGGCCGCCGTGCCCGCGAGCTCCTCGTCCTCCACGATCAACCCCGCCTTTCCGTCCAAGGCAAGCGCCTTCGGCGACGTGGCGATGCTCGCGCCCGGATCGTTCGGCTTGGTGCGGACATCGACGGTGAGCGTGGGGTCGCCCGGCTCGACCAAGACGCGGCAGCGCATGCCGAGCCATTGGACGTCAACAAAGCTTGCCGAGGAAACGCTGCCTGCATTGGCAGGTTCGATGAGCAGGTCGGGGAGCACACACTCCTGCAGACTCAGCCCCCCGTGGGCATACTCGTTGCCCGCGCCGAAACAATGAACTCCGGGTGCGGTGGCAAAGGTCCTCGCTGTATTCCAATGCCACGCGGCCGTTGGCACGGACACCCGTGACGCACCCTTGATTGCCGCGCACCTGGCCCACCTACTCGCCGTGAGATAGCCCGGCAGATCGGCCTTGGGTAGTCCGTCCGCGCCCGGCAGAAGCAACCACCCGTGGTCCGTGACGACTCGGACCGATCGCCATCCAGCATCGAGCAGCCCCATGATCCGCTCGATCAGCGCTTCGATCTCACTGTCGAGGTGAGAGACCAGTTTGCCCTGCAGGTCATGACCGAGTTTGTCGATCTGGCCTGATTCAGCCCAAGCCCGAGCGTTGGGCCGACCGGGTGTTCCCGTCTCGTGCCCCCCGGCGAGCACCTCGTAGCCCTCTTCCATGAGGAGCTTGCGGAACCGGTCGGTCGTCAACGACTGCTTGGTCGCCGCCACATCCGGCGCGAAGGTCTCAGGCAATTCGTTCCCGGCGATCTCGCCGGCGACGGGCGACGCGGCCGGCTTGGCGGATGCGGTCACCGTCGGTAGCGCCGCCCATCGCTGGCGCCGGTTGACTCGCAACCCTCGCTCCTCCGCCTTCGCCGCCAGGCGCTGCCCCAAGTCGAAACGCAGACCGTCGGCGAACAGCAGGCAGTGACCGGCCGGCACAGACACCGCTTCCTGCCCGCCTCCCTTTGCTGGGAGCGGGCTCCTCGCGACCAGCTTCTGAAAATGCTCCGCAGCAGCCTCCAGCCACGGCAGATAGAGTGATCTCACGGCCGTTTGAACGGCCCGCATATCCGCGGCGGTTCTCACGCCCGCGAGAGCGCGCATCGCCGCTTCATCCGTGATGTACCCACCCTCGGCGTACAGGCGGGCCATTTCGTCGGCCGAGTCGCCGCCGATCTTCGACGCCGTTTTCTGCCCGAGCACCGCCAGGTAGCTCAGACTCATTGCCAATGGGCTGCGACCAAGCCGGGACCACACCCAGGTCCGACGACTCTCGTGCTCCTTCTCCAGCGTCTCGATCTTGCGCCGAGCGTCGGTATGCGACAACTCGTCGAATCCGAGCAGCTCATTCCGCAAGCGCGTCTCGGCATCGTCATTCTGGTCCGGCCACGTCTCGCCGCTGAGGAACAGCAGGCCAGCCGGCTTTGACCTCTTGAGAAGTTCAGTGATCCCCGTGAACACGCCGGGCGCATCGTTGAATCGTGCCCAGACGGCTTCCCACGCGGGATCTCGATCCTGTTTGCAGAGACCAAGTTTCTCGCCGCCCGCCGTCTCGCCGTCCTTGATCGGGTCAAACCCGTAGTCCGCCTTGCACCGCGAGCAGAACGCCGACCACTTGGCCGCATCCCAACGTCGACGCGTTCCCTCCGGCTCACCGAGCCAGGTCAGGAGGTCACGGGGCTGGTCATCGATGACCAGTCGGTCGAAATCCTCCGCCTCTAGCCGCTTGCCACGGAGGACGGAGAGCGGAGTCTCCGCGAGCGCGCTGAGCGAGCCGAGCATCGCGGCCTTGGTCGCAGCGTCCTTGGCAAGGTCGAGCCCAACCCCGTCCTCGGAAACTAAGAAGGCCTCGACCGTCCAGTCCTTGCCGTTCTTCTGCGTCCAGACCGCACCGCGATACTGCAGCTCCGCGAGCGGCTTAAGGGCGTCGGGGCATTCTTCCCCGGCGCGCAGCACCTGCCGGCTCACTCCGGGCATGTAGATGATCGGCACGGTTGCTTCGGCGATCTGGAACTCGGGGATGACGCCGGCCATCACGCACTTGAGCCAGATCGCCGGCCCGCGCTTCTGCTCTGGCGCGTACGCACCAAGCACGAGCAGGTACGGCCGGGTCGCTTGGAGCAGTGGAATGATCGGCGCCCACTGCGCTTCCGCGTCGGTCCACAGGATTGCAGCCGGCTTCGACACGTCACCAGGGTTGTGACGAGCGGCCTGTTCCAGCGAGCTCTGAATCGCGTCAAGCAGTGTGGCGGCCGGATTGGCAGTCGCATGGCTCACAGCCGCTTCTCCGCCTTGTACTCTGGAACGAGGATCCGAAGCTCCTTGTCAAGCAGGTAGTCGATTTCCAGCATGTCCTTCCTCAGACGCTCCACGATGTGGAGCAGCTGTACCGGCCGGTCCTTGATCTGGACTGTTGGGGGGCCGCTCTTTGCCGCGAGCGTCAGGTACTTTGTGGGGATCATGTATGCGACTCCTTCGCGCCACGGGCCTTCTGCTTTTGGTCTGCCGTGAGGTGGATGTCATTTACGCGATCGCCTATGAACGTCGCACCATCCCAGAACCACGGGAACTCGGCCTTCGGCCTGATCGACTTCGGCTCCTGGCCGCGGTCGGTCGTCCACTTGATGTTCAGCCTGTCGCGCAGCACTCCGGCTTCGACAAACGGGCGGATGTTCATCCGCACGGCGTCGTTGAGGTCCGGCTCCCAGCCGATGGGCTGCTTGTGCAGGGGCTTCCAGCGGACGAAGATGTCGTGCGGTGGGTCGCCCTGGAGGATTGCCTCCAGCTTCTTCTGGAGGTCCAACGCCGCGGCAAGGCGGGCATCCGCGCCTTCCTTGTTGCCCCTGACCTCATCGCGCTGCCGGACGATCCAGTCACCCAGGTAGCCGTGGGTGATCTTTTCCAGCAGTCGCCGCCCCTCGCCGTTCGGTGCCGCCAGGCGGTGGTAGTGCACGAGCACGCCGAAGCCATCCTTCTTGCGCCCGTCCCAGAGGTGCCAAACGAATGGGCGGTTGTCAAACAGGGCACAGTGCTCGGCGAAGAAACGGTTCCTGAGCCAATCGTCGAGGCTCGCCGCTGGCTCCTTGTCCCCGCCCCCCCCATTGGCCGTTGCCACGGTGGCGAGAACCGTCGCTTCCTTTGCGCCGGACCAACCACCTCCGAACGCCGCCCGGAGGAGGTCGCGGACCCGGCCCTCGGCGGCGGGCTCGCCGCGCATCGGCGCGAGGGGCACGACGCCGTCGTCGTCGGCAAAGCCATCGAGAGCCTTGCACCTTTCGACCCATGCGCGGGCCTCGGGGGCGAGACGCATGTCGGCGGCTAACTCCGCCGGCCAGCGGTACCCCACCAGCCGTGCGACGGCAACCTGCAGTGCCAATGAGGCTGGCGTCTTCGCTGGGTGGCCGTGGAACATCCACTGCGTCGGGTCGTCGGACTGCGGCTGCGGAAGGCCGTTGGGGTACTTCTCCGCGGCGACGCGCTGCCAGTGCGCAAGATCGAACGGTACTTTGGTCAGCGTCACGTTCGTGACCGCGAGCTTGGCATTGACCTTGCGGACCGCCGGGGCGTACATCTCCGACTGACAGAACGCCCAGACGGCGGGCACGTGCGCAGGGTCACGGGGCACGATCATCGCGACGTTGCAGTCAAAGAGGTGCCCGCGATAAAGGGCCACCGGCAAAGACCCCACGCGGTTCACAGCGACGCCCACTTTGCCCCACGCCTCGCCGCCGGACTTCCACCCGCCGAGCCGATTCTCAGCCTTTAGGCTGAGAGCGTGTTCCATATAAGAGCCTTCGCCGTCCTGCCAATGGAGAACTTGGGAACAGCCCGCGACATATGTGGTTCGCGCCGGGGCCATCTGGAACCACTCCCAGCCCTCTTCCAGTTTGGGAAACTCCCAAAACTGCGCGATGAACTGAGAGTTATCGCTCGTTGCCAGCCCTTGGATGCCGTCGGCAAACTCGATGAGCCGCTCACCCTTCTCGTGTCCAGTCACGCTGATCACGGCATCCGGGTTCTTGAGCTGCTCCGCTTGCAGGACGAGGTGGAGGGCACCATCGGCAGCACAGACGTCAGCAGCTGGCCCGCTGCCTTCGTCAGTCTCGATGAGCAAGCCCTCTCCTGACGGCTCCTTCAGCTTTCTGGATGCCCTGCTCATGACTGCGGCCTCCCTTGGCCTCGGAGGCAGCGGGCTTTGTCAGTCGTCGACTTCGCGCCGCTCGCGTCAATGCCGGCCATCACGGCGTCCGGGGCAGGCCTGGTGGCGGAAAGTGTGATGAGCGCCACATTCACCACGTGCCCGCCGATGGTCTCGAATGCGCCGGGACCAAGCCTCGCCACTATGTGCCACGTGCGTTCCTTTAGAAGCCGCTCGCGCAGTTTCCTGTAGCCGGTGAGGAAGAGCCAGTTCTGCGGCGTGACGACGGCGGTGGTGCCGCCCTGAGCGAGCCAGCGCAGGATGCGGGAGACGAAGACGGTCGCCAGGTCGGCCTTCGCTTCCGCGAAGCGTTTCTCAGCAAAGTCCTTGAGCACATCGCCCTGCCCGCCGCGGCCGAGGTACGGCACGTTGGTGATGACCAGCGTGTATTCGCCAGCGAGAATCTCGGCCGCCTTGGCCATTCCCTGCGCTGCGACGGCTCGTTCGTGCGTCTCGGCATCGCCGCCCTTTGACTCCTCGGCCATGACGTCGGCGAGGAAAGGGAGGATGGTCTCGTAGTCGGCGGCGATTAGGTCACCTGGGAGCTCGGTGGGATCAATGAGCGAGCCGAGGTCGGGGGCCTTGCTGAAGAGAGAGTGCATGTTCCGCAAGCCGTTTTTCAGTGGCTCGCGACCGATGGAGGGCAGCAAGGGCGAGGTCGGCGATGCCGATCGACGAGAGAGGCTGAGCTTGGCCTCCGCCAGCTTGATCCACTGGTCTTCGGTGCAGTTTGGGCCGATGCCCGAACATGCGATGTGAAGCTCCGGCAGGGCCGCCGGGTTGACGCCGACATTGCCGCTTCGTGCGAGCTTCCAGGCGGCGAGCGCCACGTTGAACGCGGCGATCTGCGTGCAGCGATGGTCGAGCTCCAGGCCGAACACGTTCTCGCTCAGCACCGCTGTCACCGCATCCATCGGCGACAATCGCTCTTCGGCCATGCGCAGGTTCACGAGCAACTCGAGCGTGGCGACGAGAAAGTGACCGCTGCCGCTGCAGGGGTCGAGGACCTTCAGGTCTTTTGCGGGTCTGGGCCATCCGTCGAACGTGCCGGCCGCCGGTCGCCACGTCGCTGTTGCGTCGTTCTTGACAAGGCGCAGGTACTCAAACTCGTAGCCGGGCAGCGCGACAAGACGGCGAAGATCAGCTTCGGATTCGCACCTGGCCGCCTCCGCGGCGCGAGCGCGGAGCACCTTGCCGGCATGCCATGCCCCGATGGTGTTGTGCAGCATGAAGAGCACCATGTAGTGCTCGGTGAAGAGCTGCGTGACGGACGGCAGTGTGTCGGCGCCGATCTTGGTCCCGGACTTCACACCCTCGTTCGCGGCGTCTTTGGCGTCGCGCTGCCAGAACTGGTACACCCAACCGAGGCTGTCATCAGCTGTAAACACGGCCGCGGGCAGGTCGGCCAACATTCCTTCCAATGCGACACGGCGCTCGCTCGGCATCGTCACTTTGAGCAGCGGATCATCGATGCGAAAGATCTGCGGCAACATCGCCTGCGCGAAGCGAGCGGCGAGCTCCCAGGTGTTGGCACCCTCTTCCTTGGCCAGTTCCTCGCACTCCTCTAGCGACACGGCGACCCTCGAAGCCGGGTGGATGAGCAGGTGGTTTTCTGCCAGGAACCGGGCAAAAAGCATCCTGTGCCAGTGCTCATACGCGCACTCGTGGATAAGGTGGCCCATGGCAAGTTCCCCCTTGGTGTTCTGGGCATCGCCAAGCTGGCGCGCGCGGGCGCGGAGGTGGTTGCGGAGCACCCTGGCGTCGGGCTTCATATGGCCATACGGCTCGTGGTGATGCACGGCGAGGGCGTCGAGCGCCGCGCGGGCACCCGCCTCGGCCTCGGCGCGTGCCGCGACCACCTTGTTCTCAAGCCGGCGGCGGAGTTGTGGGTCAAGCGCGGGCATGGGTCACTCGAGGGGCGTGGGTGGTGGGTGGGGTCAGCCGATGACGATTGGGCCGGTCTTGAGTTTGGTGAGTAGATCGCTCTCGGCCTTGGCGAGCCAGGCCTTCACATCTGTCTCCGTGCGCAACGTGTCGCTGCGGAGCGAGACGCTCTGAGTCTTGGGCTCCAGTTCCTTGGCGGCCTCGGCCTTGGCCCTGGCGAACCGGGTGGGCATTGCAGCGGCGAGTTCGGCCCAACTGTCGAGCGATCGCGTCCCCAGAGCGGCCGCGAGCTTGTGGTCATCCCCGGCATCGAGATCGGGGATGGGGACGATGTTGTTGCCTCTGGCGATGCGGTTCTGCTGGTCCTTGTTGATCTTCTTCCACGCCTCAAAGTCGTTCAGCGCATCCGACTCGCGGTCGAAGACGCCCTGGCACTCACCGTGGGCCTTCTTCAAGGCGTCGCGGAGCGCGTGCTCGAGCTTCTTGCAGAGCGGAGAGACGTGGTCGGCGGGTTCGAGCAACGAGCGATCACGGACGATCGCATCGGCCTGCGGCTTGATCTCGCCATGAACAGGCAGTTTGGAGGCGTGCGCGAGCAGTGCCTGGAGAGTCTCCCAACGCGGCCTGCGATCCTTGTTCAGTTTGGCGAGCCGGCTCCATGCATCCGCCTGCTTCTGGAGGTCATCGTGCTTCTCGAGCAACTTGGCGAGCTGCTCGTTGCCGGCCAGCGCTCGAATCTCGGCCAGATGGGTCGTGGCCGGACGATCAGGGAGAGGGGCCTCGCCACCGGCGCAGCGAGCCAGTTCGTCCATAACTCCGAGGAACTCTCCAGCCCTGAGTTCCTCTTCGCCAGCCTTGCACGCGACGTTCGCAGTCTGGAACAGGCCGCGGATCTTTATTCGGTCACGGGCGGTCAGGTTCACCGACTCGACGCGGAACTCGGTCACCGGGATCTTGGCCTGATCGAGCTGCCCCGGGATGAGCGCGGTGCCGTTGTGCGTGGCTCGGATGTGTCCCGCGGCATGCAGGGAGATGAGGGCGGCGTCAACCGCGTCTCGCGGCCAGCCGTAGGGGCTGCTTTCAAACGTGCCGCGGATCTCGCGACCCTTCTTGCCTGCGCCGATCTCAGCCAGCGCCGCCTTGCAGACCGGGTGCTGATCCGTGGGGCCAGTCCAGTCAACCACGCTGAGCGGACTGTCATCGCGGTTGCGGGCGCGGGTGATCGCGAGCTCCCACTTGCGGGCGTCGATGTCGGCCTCGCGGAACCGTGGGAAAAGCCGATCGAGTGATGCCTCGCCGGCATCCTTGATTTTCTCGGGAAGTCCGAGAGCGTGCATCTCCGTGCCGCCGCCCTGGAACACCTTCGCCGTGCGCACGATCTCTGTGACCAGTTCGTTGCGGATCGACTCGGCGACCTTCTTGCGTGTCTCCATGCCGCTACGGGCTTCGCGCCCCTCGGCCGTGCTGGGCACACCCTTGAACTGGAGTGTGCTCTCCGCGGCTTCGAACTCGATGGTGCGTTTCTTAAGGTCTTCGGCGCTCGCCTTGGGCACGTACACGAAGACGACGGGGCTGTCGCTGCCGGCCCCCCGTGCGGCCGACAGGATTTCCTTCTCGCCGGTGTTCCAGCCGTCACGAACCCAGACAGGAATCTCGTGCCCCTTGAGCTGCGGCGCATCCTCGCCAAAATGCAGGGACAGCCTGCGGGCCTCCTTGCTCTTGCCGTGCTGGAGCTTCACGCTCAGAACGGCGTCGTTGGCCGCGTCGCGGAGCAGCGCATCGCGTTTGTGGGCAACCTCGTTTTCGTTGTTGTTGAGCCGCGCGACCCGGGTGCGGAACTCCTTTTCCCACTCGCTGCTCTCGCGGGTCTGTAGGCTGTACTCGTCATCGAGCTGGATGAGAATGCCCTTCTCTACCAGCTCGGCGAGAATGCGGGGTACCTCCTTGCGGACTTTCGGTCCCTCGTTGGCGAGCTCGCGGACGAGGAGGTCTCCAAGCATCTCGGCGGTTGCGCGAACGCCGGTGTCGACGCCCGCGTCACGTGGGAGTTTTCGAATGAGGAAGATCAGGCCGCACAGCCGGCGGGCCAGGCGGCCGTCGTCAGTGCCGTTGTCGAGCGTGCGGATTCGCTCGTCGAGTTCTCGCAGGAGAACGCCGTGCCGGAGCAGGTCCGGTTGAAGTTCCTCGAACATGTAGTCGGCCGCGACGACGGTGCCGACCGGCTCCTCGGCGAGGTCCTTGAGGGCGTCGTGGACGATCCGGAGCTGCGTGCGAAGCTGGCCAGTGGTGCCGGGGGCGTCGACGGCCCGGAAGGCGTGCTCCCAGAAACGGCGGCGAACCGGGAGCAGCGGATAGTCATCAACGAGGAAGTTGCGGTCCTCAGAACGCGTACCGATCGCCGTGCTTGCGAGTTGACGCTCGATCTCGCCGGCATGCGACGCCAGGACTTTCTTGATGGCGTCAACCTTGTCCGGCTTCTTGGAGAGCAACACCTTGCGCGTGACCGTCTCGACGTCGGTGTCGGACAATTCCACGGTGATCGTGAAGCGGTCCTTGAGGCGCTGGAGGAGTGGCGTGCCCGAGAGTGCTGTCTGGCCTGCGCCGACGAGCATGACGCGACTATCGAGCTGCTTGCAGAGCGCTTCGGCCACCTCCGTCACGAGCACTGCCCGCTCGGTGATGTCACCGATGTACTGCTGCACTTCGTCGAGGACGATGATCGTGCACGGGATCTGGCCTTTGATGGCGAGCACTTCACGGATGGTGCCGATGAACTCGCCTGTGCTGATGTCGTCGCGCTGCGGGAAGTTCTCTTTGAGCAGGGCGCGGACCTGCTTGAGGTCCGGGGCGAAATTGGGATCGGCCTTGAGCACCGCTTCGGCGATGATGGGGCTGACGTAGAGGTTGTTGAGCTCTCGCGTGAAGTCCTTCCCGGCCTTGGTGACGGCCTGTCGAACGGCTTCCAGATTGCCATTCGCCGCGAGCCAGAGGCAGAACCTTGCCTGTGCGTAGCTCTCGGGCAGACCTTTGGAACGCAGAACGATGCCAAGGACGGTGAGTCGGACGCTCTGACCGCTGCCGGCAGGCAGCGTGCCTGATGCCGCGTGAATCCCGCCCGTCTGACGGCCGCGGGTATCGAGTTCCTTCAGCAGCGCCTGCACCTCATGGGGCATCTTCGGGACTAGGCTGCGCGCGGTTGCGCCATCACTGTCAAACGTCGTGTTGACCCACAGATGGCAGATCATCTTCAGAAGGTGGGACTTGCCACTGCCGAAGAAGCCGCTCACCCATGCCGCAGGCTGATTGGTGTTGTTGAGGCTCCCAAGGAACGACTCAATAATGCGGCGGATGCCGTCCTCGTACTGGCCCTCGCAGACGAACGTCGAGAGCTCAGACCGCAGCTCGTCAACCGCCTTGTCGCTCAGGCTGTCGGTGATTCGGGCCTGGCCGTTGTTGGCCAGCGGCGTCGTCACGGGGTCACGATCGAAGACTTCGCGGTTCTTCATGATTGAAGCTCCCCATGATGCAGTGTGATCGGAACCGCGAGGTAGTTCCAGCCGTCGCGGGCATCCAGCAGCCGGTAGTTGTTGTTGTCGTACTCGCCGGGGAAGAAGAGTACCAAGCGGCCCCGGATATCACGCTCCACTTCCTTCAGCACGAGAGAGACACGAGTGAACCCGTAGAGGCAGGCGGCTCCGAAGACGCCGATGACGGTGTCATCATCAACCGCTGGCGCCGAGAGCACACCACGAAGCTGGTCGGCCGCAAAGGCGACGAATTCGGTGTCGAGCTTCATCTTCAGATCGTCGGGCGACTCAAAGTACGCGTCCCGATAGTCATCTGCACCCATCCACGCCGGGAACGAATCGGTAAAATCGAACGTCTGCCAACGGCGACCGGCATTGACTGTGGCGATCTGGAAGAGTTGCCGACGAGCCCGGAGCTTTCGCTCGTCGTTCTTGTCGTAGACCACGAACACAGCCTTCTGGCCGCCGGCCAGGTTGCGTTGCCACGGCGCGGCGATGTGCCGCTGGTAGCGCTCGGCTAGGTCTTCAAGTCGTCCCATAGGACAGCTGCCTCTCCTCGTTGGTGAGCACGCCGGAGAATCCCACCTCGATTACCGATCCCGCATGTTTGAGATCGATGTAGCCAGTGCGCTTGGCGTCCATCACCGTGAAGATCAACTCGTCGACGGATGCATCGAACACACGACACCACGGCGACTCGAAGAGGCGGTGCCCGCGGAGTCCGAGCACGTAGCCGATCAGCAGGGCGAACGCGACGGACAGAGGTGTCGGGCGGACACGTTGACGAGACTTCCGCGACCGTCCCAGGAGATGGCCCGCCTGGGTCCATGACGATGCGGCGTTGCGAACGATCTTGTCGAGGATCTCCGGGTTGAACCGGCCACCGACCGCCTCGTTCAACGCGTTAGTCAACGCCTGACGAGCGAGCTCCTCACCCGGGTGCATTCGAAAGACGGGCTCGGCGGTGGCGCGAAGCAGAGGATCCCGAGCGAGCGCCAACAGCAGCGCGAGGAGCGGGCGGCCGGCCTGATCAGGACCCCAGAACTGCCTGAGCACCCGGAACAGTGGTACGGACGGGTCGAGCCCATAGAGTTCGCCCAGACGCTGGTTCGTCAGCTTCCGCGTCGCGGTGGTCGGCTTCCGCAGGCAGTTTCCTTCCACGATGGCTCCCGCGTACTCGGAACGCGCTGCACCAGCGGGAACTTCTAACAGGAGCAGCGTGAGCTCATCGAGCATCATGGTGCGGCTGGTGTGCGTGCCCTTGTCCCCAACGCGGAAGCCAAGCCGGGTGAGGTGCGGAGCGTCCTCGCCGGGAAACCACTGTTCGTGATGCAGCTGCGGTTTCGCCACGAGCAAAGCATAGCATGTCGCCGGCTGGTTTGCCGGCGGTTGCCGGTGCAATTCGATTTCTCGACGATCGACGATCGGGTTTTGATAGGCAACCTGGTTGCAGCGACTCCTCTCTCTGCCATTCTTGGCCGTGTAAAATTTGCATGCCTTTTACTTGCATAGGCACCCCTACACCCGTACGCTGCGCCCATGACGCCGGCGGAACTCCGCGAGGCTCGACGGCAACGAGGCTGGCGCCTTGAGGACGTCGCGCTTGCGCTCGGAACAACCGTCGCCACTCTGAGCCGGTGGGAACGTGGACTGCAGGCCCCGAGTGCCGCAGCCCTCGACGCGTGGAACCGCATCTTCTCTCCCAAGCCTGATCGCCCGCTTCAACCTCGCGCCCCAAGGCGACGACCACGGGGTGTGCTCGCTCAACTAGCCGACCTCTTCCTCACGGACGTGCGCGCAGGTCGCAACGGCTGGGATGCAGGATGGTGCGAGCCTGCCTCGCTCGGGCTTCAGCCCGACGACGTCACCGCGTTCGGCGAGGAGATCGAAGCCGATGACGTCGGGCGCGTGCGGATCAGTTTCAACTCGCGATTCCAGGCCGTCGAGGAAGGCAAGGACGTCCTGGGATACAGGCGCACCGTCGATGCGGAGCGACGGCTTCTGATGCCGGCTATCGAGAGGATCATTCGGCCGACGGCCAGACTGGCCCGCACATCCGAAGGCGAGCCCACCATTGTGGGCGAGGGGATCACGTTCATGATTCGTACAGGAGCGCCCGTTGTCGAGACGGCGAGGAGTCTCCTAGAGAGTGATCCGAGGACACTATTCGAATTTCCTGGCGGCGCAGTCAACGTGATCCTGCAGGCCGTTGGGATCGCGCCGATCGTCCATCCAGCGTCGCCCCCTGTGGCGGCCTCCTCATGCGCGGGTCCGCATACGGGCATCGCGCCTCTGGTCGACGGCGCTGAGAGCGTCGCCAAGGAAATCGGCCTTGATCTGACGGCCCAGCGTCTCGGCCGAGAGGTCGTAGTGGCACTCGGCTCAGCATGGTCGATCACCTCACGACTGGAATCGGCGGGAGTCGCAGTCGTGACCGACCAAGGGCTGGCGCAACTCAGTCGTGCGTTCTGGGAGGAGATTGGTCTGCAGCGCAGCCAGATAGACAGCGCCTGGCGACGAGCGCTGGTCGACGAGCAGGATACCGCGGACGAGAAGCTGCAACTCGGGAATCTGCTCTGGTCCTGGCCGGAGGCCCTCTGACATGACCTATCGCCTTCCTCAGTATGCCCCCTTCGTGAACAGGTGGCGCCGGCCAGCAAAGGCGCTCTTGGCTGGCGAGCGACACGCTTGCGGCAAGCCTCCCTTCGACCCCTTCCTCACGGCCTCCCTGCTTTGGACCTCCCATCTGTGCCCGGTCGCGGCAATCCACGAGCTGCTACACGGGATAAGCCTTCAACCGCGCCTGGGAAGCTCCTTCCGAGCCCGCCTGCGCGGCGAGCATTGGCACGAGTACATTGCCGGGCTGCGGCTACGCATCGCCGCGGAAAGACTCCAGCTTCCTGGCGACCGGGACCATGCGATCGAGGTCATTCGTCACGATTTCGATCAGTGGGTGCGGCCCAAGCACGTGCCGGACCCAGAGGTCGAGGCTTTTTGGGACGACTACGTTGTCCCGTACGCGCGCAGCCAGCTCGCGAGCGGGTCACTCCAAGCGCTTGTCGGTCATGCGATCCTTCCTGAGGTCTCGGTCGGCAACTGGCGAATCGAGGTTCCACTTGATCACGGCAACCGTGCGTACCCCATCGAAGCCCGCGTTGACGAGATAGACCTCACCGCTGGCGTGATGATCGAGCGCACGACGCTCCCGCTGGCTCAGGCGGTTCTCTACAAGGATGTCCAACTCGTCGCAGCAGCGCTCATTCTCAGATCTCTCCCGGCCGCCGGCGTACCGGAGCAATGGGCGGCGGTGCGGCGAATTCGTCGATTCGTGCTCGAGGCGCCCGATGGGTCAGTGGAGATAACCCCCACGGCAGACCATTTCGGCGCGATCCATGAGTCTGCAGCGATCATCCGGGATCTCGCCGCATCCGAACTCGCGGAATGGCCGATTCGGCAACTGGCCCAATGCTCGCCGGTGCAGCCGCACAGCGCCTGCTCTCACCCGTTCGTCGCGTGCTTCTACAAGGTACCGACGTTCCCTCAATCCCGCGCCCCAATCAAGCGGGAGACTCGTCTTCTGGGACGGGCGCAACTCTACGAGTTGATGTGGCAGCGCGATCTGAACAAGTATCGTCTCTACGAGCGAGCGGATGCCGGGGAGAAGTTCCCCGCGCTTGACCTCGAGTTCGTTGGCACCGGGCACGACGGACAGCGGGCGTTCATCGAAGCGCGACTCACAGGACCCGCGCCCGCATATCCCAAGTGTGATCTGATCATCGGCACGCCGTTTATCGGCGTTCGGCGCCAGAGCGTGTCATTCGACGAGGACCCTATTACCGGCAACCTGCGATTCTTCTGTGATCTGGCCGGTCTCCCTCTTCCGAACACCGGCGTCCTGTGGCCCGCAATCAATGAGGGCTTTCTGCTTGAGGGCCGGTTCGACTTTCTCATCCAGCAACTTCAGCGCGACCTATTCGCCCATCACAAGATCGGGACGAGCGATGCCCAGCAGCAGCAGCAGGAGACCGCGCTGCAACTGCTGGACGCGATTTTCGGGGCGACACCTGGCTTGGAGACTGGGCAATGAACCATGCACGATTCGACGCGGTTCTGCGGGGTCTCAACGACGGCCAGATGGCAGCTGTTGATCGCATCGCCGACGGCTGGCAGGGTCCGACCGGGAACGTCCGCCTCACGATCGTTGATGGGCCACCCGGAACGGGAAAGACCCACGTCGCATCGGCGGCTGCCGGTCGGTGGGTAGTTGACCAGAAACGGCGCGTGGTTGTCCTGTCCCCAACGCACACCGCTGGTGAAAGGGTGCATCAGGCGATGCTCAACGTCGGATTCGAACGGGGACAGGTTTTGCGGCTCGCGCCGGGGAACCCGAACTACAACGAGCAGCACGGCGTCCTGCACTTCGAGCGGGTGGACCTCCTTCCACCCAATCTCCGGCGCGTCCTGCAGCAGGCCGATGTGCTCATAACCACATGGCATGGTTGTCAGCGCGCGATTGGGAGTGAATGGGATTCGAGTGGACCGTCCGGTTTCCTACTGCTTGTCGACGAAGTGTCACAGGTTTCGTTCGCCGCATTCCTCGCCATCCTCAAGCGTGTGCGCAAGAAACGGCCATCGGGCTATGCGCTGCTGGGCGATCCTCACCAACTGCCCGTGATCGCCACCCAGGAGGTACTCGCCACCAACGCCGCGCTGGGGGTGCTGAGACGGCACCCGGAATGCAGTCCTTGTAGACTTGAACTCCAATACCGGATGAACGAGGCGATCTGCAACACTGTGAACGAGATTCGTCGAGCTGGCTTCGGTGGGAACCCGTTGCGCCCGGGAACACCTGAGGTGGCGGGGCGCACACTGGATCAGGTCGCCGGTCCATATGCACCCTCCGATGCCGCGCTCGCCAGCATTCTGGATCCCCAGGCTCCTGTTGTGTTCGTCGACACGGCACCGTTGAGTCCGCCTCACCCGAGAGAGCGGTCGGTTGGGACCTCCTGGGAGTACGAGGCGGAGGCGCAGCTAGCGGTCAAGCTGGGCAAGGCCGTGGAGAGCTCGTACCAGGGCTCAACCCACGACACTATCGCACTGTCGTCGCCATACGCCGCGCAGGTAGCTCTCATGTCTCGGCTTGGCGCCTCCAGCGCGATCACCGTCTACAAGGCCCAAGGTCACGAGTGGGACTGCGTGATCATCTCCCTGGCGCGCACCGTGGGGCGCACGGTGATGGACGAGGTCCACCAGAACATCTACGTCGCGCTATCGCGTGCGAGGTGCAAGTTGATACTGCTGCTCAACACGACGTTGTTCGGCCCGTACCGGGTGTTCGGCTCGCTCCTCCGCCTTGTCGGCCAGGCGGAGGGCGTGCGGCTGGTGCGGGCCAATCCTCAGTGGGTGCAACCATGATCAGAACCTGCAGGCTGTATGCGCTCCGGCAGTCGAGGCGGCTCTCGATGCGCGATGCCGAAACCGAGCTTCGTGCGGTTCGGCTCAGCTCTCTCGCCAAGACTGCTCCGCGCCCGCTGGCGAAGCTGCTGGCGGACCTTGCCGACAAGCTCACGGGTGAGCGGCTCGATGGTCCCCGACAGCATCGCGGCCACACCGAGCTTACTCTGCGCGGGAAGTGGCCGCCACGGCGACTCACGGTCGCCCCGGGGCCGAGCCTGCCAATACCCATCGAGGTGCCGATCTGGCTACGGCGAACGAGCCGGTGGCTTGTCGTCTTCGAGGCGAGCCGGGCGCTCAGCGATGCGGCCGCGTTCATGGTTGCGTCCGTGTTTGCTGGCGACCCCGCACAGGTCGCGGCGTTGCAACTGCAGCCGGATCATTGGAAGCGGCTTGACGGGTGGGTCAACAGCGGCCGTGAAAAGGGCTTGCTGCTTGGCGGCAAGTTCTATAAGGCTGCACCGCTGGGGTGCGACGTCGACTGGATCGCGCTGCGGTCATCTGCCGAATCTGGTGCGCGTCTAGTGCGGGAGAGCTTCCAGTCGGCGCGCGGCATTGGCGAGATGTTGATCAGAACGCCGGCAATCGAAGCCGCGAACGGGAGTCTTACGTGTCGAATCGGCGGCGGCGGTGGCGTCCGGATCTATGGCGCCGAGGTCACAGATGCGATGGTGGACGCGCTCTTGTTCGAGCTTGAGCAGATTTGGTCCGATGTGGTCACAGGAGCCGGTTCTCGCTGAGGAAGAATCTCGGCCATTCAGGTGTTGTTGTTCTTCAGGTCCGGAGCCTCAACGAGCTTCTGAAACTCCCCCAATACGTCGGCGTGATGCTGCGACAGGTAGCGCACGACGCCCACGTTTTCCAGCAGCTTTCGGAGATACGCGACTGCCAGGACCAAGTTGAGCGTGTTCTGGCCGTACGACTCCTCGACGAGCCGGAACTCGCGCCCGAGCACCCCCATCTCGCGCTCCATGCGGGCGGCGTCCTCTGGTTTCATGCCTGGCAACATCTTCGACTTGTCCGTGCCAACCAAGTCCTTGTCCGCTGTCCCCGCGATCAGGCACTTGGCGTAGCTGGTCGAAAAGTTGTTCGCGGCCACCATCAACTCGGCCATCTCGATCTGGCGCATAGGCGCGACGCGCCTCAGTTCGCGGATGGCCGCGGCCGTGACCCGGCGGTCCTTCAGAAGCGACACCGCCTCGGAACAAATCCCGTTGAGGAGGTCCCGCTTCATGCGGATCGCGGCGACATCGACGTTGAGCGTCGTCGCGATGCGTTCCTCGGGCACTCCGTTCTGGAGAGCCTTCATGATCATGAAGTGCTCCTGGATCGGCGCGATCTTGTTGACCTTGTGGTTGTACGTGAACGCCTCGTCGTCCTTGGCGATCAGGCAGAACACCTGGGCCTGACCGAGCTCCTTGGCGATGTCGAGGCGTGTGTGCCCGTCGAGAAGGGAGTACCGCTGCTGGTCGCCGTTGGGGCCAGGCGCTGGATGCACCATCAGCGGCTCGATGATCCCGAGTTCCCGGATGGACGCCATGAGTCGCTGGTACTGCGGCGACTTCCGCGTTTCCGGACGGATCACGCGAACTGGGAGCACGCGGTCGATCGGCACCATAGTGCCGGCGGGATCGAACGCCATTCGCACGGACCCTGCCATCGTCAGCCCGCCTTCCTGCCGACCTGGCCGGCGAGGTATTCCGGCAGGGTGTCGAGCCCGGCCGACTGGAGCATCGAGACCAGCGCGTCGTCGGCGAACAACTGCTTCAGCGCCGAGCAGACGAACAGGAGCCGCGTCTCGCACACCTTCGCCTTCTGCACCAGCATCTTCTGCTTGGACGTTTCCTTTCTATACGCCTGCATCAGCGCTTCGCCCGACATCTCCTTGGTAACGCCCCTGCGGCCCGCGCCGCCAGCCTTGCCGCCCAAACGGCGCGCCTCGATCAGCCGCCGGGCGCGGAGGAGTTCCTTGCCCCGGAGATCGTTGCTCTCGTATGCCTCTGTCAGTGCCCGCTGCACCTCGTCATCGTCCGAGGAGGCGATGGTCACGGCCACGCTGATCGGGATCTGCCCTTTCTCGACGGCCCGCAGGAGCCGATGCTCCCCCTGCTTGAGCAGCCGAATGATCCCCTTCACGTAGGACGGATGCAGGTCGGTCTTCTCCGCGATCTCCTGGAAGGTGAGTCCCTTGTCCTTGAGGTTGGCGATCTCGCGGAGCAGTTCGACGCAGGTCTGCCGGCGCCGCGCCAGGTTCTCCGCCAGGCTCATGAGCATCAGCTCCTCGCGCGTGGCCTCGATGACGAGCGCCGGCACCGTCGCGTCGCCGAGCTGTTTGCACGCCTCCAGCCGACCCTGCCCGCACACAAGCTCATAGAGCGGCTTGTCGTCGCGGGTACCGCGCTGCACGACCGTGATCGGCTTCTTCAGGCCCAGGTGCGAGATGTTGGTGACGATCTGGCGGAACTTGTGCTTGCCGCGCGAGCGCGGGTTGACGACCACGATCTGGTCGATGGGAATCTGAACTACGTTGGTGTCCCTGGGGCCGATCATGCCGCCTCCACCTTGGCCACGCGGGCCATACCCAGGAAGAACTCCAGGGACTCGAAGCGGAACGTGTCGATCGAGGCGCCGTTGAACTCCGAGAGCTTGATCTCGGGCATGTCGAGGTCGATCGCCGGCAGCAGGTAGTAGTCCGTGGGCTGCTCGTTGGATGGATCCATCCGCACGACGATGTGGATGTCCGCGATTCTGACGTTCGGCACCCGGAACCGCCAGCGGAGCGACCCCGCCGTGGTCGCCCTGCACCGAGCCAGGTAGAGCGAGGCGCTGTAGAGCCCGTTGATGACCAGGACCTCGGACTCCGCGGTCCGCTCGACGCTGGCGCCCATTGTCTGCAGGTCCTGGATCATGTCACCCATCAGGCGAGGGTGGGCCGCGCGGAGCTGGCGATTGATGGTGAGGTACTCGTAGTCGCGCTCGGGGGAATAGCCGGCGAGCCGGTAGGCGTTGATGAGGCTGCCGAACCGCCCGCGGTAGACTGAGCTCGACGGCATGCCGTCCGTCTCGTCGATGAGCGCCCCCGTGAGTTCCGGATGCACCGCCACCAACGTCTTCAGCCGCGCGAGCATCTCGTCGTTGGTGAAGTGCCGGTTGCGCTCTTGGATGATGCCGCGCGCCATATAGAAGGTTTCGGGCTCGACGACGGCGTCGAAGGCGCCCTCGGCCCGCACCCACATCTCGGGGGGGTTGATCACGCGCTTCTTCTTGAGCTTGAAGGAGACGCGGTTGTAGACGTTGTTCCCGATGTACTTCTCGTTGGCGAGTACCTGATGGACCATGCCCCGCGTCCACGGGCGTTCGCACGCCGACGGCACGCCGGCCGCGTTGAGCTCGTCGGCGATGATCTTCTCGCTCTTGCCCTGCTTCATGAACCGCTCGTAGATGGAGCGCACGACCTGGAGTTCCTCGTCGGGACCGGCCACCAGGATGACGCGGTCGGTCTGCAGGCTCTTGTGCTCACCGCGCTTGAGCAGGGTCTTGGGATTGCCAGCGGTGTCGATCAGCATGCGGCGCAGGCCGAAGCCCGCTGGGCCGCCCTGGCGGTAGCCGAGTTGGATGAGGCGGCACTGGCCCTTGAATACCTTGTTCGAGAGCTCGCGGCTGTACTCACCGGCCATCGCGCGCTTGACGCCCTTGATGATCGTGGAGACGGGGCTGCCGTCGTTGGCGAACTGCTCCATGCAGTACTCGACGTGGATGCCCGCCCGCTTGCAGGCGTACTCGTAGTACGCACTCTCGTCGGAATCCTGGAACCGGCCCCAGCGGCTCACGTCGTACACCAGGATCGTCTTGAACTCGGCCTTGCCGCCCTGGACGTCGGCCAGCATCTGCTGCAGGGACTGGCGCCCTTCGATGCGCAGCCCGCTCTTGCCGTCGTCGGCATACGTCTTGACGACCTGGAAGCCGCGGGCCTTGGCGTACTCCGCGATCGCGTCACGCTGGTTCTCCGTCGAATACTGCTGGTGCTCCGTGGACATGCGCACGTATTGAGCAGCCGGAACGAGTGCCGGCGGAGCAGCGACGGGCTGGGCGACTTGGTGCATGGCGACGATTCCTGGTGAGTTGGTTGATGGGAGCGCGACGCGGTCTGGAGGCAGCCGAGAAGACGTTACCCATGTACTCTGCGGTAGCTGTCGGATTGGCGTCGGACCGCTGTCGGAAGTGCGTCGGCTTCGGGAAGAGTGCGCGTCTTGATCAAGCCGTAGTGGCCCGGATTGCTCCCGTCGATCATGGCCGCGAGTTCCGCCATGCCCGCGCCCACGAGCTTCGCCCTGAGGTCACTGACAGCACTGCGGATTGTCGAAGGAGCTTTCGCCCCACCCCAGAGATCTTCCATCAGTCGGTCGGCCGTGATGTACTGGTTTGAGCGCTGTGCCAGCCGTTCCATCAAGCGGAACGGCATGGTGTACCCCAGGAAGCACTCGCGCTCGCGCCAGTGGACCGTCAGCGTGCGACGATCCACGCGGCAAATGGGCTCGACCAGACTGTCCGGCGGGGTTTCAGCAGGGGTATTCCCCATCTCCTCGGCGAGCCGGCTGAGTTCATCGACGTGCTGAAGGACGATCAGGAGGCTCGCGCGGAGGGCCTTGGTCGTCCGCGATATCCGTTCGGCATGGGTGTTTCGCATGCCGACGTTCTGTAATGGTTCCCCCGGCGACGAGTGTTCTCAAATCGAGAATGTCTCCGTGCTGCCGGACCCGCTGCTCGACCCCGAACCGCTCATGCTCCCGCTGCCTGAAGATGAGCCGGACGATGAGAATGATGAGGAACCGCTGGACTTGCTGCCCGAACCCGACGACCCGCTCCCGCTCGACGATCCGCTGCCGGAGCCCGACCCAGAGCCGGAACCGGACGCTGACCCGCTCCCGGACCCCGACCCAGAACCCGAGCCGGAGGCACTGCCCGATCCGGAACTCTGGGCAGTGGCCGGCATGTCGTTGTGGACCCACACGCCCTCGGCGAGGAGCGTGTTCGTGCCGGGGATGTGGATGGCCACGGTGCGGGTCGGCGCGTCGATGCGGACGACCGACTCCACCACTTCCTCGTCCATGCGCTCGTCGATGAGATAGTCGCCGGGGTGGACGAACTCGGCGGACGCGAAGCCCCACTCATCGCCGCGGCGGATCATGAACGGATGCTCGGGCGTGGCCTTGAGGCGGCGGTTGATGACCACGAACCCGTGGTGCTCGCCGACGGTGACGCTTGCCACGCGGGCCGCGACCGGTGCCGCGCCGTACAGGCCGTAGTGCGAGAGCCAGTTGTACTGGGCGCGGAAGGGCACATCGACCTCGAGGCCGGGGACCTGGAGCGACGCGAGTGAATCGCCGGGCTTGAGGTTCTCGATCGGGGTGAGGCGGCCATCGGCAAGGCGCACGAGGGTGCCGAAGAGGAGGCAGTTGCCGCTGCTCCCGCCGCCGCCACTGGACCCACCACCTCCGGACGAGCCGCCGCCACCGCTCGAACCCCCGCCGCCGCTTGAGCCGCCTCCACCGCTGGACCCGCCGCCGCCGGAAGAACCACCACCAGAGGAGCCACCACCGGACGATCCGCCACCCGACGACCCACCGGAGGACCCGCCGGAGGATGCGCCCGACGAAGCGCCGGAACTCATTCCCGAGCTCATCCCCGAGCCGCTGCCGCTGCCTGAGGACGCGCCGCTCGAACTCATTCCCGAACTGGCGCCCGATGAACTTCCCGCGCCGGAACTGCCGCTGGAAGAACCGCTCGACGAGCTGCCGCTGGAACTCATGCTTGAGGACATGCTGGACCCGGAACTCGACATACTGCTCGAACCCGATCCCGAGCTGCTGCTGCCGCTGCCACTGCTTGACCCCGAAGACCCACTCGACATGCTGTCGCTCGACCCGCTGCTGGAGGGCATGCTGGAAGAACCCGCGCCGCTGCTTCCACTTGTCGGGGTGCTGTTGGTGAACGCCCCGGTCGTGTAGGTTGTCAGCGTCTGGGTACCGCCCGGACCGGTGGTGAAGATCACGTCACCCGTCGTGTCGTAACTGGACGGCATGCTGGGCGTGCTCGACGGAGTGGAGTAGGAGCTGTCGCTCGCGGACCCGGACGGCGTCGAGTAGTTGCTCGACCCACCGCCCTGCGGAGCCTGGCCCGTCGCCCAGACGGGGATGTATAAGTAGTACCGGGTCGGGCCGTCGCTCATCGGGCGGCCTCCTGGGGCTTGGCGACGGGCTTCGGATTCGGTTCGTACCAGCCCTGCGTGCTGACCGGCTTGCCGCACTCGCCAGAGGCCGCCTTGACGGCGTCGGTAAACTCCAGCCGGTCGAACGCGGCCAGAGCGCTCCCGGGCGAGCAGTTGACGACCCGGAACCGGTGCTTGTCGAAGTGCGGGCGCAGCGCCTCGAAGCGGCGGGCCAGCGAGTCGTACAGGACGTTGTTGTGGCGGATGGCGTTGGGCGCGCGGTGCTCGGCAAAGGCGTACTTGCGGTCCTCGGCCATCTTGAAGTCGCACCCGAGCAGGTACACGGTTCCAATGCCCAGGTGGTGCAGCAGCCGCAGCGCCACGAGCATGACGCTCCGCTTGCCAGTGATGCCGAGCGAGTCGGGGTGCTTGGCGTCGTTGCCCCACGGGATCGAGTCCCCGGTGAGGAACCGCCGGTGGTCGAAGTGATCCGCGCGGCGGAAGAAGAGGACGCCGGGCATCTGCCAGACTTTGAACGCGCTGTTCCGCATGGTGCCGTCGGGGTTCTGGATGCGGAGGCGCTTGTCCCAGGCGCAGGTCGGCACGAACTTCAGGATGCCGGGGTCCTTCCAGCCGGTGTCGATGAACCGCCCCGGGTCATCGACGCAGGTCCAGAACGTCGGGCGGTGGACCGCCCAGGCGTTGTTGACCGCCATCGTCACGATGCCGCGGCGGTTGAGCTGCGTCAGGTCCAGCTGCGCGAGCGACGGTCCCGACAGGATCAAAAACGCCGAGCGACCCCGGTAGAAGCCCGAGAGCGAAACGGAGTCGAAGTCGGCTGTGTAGAGGCGCAGGCCATCGCGTGCGGGCTTGCGCGCCTTGAGCCCCGCCTGCAGCGCCGTGATGTCCGACTGGTTCTCACGCACAGCCACAGTCCCCCTTGCCCGTGAACCGACCGACGATGTACCGGCCCTCCGCCTTGGCGGCGGTGACCTTGCCGACGCGGCCGATCCGGTCCAGCCACCACGCCAGCGGCTTCACCGTCGGGTGCAGGCCTTCGCCCGCCACCATCGTCTTGCTCAGGCGAGTGCAGATCGAGAACATGAAGTGTGCGCGCGGCCGCGCCACGCGCTGCATCTCCGCGAGCACGGCGTCCACGTCCTCCGGGAGCAGGTGCTCCAGGGCGTCGAAGCTGGCTACCACGTCGGCCACGCCGTCGAGCAAGCCGGTCTTGTGCATCGCCTTGGGCACATCCGCCTCGGGGAACGCGAAGTCGATCCCCAGGCCCTCGATCCCGAGCCGGCGCAACCCGCCGACGAAGTCGTTGCGGCCGCATCCAAAGTCCACGACGAACCGGGGCTTGAGCCGCTGGATCAACGGGATCGCGGCCCGACCGTGGTTGGTCGAGCCGTAACCGGCGCCATTGGCGGCGGGACGGGTGGCGAGCGTGACGTACTTGCCGCGCTCGTGCTCGCGGCGGGCGTCCAGGCCGGAAAAAGCGGGGGTGGGTGCGGTCATTCTCCATCCTGGATGTAGAGGTTGAACTTCCGGTCCTCGTCGGCCGGGTCGGCGATCTCGATCAGGCTCATGGCCTCGAAGACCCACACCGGCTTGCCCTTGCTGTCGCGTTCGCAGGTGAGCTGCACGCACACGCCGATAGGAATGGGAACTAATCGAGGCTTGAGCGATCGCGCCGGCGGGCACTTGGGGAGGACGCCGGGCAACTCGCACACCGGACCAAGGCCCAGCAGCGCGCCGAAGCCCGTGGCGGGCACCGGGTCGTCCATGTGATGGGCCTCGAAGCGGTTGATCGCCATCCGCTCCGGGTCCTCCCCCCCGCCCGGACCTTGCGACGAGAGCCCTTCGGGCACGGGGACGTAGCGGAGATAGGTGTCGCTGCCGGGGTCGCCGTCGAGGCGGGCCTCCTGCCAGGGGTAGCGCCAGCGGTTGCGTTCGGTGGGGATGAGCTGCGCTTGCCCGAGGATCGCCGTCGCGCGGCCGAGCGAAGGCCGGCCCATCTCGATGACCGCCCACTTCTCCCCGGTCCCCTCCTCCTTCCAGAGGATGGGGATGCCGCCCATCGGCGTGCTGGCCAAGACCGTCTCTTCGGCCGCCAGCTCGCAGGTAGTGTCCAGTTCGTTACCGATCAGCACGCGCGCGGGCGTAACGCCGGTGAGCACGCACCGCCCGAGCTTGCCCGGCTTGATGGGCTGGAGCGCGAGCACGAACGACAGCGGAGACGACTCCTCGGTTGCGATCTCGCCAGTCAGCGGCGTGCGGCTGTGGAACGTCCGCTCCTGGTCCTCTTCATCCGGGACCACGAGCACCCCCGTGATTGCCAGCGCGTGGTACGGCTCGATCTCCTCCTCCGAGTCGTTGCGGACCAGGACGATGCCGCGCTGCGCGGCCTCCAGCGCCGGCCCGGCGTTCGAGTTGCGCTCGCGCCGGCGATGGTCGATCGCCACATCGACGAACGCGTTGTACGCCGCCGCGGGGATGCGGAGCGCCTGGCCCGACCGGACTTTGCGGAAGGCGTCGCCCATCGATCAGATCCCCAGCCCTGCGAAGTTGCCCTCGTCGTACACCCGCTCGACATACGCCGCGACGGGACGCTTCACGATGGCGTGCGAGCCCGTGTCCTCTTGGTCCGCGTAGCGGACCCAGAGGTACTCCCATCCCTTCTTGCTGATGCCGCTGATGGAGCCGACGGAAATGCCGACGGCGTTGGGGCTGGCGGCGAAACGGAATGAGATCTCCCAATCGTCCTCCGGACCGGTGCCGCGCCGCGACCCTGTGGCCCCCAGGAACAGCACCTCGCCGGCCTGGAACCCCCGGAAGCTCCCGCTGTTCACCTTTCCGGTGAGCGAGAACAGCGTCCCCTTGTAGGCCGGCGTGACTTCCTCATCGGGGAAGTAGTGCGTCTCGGAGAACTGGTAGACGGGGACGGTGATGTCCACGCCCTCGACGCTGTCGGCGGTCACGCCGATCGCGCCCTCGAAATCCGGGGCCGTCGTGCCGGAGGCCGCGTGGCTGGAGACGGTGTCCTTACTCTGGGTGATATGCTGCGTGCCGCCGCCGGTGTCGAAGGAGAAGATGCTCTGGCCGGGCTCCGGGAGCGACCCGGACTGGCGGGCGTAGCGGACGGTCGCCTCCCACAGTTCGTCGCCGACCGGCTCGACGGAGACGGACTGCCGCGGCAGGGTGTCGTAGGTCGCGGGGCTGGTGGTCTCGGCCTGATTGCGAGCGGCCAAGTCGTCGTTGGTGCCGCGCACGGTGTAGACCAGCTCCGCCGAGGGGTTGTCGCCCTTGGTGGACTTGCGGCTCTCGAACTTCTCCGTCACCGTGATCGGCACGCTGCATGTCTCCTCAGGCGAAGGTCAGGCCGCCGTTCTGCGCGGCGTCGGCCAGACGCTTGGTGTGCTTGGCGGTCTGCTCCGTGGCCTTGGCGGTGCGCTCAGCGGTTCCCGAGTCCGACGCCAGACCCTGCGCGGCGCGGGAGTTGAACGTGCCGCGCACGCTGATTCCTTTGCCGATCGCCTCGCCAAGGCCTGTGAGCCTGTCCTCGAACTCCGCGAGCAGGTCCTGCGGCGTGCGTCGCCGCCCCTTCTCCTCTGCGTCGGCCGCCTCTCGCTTCTGCCGGGCCTGCTCGATCACGTCCGCGAGTTTCTTCCTCGCGGCGTCGAGGGCAGCCTGCGACTCGGCGAGCCCGGCTTCGGTCTTGGTCTTGAGCGCTGCCTGCGCATCCTCGAAGTCCTGACCAATGCCCGCGAGCGTGGCCTCGTGCAGCGCCGCAGCTTGGGCGCGCTCGGCGGCCCGTTCCCTCTCGCGGGCGGCCACCGACTGCTGCGCCGAGTTCTCCAGCTCGACCAGCCGCGATTCCAGCTGCTGGTCCACGGCCTTCTTGGCGGCGTCCACGTCGAGACCCGAGTCGAATAGCCCCTGGATCTCCAGCATCCGCTTGGCGACCCAGGAGGACGCCTCTTCCCAGATCATCTGGAATCCCGTGGCGAAGTTGGTCCAGGTCTTGGACAAGAACGCGGTCGTCTCAATCCAGCCCACCTCGAGGGCGTGGAACACGATCTCCGCCGCCGCCAGCGCTCCGTACCACATGGAGTACGCCGTCGAGACGAAGAACTCCTTCGCCCCAAGCCACGCCTTGTTAAGCGCCGCCACGCCCTGCTGCCAGATGACCTTGAGCGAGAGCCAGAGGATCTCGGCGGCGAGGGCGATGTCCCCGGCGGCGAGCGCGTCCGCTATGCCGCCGACGACCTTGCCGACCCATTCCCGCAGCGCCGTGAACTGCTCTCCGAGCCAGGCGAGGGCCTCAACACCGACGCCGGTGGCGACCACGAGCACGCCTCCGAGCGCGACGATCGCCGCGATCACCAAGCCCACGGGCGAGAGAATCGCGCCAATGGCGGCACCGATGAGACCGAAGGCCGCCCCGATTCCGCCGATGATTCCGGCAACGATGCCCAGAGCCGCGCCGATCCCGGAGATGATGTACCCCAGGGCGATGATGGCAACACCTGCAATGGCCACGGCCGCCGCCACCTTGAGCGCCCACACGACCAGGTTCTTGTTCTCCTTGATCCAGGCTGTGGCACTCACAACGACCCGTGTGATCCGCTCGGTCAGTTCCTTGATGGTGGGCGCGAGCGCCCCGCCGATGGTGAACACGCCCTGCTTGAGCACCTTCCAGAGCGTGCCGAGGGCGTCGTTGAGCTCGGCCGCGTCGCGGGCGGTCTCGGTGCTGACGGTGAGCCCGAGCTTGCGGGCCTCCTCCTGCATCGCCTCGATGCCCGCCGCGCCGTCGGCCATGAGCGGGAGGAGCTTGGTCCCGGCCTTGCCGAAGAGCTCCATCGCCAAGGACGCCCGCAGCGCCGGGTCCTTAACGCCGGCAATCCGGTCGGCCAGCAGCTTGAACTGCTGGTCCGGTGACAACCCCGCCAGGTCCTGCACGGTCAGCCCGAGAAGTCCCAGCGCCTTCCCCGCACCGTCTGACCCCTTGGCTGCCCCGACGAGGGACTTCTGCATGTTCCGCAGGCCCACCTCGAGCGTTTCCAGGTCGGTGCCGGCAAGGTCCGCTGCGAACCCGAGTTCCGACAACGCCTCCACGCTGACGCCGGTGCGCTGGCTCATCTTGTCGAGCACATCGCCGGCGGTCGAGAAGGCGTTCGCCGTGGCGAGCAGCGCGGTGATGGCCGCGACACCGATGCCCGCCATCCTGGTGCCGATGGACCGCAGCCCCGCGCCGAAGGCTTCGAGCTTCTTCTGGGCGGCCTTCAGGCCAGCCGACAGCTTGTCGCTGACACCCAGCTCGACGAAGGCCCGCCCGGCTCGGATGCCCCGCGTGTCGGCCACGGCTACTCCCCCTCCGTAGACTGCTGGTCAGAATGAGCACCCAGCATGTTGTCGTTGAGGTTCAAGTGGGATCGAAGCGATCCTCTCGAGCCGTTGAGATTCCGGGGGACGACGTGCTCGTTGCCGCATCTCTTGAACTGCGCCGGCTTGGCGAAGGCAAAGTCGCGGCCGCGGGCCGCTACGGCACGTGCATCGGCGCCTATTCCCCGCCGAACACGTCCACGGTGACTGACGTTGACCCGTTCACCGGAGCGCGAGGCGAGACGGTGCGAGGAGGCACTACCCCGGCGCGATGCACGTTCTGGTATGGATCGATTCGCGTGGTGGCGGACACGCTTTACGAGACCGATCCGCCCCAGATGTACTACTACTGCAAGAAGACGTCCGCGCCTGATCCCGGGCTGTTCGAGGCTGCCGCGGACCCTGTGGAAGAAGGGGCCTCGCATGAGGTCATGCGAAGCGAATACGAGCGGAACCCCGTTGTTCGAGAGCTTTGCATTCGGGCCCGCGGTGACCGCTGCTTGGTGTGCGGACTGAGCTTTGAGGATGCCTACGGGAGCGCTGCTGCGGGCATCATCCACGTCCATCACCTCGAACCGCTCGGCAGCGTCGGCCACTCCCATTTGGTCGATCCGACGAAGGACTTGATCCCCGTCTGCCCGAACTGCCATGCGGTGATCCATCGCCGGACACCGCCATTCACGCCGGACGAGGTGAAGGCGATGCTCCGACAAGAGGTGCCTCGTTCGTGACGGTCGTCGTGCGGTCATGATCCAGCCTTCCGAATCGAGTTCCGCCAGAGGAGCGGCAGCCTGGGCCGCTCTTTCTCCAGCGCCGGCGCCATGTATGGCCGCGGCGCGATCTTCACCTTGCGCGATGCGAGCCTGCCGCCACGCCGAGAGAGGACAACGGTTTCCCCGCCGTACTCCAGCACGTTGGGCGCGGTGCTCTGTTTGAACCCCACCGGGCCGACGACGACGGAGTTGGCGGCCTTGTCGTAGCCGAAGAGGATCAGCCGCCGCAGGCTCCCTTCATGCGAGTGCGGCGGCGATCCCGGAGGTGCGGACTTCTTCCGCTTGCGGATACTCGTCCTCGCTGCCGTGCGGATGAACGCGCCGGCCTTGGAGAGCACCTTCCGCTTGGCCCCGTCGACCGCGCGGACCACCGCCGCGCGGTCGAAGAACATGCTCTTGATCCGCATGGTGATCACGCGCCGAACCACCGTTCCAGGAGTGAGACCAGCGACCGCCGCCGGGCCGGCGGGATGTCCTCGCGGTTCCTCTGGGCGCGGTGCGCCGCCCGGCGCAGCTCCGTGGGCGTGAAGAGCAGATCGAGCGACACCCGCCGCCCGCCGCTGACCACCTCGCCGCGAGTGGCGAAGTAGTCAGGGCTGGCGCTGGAATGCTGGTACGGCGGCTTATTCGGCACGTGGATGAAACAGCCCGGGACAATCTCCATCGCGGAACCTCCTTAGACCTGGGTGACCTCGCGGCCCTTCTCCAGGCCCTTGTTGAACGACGCTTCCTTCTCCTTGCGGAGCCGGCCGCTGCCGATGAACAGGCCGACGATGCCCGTGAGCGCCGGCAACGCCGGGCCTAGGACGGGCAGGCCGGCCACGGTCGGGCCGAGGGTGTCGAGCGCCGAGAGGGTGAGCTGACCGAGCAGCCCGCGGATCTCGCCAGCCTTCTCGATGTTGCTCTTCCACTGCGCGCCCGTCGTCTGCGTGCCGTTGAACCAGTTCTGGTACTCGACCTCCGCCTCGTTGAGGCTCAGCGTCGATGGCAGGCCCGTGGTCTGCTGGATCGTGTTGGGCGTCTTGACCTTGACGAGGTCGCCAAGGTCGAACCCGGCGCACGACGCCAGGACGAGCGCGAGCAGCGCGAGGGCGGCGATGTAGACGTAATGGCGGGTCGTCATCCGTGAACCTCCTTGACGACGGCGGGCATCCTGCCGTCGATGAACACGTCCTTGAGGACCGACACGTCGACCTTGACGGGCCGTGACTTCTTGGCGAAGGGGTCGAAGTCGCTGGGCTTGAGCAGGCGGGATCGCTTCGGGTCGCGGTTGGAGTTGGCGATGACCGCCATCAGGCTCGCGGCGATCGACCAGTCGTGACGCTGGCGGCCGTCGAGCATGGCCACGAGCTCGCGGAGCGTCAGGGGCCCGGGGTCGAGGCCGACGACCCCGGCGCACTGCCAGATGAGACGCCAGCAGTCTCCAGCAGCCGGTCGGCGAGCCTGTCCAGCTCCCCGCTGTCGAGCTTCTTCTCCACCAGGTCGCGGGCCCGCTCCATCACCTTCTTCGTGGCCTGGAGCACCCGCCCGAGGTTGGCCCGGTCCCTCGGGCTCGGGCAGAAACCCACGAGCTCCTCCAGCACCGCCGTCGT
>JBBDXI010000070.1:0-65243 GCA_040902425.1 Phycisphaerales bacterium
CTGCGCGGCGAGGACGCCGCGAGCAGTGGCACCCGGGTGTGGGCACGCCGGGCCGCTCGCGCTCAGGTGCTGAGCCGGAGGGCGTTCTCGATGATTCCCAGATGCGAGTAGGCCTGCGGGTGGTTGCCGAGGGCCTGGCCGATGGTGGGGGCGTACTGCTCGGAGAGCATGCCGGTGGGGCCGGCGAGGGCGACCAGGTCGGCGAAGAGCGCCTCGGCATCGGCGCGGCGGCCGGTCATCAGGTAGGCGTCGATGAGCCAGGACGCGCAGATGTGGAAGCCACCCTCGAAGCCGGGGAGGCCGTCATCCATGCGGTAGCGGTAGACGGTAGGGCCCTGGCGGAGGCCCTCCTCGACGGCGCGGACGGTCCCGGCGAAGCGCGGGTCATCCGCCGGGAGCAGGCCGCTGAGGCCCACCGCGAGCGCCGCGGCGTCGAGGTCGGTGCCGTCGTACGCGGCGGTGAAGGCGCCCACATCCTCCTTGAAGCCCTTGGAAAGGACATCGGCGGCGATGGCGGCGCGGAGCTCCTCCCAGGCGGGGCGGGAGCGGCCGAGGAAGCGCTGGGCGACGTCGATGGCGCGGTCCACGGCGAGCCAGCACATGACCTTGGAGTGGGTGTGGTGGCGCCGGGGGAGGCGGATCTCCCAGATGCCGTGGTCGGGCTCGTGCCAGCGGCGGGAGACGGCCTCGACCATGGCCTCGACGAGTCGCCAGTGCTCGCTGGAGAGGGGCGCCTCGCGCAGGACGAGGAGGTGGACGAGCTCGACGATGGGGCCGAAGACGTCGAGCTGCACCTGGCCGCTCGCCGCGTTGCCGATGCGGACGGGGCGGGAGCCGCGGTAGCCGGAGAGCTCGGCGATCTCGGCCTCGGGGCCGAGGTTGTGGCCGGCGAGGGTGTACAGGGGCTTGAGGCGCTCGGGGGACTGGCAGCTGTCCACGACGCCCAGGACCCAGTCGAGGTACTCCATGGCCTCGGCGTGGCTGCCGAGCTTGACGAGGGCGGCGGCGGACATGGCGGCGTCGCGGAGCCAGCAGTAGCGGTAGTCCCAGTTGCGGACGCCGCCGATGTGCTCGGGGAGGCTGGTGGTGGCGGCGGCGGCGATGGCGCCGGTGGGGCCGTAGCAGAGGGCCTTGAGGACCAGGGCGCTGCGGCGGACGAGGTCGGGGGCGAGCCGGGGGAGGGAGAGCTGCTCGGCCCAGCCGGACCAGAAGCGGTCGGTGAGGCGCTGGCGCTCGGCGGTGCGGGGCGTGCCCTCGCGGATGGTGCCGATGCCGTAGCGCAGCTCGAGGGCGACGGGGCCGGCGGAGAGATCGACCACTCCGCGGGCGGTCTGGTGGATGCCCTCCTGGACGATCTCCCAGGAGACGCCGGGGGCGCGCAGGACGATGGGGTCCACCGTGTCCTCGATCTCCAGGCCGCCGTCGAGGACCTTGACACGGGTGGCGACGCGCCCGAAGTCGATGCGCGGGGCGAACTCGATGAGGGCGCGCCCGGAGCCCTCGAGGATGCGGAGCAGGTCGGAGCGGCCGGCGCGCTGCACGGGGCGGCCGGCGGAGCAGTCGAAGAAGTCGGTGACGGACATCTCGGGCCAGGAGGTCCGCAGGATCATGGAGGAGCCGAGGTACTCCTGGCGGGGCGCCGCGGAGGGGACGCGGGGCTGGACGCCGAAGCGCCCGGCGGGGGGGCCGCCGAGGAGCTCGGCGAACATGGCCGCGGAGTCGAGGCGGGGGAGGCAGAGCCAGGTGAGGGTGGCCTCGGCGTTGATGAGGGCGATGGTGCGCTGGTCGGAGATGATGGAGTGGCGTTCGATGGGAGCGGCGGCGGCGCCGACGGCCCAGTCGGTGCGGAGCTCGGCGAGGCGGGCGAGGAGGCGAGCGACGTCGCGGTGGGAGCGGAGGCGGTGGCGGGCGAGGGTGTCGCCCTCGCCGATCTTGATGGCGACGTCGGGCCCGGTGAGGACGGAGAAGGCGGTCTCGTCGGTCTGGTCGTCGCCGAGGAAGATGACGGCGGAGGCGCCGACGCGCTGGCGGACGGTCTCCAGGGCGCGGGCCTTGCTGGACTCGACGACGGAGAGTTCGACGACGCGTTTGCCGTGGTGGACCATGACGCCGTCGAGCTTCGCGGGCCCGCGGAGGATGTCGCGGAGGGCGGCGTCGGCGGCGCGGTCGTCGGCGGCGCGGTAGTGGAAGGCGATGCTGGCGGGCTTGCGCTCGAGGAGGAAGCCGGGGGCGGACTGGGCGATGGCGGTCAGGTCGGTCTCGATGCGGGTGCGGAGGGCGGTTTTTTCGGGGGGCAGGGCGTCGGCGAAGCCGGGGTCGAACTCGCTGCCGTGGCTGCCGACGAGGTGGACGCTGTGGGGGGAGCCGACGAGGTCGGCGAGGGTCTTGAGGGCGCGTCCGGAGATGATGGCGACGTGGGTGGCGGGGAGGGCGGCGAGGTTGCGGATGGCGACCATGGACTCGCGGTCGGGCTGTGCCTTGGTGGGGTCGGGGACGATGGGGGCGAGGGTGCCGTCGTAGTCGGTGGCGACGAGGAGGACGGGCACGCGGGCCAGGGCGCGGAGGCGGTCGGCGAGCTCATCCACGGCGGAGGGCCCCGATGAAGGTGTCGGCCCACTCGAAGACGTCGTGGCGCCGGACGACGGTGCGGAGGATGTTCATGCGGTGTCGGGCGTCGTCTTTGGGGAGGGCGAGGGCCTCCTCGAAGCGGGAGGCGGTGGCCTCGAGGTCGCGGGGGTTGACCAGCAGGGCCCGGCGCAGCTCGCGGGCGGCGCCGGCGAACTCGCTGAGCACCAGCACGCCGCCGGAGTCGACCCGGCTGGCGACGTATTCCTTGGCCACGAGGTTCATCCCGTCCCTGAGCGGAGTCACGGCCATGACGTCGGCGGCGCGATAGTACGCGACCAGCTCCTCGCGCTGGAGGGAGCGGCGGAAGTAATGAACGGCGACCCGCCCGGGCACGCTGTACTCGCCGTTGACGCTGCCGACCATCTGCTCGATGCGGGTGCGGAGGCGGGCGTAGTCGCCGACGCGCTCGCGGCTGGGGACCGCGACCTGGATGAAGACCACGTCGTCCACGCCGTAGCGCCCGCGACGGAAGAACTCGCCGATGGCCTGGAGGCGGGTGTCGATGCCCTTGGTGTAGTCGAGGCGGTCCACGGACAGGATGATCTTGCGGGAGGGGCCGATGCGGGAGCGGATGGCGTGGGCATCGCGGATGGTCGCGGGGTCGGCGGCGGCCTTCTCGTACCAGGCGGTGTCGATGGAGATGGGGAAGGAGCCGACGGCGACGATGCGCCCATCGAACTCCAGCGACGTGTCGGTGCCGTCGGCGGTGGTGAAGGCGCGGGCGGCGCGGGAGAAGTTCTGGGCGCCGGCGTGGGTCTGGAAGCCGACGAGGTCCGCGCCGAGCAGCCCCTCGAGGATCTGCGTCCGCCAGGGGAGCCAGGCGAAGAGCTCCTCGGGGGGGAAGGGGATGTGCAGGAAGAAGCCGATGCGCAGGTCCGGGCGCAGCTCGCGGAGGTAGTGGGGCACGAGCTGGAGGTGGAAGTCGTGGACCCAGACCAGGTCGCCCTTGCGGGCCGCGGCGGCGGCGGCGCGGGCGAAGCGGCGGTTGACCTCGACGTACGGGCCCCACCAGTCCTTGTGGAACTCGGGGGTGCGGATGGCGTCGTGGTAGAGCGGCCAGAGGGTGGAGTTGCTGAAGCCGTGGTAGAAGGTCTCGACCTCGTGGGAGGAGAGGGGGACGGGCCGGACGGTGTAGCCCTCGTGGGTGGCGGGGCGCGGCGAGGAACCGGCGACGCCGGTCCAGCCGACCCAGGCCCCGCCGCTGCGGCGGAGGATCGGCTCGATCGCGGTGACCAGGCCGCCGGGGCTGGTCTGCCAGCGGGCGGAGGGGCCCTTGCCGACGCGCTGGACCGGGAGGCGGTTGGAGATGACGACGGTCCGGGACGTCGCGGCCATGCAGCGTGCTCCTGGTCAGCCGTTGCGGGCCGGGCCCACGGTCGGGAGGACGAAGATAGCGCCCCGCGGGGCCCGGCCGCGGCGGCGGTGAGGGCCCTCACCGGGCCGTGAGCGCCGCCGGTGGCCGAGCGGCGGGCGCCATCACCCCCGGCGGGGCTGGCTAGACTACCCGCCTTTTGGTCCGGGCGTCACGCCCGGTCGTCGGCCGCGGCGCGATTGGCGTCCGGGGCCTGTGGGGCACGGCCGCCCGCGGCCGCCCATTCACGACGTTGAGCCGGAGTTTGAAGGTCCATGAGCGATACCGCCACCGCCACCGCCGCCCCCCCCAACAGCGTGTCGATCGCCGACGCGGGCCCGAGCCGCAAGAAGCTGACGATCGAGGTCCCGGCCGAGACGGTGTCGGGGAAGCTGCGCGAGTCGCTGGACACGCTGTCGGTGGAGGCGCAGCTGCCGGGGTTCCGCAAGGGGCGGGCGCCGCGGGCGCTGATCGAGAAGAAGTTCGGGACGACGGTGCGCGACGAGGCGAAGAAGCAGATCGTGGCCTCGGCGTACGCCAAGGCGGTGGAGGACCACAAGCTGCGGGTGGTGGGGGAGCCGACGAGCGACCTGGAGAAGATCGAGGTCGCCGACGGCAAGCCGCTGGTGTTCGACGTCGAGGTGGAGGTGATGCCGGAGTTCGGGCTGCCGGCGCTGGACGGCATCGAGGTCAGGCGGCCGCTGCTGGATGTGACCGACGAGATGGTGGAGGAGGAGGTCCGCAAGGTCACGATCAACGAGGGGGCGCTGGAGAGCCGGGAAGCGCCGGAGCCGGGCGACTACCTGACGGGGCACGGGATCATGACCGGGCCGGAGGGGCAGGAGTTCTACAACATCCAGGGGTGCGTGGTGCAGGCGCCCGCGGCGGACAAGAAGGGCGAGGGGATGATCCTGGGCGTGAAGGTGGAGAACTTCTCGGGCCAGTTCGGGCTGCCCAAGCCCGGCGAGACGGTGACGGTCAAGACGAAGGGCCCCGAGCAGCACGAGGTCGAGGGCGTGCGGAACGCGGACCTGACGATCACGTTCAAGGTGGACCGGGTGGACCGGATCATCCCGGCGAAGATCGAGGACCTGCTGCCGCAACTGGGGTTCGCGGATGCGGAGCAGCTGCGGGACGCGGTGCGGCAGCGGATGTACCAGCGGGTGATGATCCAGCAGCAGGCGGTGATGCGGCAGCAGGTCGCCCGCCACCTGCTGGAGGGGACGGAGATGGAGCTGCCGGAGCGGCTGACGGCGCAGCAGGCGTCGCGGTCGCTGCAGCGGCAGCGGCTGGAGCTGATGTACCGGGGCGTCGAGCCGCACGTGATCGAGGAGCGGATGGCGGAGCTGCGGGCGTCGTCGGGGGAGACGGCGCAGCAGGAGCTGAAGCTGTTCTTCATCCTGGCGAAGGCGGGGGACGAGCTGAACATCGGCGTGACGGAGCCGGAGGTGAACGGCCGGATCGCGCAGATGGCGGCGGAGCGCGGGGCGCGGCCCGAGGCGCTGCGGCAGCAGCTGATCCAGAGCAACCAGGTGGGCGGGATCGTGCAGCAGATCCGCGAGCACAAGACGCTGGATGTGATCCTCTCCAAGGCACAGATCACGGATGTGCCGGCGGAGGAGTTCAACAAGCTGATGCAGGAGGAGGCCAAGGCCTCCGGGGCGAAACGCAAGGGCAAGAAGGCGGAGAGCGCGGACGAGGGCTCCAAGGCGGAGGCCGAGGAGAAGCCCAAGACCAAGCCGAAGAAGGCGAAGGATGAGGAGGATGAGGGGGAGGGGAAGGCGAAGAAGGGGTCGAAGAAGAAGTAGCCTTTCAGAACCGCGAAGACCACGAGAGCCCCGGGAGTCCGGGGCTCTTTTCGTTTGCCGACGACGACGGCACTGCTGCGCGGCGGGGACGCCGCGAGCAGTGGCACCCGTGGCGCGCCCGTCAGCCGAGGAGGAGGCCCTCGGCCATGATGCCGGGGCCGAAGGCGAGGGCGGCGATGGGGCGGGGGGCGGGGGCGCGCCGGAGGCGGTCGAGGATGAAGAGGATGGTGGGGGAGGACATGTTGCCGTGGTCGGCGAGGACCTCGCGGGAGTGGTGCAGGGCATCGGCGGGGAGGGCGAGGGACTCGGCGGCGGCGTCGAGGATGCGGGGGCCGCCGGGGTGGACGGCCCAGGCGCCGACGTCGGCAGCGCGGAGGCCCTCGCGCCCGAGCCACTCGGAGACCCACGGGCGGGTGTGCTCGCGGATGAGGTCCGGGACGCGGGAGGAGAGGGACATCTCGAAACCGTGGTCGCCGATGGTCCAGCCCATGTCGGCCGTGGAGTCCGGGATCAGGCAGGAGGCGGAGGAGCGGAGGGAGAGGGGCCGCGCGGCGGGGGAGGCCGGTTGAGCCCCCGGTGCGGCGGCCTCGAGCGGGCCGATGACGGCGGCGGCGGCGCCGTCGGAGAAGAGGGCGTTGGCGACCGACTGGCCGCCCTGGGCGTGGTACTGGTAGTGCAGGGAGCAGAGTTCCAGGGCGCAGAGGAGGACCCGCTCGCCGGCGCGGGCGAGGGCGGCGGCGATGCGCAGGCCGTTGACCGCGCCGTGGCAGCCCATGAAGGCCACGTTGGTGCGCGCGGCGGCGGGCGAGAGGCCGAGGCTCTTGATGAGCAGGACGTCGAGGCCGGGGGCGGCGAAGCCGGTGCAGGAGACGGTGATGAGGTGCGTGATGGCGCCGGCGGGCGTGCGGGCATCGCCGAGCGCGGCCGTGCAGGCACGGGCGGCGAGGGGCGTGGCCTCGGCGGCGAAGAGGGAGAGGCGGGCGGCGGTGCCGGCGCCGCGCCCGCCCTCCGGGGCGGGGGTGTAGAAGGATTGGGTGTGCGGGCCGGACTCGGCGGGGCGGAAGAGGACGCTGCCGCGCCGACGGACGCGGGAGTTGCGGTAGAGCACGGAGAGGCGGCGCTCGTCGGTCACCGGGTCCATCACGCGGGCGAGGGCGAGGGCCTCCTCCTGGCCGACGGTGCCCTCCGGGACGGCGGTGCCGATGCCGAGGATGAAGGGGGCCGGGGCGGTCATGGCATGGCCGGCACGCGGCCGCTCCCGAAGATGGAGGCGAGGGGCGCGGCGGCGCGCGGGGCAGCGCCCAGGGCCCTGACGGCGAGGCGCGTGAGCGGGCCGGCGCGGAGAGCGAAGGCGACGAGGGCGCAGCGACGGTGGGCGGGGCGGATGTCGCGGGCCCACCAGCGCTGCCAGGCGGTGGCGTCGGCCTCGCCGGCGAGGATGCGTGCCGCGATGCCGGCGGCGGCGTCGCCGCAGCGGAGGGCCCAGGTGATGCCCTCGCCGGTAAAGGGCTCGATGTACCCGGCGGCATCGCCGAGGAGGAGGATGCGTCCGGCGGCGACGCGCCGGCGGGTGCGGGTGAGGGGGGCGGTGCCGCGCCAGCGCGCGGCGAGGGCGAGGGGGGCCCACTCGTGCCCGGCGGATTCGAGGATGCACGCGGCCGCGGCGGCGGGGCCGGCCTCGCGGATGAGGCGCGGTGAGATGGCGGCGGCGAGGTTCGTCCGGCCATCGGGGAGGAGCACCGCGCCGACGTAGCCGCGGCGGCCGATGGTCATGGAGACAGCGCCCGGGCGCAGGAAGGGCGGCGCGTCGAGCGTGGCGCCGAGGCCGACGCGGGTGCGCGAGAGGCGCGGCGCGGGGAGGCCAGGGAGTTCGAGGCCGCAAAGGCCGCCGGCCACCAGCACAAGCCGCGCCGACAGCGTGCGTGATGCGTTGTCGTCGCCGAGGATCACCTGAGCGTGGTGCGGGGCGGGTGAGACCGCGGCCGCCCTGGCCTCATCGAGGAAGTCGGCGCCGGCGTCGATCGCGCAGCGGACAAGGGCTGCGTCGAGGTCCTCGCGCGAGACGGCGGCGCTCCCGGCGAGCGGGAGGCGGGCGCGGGCGGGGCCGGAGGCGAGTTCGACGTGGTCCAGAGGGCACGTGCGGATGGCCCCGGGGGCCGCGGCGAGGAGGCGGCGGACGACGGCAACGCCCCCGGCGTTCAGGGTGCAGCCGCAGACCTTCCACCGGGGGAAGCGGGACCTGTCGAGCAGGAGGACCCGGCGCCCGGCGTGCGCGAGGCCGGCCGCGGCGACGGACCCGGCTGGCCCGGCGCCGATGATGACGGCATCCCAGGGGCGGCGCGCGGCCTCGGGCGCAGCGAGCGTCGGTTCGACACGCATCGCCGTGGTCACGAGCGGCTCCAGACCATGAGCATGCGCTGGGGCCAGTGTGGGGCGATGATCGCGCCCTCGAGGCCGGCGCTGGCGGCGAGCTCCGCCAGCTCATCCGGGGTGAAGGCGGCGCGGACGGAGCGGACCGCGTCCTCGTGGACGATGCGCGAGCGGGTGAAGAGGCGGCTGGCGGCCCAGGCGAGGGTGAGGCCCGCGCGCGAGCGCACGAGGTCGCTGACCAGCACGAGGCGGCGGGCCGCGCAGCGCATGCGGTAGAGCAGCTCGACGGCGTCCTCGGCGTGGAGGTGGTGGAGGAACAGGGAGCACATCACCACGTCATATTCGCCGGGGAGCGACGCGGAGAGCGCGTCGTGGCGGAAGAAATTCACATCCACGCCGGCCCGGGCGGCCCTGGCGCGGGCGAGATCGAGGGCGGTCTCGCTGAGGTCGCAGGCATCCAGGGTGAAGTGCAGGCCCCGCCGTCGGGCGAGCCTCATCAGCCGGATGGGGATGTCGCCGGAGCCGGTGGCGACGTCCAGGATGCGCAGGGCGGTGTGGCCGGGGATGGCGGCGAGGGCGAGCAGCGGGGGCCAGAGGATGCGGTGGCCGCCGGCGAAGGCGTTGAGCCGGGCCAGGGCGCGCAGGGCGGCGGCGTGCTGGGCGGGGTCAAGGGCCGGATCGTCCATCAGTTCGCCGGTGAGGCGGCGGGCCGCGAGCGGTGCTGTGGCCTGGAGTGGCACGGGGTCAGCGTACCGCGCCGGGCTACTCGGCGAAGAGGGCCTCGACGAAGGCGGCGGGGTCGAAGGGCTCGACATCCTCGGGCGTCTCGCCGACGCCGATGAACTTGACGGGGATGTTGATGGCCTCGCGGATGGCGACGACGATGCCGCCCTTGGCGGTTCCGTCGAGCTTGGCGAGGAAGATGCCGGTGATGCCGGGCGAGTCGGGGGTCGCCGCGAGGGCCTTGCTGAACTCCTCGGCCTGGCGGAGGGCGTTCTGGCCGGCCGTGGCGTCGAGCACGAGGAGGACCTCGTGGGGGGCGCCGGGGAGGCGCTTGGCGGCCACCGAGCGGATTTTGGCGAGCTGCCGCATGAGGGGGTCCTGGGTCTGGAGGCGCCCGGCGGTGTCGAGGATGACGACATCCATGCCGCGGGCGATGCCGGCGTTGACGGCGTCGAAGGCGACGGCGGCTGGGTCGCCGCCCTGCTGCCCTTTGACGACCTCGACGCCGAGCCGCTGGGCCCAGACCTCGAGCTGGCGGACCGCGCCCGCGCGGAACGTGTCGCAGGCGCCCAAGAGGACGCGCTTGTCCTGGGAGCGCAGGAGCTGGCAGAGCTTGGCGATGCTGGTCGTCTTGCCGGCGCCGTTGACGCCGGTGACGAGGATGACCGTGGGCGTGCCGGGCTCGGCGGAGCGCAGGGCGCGGTCCTCGTGGGGCCACATCGCCGCCAGCTCGCGCTTGAGGTAGTCGAGGACCTCATCGCCGCGGGTGATCCGGCCGGCGCGGAAATCGTCGCGGATGGTGTCCATCAGGCGGGAGGCGGTCTTGACGCCGACGTCGGCCTGGATGAGGCGCTTGTGCACCTGGGCGATGAGGGCCTCGTCGAGGCGCCGGCCCCGGAGGAGGTCCATGACATCCATCGCGAGGACGGCGCGGGTCTTCTCGAGGCCCTTGCGGAGCTTGGAGGTGAAGGACTTGAAGAGGGCCATCAGGCGTCGACTCCGGGCGCGGGCTCGGCGGGGGCGCTGTCGGCGGGGGGGGCATCGGCCGGCGCGGGGCCGGCGGGGCGCTCGGCGAGCACGCGCTTCAGCACCTTGTCGAGGAGGCCGTTGACGAAGGCGGGGGAGCGATCGGAGCCGAAGGCCTTGGCGAGCTCGACGGCCTCGTTGACCACGATCTTCGGGTGGGCGCGCCCGGAGGCCATCTCGAAGTGCGCGAGGCGGAGGATGCTGCGGTCGACCGCGGCCTGGCGGCCGGCGGGCCAGGTGGGGGCCAGCGCGTTCATCTCGGCGTCGGCGGCGGCCCGCGCGCCCCAGGCGGCGCGGGCGAGGTCGGCGGCCTTGCGGAGATCCGCGGGCGTGAGCCCCTCGGTGTCGCCGAGGGACTCGGCGAGGCTGGGGTCCTCGCCGCCGCGGGCGTCGATCTGGAAGAGGGCCTGGAAGGCGAGGCGCCGGATGTCTCGGGGGAGGGCCATCAGGCGCGCTTCCCCGCGGCGGCGCGCCGGCCGGGCGCGGCCTTGTCTCTGGCCCGAGGGGTGGCGGCGGCGCGGTCCTTGGGCCAGGCGGTGGCGCCGGTGCGGATGGCGCGGAGGCACTCGAAGGCGTCGAGGGCGGCATCCATGGCGTCGGCGCCCTTGTTGCCGTCGCGCCCGCCGGCGCGCTGGCGGGCCTGGTCGGGGGTGTCCACGGTGAGCACGCCGAAGGCGATCGGGACGCCGGTGCGGAGTGAGGCCTCGGCGAGGCCGCGGGCGCACGCGTCGGCGATGTAGCGGTCGTGCCGGGTCTCGCCCTTGATGAGGCACCCGAGGGCGACGACGGCGTCGTAGACGCCGGACTGGGCGGCGGCGAGGGCGAGGACGGGGAGCTCGAAGGCCCCGGGGGCGTCGAAGACGGCGACGGCGGCCCGGGGGCCGGCGCGGAACTCGTAGCGGTCGAGCGCCCCCTCGAGCAGCGCGCCGGTGATGGAGCCGTTGTAGCGGCTGACGATCACGGCGACCCGCGGCGGGCCGGCGCCGCGGAGAGGTGGCTCGGCTCTGGGCATGGCGGGCCGATCATAGGGAGCGGGCGGGGGCGTGCCGGGCGCCGGTGCCCGCCCGCGTTAGGATGCGCTGATGCGGCGTGCGCTGCTCCGGATCGCCCCGGTCCTCCATCTGACGCGGGTGACCACCGCGTTCGCGGTGGTGGCGAACACGTGGTTCGTCATCCTGTGGACGCGGGCGAACGCGGAGCACGAGCCGGGGGTGGCGGCGCTGCCCGGTCCGCTGGCGGTGACGCTGCTGGCGGGGGCGCTGGTGGCCCTGGGGCTGTTCGTCTTCGGGTCGGCGCTCAACGACATCCTGGATGTGAAGCGCGACCGGATGCTGCACCCCGAGCGCCCGCTGGCCTCGGGGGAGCTGTCGCGCGAGGGGGCGGTGGCGATGGTCGTGCTGGCGGCGACGGCGGCGGTGCTGGGGGCGACGGCCTTCGGCATCCCCGCGGTGCTGCTGACGCTGATGCTGATCCTGGCGATCCTGCTCTTCAACGCGGCGGGGAAGTTCATCCCCGCGATCGGGCTGGTGGTGTTGGGGCTGATCTACGGGGGGCACATGGCGGTGCCGAACGTCGGGCTGCGGTTCCTCTGGCCGGTCTGGTTCGTGATGACCCATGCCCTGGCGGTGGGGCTGCTGACGCACCGGATGGCGCGGAAGGTGCCGCGCCTGAGCCGGCGGGCGCTGATCGCGGCGGTGGGGGGGTGGGTGTTCTGGTCCGCCGTGCTGTTCGTGATCCAGTGGCGCCGGGGCGGCGGGGACGGGACGTTATGGCCGGCGTGGGTGAACCCCTGGGGGATCGTGTGGCCCCTGCTGGTGGCGGCGGCGTTCGCGCTGGTGGTGTGGGACCGGGTGCGGCGATACGGGTACACCGGGCGGGCGGCGGACAAGATCGGGCGGTACGGGGCGCTGTGGCTGGGGCTGTACGCGTGCTCGTGGCTCATCGGGGATGGCCACTGGGGAGAGGCGCTGCTGCTGGCGGGGCTCGCGGCCGCGGGGTTCCTGGGGATGACGGTGCTGCGCGAGCTGTACGGGCTGGTGGAGGAGCCGATGCGGTACAGGCGGTGAGGCTCAGGCGCGCAGCCTGGCGGCGAGCATGGCCCGGGCCTCGTCGGTCGCGAGCACGCGGGCGGAGAGCTCGGCGCTCTCGAGGGCGATGGACTCGTCGAGGGAGCCGTCGAGCTGGTTGAGCAGGTGCTTGGTGGCGCGGATGGCCTGCGGGCCGCCGGTCGCGAGGCGGGCGGCGACCTCGCGGATGGTCGGGTCGAGTTCCTCGCGGGAGGCGACCGCGAAGTCCACGAGGCCGAGGTCGGCGGCCTGCTGGCCGGTCATGAGGCCGCCGGAGAGGAGGATGCGACGGGCCTTGCCGGCGCCGACCTTGCGGACCACCCAGGGGGCGACGACGGCGGGGCATACGCCCAGGTCCACCTCGGGGAAGCCCATCTTGGCGTCGGCGTGGGTGATGGCGAGGTCGCAGGCGACGGCGAGGCCGCACCCGCCGCCGATGGCGGCGCCGTTGACGGAGGCGAGCACGACCATGGGGAGTTGGCGCAGGCGGAGGAGGAAGCGGGCGAGGGAAGTGAGGAGGCGGCGCGGGGCCTCGGGGTCGTTCAGGACGAGCTTGAGGTCCATGCCGGCGCAGAAGCCCTTGCCGGCGCCGGTGACGATGAGGACGGTGGGGTCGGCAGCGCCCAGCTCGTCGAGGCGGGTGTTGAGGGAGCAGAGGAGGTCCTCGGAGAGGGCGTTGCGGGCCTCGGGGCGGTCGAGGGTGAGGGTGGCGATGCGCCCGGAGACCGAGATGTGGGCCTGCTCACTCATGCGGGGAACACTGTAACGCGGCGGGGGGCGGGCGCGGGCTTGAAATCCGGGGGGCGTGGGGGGCGTGGGGGTCAGGAACGCGCAAGGGCGCGGGCGAGGCGCTCGCGCTCCTCGGCGCCGCCGACCAGGGAGAGGCTGGCTTCGACCGCCGCGCGCCGGTGGTCGGGGGTGGCAGCGCGGGACGTGATCGAGCGCAGCCAGCCCCTGGTCGCGGCGATGGCGCCCGGGGGCTTGGATGCGAGGGCGCCGGCGATCTCGAGGGCCCGCGGCAGGACCCGGTCCGGGCCCGGGACGCACTCGTGGATGAGGCCGCGGCGGAGGGCGTCGCGCCCGGAGAGGAGCGCGGGGTCGAGGAGGCGGGCGCGGGCGACGCCGGGCGTAGCGGCCTGGCTGAGGTACGGGGCGGAGATGGCGGGCGAGACGCCCAGAGGGGTCACGGGGTAGCCGAGCTTTGCGTGCTCGTCGGAGACGGCCACGTCGGCAGCGCCCAGGAGGGCGCAGCCGCCGGCGATGGCCGCGCCGTGCGCCGCGATGACGACCGGGATGTCGAGTTCGAGCAGGCGCTCGATGGTCTCGTGGAGGGCGCGGAGGAGCTGGGCGAGGACGGCGGGGTCGGCCAGGCAGAGCTTGAGGTCGAAGCCGCCGCAGAAGACCTTGCCCTCGCCGGTGAGGAGGAGGGCGCGGGTGGAGGGGTCGCCGGCCGCGGCGTCGACGGCGCGCCGGAGGTGGTCGAACATCTCCGGCGTGAGGGCGTTGCGGAGGCCGGGGCGGTTGAGGGCGATCACGGCGACCGGGCCCTCGTGCCGGGAGAGGATCACGCGCGGGACTCCTGGGCGCGCCCGGGGGCGACGATCTGCGCGGCGAAAGCCGCGGCCACGGCGAGGCGGGTGGGGTCCACCGCGCACTCGTAGCCGTCGCGCTGGAGCCGGTGGATGAGCGTCTCGGTGCTGATGTTGCCGGGGGCGCGGCGGCCGGGGCTCGAGGCGTACGGGCACCCGCCCAGGCCGCCCACGGCGCCGTCGAAGGAGCGGATGCCCATCTGGAGCCCCTCGCCGACGGACTCCGCGGCGCGCCCGAAGGTGTCGTGGAGGTGGAGGGTGAGGCGGGGGATGACGGCGTCGCCCAGGCGCGCGGCGATCGCCTGCACGAGCAGCGTGATGTCCCCCGGCTCGGCAGCGCCGATGGTGTCGCCGAGGTCGAGGTCGTCGGCGCCGAGGTCGGCGAGGGCCTGGGCGACGTGGGCGACCTTCTGCGGGTCGGTGCGGCCCTCGAAGGGGCAGGCGACGGCGCAGGAGATGTAGGCGCGCACGAGGAGGCCCTCGCGCCCGGCCGCGGCCACGACGGGCTCGAAGCGGCGGATGGACTCGGCGATGCCCGCGTTGATGTTCCTGTGGGCGAAGGTCTCGGAGGCGGCGGTGAAGAGGGCGATCTTGTCCAGCACGCGGCGGCCGGCGCGCTGGTTGACCTCGAGGGCCGCGGCCATGCCCTTCTCGTTGGGCACGAGGGCGGAGAAGACCGGGCGGGGGCTGAGGTGCGCCAGCGCGGCGAAGACGTCGGCGGCGTCGCCGAGCTGTGGGACCCACCTGGGAGAGACGAAGCTGCTGACCTCGACCTCATCGACCCCTGAGGCCGCGAGGAGCTGGACCAGACGGGCCTTCTGGGCGGCGGGGATTGGGCCGGCGGGGCCGAGGGGCTCGTTCTGAAGGCCGTCGCGGGGGGAGACGTCGGTGATCCGGACGCGGTCCATCGGCGGATGCTACCCGCGCGACCCCCCGCAGCGCGCCGGCAGCGGGGGGTCGGGGGCTGGTCGCGAAACGTTTTCTTGACGGCGTGCGTATTCCGGGGCATCTTGTGGCGTCCCGCCGCCTCTCCCGGGGCCGTCGCGGCCCTGTCTCCCGGAGCCTTCCATGATCAAGCGTGAAGCGTTGTACCTCGCCGGCCTGGCGGGATCGATCGGTCTTACCGGCGCTGCGCTGGTGTGGGCGGGACCCGGCGCGGGGGATGCGCGCCCGCTGCGCGATCCGGCTGGGGCTCCTGAGACGCCGCGGGCGATCCCGGGCTTTGTCAACTTTGAGTCGGGGCACGTGCACCCGGTGGACATCACGCCGGACGGGACGAAGCTGGTGGCCGTGAACACGGCGGATGCGCGGGTGGCGGTGTTCGACATCACCGGGGGAGTGCCGGCGCTGCTCGCGGAGATCCCGGTCGGGCTGGAGCCGGTCTCGGTGCGGGCGCGGACGAACACCGAGGTGTGGGTGGCGAACCGCATCTCCGACTCGGTGAGCGTGGTGAGCCTGACGGGCCGGAACGTCGTGGCGACGCTGACGACGCGGGACGAGACGGCGGATGTGGTATTCGCCGGGACGCCGCAGCGGGCGTTCGTGAGCTGCGGGCACGGGCAGGTGGTGCAGGTGTTCGACCCGGTGAACCTCGGCGCGCCGCCGGTGGACATCCCGATCAACGGGATCGACCCGCGGGCGTTGGCGGTGAGCCCGGATGGGAGCAAGGTCTACTGCGCCGTGTTCCAGTCGGGGAACGCCTCGACGATCCTGGGGGGCGGGGCGATGGGGGTGATCGGCTTCCCGCCGAACACGGTGAGCGACCCGGCGGGGCCGTACGGGGGTGTGAACCCCCCGCCCAACAGCGGGACCACCTTCAGCCCGCCGATCGCGACGGCGAACCAGAGCGCCGTCCCCGACGTCGGCCTCATCGTCAAGAAAGATGCGCTGGGCCGCTGGATGGATGACAACAACCGCGACTGGACGGCGATGGTCAGCGGGCCGCAGGCGCTGCAGCGCTCGGGCCGGATCCCGGGGTGGGACATGCCGGACCGCGACCTGGCGGTGATCGACGCGTCGTCGCTCTCGGTGTCGTCGTACGCGACGGGGCTGATGAACATCTGCATGGCGATGGGCGTGAACCCGGCGACCGGGCAGGTGGGCGTGGTGGGGACGGACGGGACGAACGAGGTGCGCTTCGAGCCCAACGTGAACGGAACGTTTGTCCGCGTGAAGCTGGCGCTGGTGAACCCCCTGACGCTGGGGAAGCAGGTGAAGGACCTGAACCCCCACCTGACCTACGCGGCGCACACTGTCCCGCAGGGGCAGCGGGACCTCTCGATCGGCGACCCGCGGGGGATCGCCTACAACGCCGCGGGGACACGGGGGTACATCGCGGGGATGGGCTCGAACAACGTGATCGTGGTGGACGCGGCGGGGGACCGGGCGGGGCTGGCGCCGACGATCGAGGTGGGCGAGGGGCCGACGGGGGTGGCGCTCGATGAGTCGCGCTCGCGCCTGTACGTGCTGAACCGGTTCGCGGGCTCGATCTCGGTGGTGAGCACGGCGAGCGAGCAGGTCGTGGCAACGGTGCCGTTCTTCGACCCGACGCCCGCGGCCATCAAGGCCGGGCGGAAGCACCTGTACGACACGCACAAGAACAGCGGGCTGGGGCAGTCGTCGTGCGCCTCGTGCCACATCGACGGCGGGATGGACCGTCTCGCGTGGGACCTGGGCGACCCGCAGGGGGTGATCAAGCAGCTGACGGGTCAGAACCTCGGGGCGGGGATTCCGGGGCTGGCGCCGCCCTTCACCCAGCCGCAGTTCCAGCCGTGGCACCCGATGAAGGGGCCGATGACGACGCAGACGCTGCAGGACATCATCGGGCACGAGCCGCACCACTGGCGGGGCGACCGGGCGGGGATCGAGGAGTTCAACGGGGCGTTCATGGGCCTGCTGGGGGACGACGTGCAGCTCACGCCGGCGGAGATGCAGGAGTTCGAGGACTTCCTGGAGGCGATCACGTTCCCGCCCAACCCCTTCCGCAACTTCGACAACACGCTGCCGGCGACGATGACGCTGACGGGGCACCACACGCCGGGTCGGTTCGCGCCGGCGGGCCAGCCGCTGCCGGTGGGGCGGCCGAACCTCGGGATGGCGCTGTACCGGGACACGAACCGGCGCCTGGACAGCGGGGCCTTCGCGTGCGTGACGTGCCACACCCTGCCGACGGGCACCGGGCCGGACGCGACGTGGAGCCAGCAGACGGGGTCGTTCCAGCCGTTCCCGGTGGGGCCGCGGGGGGAGCGGCACCACCAGCTGGTGTCGGTGGACGGCTCGACGAACATCGCGATCAAGACGCCGCAGCTGCGCAACGGGTACCTGAAGGTCGGGTTCGACATGACGCAAGCGGAGAACAACGCGGGGTTCGGGTTTCTGCACGACGGGAGCGTGGACTCGCTGGCGCGGTTCGTGGCCGAGCCGGTGTTCAACGTGCAGAGCGACCAGGAGGTCGCGGACCTCGTCGCGTTCCTGCTCTGCTTCTCGGGCGGCGACCTGCCCGCCGGGAGCAGCACGAGCGTGCTGCTGGGCCCGGGGACGCCCGGGAGCGATGTCCCCGCGTCGGTGGGAGTCCAGACGACCGTGGCGAACGGGCAGGGGCCGCCGCCGGCCCAGAGTGCCCTGATCAGCTCGATGGTTTCGCTGGCGCAGGCGAACAAGGTCGGGCTGGTGGTGAAGGGCGTGGTCGGCAGCGAGCAGCGCGGTTTCGCCTACACCAGCCAGGCGCCCGGGCGGTTCCTCTCCGACCGGGCGGGTTCGGAGTTCACGCCGGCGCAGCTGCTGGCCCTGGCCTCGCCGGGGAACGAGCTGACGTACACGGTGGTGTCGCTGGGGACGCAGGTCCGTATCGGGATCGACCGCGACCTGGACGGCGTGTACGACCGCGACCAGGCGGACATCGCGTGCTACGCCAACTGCGACCAGAGCCACATCCCGCCGATCCTCAACGTCGCGGACTTCGGGTGCTTCCTGACGCAGTACGCCGGCGGCGACCCCTACGCGAACTGCGACGGGAGCACGCAGCCGCCGGTGCTGAACGTGGCGGACTTCGGGTGCTTCCTGACGCGCTACGCCGCGGGGTGCCCCTGAGGAAGAGAGCCGCGGCAGCAGGACAGAGCATCCGACGCGGCCGCCGCCCTCTACACTTGCGGCATGCCCAGGGCGATCGTCATCCGCACGGCGGGCACGAACTGCGACGGCGAGCTCATGCGGGCGTTCTCGCTGGCGGGGGCGGAGCCGGAGCTGGTCCACCTGGACCGGCTGATCCGCGAGCCGGGGTCGCTGGAGCGGTTCGACCTGATCGGGTTCCCCGGCGGGTTCAGCTACGGGGATGACATCGCCTCGGGGCGCATCTTCGCGATGCGCATCCGGGAGCGGCTGTACCCGGCGCTGCGGGGCGCGGTCGAGCGCGGCGTGCCGGTGATCGGCGTGTGCAACGGGTTCCAGGTGCTGGTCCAGGTGGGGCTCCTGCCCGGGCCGCGGGCCGGCGAGCCGTGGCCAACCGACCGGCCTCCGGCGCAGACCGTGGCCCTCGCCGAGAACGTCGGGGCCCGCTTCGTGGACCGCTGGGTCCCCGTCCGCTTCGAGCCCGGCTCCCGCTGTATCTGGACCCGCGGCCTTGCCGGGGCCCGCCACGATGCCGACGCCGACATCATGCAGCTCCCCGTGGCCCATGGCGAGGGCCGTTTCATCGCCGAGAGCCCCGAGTTGCTCGCGGAGCTGGAGCGGTCCGGCCAGGTGGCCCTGCGGTACCTCGACAACTACAACGGCTCGCAGGGCGCGATCGCGGGGGTCTCGGATGCGTCCGGGCTGGTCTTCGGCCTCATGCCCCACCCCGAGCGGTACCTCGAGTGGGACCGCCACCCGTACTGGACCCGCCTTTCGGCCGATGTCACCGGCGGGCCCACCCCGGGCCTGCGGCTGTTTCAGAACGCCGTTGAGGCCGTCGCCCGGATGCCCGTCTAGCGCCGGCTGCAACCCGGGCCGCCCCGCACGGGAACAACTCCCGCATGCCCATCGACCCCCGCGAGCTGCGGCCCACGAAACGGACCTTCGTGGACATCGTGGACACCGACCGCCCCTGCGGGCGGTGCGGGTACAGCCTGAGGGGGCTGCCGACGAACGGCAAGTGCCCGGAGTGCGGCCTGCCGATCGGCCACCGCGCCCGAAAGGGGGCCCGCCGATTCGCGGACAACCTTACCGACGCCCCGCTGATGTACCTGAAGACCCTTGCCTGGGGCGCGGGGCTGCTGGCGGTGTGCTCCGTGGTCGCGGCGGTGGGGTTGTCGGTTCTCGTCCGCACCGGCAGCCCGGTCGCCGCGGCCGTGGCTGGGGCTGCCTCCATCGGCTGGTGGACGGGCGTGTTCATCTGCACGGCGCAGCGCCCGATCGACGTGGGGACGCTCCGCGATGTCTTCCTCGAGTCGGTCCCCCTCCGCTGGACCAACCGGGTTCTGCAGTCGGCCTGGCCGGCGGCCGCCGTTGCCTACTTCGCCGCCACCCGCGCCCCCGCCCCGATGGATGAGGTGTTCGGGTGGGCCGGCCTCATGCTTCAGATCATCGCCCTGATCGGCCTGATCCCGCTCTCGGTCCAGCTTTCCTCGCTGGGCGACTGGGCGGGGGACACCGGCCTGGCCGACCGCTTCCGCCTCGCCGCCTCGCTCCTGGCGATCTTCGGAGTCGTCGCCGTCGCGAGCGCGATCGTGCGCAAGGCCGAACTCGAGGGGATCTGGCTGGCCGTCCGCATCGCCGGCATCTGGGCCTGGCTTGGCATGGTCTGCGTCGAGCTGTTGTTCCTCTTCTGCCTCTACCAGTTGGCGAACATCTCGGTGTGGGCGATCCGCAACTCGGTGACGGCGCACGAGGTCGCCACGCGTATCGCCGCCCGCCAGGGCGACGTGCTGGCGCACCGGGAGTGTGCGGAGTGCGGGTACGACCTGGCGGGGCTCTCGGTGTACGACCGCTGCCCGGAGTGCGGGCACCTGGATGAGTCGGTGAAGCAGTCCGGGCTCTTTGCCCTGCGGCAGGTCCGCGAGGCGGCCGAGGGTGCGGTGGCGGACGACAGCCCCATCCCGCTGGTGGGCAAGGAGGGGCGCCCCCCGCTCCGCATCACCTCGCCCGAGCCCATCAAGGCGGGTCGCCGCCAGCCCCCGCGGCCGGCCACCTAAAGTTGCTTATGCCGGGCGCAACCAAGGGCAAGGTGCTGGTGGCGATGTCCGGCGGCGTGGACTCGTCCGTGGCCGCGGCGCTGCTGGTGCGCGCGGGGTACGAGGTGGTGGGGTGCTTCATGCGGCTGGGGTCTCCGGGGGAGACGCTGGATGAGCTCATCCCTGCCTCGGAGGGGTGTACCGGACCGGGCTCATCGGCTCGGAGAGCCGACCTACCCAGGATCGGCCACCAGGGGTGCTGCTCCATCACCGACGCCGCGGACGCCCGCGCGGTCGCCGCCGAGCTGGGGATCCCCCTCTACGTCTGCAACTTCAAGAAGGACTTCGGGCGGATCATCGACTATTTCGTGGATGAGTACGCCGCGGGGCGGACGCCTAACCCCTGCATCCGCTGCAACGACTGGCTGAAGTTCGGGAAGCTGCACGACTACGCGGCGTCCATCGGCGCCGACTTCGTCGCCAGCGGGCACTACGCCCGCGTCCTCCCCGGGATCAGTGGCACAGGCGTCCCGCCTGTGTCCTCATCAGATTCCCTTCGCCTCCTGCGCGGCCTCGACCACGCCAAGGACCAGTCCTACGTCCTCTTCGGCGTCCCGCGCGGGCGGCTCGCCCGAATGCTCCTCCCCATCGGGGGCCTGGAGAAGCCGCGCGTCCGCGCGCTGGCCCACGAGATGGGGCTGCCGGTGTTCGACAAGCCCGACAGCCAGGAGATCTGCTTCGTCCCTGACAACGACTACGCCGGGCTCGTCGAGCGGCGCCGGCCGGCGCTGGCGGCTGCGGGGCCGATCGTGGATGAGGCCGGGCGCGAGGTCGGGCGGCACGGCGGCCAGCACCGGTTCACGATCGGCCAGCGCCGGGGCCTGTCGCTCTCGCTGGGGCACCCGGTGTACGTGGTCGGGCGCGACGCGGCGACGAACACCGTAACAGTGGGGGCGCGCGAAGGCCTCGCCTCCACCGGCTGCACCGCCTCCGAGGCGAACTGGCTCGTCGAGGGCTGGGCCGGCCCTCAGTGGCGGCCCTGCATCGCCAAGTACCGCTACAACACGCCCGCGGTCAGCGCCCTGGCCCGGGCGTTGGACGATGTTCCCGGGGCCGGCCCATCCGGACGGCGCGGGCGCTTCGAGGTCCGCTTCAGCGAGCCGCAGCAGGCGGTTGCCCCGGGACAGGCCGTGGTGCTCTATGACGCGGAGGACCCGGATGTGGTCCTCGGCGGAGGGTGGATCGCGGGGACCGCGGCCGCGTAGAGAGCCGCCGGGCGGCGACTAGAATGCGATTCGGGTGTGTTTCTGCTCGGGCGGCCGAAGCCGGCTCGCCGTTGGCACCCGGTCTTCACCGCACGAATCCGCCCCGGAGGGACCCATGACCACTCAACCCGTGATCCTCGCCGCCAAGCGCACCCCCATCGGCCGCTTCTTTGGCGGCCTCAGCAGGGTTCCCTCGCCGCAGCTGGGGGCCTACGCCATCCAGGCCGTCCTCGCTGAGAACCCCGGGCTCAAGGACACGGTGGATGAGGTGATCATGGGGTGCGTGCTGCAGGCGGGGCTGGGGCAGAACCCGGCGCGGCAGGCAGCCCTGAAGGCCGGGCTGCCGGAGACGATGTCTGCGGTCACGGTGAACAAGGTGTGCGGGTCCGGCCTCCAGGCCGTCATGCAGGCCGCGCAGACGATCAGGGCGGGTGACAACCGGCTGGTGATCGCGGGGGGGTTCGAGAACATGACGGCGGCGCCGCACTTCGCCCGCATCCGCGAGGGCGTGAAGTTCGGGCAGGCGGCCATGGAAGACCACATGCAGTTCGACGGGCTGCGGTGCGCGTTCGAGTGCTGGGGGATGACCAACGCGGCCGACCACATCGCCAAGAAGTACGAGGTGAGCCGGGCGGAGCAGGACCGCTTCTCCGCCCAGAGCCACCAGCGGGCGGCCGAGGCGACGAAGCAGGGCTGGTTCAAGGGCGAGATCGTCGCCCTGACCGGCGAGCAGTGCCTCGACAAGAAGTCCCCGGGCGTCGCCGCCGACGAGGGTATCCGCGCCGACTCGACCGCGGAGGGCCTCGGCAAGCTTCGCCCGGTGCCCGGCCACGAGTCCATCACCGCCGGCAACGCCAGCCAGATCAGCGACGGGGCCGCGGCCCTGGTGGTGGCCAGCAGCACGCGGGCCGAGGAACTGGGCCTCAAGCCGATCGCGAAGATCGTCGCCTACCACACCAGCGGCGTGGCCCCCAAGGACATCTTCGCCGCCCCGATCAGCGGGATCGAGGGCGTGCTGAAGAAGGCGGGGTTGACGGTGAAGGACATCGACCTGTTCGAGATCAACGAGGCCTTCGCCGCGCAGGTGCTGTGCAACGTGAAGGCGCTCAGCATCGACGAGAAGAAGCTCAACATCTGCGGCGGCGGCGTCGCCCTCGGCCATCCTATCGGCGCCAGCGGCGCCCGCGTCCTGACCACCCTCATCCACCAGCTCCGCCGCACCGGCGGCAAGCGCGGCCTCGCGGCCCTGTGCCTGGGCGGGGGGAACGCGGTGGCGATCGTGGTGGAGGTCTAACCTCGCGACAACAGGCAGGGGGCTAGGCTCGGCGAGGCCGCGAGCGGATTGCGACTCAGCCGTCTCTCAGATCAGCGCCGCGGGGAATACGAAGTGCAGGACGACGAAGTCCGGTTCCGCGAAGAAATCATTTGTCCCCCACGTTTCTCGTCCTAAGTGCGGGTAGACCTCGACAACATCACTTCCGCGCACGCCTTGCGGCAGGCCAGGGTAGTCCACCAGAGCGCCGCTGTTGTGCGACGCGATCACGCGGCCATCCCGTAACTTCATCTTGAATACGGCGTAGCCCATCCCCGATTCACCGGCGTCATAGAGCGCGTTCGCCAGTCCGCGAGGGAGGCGCCACGGCGTCTCTTCGATAAGCGCGATGTCCTCGAGCGCAATGCCCTTGCTCCTGAGGCCGTGTGCCTCCTCGATAAGCAGAGCCCGCTCGATCACGCTCGTGTCGATCAGCACCAGTTTGCAAGGGTAGATGCGGCTGTGACGGTCCCGCGAAGGCGCGATACGCTGAAGTTGATCCACGAGCCGCGGCGGAAGAATGTTTGCCGGTGCGAAGCCCATTCCTGGATGGTAACGCTTCTCCTCCAGACGCTGCCAAATGCGCAGCGTCACCCCCTGATCACCCACCGACTCGCCGCCAGCGTCTTCTCCACCGTCGTCCTCCACTTCTCGTACCCCGGCCGCCCCATCAGGCCGAAGGTCGCCAGCTTCCCCGTCTCCACCGCCGGCTGGTTGTACGCGTCGATGTTCAGCATCAGCCCCGCGTACGCCGTTGCCACCTCCCACAGGTAGATGAACTGCCCGACGTGGAACGCGTCGATCCGCGGCCAGCGGATGGTCAGGTTCGGCCGCTGGCTCTCGACTAGGGCGTACTCCGTCGCCCTCTTCTCTGCGTTGAGCAGGGACGTCATGCTCCTGCCCTCGAGATACTTGATCGCCTCGACGCCGAGGCCGGTGGGGATGGTCACATCCCCCGGTGGCACAGGCGTCCAGCCGGTGGCTGCGCTGCCGCTCGTCCGAACAGGCGGGGCGCCTGTGCCACCGAAATCCTCAACCTCCAGCAGGCAGAACACCTTGTCGTTCGGCCCCTCCCGGTACAGCTGCACCTGCGAATGCTGGTCCGTCGTCCCCAGCGCCTTGATCGGCGTGAACCCCGCGTACACCGTCTCGCCGGACAGGTCCACCTGCTTCCCGAGGCTTTCCGCCCACAGCTGCCGGAACCAGTCCGCCAGGTAGTACAGGGCGTTGGAATACGGCATCATCACGTGGCAGGTTTTGCCTTTGGTGTTTCCCAGCTCCACCAGCAGGAACGCCAGCATGGCCGCGGGGTTCTCCGCGAGGGCCTCGCGCGAGCAGGGGGCATCCATCGCGGCGGCCCCGTCGAGGAGGGCGTTGATGTCGATGCCGCACATGGCGGCGGAAAACAGCCCCACGGGCGAGAGGACGCTGAAGCGGCCGCCGACGCCCTCGGGCACCGGCAGCGTCGCGAACCCCTCGGCGTCGCAGATCTGCCTCATCGTGCCGGCCTTGGGGTCGGTGATCGCGACGACGTTGTCCTTGTAGGCGGGGCCGAGCTCGCGCTTGAGGCGGTCGCGGATGACCATGAACTGAGCGGCGGTCTCGGCTGTCTCGCCGGACTTGCTGACCACGTTGAAGCAGGTGCGCTTGAGGCCGCCGCCGGCGGCGCAGAGGCCGAGGACGGACCCGAAGAAGTGCGGGTCCACATTGTCCACGACGAAGCAGCGGGGGCCGGCACGCGTGGCCGGCGGGATGCCTGTGCCACCGGAATCGGCGGGGGGGAGCAGGTTGTAGGTGTGGGGGTTGAGCGAGCCCTGGAGCGCGATGTTGCCGAGGGCCGAGCCGCCGATGCCCAGGACCACGAGGTTGTCGAACCGGCCCCGGCAGCGCTCGACCGTCCCCGTGACGGCCTTCACGTGATCTTCGCGCATCTTGCCGTGGGGCAGGTCGCGCCAGCGCTCCCAGCCCGTGCCGCGGGTCTTCGCGAGGCGGGGGGTGTGGGAGGCGACCGCGCGGGCGCCCTCGCCGTGGGAGTCGAGCGCGGCCGCGTCGAGGCCGTGATTCCCGACGCGCTCGGCGAGGCAGTTGGCGAAGTCCAGCGTGAGCATGCGGACAGGATAGCGGGACAGCGAGGCAGCGAGACAGCTCTCCTGATCTGTCTCGATCTCCTATCCTCCCGCCCCATGGTCCACCCCTGGCACGACGTGACGCCCGGCATCGAGGGCTACGACCTCCCCCTTCGCTTCCGCGCTGTCATCGAGATCCCGCGGGGGAGCAGCAACAAATACGAGCTGGACAAGAGCACGGGCCTCATCAAGCTCGACCGCGTGCTCTCCTCGGCCGTCTACTACCCCGCCAACTACGGCTTCATCCCCCAGACGCTGGCCGAGGATGACGACCCGCTGGATGTGCTGGTCTACTCGACGGAGGAGATCCCGCCGCTGACGCTGTGCAACGCCCGGACGGTGGGGCTCATGTCGATGATCGACCAGGGGAAGCCGGACCACAAGATCATCGCGGTGCTCTGCGAGGACCCGATCTACTCGGAGTTCCAGAAGGCCAGCGACTTCCCCAAGCACATCTTCAAGATGCTCCGGACGTTCTTCGAGGACTACAAGATGCTGGAGGGCAAGGAGGTTGCGGTGGACGAGATCATGCCGGCCGAGCCGGCGATGGCGATCATCGAGGATGCGCTGGTGGGGTACGAGCGGGCACGCCGGACGGGGGCGATGAAGGGGCTGAAGTAGGGCCGGGGCGGCCGGGCCGGGGGCGCGTGGGCGGGGAGGCTCGTCGGCCGGTCCCGGTCATCCCGATCATGGCCGAGTCATGGCCGAGTCGTGCCCGTATCATGGCGGCCATGTTCCCCGAGCTGGACCGGGTTCTGATTGACCAGGAGCGCATCGGCGCCCGCGTGCGGGCGCTGGGGCAGGAGATCTCGCGCGACCTGCTGGCGGACATCGCACGGACGGGGAACGAGCAGATCGTGCTGGTGCCGATCCTGACGGGGTCGGTGGTCTTCGTGGCCGACCTGATCCGCCACATGCCCCTGAAGCTCTCGCTGGGGGTTGTCGCGGTGTCGAGCTACCCGGGGAAGAGCCTGCAGAGCAAGGGCGCGGCGATCCGGGGGGAGATCCCGCCGGGGCTGGCGGGCAAGCACGTCCTGATCGTCGACGACATCCTCGACACGGGGCGGACGCTGTCGCTGGTGCGGTCGGTGATCGCGGAGCAGAAGCCGGCATCCCTGCGGCTGTGCGTGCTGCTGCGCAAGCTGATCGCCCGTGAGGAGGAGGTTGCGGCCGAGTACGTCGGCTTCGACATCCCCGACGAGTTCGTGGTGGGGTACGGGCTGGACTTCGACGGGTACTACCGGAACTACCCGGGGGTGGCGGTTCTCAAGAGGGAGGCCCGGTGAGCGTCCGGCCGGTCGTGATCGGCCTGGCGGGGGGGATCGGGTCGGGCAAGAGCCGCGTGGCGGCGGAGCTGGGGCGGCTCGGAGCGGTCGTGCTCGACTCCGACGCCGAGGCCCGGGCCGCCCTGGAGCGCCCGGAGATACGGGGCACGCTCCGGGAGTGGTGGGGGCCCGCCGTGCTCAACGCCGACGGCTCGGTGAACCGGGGCGGGATCGCCCGGATCGTCTTCGGCGACGCGGAGCAGCGCCGTCGTCTCGAGGGCCTCATTCACCCGCTCGTGAAGCGCACCCGCGCCGAGGCCATCCGCGCCGCCCGCGAGGCCGGCGCCCCCGCCGTGGTGATCGATGCGCCCCTCCTGTTCGAGGCGGGCGTCGACGCCGAGTGCGACGCGGTGATCTTCGTGCAGGCGCCGCTCCGCCTCCGCATGGCACGCGTCAGCTCGGCGCGCGGCTGGGATGAGGCCGAACTCAGCCGGCGCGAGGCACACCAGCTCCCTCTGGCGGAGAAGCGCCGCCGGTCCGGTTTCGTTATCCAGAATACCGGCAGCGAAAGCGACCTGGAGACTGAGGTCGCCCGGGCGTACAGGCGGATTCTGGCCGGCGGCGGAACGCGGCCGCCCCGGGCGGCGTAGGAGTGGTTACAGCCCGGCGCTGCGCCGGGCGGATCGAAAACCTGTCGTTCACGGCTCGCCTATAGTTGGTCGATAAGCGGTCCACGCGGCCGCGCATCTCCCGGCCGAATCCAAGTTCAACTCTGGCCGGCAGGCCGCGGGAGGTGCCCGGGTCAATCCCCGGGGGCGCAGGGCCATCCACGGTCGCACCCATCCCACCTCGGGCGGAACTTCCGTTCCGCCGCCGCCGGGTCAGAGCCCGGTTCCCACACGACAATCAGGAAGTTCCCGCTCATGCCGAAGACCACGGTAGAGGAAAGCAAGGGCAAGCCCGCATCCAAGAAGGAGCGCGCGGCCGAGCCGAAGGCCGAGAAGCCCGAGCCGCGCGAGGCCCCCGAGTCGCGCCGCTCGGAGCCGGAGCGGCCATCGCGGCCCGAGCCGGCGCCCGTGCCGCCGGCGCCGCGCCAGGAGGCGCCCGCAGCGCCGGCATCCGGGCCGGGCGGCGGGCCATCCGGCGGGCCATCCCAGTCAGCGTCCCAAGGGCCGTCAGGCGGTGGCCAGGGGTGGCAGGGCGGCGGCGGCGGAGGTGGCGGCCCGGGCGGTCCCGGCCAGCAGCAGTACCAGCGCCCGCAGGGGATGCAGGGTCAGCCCGCTGGGGGGGGCGGCGGGGGCGGCGGCGGAGGGTTCCAGGAGGGGTTCCGGACCGGCCGCCGCAAGAAGAAGCGTCGCAAGGGCGGGGGCGGCGGGTTCGGCATGGGCGGGGGCGGTGGCGGGGGCGGCGGCGGCGGTGGTGGGGGAGGGAGCGGGGGCGGGGGCGGTGCGTACCAACCAAGCTACCACCACCACGACAGCTCGCTGCCGAGCGATGAGGAGTTGGAGCGCGAAGCGGCCGAGCTGGAGCGGATCGCCGCGGCCAGCCCGCAGATCGCCAAGGAAGCGATCAGCATCAGCCAGCTTCAGCGGATGGAGATCGACGAGCTGCAGGGCGTGGCGGGGAAGGAGGGGCTGACCGACTACTTCCACACGCCCAAGCAGGAGCTGATCTTCAAGATCCTCAAGGCCCGTGCCGCCAAGCAGGGCCTGATGTACGGCGACGGGACGCTGGAGATCATGCCGGACGGGTTCGGGTTCCTCCGCTCGCCGGAGCAGAGCTACCTGCCGGGGCCGGACGACATCTACGTGAGCCCGTCGCAGGTGCGTCGCTTCGGCCTGCGCAAAGGCATGATCGTCAAGGGCCTGATCCGCCCGCCCAAGGAGAGCGAGCGCTACTTCGCGCTGCTTCGCGTCGATGAGGTTAACGGCGGCGCGCCGCAGCGGATCCACGGGCTGACGAACTTCGAGGACCTGACGCCGCTGCACCCCGAGCACCGGTTCATCCTGGAGACGACGCCGGACGAGATCGAGTGCCGGATCATCGACCTGGTGGCGCCGGTCGGCAAGGGCCAGCGGGCGCTGATCGTGGCCCCGCCGCGCACCGGCAAGACGGTCCTGCTCCAGAAGATGACCAAGGCGATCAAGAAGAACTACGGGGACACGCGGATCATCGTGCTGCTGGTGGATGAGCGCCCCGAGGAAGTGACGGATTTCCGGCGGAGCTGCCCGGGGGTTGAAGTCGTGGCCAGCACGTTCGACGAGGATTCCTCGCGGCACGTGCAGGTGTGCGAGATGGTGATCGAGAAATCGAAGCGCATGGTGGAGTTCGGGGATGACGTGGTCATCCTGCTCGACTCGATCACGCGGCTGGCCCGGGCGTACAACGCCAACATGCCGCACTCGGGCAAGATCATGACCGGCGGCCTGGACAGCAACGCGCTGATCCGGCCCAAGAAGTTCTTCGGCGCTGCCCGCGCCATCGAGCGGGGCGGGAGTTTGACCATCATCGGGACGGCCCTTGTGGACACGGGCAGTAAGATGGACGAGGTGATCTTCGAGGAGTTCAAGGGCACCGGCAACAGCGAGCTGCACCTGGACCGCAAGCTCATGGAGAAGCGGATCTACCCGTGCATCGACATCCCGGCGTCGGGCACGCGGCGCGAGGAGCTCCTGCTGGACCCCAAGGAGCTGGAGCTGGTCTACCGGCTGCGCAAGGTGCTCAGCGACATGAACGTGGTGGAGGCGATGGAGCTGGTCAAGAGCCGGCTGAAGAAGGTCAAGACCAACGCCGAGTTCCTGATGACCATGGCCCTCGGCTAGGCCGTAACCCGATGCCCCCCTTCCCCGCCCGAGGCCGCTGGATCGCCGGCGCGATGAGCGTCGCGGCGATGCTCTGTACGGCCGTCGTGGCGGGCCCGGCGCAGCCGCCCGCGCCCGACCCTGCGCGGGAACTGCTCGCGAGGTCGATCACGCGGCTGGCGCTGCTCGACCTTCGGGGGACGGCGGCCCCGGGGCCGGCGGACTATCGCGCCGCGTCGCTCCTGCTGACGATGGCCCATGAGCTGGCCCCCGGCGATCCGGAGATGGTCCGGCGGGCGATCGAGGCGGCGTACGCGGCCGACGACCGGGCGATGGTGCTCGAGCTGACACGCACACTGCTCCGGCTGGACCCGGCGGACACCATCGCGCAACTGCGGTTGCTGACGGCCTCGATCACGACTCGGGCGCAGAACGCCGACGACCGGCTGCGGGCCTACGAGGCCTGCCTGAGCGGGCCGGACAGCGCCCACTTCGACGCCGCGATCAAGTCGCGACTGGCGCTGGATGCGGCGCTTCTGCTGCGCGAGCGGGGGGATGAGAAGGGGTTCGTCGCCAGGCTGACGCAGGCGGTGCAGCTGGACTCGACGCACAAGGAGGCGGCGGCCCTGGCGGCCACGTACTACGCCGAGCGGGTCCCGCAGGACCGCGTCGGCGGGATGGAGTGGCTGGTCGTGCTGCTCAAGGCCGATCCGGTGGACCCCAACGTCCACATGACGATCGCCCGCGAGCTGGCCTCGGCGGGGGCCTATGCCCAGGCGAAGCGCTTCCACACCAACGCGCTGCGGATTAGCTATCTCACCGGCGGCGCGGTGGACGAGATGCTGCTCCAGGGGCGGGTGCTCCAGTGGTACATCGAGGGGCCGGGGGCGGTGGTCCGGGAGATCAACCTCGAGCTGAGCGTCGAGCGGGACGCGGCGGCGCGGCAGATCCGCCAGCGGGTCGAGGCGAAGCTGCCGACGGATGACATCACCAAGCCGGAGGAGATCCGGCTGAGCCTCCCGATCGCGTCGGTGGCGATCCTGACGGCGCAGGCCGCCGGCGAGCACGCCTCGGCGACGGCCGCCATGCAGGAGGTGACGAAGACCCTGAACGACACGATCCCGAAGATCCAGGAAGCCGTGCGGCAGGGCCGGCTGAACGAGGCCCAGGGTCAGGCGCAGTTGGTGGAGCTCACACTCCACCTGTACTCGCTGCGGCTGTGGGCGGGGCTGCAGGTGGACGAGGTCAAGGCCGACCTTGAGCAGGCCATGCGGCAGATGGAGCGGATGCCGGAGGGCTTCGCCCCGCTGACGGGGTGGCTGAAGGTCAGGACGGGCGACGCCCGCGGCGCCCTGGCGGACCTGGAGCCGATCGCGGATGCGAGCCCGATGGCGCGGCTCGGGGTGGGGGCGGCGTTCGAACAACTGGGGGAGAAGGACCGGGCGATCGCCGAGTACCGGCGGGTGCTGCGCGACTACCCGCTGCTGCTGGTGGGGGCGTGGGCGCGGGCACGCCTGCTGGCGCTGGGCGGCGGGGAGGAGATCGAGCCGGCCCGGGCCGCCCTGGAGCGCATCGCCGCGGGCGTGCCGGGGTACGTGGACCGGATGATCGCGGCGCCGCGCGAGTTCCTGCAGCTGCGCACGGAGGTCGCGAACGCCGCGCCGGAGGCAATCGACCGCGTCGCCGTGCGGGTCACGATCGAGAACCTCTCCGACATCCCGCTGGCCTTGGGCGCGGACCGGCCGCTGAGCACGCGGCTGCTGCTGGCGCCGCGCCTGGATGCGGGCCTCGCCGGCAGCCCGCTCAACAGGCCGGAGATCGTGGACGTGAACCAGAGGCTCCGCCTCATGCCGCGCGAGCGGCTGACCGCGACCATCTGGCCGGACCCCGGGCAGGGCGGCTGGCTGATGGAGGCGATGGCGAACCGGACGATCCGCGTGCGCTGGCGGGTGATCCAGGGGTTCAGGATCGACCGCGCGGGCGGGTTCCAGCCCGGGCCGATGGGCGTGGCCTCGGAGACCGAGGCGGTGGTCCGCCGGCCGCTCCCGGAGGCGTCGCTGTCGCCGGCGGCGCTGGCGGCGAAGGTCGCGGGCGACCCGGTGGAGATGCTGCCGCGGCTGGCGTTCGTGACGCGGGCGTTCCTGCTCGCGCCGGCGCTCGAGGAGATCGGGCCCCGGCGCCCGGAGCCGCTGAAGGGCGAGCTGGGCGATGCGCCCCCGCCGCCCCAGCCGCCGCCCGCGCCGGACGAGTTCAAGGTCGTGGCGGACGCGTTCGCGGCGCGGTACGCAAGCCTGCCCCCCGTGCAGCGGGCGATCCTGGTGGCGACCCTGCCGCACGCGCGCCTGGCGCCGGTGATGGCGGGGTTCGACCAGGTCGTGCGGGGCGATGCCGACCCGCTGGTGCAGGCGCTGGTCCTGGTGACCCGCGTGTCGAACGCCGAGGATGAGCTGCTGACTCGGGCTGCGCAGTCGCCCGATGAGCGTGTTCGAGCCCTGGCGGGGCACCTCCGGGCGCGCCTGGCGGGCAGTGCGCCGCTGTATTCCCGGCTATCCGCGGCGGACATCCGTGCCATCCCCGCGCGCGAAGGGCGGGAAGGGCCGGCGCCGCAGCAGGTACCACCGGCAGCGCCCGATGCCGGGCGGGCCCGCCCGGGTGCGCCCGCCCCCGCGGCGGGGAACTCCGGGGCCCTGCCCGCGCCCGCGGGAACGGGCAGGTGAACCCCGAGGCGCCGGGCACGGCTGTGGGGGCAGCCTCGCTCGGCGGGGCGCGGCCCTCGAGGCCCCGGTCGATCGTGGCGTTCCTCGTCGGGGCGGGCCTGCTTGTCGCGGCGGGGTGGGTGGTGGCCCGGCAGGGTGAGGTGCTGAACGGGGCGTGGGAGTCGATCCGGTCGGCGCCGCCGTTGCTGATGGTAGCGGCCATGGGCCTGCCGCTGGTGAACTTCGCCCTGGTCTCGGTCTCGTTCTGGCTGCTTATGCGCCGCGAGGGGCGGGTCTCGCTGCTGGAGATGACCTGCCTGATCGGGGCGGCGTGGCTGCTGAACTTCATGCCCATGCGCCCCGGGCTGGTCGGGCGGATCGCCTACCACCGCGCGGTGAACGGGATCCCCGTGGCACGCTCGGTCCGGGTGACGCTGGTCGGGCTGGCGGCCGCGGGGGGCGCGGCGCTGACGACGCTGCTGATCGCCGCGGCCCTGGGCGCGGGGGCGAGCGGATCGGCCTGGGCCGCAGCACTGAGTGCCCCGGTGCTGGCGGCGGGCGCTGTGACCGGCGTCCTCAAGGGCGCGGGTTCGCCGCGCTGGGTCTACGGTGCGACGTTTGTCCTGCGGTACCTCGACACGCTGGTGTGGGCCCTGCGGTACTGGGTGCTCTTTGCGCTGGTGGGGTCGCCGATCGAGTTCGGGGGTGCGGTGGCGGTCGGCGCGGTGGCCCAGGCGGCGATGCTCATCCCCCTGGTGGGTAACGGCCTTGGCATCCGTGAGTGGGCGGCGGGGCTCACGGCCGGGGCCCTGCCCGCCGGCGTCTTCGACCCGCGGGGCGCCCCCGCGGCCGTGGGCCTGGCGGCCGACCTGGTGAACCGGGCCATCGAGATTGCCGTGGCGGTCCCGGTGGGCGTGGCATCCTCGCTGTGGCTCGCATCGAGGATCCGGAGCCGACGCCCCGCGTGAGCCGTCCGGCCGCCTGACCGTCGCGGGTCGCGCGGACTCGGAAGTGGTGGAAGACCTGCCGGCGGCCGGGGCATGTCGGCTTTGACCCTACCGGTGGCGGCGGCCCATGGTCCGCGGCGTGCGGCGCCCGGTATACTTCGGGGCCCCCCGGGGGGCGATGACGGGCGATTGGCGCAGTTGGCTAGCGCGCTTCCATGACAAGGAAGAGGTCACTGGTTCGAGTCCAGTATCGCCCACTTCCGCTCCCGGCGCAGATTCTGGCGCCGACACCGGGCACATCGGGAATCGTTCTTGGCCAGCCGGGCGGCGACGCTGAGACTGGTCATTCTGGGTTCTTGCCCTTCGACCCCGCGGTCCGAAGCGCGAGGGCCGAGACTGCCTAGGGTGGGATCGAGGGGGCGACACAGGGTGCGATGATGTGGTCCTGCCAGTCCTGGAAATCCAAGCCGGCGCACCAGTTCGAGTACGCGGATGCGGGACACGTCGAGCGCGCGATCGCTCGGCTCGGGCACCTGCCGCCGCTCGTGACCTCATGGGAGGTTGAGAATCTCAAGGTGCTGCTGGGCGCAGCGCAGCGGGGCGAGAGCTTCGTGCTGCAGGGGGGCGACTGCGCGGAACGCATGGCCGAGTGTGCCGCCGACCCCGTCGCGGGGCGGATCAAGATCCTGCTCCAGATGTCGCTGGTCCTGTTCCACGCGACGCGGCGCCCGGTGGTGCGCATCGGCCGGTTCGCGGGGCAATACGGCAAGCCGCGCTCGAGCCCGACCGAGGTGAGGCAGGGTCCGGGCGGGCCGGTCGCGCTGCCGAGCTACTTCGGGGACCTGGTGAACCGCGAGGCGTTCGACGCGGAGTCGCGGCGGCCGGACCCGGGGCTGATGGTGGAGGCCTACTTCCATTCGGCGGCGACGCTGAACTTCATCCGGTCGCTGGTGGACCGCGGCTTTGCCGACCTGCACCACCCGGAGAACTGGGACCTGGGGATGCTGCGCAAGGCGGGGTTGCCGCCCGAGCTGCGCGAGCGGTACCAGCGCCTGTGCGCCGAGCTCGTGGCCGAGCTCAACCGCGCCGACCGGATGGGAGAGCGGGACACGATCCAGAGCACGCGGGCGGAGTTCTTCACGAGCCACGAGGGGCTCAACCTGCACTTTGAGAGCGCCATGACCACGCGCGTGCCGCGCCGCGAGGGGTTCTACGACCTCTCGACGCACCTGCCGTGGATCGGCGACCGCTCGCGCTCGCTCGGGGGCGGGCACGTGGAGTTCTTCCGCGGGATCGAGAACCCCGTCGGCGTGAAGCTGGGGCCCTCGGCCCGCCCCGACGAGACGCTGCGGCTGTGCGAGGCGTTGAACCCTCGTCGGCTGCCGGGGAAGCTGGTGCTGATCACCCGCATGGGGGTGTCACGCGTGGGCGGGGTGCTCCCGCCGCTCGTGGAAGCCCTGCAGCGTGAGGGATGGTCGGCGAGGAGCGGCGGCGAGGCGGGGGCGGGGGGGGTGCTGTGGGTCTGCGACCCGATGCACGGCAACACCGAGGTCGTGGGAGAAGGGAGCGCGCGGAAGACGCGGCGGTTCGACGCGATCCTGGGCGAGCTGGGCATCTGCTGGGACCTTCACAGCGATCTCGGCGGCCGCCTCGGCGGCGTGCACGTCGAGGTGACGGACCAGGATGTGACCGAGTGCCTGGGCGGGGCATCCGGCGTGCGGGAGGAGGACCTGGACCGGCGGTACACCTCCGCCTGCGACCCGCGCCTGAACTACGACCAGGCCATGGAACTGGCGTTCATGCTGGCGGAGCGGATGGGCGGGCCGCCCGCGGGGCAGAAGTTGTAGAGAATCGCGTTGACAAAGGGGCGGGGCACAGGCATAGTTGGGCTGTGAAGCGCGGCCATGTGATTTCCGGCCTCGGGACGTGGTGGCGGACCACTCACGTGGTGGCGCGCTCCCGGTAACCAGCACTCAGACTGACCGGATCGGGCGAGGGCCACCGATGACAGCGGTGGCCCGCTTTGTTTTTGGACTGGAGCGAGCGCGTGCAAGCCCCCTTTGACATCGCCGCGGACCTGGACACGCCGGTGTCGGCCTATCGCAAGCTGGGCGCGTTCGGCCCGGTCTTCCTGCTGGAGAGTGTGGAGGGGGGCCAGCGGGTGGCCCGGTACTCCTTCATCGGGCTTGGCGCCGCGGCGGCGGTCCGGCTGGATGCGGATGGGCTGAGGATCGACGGGGGCGCACCGGCAGTGGTGCGAGATCGGCAGGAGCTCCTGGCGGGGCTCCGGGCCGCCGTCGAGCGCACGCCGCGGCTGCTCCCGGAGGTCCCGGGGCTGCCGTTCGACGGGGGGCTGGTCGGCGCGGTGGGGTACGACTTCGTGCGCCGGCTCGAGCGGCTGCCTTCGAGGGCGGCGAGCAGGCCGGGGGAAGCGGAACTGGCGATGGTGGCGCCGCGCTCGCTGCTCGTGTTCGACCATCTGACCCGGCGGGTGGCGCTGCTGCACGATGGGCCGGAGTGGGAGCGGGCGAGCCTGCGCCGGGAGATCATCGCGGCCCTGCGTGCAGCGCACCCGGCGGCCCCCTCGCGGACCGGGCACGAGCCCCCGACGCCGAGCCTGACGCGCGAGGCGTTCATCGCGGCCGTCGGGCGCATCCAGGAGCACATCCGCGCGGGGGATGTCTTCCAGCTCGTGCTCTCGGTGCGGTTCACCGGGGCGTGCCGGACCTCGCCCTTCGAGGTCTATCGGGCGCTGCGGATGCTGAACCCCTCGCCCTACATGTACTACCTCGATGTCGGCGGCGTGCAGGTGGTGGGCTCGTCGCCGGAGGCGCTGGTGCGGCTGTCCGGGCGCACCGCCTCGCTGCGCCCCCTCGCCGGGACGCGCCCGCGCGGGAGCGATGAGGCGTCGGACCAGCGTCTCGAGCGCGAGCTGCTGGCCGACGCCAAGGAGGCGGCCGAACACGTCATGCTGGTGGACCTCGCCCGCAACGACCTGGGCCGGGTGGCCGCGCCCGGGAGCGTCCGCGTGGAGCCGTACCGGTCGATCGAGCGCTACAGCCACGTCATGCACATCGTCAGCGGCGTGGGCGGGGAGCTGGCCGACGGGGCGGATGCCCTCGAACTCTTCGCGGCCGCCTTCCCCGCCGGGACGGTCGTCGGGGCGCCGAAGGTGCGGGCCATGGAGATCATCGAAGAGCTGGAGCCCGTGCGGCGCGGCCTCTACGCCGGTACGGTTGGCTACTTCGCCCGCAGCGGCAACATGGACCAGGCCATCGCCATCCGCACCCTCGTGTTCCAGAACGGTTCCTATGCCTACCAGGCCGGGGCCGGCATCGTCGCCGACAGCGACCCGGAGGCCGAGCACCGCGAGGTGCTGGCGAAGGTAGGGGCGTTGGAAGCGGCGCTACGGCTGGCGGAGGATGGGCTGTGAGGGTGCTGCTGATCGACAACTACGACTCCTTCACCCACAACCTCGCGCAGGCCATGCTGGCCCAGGGCGCCGAGGTCCTGGTGCGCCGCAACGACGAGGTCACGCCCGACGAGGCCCGCGCCCTCGACCCCTCGCACCTCGTGATCTCGCCCGGCCCCGGCCGGCCCGAGGAATCCGGCATCTCCCTCGCGCTCATACCGCAGTTCGCGGGCGCCGCCCCCGTCCTCGGCGTCTGCCTCGGCCACCAGGCCATCGGCCAGGTGTACGGCGCGCGGATCATCCGCGCCGGCCGCCTCATGCACGGCAAGTCGTCCCTTGTGCACCACGCCGGCACCGGCCTCTACCAGGGCATGCCCGCGCCCTTCGTGGCCGGCCGCTACCACTCCCTCGCCATCGACGAGCCGTCGTTGCCCGAGGTCCTCGAAATCACCGCCCGCTCCGAGCACGGCGAGATCATGGGCGTCCGCCACCGGTCGCTCGACGTCGAGGGTGTCCAGTTCCACCCCGAGAGCGTGCTCACCCCCGCGGGCGAGCGCCTCATCGCCAACTTCCTCGCCCGTCGTCCCGGGGGCCGGCCGTGAAGCACGCGCTCGAGCAACTCCTGCAGCGCCAAGACCTCGCCCGCGCCCAGGCCGCCGACCTGCTCGAAGCGATGGCCTCGGCAACCCATGAGCCGGCCATGGCGGGGGCCATCCTTGCGGCCCTCCGGCTCAAGGGCGAGACCCCCGAGGAAGTGGCCGGCTTCGCCGATGCCATGCGGCGACTCGCCGTCTCCCCGGCGCTGACGCGCAGCCCCGAAGAACTCGTCGACATCGTGGGCACCGGCGGCGATTCCTCGTGCAGCCACAATCTCTCTACCGGTGCCGCCCTGCTCGCCGCCTCGTGCGGTCTGCGCGTCGCCAAGCACGGGAACCGGGCGATCTCCAGCGCCTGCGGGAGCGCGGATGTGCTTCGCGCCCTCGGGCTGCCCCTTCCGCTCACCGGCCCCGCCGTCGCCGAGTGCCTGGAGCGGACCGGCTTCACGTTCCTCTTCGCGCCCGACTACCACCCCGCGATGGCCGCCCTCGCGCCGGTGCGACGGGCGCTCGGCGTGCGCACGATCTTCAACATGCTCGGCCCCCTGACCAACCCCGCTCGCCCCGCCTTCGGCGTCATCGGCTGCTACTCAGAGGCCGCCGCTCGGACGATGGCCGCGGCGCTCAGCGGCCTCGAGATCTCCAGATACTTCGTCATCCACGGGGCCGCGGGCTGGGACGAGCCCACGCCGGTCGGGCCCTTCCTGTTGCTGGATGCCCGGCCCGGGGCCGTGCTCGAGGGCACGCGGGACCCCGCGTCGTACTCCCTGCCGCCGTGCGCGCCGGAAGACCTGCGGGGCGGCGGGCCGGAGTTCAACGCCGCCGCGATGCGCGCCGCCCTCAGCGGCGCTCCCGGCCCTCTCGCCGATGCGCTCGTGCTGGGCGCTGCGCTGGCCCTGGAAGTGGCCGGACGCGCCGCGGGCCCGGCACAGGCGGCGCACCTCGCCCGCTCCGCCATCGCCGACGGCCGCGCAGCCGCGACCGTGGAAGCTCTTAGCGCATCCGGCAGGCAGCCCGCCGGCACGCCCGGTCAAGGGGGCCCGCGTGCCTGACTTCCTCTCGCACATGGCCGAACTCAGCGCCGACCGGGAAGCGCAGGCCCGCGCTGCGGCGCCGGAGCACGCCCTCCGGCGATCCATCCGCGACCTGCCGCCCGCCCGCGCGCTCCCCGCAGCGCCGTTTCTCCTCATCGCCGAGCTCAAGAACGCATCGCCCTCGGAAGGCGACCTCGCGGGCGCCGGCCCCCCGATCACTGAGCGCGCCGCGGCCTACGCCCGGGGCGGCGCCGGCGTCATCTCCGTCCTCACCGAGCCTTCGCGCTTCGGGGGCTCGCTGGACGACCTGCGCGAGGTCTCGGCCGCCGTGCCCGTGCCGACCATGCGGAAGGACTTCCTGATCGGCCCCTACCAGGTCGTGGAGGCGAGGGCGACGGGCGCCTCGGGCGTGCTGCTGATCGTGAAGATGCTCACCGACGACAAGTTGCTCGAAATGCTCTCCGTTGCCGCCGAGCTGGCGATGTTCGGGCTCGTCGAGTGCTTCGACCGCGACGACCTCGGCCGCTGCGGGGCGATCCTCCCCCGGCCGCCGTCGAACATCCTCCTGGGCCTGAACACCCGCGACCTGCGCGACCTCACCGTGCGCCCGGAGCGCCTGGAGGACCTCGCCGGCGCCTTCCCGGGTGGCTTCCCACGGATCGCCGAGAGCGGGATGGAGTCAGCGGCCGATGTGCGACGGGCGGCCCGGCTCGGATACGGCGGCGCGCTCGTGGGCACCGCGCTCATGCGCGCCCCCGACCCCGAAACGCTCTGCCGCGACATGCTCCGCGAGGCCCGCTCGTGCGTCGGAGCCCCGCCATGACCTTCGAGATCAAGATCTGCGGTATCACCACGCCCGCGGCCCTCCGGAGCGCCGCCGAGGCCGGCGCCACCGCCATCGGGCTCGTCTTCGCGGACTCCGTTCGCCGGGTCGATGTTCAGACCGCCGCGAGGCTCGCGGGTGCGGCGCCCCTGGGGCTGACCCGGGTCGCTGTCTTCCGTCACCCCGTATCCGAACTGGTCCGCCGCGTCCTCGGCGAAGTCAGGATCGACCGCGTCCAGTCCGATGCGGACGACCTGGAATCCATCCGATCTGTTCTCGGCGCAACACCGTTTATGCCCGTCTACCGCGACGGCCCGGATCTAGCGGCCCTCGTCGACGCCCGCGCTGCCAGGGCGCAAACCCCCGGCCGCATCCTCATCGAGGGCCCCCGCAGCGGCTCCGGCCTGACGCCGGACTGGACCCGGATCGCCGCGATCCGCTCCGTGCCCGTGGTGCTGGCCGGCGGATTGACACCGGACAACGTCGCCGCCGCGATCCGCGCCGTCCGCCCCGTCGGCGTCGATGTCAGCAGCGGCGTCGAGTCGGCCCCCGGCGTCAAGGACCCAACCCGGATCCACGCCTTCGTGCACGCAGCCAGGGCGGCATTCGCCCAGCAGAACCAGCCCCACGGGAGCCACCCTTGAGCGGCTTCGACACGCACATCCAGGCCCCCGGCCGCGTGCTCGCCGCCCTCCTGCGCGGCGAGTACCCCGACGCCGCCGGCCGCTTCGGCCCCTTCGGGGGCCGGTTCGTGCCCGAAACGCTCATGGGCGCTCTCCAGCGCCTCGAGCAGGCCTTCCGTGCATCCCTCGCCGACGAGCGGCACCAGCACGAGTTGCAGCGGGAACTCCGCGACTGGGTCGGCCGCCCCACACCGCTGTGCCACGCCCCCAACCTCTCCGCCGCCTGGGGCGCCGACGTCTGGCTCAAGCGCGAGGACCTGAACCACACCGGCGCCCACAAGATCAACAACGCCATCGGCCAGGCGCTCCTTGCCCGGCGCCTCGGCGCCCGCCGCATCATCGCCGAGACCGGCGCCGGCCAGCACGGCGTCGCCACCGCGGCCGCCTGCGCGCGGCTCGGCATCCCCTGCCGCGTCTACATGGGTTCGGTCGACGTCGCCCGCCAGGCCCCCAACGTCGACCGCATCCGAGCCTTCGGCGCTGAGCTGGTCCCCGTCGAATCCGGCGACCGCACCCTCAGGGCCGCCATCGACGAGGCACTCCGCGACTGGGTCAGCGACCCCCAGGAAACCTACTACCTCCTCGGCTCGGCCGTGGGCCCGCACCCCTACCCCCTCATGGTCCGCACCTTCCAGTCCGTCATCGGCCGCGAGGCCCGAGCGCAGGTGCTCGATCAGGCCGGCCGCCTCCCCGACTGCGTCCTCGCCTGCGTTGGCGGCGGCTCCAACGCCATCGGCATCCTCCATCCGTTCCTCGCCGACGCCTCCGTCGAGCTCATCGGCGTCGAGGCCGGCGGCACCGCGGACACCCCCGGCCACCACTCCGCCACGCTCTCCCGCGGACACCCCGGCGTCCTGCACGGCTGCTACTCGATGCTCCTGCAGGATGCGGGCGGCCAGGTCCTCGAAACCCACTCAATCTCCGCGGGCCTCGACTACCCCGGCGTCGGCCCGGAGCACGCGCTCCTGCACGCCATCGGGCGGGTCCGCTACGAGGCCGCCAGCGACGCCGAGGCCCTCGCGGCCTTCGCCGAGTGCGCCCGGCGCGAGGGCATCCTCCCCGCGCTCGAGCCGTCTCACGCCCTGGCCGCGGCCAGGAGATACGCCAAGGCCAGGCCCGGCGCGCTGCTGCTGGTCGGGCTCAGCGGGCGCGGCGACAAGGACATGGGCATCGTCCAGGGCGCAGCGAGCGCGGGGGCTTGGGGCGGCGGAGGGACGCACGGATGACCATCCCCGGAGCGGCCCTCTCCCGCTCGATCCGCGCCCAGCGCGAGGCGCTCCGCGGGCCGGCGCTGATCCCCTATCTCACCGCCGGCTTCCCCAGCCCCGGCGCCTTCCGCGCCGCCCTGGACGCCATCGCCCCGCACGCCGCCGCCATCGAGATCGGCGTCCCCTTCACCGACCCGATGGCCGACGGCGTCACGCTCCAGCGGACCAGCCGCGCTGCCCTCGAGCAGGGCGTGACCCTGCGCTGGGTGCTCGACGAGGTCGGCGCCGCGAGTTCCCGCATCGCCGCCCCCATCGCGCTCATGGGCTACCTGAACCCCTTCCTGCGCTTCGGCCTGGCGGACCTCGCCGCCGCGTGCTCTCAGTCCGGCGTGCACGCCCTGATCGTCCCCGACCTCCCCCTCGAGGAAGCCGCGGCCGTCCGCGCCGCCCTGCACGAGCGGGGCGTCGGCCTCGTGCAGCTTGTCTCGCCCGTGACCGACCCATCCCGCGCGGCCCGCATCGCCGCGGCGACTGACGGCTTTCTCTACGCGGTCACCGCCACGGGTGTGACGGGCGGGTCGGCCCCCGGCGCGCCGGCGCTCGACTATCTCCGGAGGGTCCGCGGCCTCTCGGCGGCGCCGGTCTGCGCCGGGTTCGGGGTCCGCAGCGCAGCGGATGTCGCAGCGCTCGGCGCGGAAGCGGACGGAGTGATCGTCGGCTCCGCCCTCGCGGAGGCCATCGAGCGCGGGGCCGATCCCGGGGAGTGGCTGGCCCATCTCCGGGCCAGTCCGGCCTGATGTCGCGCGTGCGACGCATCGTCTTACGACGCCCCGTGGCACGGCACCGGCCCGCCCGACGGGGTCCGCGTCACCATGGACGACATGGCCGAGGGCTACGCGAAGGCCGTCGCTCGGCGGCTCTGGGCTTCTGCGACCCGCCGCCGGCTCAGGGCCCGGCCCCCGACGCCAGCCACAGGTAGTACGCGCCCGCCGATTCCAGGCCACCCTGCGCGCCGAGCGACTCGGCGCGGATCTGGATGAAGTTGATCTCGGTGCTCCCCGGCGCCGCGGCCGCCGCGGTGGGGGCGTAGGCGGAACGGGGGATGTCGGCATCCTGGCGGTAGTACTTGACGAGGCGGGCGCCTTTGAGGCCGGCGAGCTCCTTGGCAACACCGAAGGACTCGTGCACGCCGCCCACCGCATCGACGAGGCCGGCGTCCATCGCCTGGCGGCCGGTGAAGATGCGCCCGTCGGTGAGCTGGTTGAGTCGGGATTCGGGGATCGCGCCGCCCGGCGCTGCGCCCGAGGCGCGGGCGAGGGCGTCGGCGCGCCGGGCGACGACGAGCTGGCGGAAGGCGAGGTGGAACTCGTCCACCATCGCCTGCAGCAGGGCGTAGTGGCCCTCGCGCGGGCGCTCCAGCGGGTTGGCCACATCCTTGTTCTCGCCGCTGACCAGGGCCCGAGAGCGGATGCCGATCCGCTCCAGCCCCTCGGAGATGTTGAGCGTGGGGATGATCACGCCGATCGAGCCGGTGATCGAGCTCGGCTCGGCGACGATGCGGTCGCCGGCGAGGGCGAGGTAGTAGCCGCCGCTGGCCGCGACCTCGCCGAGGGAGGCGACCACCGGCTTGCCGCTCTCATCCGCGAAGCGGCGGACCTCGCGGTAGACCATGTCGCTGGCCGTGACCGTGCCGCCGGGGGAGTTGATGCGGAGGATGACCGCCCGGATGTCCCGGTCGTCCCGCGCCTTGCGGAGGCGCGCGGTCAGCTCATCGACCGGGTTGTAGCCGGGGCCCAGGAGCGGGCTGGGGGATCGGTCGGCGATCAGGCCCCGGATGTCAATCAGCACGATCTTGCCCGCCGGCGCCTTGTCGCGGTCCACCTCGACCTCCATCAGGCGGGCCTTGTCGGCGAAGAGAGTCGCGGAGATGGTGACGGGGGCGCAGGCCGCGAGCAGCGTGGCCGCCGCGAGCACCGCGAGCAGGGAAAGAGCCGGACGGGCGGGTGGTCTCATGCGCGCAGTCTACGGCCCGGGCCGGTACCGTTGCGCTGTGGACCGGCCGGCGCACATCCCGGTGCTTCTGGAGGAGATGCTGCGGGCGCTCGGCCCGCGCCCGGGGGAGACGTTCCTCGACGGCACCGCGGGCCTGGGGGGGCACGCCCTCGCCGTTGCGCAGAGGCTCGGGCCCGCGGGCACGGTGGTGCTCAACGATGCGGACCCGGGGAACCTCCGGCTCGCGGAGGAGCGGCTCCGGGCCGGGGTCTCGCCGGCGCCGCAATTCGTCGCCATCCAGGGCAACTTCGCCGATGCGCCGCGCCGGCTGGCGCAGCAGGGCCTTGCGGCGGACATGGTGCTGGCCGACCTGGGGTTCTCCTCGGCCCAGATGGAGGACGCTGCGCGGGGGCTCTCGTTCCAGCGCGACGGCCCCCTGGACATGCGATTCGACCCCGGCTCGCCGGTCACCGCGGCGGAGCTGGTGGGCTCACTCCCAGAGGCCGAACTGACGCGCATCATCCGCGACCTGGGCGAGGAGCCCGCGGCCCGGCGCATCGCCCAAAAACTTGTCGCGTCCCGGAAGCTCGCGCCGATACTCACGACCGGACAGCTTGCGGACATCATCCGCTCGGCGGTCGGAAGGAGGCACGGGCGCGGGCGCGAGATCGACCCGGCAACCAAGACGTTCCAGGCCCTGCGCATCGCCGTGAACGATGAGCTGGGCAGCCTGGGGGCGCTCCTGGCGGCGGTCGAGCGCAGCGCGGCGGAGGTCGCGGCGGGCCGGCCGTCGTGGCTCCGTCCGGGGGCCCGGATCGCGATCATCTCCTTCCACTCGCTGGAGGACCGGCCCGTCAAGCGTTCCTTCGCCGGCCTGGCGCGGGAGGGCCTCGCGCAGAACCTGACCGGCAAGCCGATTGCGGCGGACGAGGAAGAACTGTCCGCCAACCCCCGGGCCCGCTCCGCGAAACTGCGGGCGATCCGGGTGGGTGGGGCGGGGGAAGTGGGGGGGTGAGCGCTGCGCGGCCGGAAGGCCCCGCCGCGGATTCGCAAGGGCGCCCGCCACGGATCGGCGGGCCTCCGAAGCGCGCGGGACCCCGGCCGGGACAGGGCCGGCCCGTGCACCGGCAAGGATGCTCCACCGTGACGCGTGAACACAAGCTCGCCCTGATCGTCGGCTTCTCGCTGGTCCTCCTCGTCGGCGTGCTCATCAGCGACCACCTCTCACGGGCGAGGCAGGCCAAAGTGGCGCCCATGCAGCCGGCGGAGATGCAGGCGGCCCGGACGGACATCGTGGACCCCCTGCGGCAGGATGTGGACGGCGGGCGCCTCCGGGAGCCGGCGCCGATCCAGATCACCCAGGAGCCGCCGCCGCCTCTGCCGCCTTCGCCCTCCGGGCCATCCCCATCGCCGACCGTGGCATCGCTTCAGCCCCCGCTGCCACGGGGCGAGGCGGGGCTCGACGCCATCGAGGCCGCGATCCTGAGCGCCAACGGGACGATCGCGGAGGGGCGCGACGGCATCGCGGAGTTCACGCTTCCGCCCGCGGCCGGCACACGGGTGACGGCGACGACGACGGTCGGCGGCGTGCCCGCGGGCGGACCGACCTCGCCCCTGCCGGCCGATGTGAAGCTCTACACGGTCCAGCGGGGCGACACCCTGTCGAAGATCGCGGAGCGGACCTACGGCACCAGCCGGGTCTGGCGGGAACTGGCGAAGCTCAACAACCTCCCGGACGGCACGGTGCTGCTGGGCGCGCAGATCCAGCTTCCCAGCCGCGAGGTCCTGACCGGCAAGCCGGCCCCGGCCGCCGGCGCCGGGCACGTCGCCACGATCGCTGCGAGGCCACCCCAGGCAGCGCCCAGCACACCCAGGCCGGCCGTCCGCCCTGCCCCGGTCCGGCGCGAGGTCCGCTACGCGACGTACACGGTGCGGAACGGCGACACGCTGGGGCACATCGCACAGCGGGTCCTCGGCAGCTCGCGCCGGACCGGCGAGATCGTGGACCTCAACGGCCTGGAGGATGAGGACGCCATCACCGCGGGGACCGTCCTGAAAGTGCCCGCCAAGGGCTGAGCCGGACCACTCTCCCCGGGGCAGGCCATGTTCGCGAAGATCGCGGTGCTCATCGTCAGCGCGGCCCTCACCGCCGGTGCCCTGCTCGCGTCGCGCCAGATGCGCACGCAGGCGGCCCACGAGTTGGCGCAGTCGCGCCTGCGGGTGATGCGGCTGGACAACGACCGCTCGAAGCTGCGGGCGGAGATCGCGGCGAGGCTCACGCCCCAGCACATCCAGGAGATGGCGTCGCGACTGACACCCCTGAAGCCCGTGGCGGGGGAGTTCCCCTCGCCGCTGCCGGCGCCGCCCTCGTACGCCGCGGCTCCGGCCCCCCCGGGGGGCGCGCCGCGATGAACGCCGCGCGCGTCAAGCCCCGCGTGAGCCCGCGCGCCGATCGGGTCGCCCGCTGGACCGTCGGGGGGATGACCTGCATCCTGGTGCTCCTGCTCGCCCGCGTCGTCCAGCTGCAGCTGAGCCCGGGCGAGCGGCTGCGCGGGCAGACGCAGGCACGGCTGACTCGGGCCGCGATCCCCGCCCCGCGCGGCGAGCTGACCGACCGCCTCGGCCGCCCCGTGGCCACGACCGAGCACGGCTACCGGGTCTTCGTGGACCCCGTGGAGCTGGCCTCGCCGGATGAGGCGATCCCGCGCCTGGCCGAGGCGCTCGGCCGCCCGGTCGATGAGCTGGGCGCCCGCATTCTCTGGGCGCTCGCCGAGAACCAGCGGCGCGCGGGTCCCGACGCGGCGGCGGCGGCTCCCGCGAAAGCCGATCCGGGCGTCGGCGACATGCTGTCGCGGATCGTCCTGGCCGCGTTCCCCGAGCCGCCGCCCCCGGACCTGCGCCTGAGCCCGGAGGACCCGGCCGAGGCCCTGCCCGCCAGCGGCCCGCTCCGCTACCTCCGGGTCTCCGGCATCCTCGATGAGGTTACCGTTGACGCCGTCCGCCGCCTGGGGCTCAAAGGCGTGCACCTGGAGGAGCGGGTCGTCCGCCAGTACCCCGCGCTCGACCTGGGCGCCTCGATCATCGGGAAGGTGGACATCGAGAACCGGGGCGCGGTCGGTTCCGAGCGGGCGCACGACGCGGACCTGACCGGCGCCGGCGGGCGCATCTTTTACGTCCGCGACGCCCGCGGTCGGCCGCTGTGGATCAGCCCGGGGGCGTACGAGCCGGCGCAGAGCGGGCGCGACGTGCGGCTGTCGATCGATCTGGAACTGCAGCGCATCGCCACCGAGGAGCTGCGCCGCGGCATCCACGACGCCGATGCCGCGGGCGGACGCGCCGTGCTGATGGACCCCCGGACCGGCGAGGTCCTGGCGATGGTGGACCTGGTGCGGCCCGTCCCGGATGCCGTCCCGTTCCCGTGGGCCGACGCCGCACCCGGCGCGGCCGCGCCCGCCAGCGCCGGCGCCCGCCAGCGCTACATCACGCTTACGGCCGACCCCGGGCGCCTCGTGCACCCGGCGCTCGCGCGCAACCGGTGCGTGGAGGATGTGTACGAGCCGGGCTCGACGTTCAAGCCGTTTGTCTGGGCGACGATCACCGAGCTCGGCCTGGCCCGTCTGGATGAGCCCTTCAACACCGAGAACGGCCAATGGCGGGCGTACGGGAGCAGGTCCATCCGCGACGTCGTCCGCCGCCCGACCATGACCTGGACCGAGGTTCTCGTCAACTCCTCGAACATCGGCATGGCCAAAGCCGGCGAGCGGCTCTCGTTCGACCAGCTCCACGGCGCGGTCCGGCGGTTCGGCTTCGGCAGCCGGACGTCGCTGGCTCTCCCCGGCGAGACGGCGGGGCTGGTGACGCCGCGGAAGCAGTGGTCGAAGTACACGCAGACCTCGGTGTGCTTCGGGCACGAGATCGCGGTGACGCCGGTGCAGATGGCGCGGGCGTTCTGCGTCTTCGCGCGATCGGGGGACCTGGCGGGCACGCTGCCGGAGGCCCGGCTGACCGCCGTGACCGATCACCCGCCCCCCATGCTCAACCGCGTCCTGCGGGGTGATGTCGCCCTGCGGACCCGGGCGATCCTCCAGGAGATCGCCGCGGCCATGGAGGCCCGGATGGCCGCGAACAAGGGCACGCCCGAGACCGGGTGGCGCTACGGCCTGTTCGGCAAGTCCGGGACGGCGGAGATCCCGCTGGGCAAGGCCCCGAAGGGCAAGCGCCGGCCGCCCGGGAACAAGGGGTACTTCGAGCACCAGTACAACGCCAGCTTCATCGGCGGCGCCCCGATCGACGACCCGCGGCTGGTCGTGCTGGTGGTGATCGACGACCCCGGCCCCGAGCGGGTGCGCAACGGGACCTACTACGGCAGCCACGTGGCCGGGCCGGTGGTCCGGCGGATCACGGAGCGGAGCCTGTTCTACCTCGGCGTGCCGCCGGCCCCCGCACTGGCGCGGGCGAACATGGCCCGCGCCGCCGCCGAGTGAACGCCGCGCCCGGGCGTGCGGCAGCGCGGCGTACCCTAGTCGTCCGGGCCCGTCGCCCGACCGCGGGCGCGAGACCTTCCATGAGCCAGGACTGGATCACCATCGTCTCGGGCCTGCCGCGCTCCGGCACCTCGATGATGATGCGGATGGTCGTCGCCGCGGGCACCCCGGTCCTCACTGACGCCCTCCGACCCGCCGACGAGGACAACCCCCATGGCTACTTCGAGTTCGAGCCCGTCAAGCGCACGAGGCAGGACCCCTCCTGGCTCGACCAGGCCCGCGGCCGCGTCGTCAAGATGGTCCACCTCCTCCTTCTCGACCTCCCGCATGGGCACGACTACCGGGTGATCATGATGCACCGCGACCTCGACGAGGTGATCGCCTCGCAGGCGAAGATGCTCGCCCGATTCGGCCGCGCCGGCGCCCCGGCCGAGATGTTGAGGAGGGTGTACACAGCGCAGCTCCAGCAGGTGAAAGCGCGGCTGGCGACGCACCCTCGGCTGGAGTCGATCGAGGTCGGGTACAGCGAGGTGCTCCGCGACCCCGCGGGCCAGTCGGCGCGGGTCGCGGGTTTCCTAGGCGTGGCGGGCGGGGCTGCGGCAATGGCCGGCGCTGTGGACCGGTCGCTCTACCGCAACCGGATCGCCACGGTCCGGGAACCGAGGATTTCTGACCAATAACAGTGGAAAACCGTGGTTTTAGTATGGCGTCAGGGTTGCCGCCGACCCGGATTCCTGTATCTTCTCGCCGGCAGAATCCGTTCATTTCGTTCCATAGAGGGAGAGCTATTCATGAGCGACGTTCGTTTCCCGCAGGCTGGCCTCGCCGGCGCGTTGGCCCTCGCCGCAGGCTCCACCGCCTACGGCGCCATCATCGTCGTCTCCCCCCCGGCGGACGTGCCCAACGCGGCCTCGCCCGCCTCGAACCCCGCCGCCGGGTTCATCAACTGGGATGTTGACGGCGACGCGGTCAGCGACTTCCGCCTCCAGTTCCGCAACCCTCAGTCCACCGGAACGTTCGGGGTGGTCTGGCAGGCGAACTTCAGCCCGTTCACCGCGGGCGGGACGAACGCGGTCGTGGGCTACATGGGCCCGTTCGTCAACTACGGCGCCAAGCTCAACGCCGGCGACCTGATCGGCCCGACGGCGCCCGGGGCCGGCAACTCGTGGCGTAACCCGGCCCAGGTGGTGCTCGGCTCGTTCTACCGGTCGGGCGGCGTGCCCAGCCCGTACGGCGGCTTCTCCACCGGGACAGTTCCCTCGGCGAGCATCGTCCGCGGGTTTGTCGGCTTCAGGTTCACCATCGGCGGCAACACCCGCTATGGCTGGCTGGATGTCGAGGTCCGTGGTGCGGACACCACCGCCGGGTCCGGCGGTATGTACTTCTTCGGCGCCGCCTACGAGGACACGGGCGACCCGATCCCGGCCGGCGCGGTCCCCGCTCCGGGCTCCCTCGCGGCCCTCGCGCTCGGCGCCGCCGCCTGCGCCCGCCGCTCCCGCCGCTCCGCCTGATCCTGCTCTCTCATCGCGATCCGTGAGCAGCCGATACCCTCGTATCGGCTGCTCTGTTTTTCGCCCCTGCACCCGGCACGGTGCCCGCGGAGACCCGTGAATGCCCCAGCGGACCGCCCAGCGCATCCTCCTCATCGGCTGGGATGCCGCCGACTGGCAGCTCATCGACCCCCTCCTCAAGGCCGGCCAGATGCCCGCCCTCCAGGCATTCCTCGGGGGCGGCGTCCGCGCCTCGATCCAGACCCTGAACCCCGTCATCTCCCCCATCCTCTGGAACTCGATCGCCACCGGCAAACTCGGGGACAAGCACGACATCCTCGGCTTCATCGAGCCCGACGGCAAGGGCAACGTCCGCCCGGTCTCCAGCACGTCCCGCAAGGCCAAGGCGATCTGGAACATCCTGAGCCAGAACGGCCTGCGCTCCACGATCCTCGGCTGGTACGCGAGCTGCCCCGCCGAGCGGATCAACGGGATCGTCGTGGGCGACCTGTACCACCACAGCGCTCTGGAAGACCCGGACACGGTCGCGTTCGATGAACGCGCGATCTGGCCCGCGCGCCTCATCGAGCCCCTGGCGGGCCTGGTCCTCAGCCCCGGCGATATCACCGGTCAGACGGCCAGTTTCCTCGTCCCAGAGATCGCCTCCCTCGACCACGAGAAGAGCCCCTTCCCCGGCGCCCTCGCCCAGCTCCTCGCCGAGGCGGGCACCCTCCACAACGCCGCGACCTACCTGCTCGAGCACGAGCCGTTCGACTTCATGGCCGTCTACTACCCGACGATCGACCACTTCGGACACGCCTTCATGGAGTTCCATCCTCCGGCGATGGACCACAGCGACCCGGAGAACGCCCGCCTCTTCGCCGGCGTCATGAACGCCTGTTACCGCTACCACGACCTCATGCTCGCCCGACTCCTGCATCTCGCCGGGCCCGACACCATCGTCATCATCATGTCCGACCACGGTTTCCACAGCGGCCCGCTCCGCCCCCGCCTCTTCGTGGACGCGGACACCGGCAGGCGCACCGGCGCCGGCATCAACCCCGTCGCCTGGCACCGCCCCTACGGCATCTTCGCCGCCCGCGGCCCCGGTATCCGCAAGGGCGCTGAGGTCAACGGCGTCACGCTGCTCGACATCTGCCCCACCCTCCTCGCCATGCTCGGCCTCCCCGTCGCCGACGACATGGACGGCCGCCCCCTCCTCCAGATCTTCGACAGCCCCCCGGAGGTCGCCCGCATCCCCACGTGGGAGGGCGAGCACCCGGAGGACGGCGTCCACCGCGGCGGGCAGGCCGAGGACGCCTACTCCCTCCAGGAAGTCCTCAAGCAGCTCGTCGACCTAGGCTACATCGCCGCGCCCTCCGGCGACCAGCAGCAGCTGGTCGAGACCACCCTCCGCGACCGCAAGGCCGTCCTCGCCCAGGTCCACCTCTCGGCCGGCCGCTACGCCCAGGCCGAGCGCCTCCTCCGTGAACTCGTGGCCGAGCACCCCAACCCCCGCCACCGCTCCCGCCTCGCCATGGCCCTCATCGAGCAGGAGCGCTTCGACGAGGCCGCCCAGATCCTCGAAGGCCTCGCCGGCGAGCCCACCGAGGCCCCCATCGCCACCCTCATGCTCGCCCAGATCCACTTCGGCCGCGGCCGGTACGACGAGGCCGCCTCGGTGCTGGAGAAGATGGCGGCCCACGGCATCCGGCTCCCCGCCATCTACACGCAGCTCGGCCGGGTGCGCCTGCGGCAGAACCTCTGGCCAGAGGCCCAGCGCGCCTACGAGGAGGCCCTCCGCATCGACCCCGACGACGCCGACGCGATGGACGGCCTCGGCGTCGCGCTCCGCAACCAGGGCCGCGCCGAGGACGCCGTCTACCAGCACATGAAGTCCGTGGCCCTCGACCCCAACCGCGCCATCGGCCACCTCAACCTGGGCATCGCCCTGGCCGACCTCAAGCAGATCGACTGGTCCATCCGCGCCATGGAGACCGCCGCCCAGCTCGCCCCCGACGCCCCCCAGCCCCACCGCTTCCTCGCCCGGATCTACGCCAAGGCCAGGCGCGACCTTGACAAGGCCCGCTGGCACGCCGCCAGGGCCCTCGAGCTGCGCGCCGCAGCCTCCGCCAGGATTCGCGAAGCCACCATGCGCCGCGGCCACTGGTGAGCCCCGTCCTTCCCGCGCGACGACATACCATCCGCTCCCAGCCGGAGTGGCGGAACTGGCAGACGCGACGGACTCAAAATCCGTTCTGGGTGAAACCAGGTGTGGGTTCAAGTCCCTCCTCCGGCACTTCACGCGTGCCCGCCGGGGGCGCCCCGCACGGGGCGCTGGCGAAACTTCACGCGGCCCCGGGCTGTCCCCGGACCGCGCCGCTGTCCGTTGGACCCGGCCGGCCCCCGGTCTACCATTCCCGCCCCCCGGAGAGCCCCAGAGGCCTCCAGAAACCGGGCCACACGAACCGGGCCAACGACCTTCCGGCCCATGCGGGCCCGGGCGGCCCCAACAGCCAAGAAAGGCGAGAGACATGAGCCAGAACGCCGACCCCAACCGCCAGATCCAGCTCCGCATCGACGAGAGCCGGATGAGCACCACCTACGCCAACACCATCCGCACCTCCACCATGCCCGACGAGCTGGTGCTCGATTTCGGCATGAACATGCCCATGCCCAACCCCGAGGGGCAGACCATCCTGCTCTTCAGCGTCGGTTCCCGCGTGGTCATGAACTGGCCCGCGGCCAAGCGGCTGGCCATCAGCCTCGGCCAGGCCGTCCGCCAGTTCGAGGAGCAGAACGGCGAGATCAAGCTCCAGCAGGGCGGTCAGGGGCCCGGCGGGCCCCGGCTGGCGCAGTAGGCGCGGCCCGCAAACACGGATCCATCTTGACAAGGGCTCGCCCCGCGGCGAGCCTTTTCCGCGCGCGGCCCGCTCAGTAGCGGAGGGGACGCCGGGGTTCCAGGCATCCGTCGGCGTCCCGAGCGGTACAGTCATTCATGGCACACTCAGTTCCGCCCGTGCGGCTGGTCATCGTGTGGTTGGTCGCCGCGCTCGTGTGGACCGGGCATGCCCCCCGGGCGGCCGCCGAGCCGCCGCCCCACAGAGGTGGTCGAGACGCGGACCACTACCCGCGTGACGGGACTCTCAAGGAGGCCGGCGAATGGGTGTGGCGCGAGTGTGCCCGGCGTGCCTGGGCACGCCTTCCGCCCGCCACCGGAGCAGCCTGCAGGACGGTCTGTGTTTTCGTCGAACCGGGAGTTCTACCGGCAGAGGAGTGGGGCTGCCTCGCCGAACGGTGCCGGGCTGCCATCGCCAATGGCCCTCGACCGGAGCGACTGGAGGCCCTCGGTTTCGTCTCCTGGACCCTCTCCCAGGCGGCCTCGGGCGACGCCGCCTTGGTGGACCGCATCCCGCCGGGACTGGTGGACGCCGTCGCAGCCGCCCTGGAGAGCGACGATCTCGAGACGCGGCGGGCCGCGGTGGGCGCCTCGTTCCATGCCGTTCGCCTGTCCCGCGAGCCGCACGCCGTCATACCCGGCCTGATCCGTGTTCTTCGGGCCGAGGACGCCGTGCTGCGGCGGACCGCCTCGAGCGCCCTGTCGGGCATGGCCTTTGAGAGGGACGCTGCGCCGTTCGGACCTCACCTTCCCGAGGTTCTGGCGGCCATGCTCCGGGCCCTGGACGATCCCGAGCCGCAGGTCCGCATGCACGCGTATTCCGCGATCGGCCAGATGCGGGATGGCGCCGGGGCCGCGCTGCCGACGCTGATCGAGCAGACCCGCCACGACGACCCGATCCGCCGTCGGCAGGCGATACGCTGCCTCCAGAACCTGGGGCCGCACGCCGCGCCGGCGCTGCCGGCCCTTCAGGAAGCGCTCACGCACGCCGACGCGCAGACGAGGATGTCCGCAGCCCTGGCGCTCGGCGCCCTGGGCGAGCGGGCCTGGGTGGCGGTTCCACGCCTGACCGAGGGCCTGGACGATCGGAGCGAGTACGTCGCAATGTACTGCGCGCGAGCCCTCGGCGAGATCGGGCCCGGCGCCGCGGCCGCGATGCCCCGCCTCCGCGCGGCGGTGGCGCAAGACCCCGAGGCATTCAGCGGCTACGGTCGAATGGCCATCGACCTCATCCGTCCGCGGTGAGCGCGTGTGAACCGTCAAGACGACACACAGACCGCCGTTCGCGAGACCTTCGTCGATCGGGCTTCAGGGCAGCGCCGTCCTGCGATCCGTCGGAATCCGGCAGGCGTCGCACGGTCCGGCGCGCATCGTACGGCCCGTGCCACCGTTCTGACGGCCGTCGATAAGACCGACGCTCGCCCTCCGTTCACCGCTCAACCAGCGGCGCCGCGATCACAAACCCCGCCGGCCCCCCCGCCCCGCTCCGCCCCTTCCGCAGCAGCCCCGCCAGCTCCAGCTCCGCCATCCCGCCCTGGATCGTCGTGATCCCCAGCCCCGTCTCCGGCCCCAGCCACTCCGCCACCTGCCGGCGCGTCCCGTCGATCGTCCACTCCACCTGCCGGAAAATCGCGAACTGCAGCATCCCCTCCAGCGCCGCCTTTGCGGCCTCCGAGAGCCTCAGCCACCGCTCCGTTTGCACAAACCCGGTCTCAAGTTGCGGCAACGCACGCCTTTCTGCCGGCTCAGCCGGCCGCCAAGCTCGGACGCGCCGAGGATCGAGGGATCATAGTGCTGCACGCGAGAAGGCTGCGGGTGCGCCCTTGCCGAGGGGACCGGGCCCCTCCAATGCCGTGGACAGCCGCAACGAAGGGGCCGCAGGTGCCGCCGGAGGATCCCGCCCCCCCAACCGACACGATCTCCCCCGACCACCACGGCCTCATCCCACTAACCGCGATCCCAGGCCCAGAGCCGGGCTCCCGAGCCCGGTCCCCGGCTCGGGACCGGGGCTTATCCACAGCCCCCGGATTTCACCCCACGCGCGCCGGGATGAAGGTACAGTGAAAACCAGATGAACCCTTCTACATCCGGCACCATCAGCCCCGAACTCCTCGACCGCTTCGAGTCCATCGCGGACATCGCCGACATCTCGCTGACGCGCCCCGCCGGGCCGGAGTGGGAGGTCACGGTCATCCACCGCACCTCCCGCGAGTCCTTCGCCGAGAGGGACCTCAGCATGCCCGACATCCTGGCTCGGGTGGTCGCCGGCGCGCAGCGGCGAGGATGGCTCCTCTCTCCCGCCGGCGCGTGAGATCGCTCTCATACCGAGTGTGTGCGGACCGGGGCGGACCCCCGGGCGTATATGACAGGGGCTCGATGCGGCGGGGCGCGGAACGCCCGCGGCCGCGGCGTCCGCACGTTCGATCGGTCCGGGGAGGACGAGCGGAGCAGCCGCCGATATGGAAGCAGCGTGAACGAGCCGCGCCCGGTGCCCAACCCCCTGCCCGATCTCTGGCACCAGCTCCAGCGCCTCGACACCGTCGCGCACGTCTCGATGCACACGCTCTACATCCACACCGGCTCCGAGTCCCACGCCGAGTGGGAGATGACCGCCAGGCTCAAGGACAGGCCCGGCGAGCCCGCCATCGTGGTCCAGGACCGCTCGGCCCTGCGGACGGTGACCGCCGCGCTCGCCGAAGCGGTGAGGCTCGGATGGCTGGCCGAGCGGCCCTCTCAGCGGTAGCGGGTAGCCCGGGCCTCGCCCTCAGTAAACTGCGGGACGGATGCCCACCCACCTCCGCGCCCTCTTCATCGGCAACAGCTTCACCGCCCGAAACGATGTCCCCGCCCTCATCGCGGCCATCGCCGAGTCCAAGGGCCACACGCTCTCCGCGCGCCTCATCAGCCGGGGCGGCGCCTCCCTGCGCATGCACTACAACGGCCGCGATGCCCTCCCGGCGATCCAGCGGGGGGGCGGCAAGTTCGACACCGTCATCCTCCAGGAGCAGAGCACCCTCCCCGTCAAGAACGCCGCCCGCATGCACGAGAGCATCCGCCTCTTCGACGCCCCCATCCGCGCAGCGGGCGCCCGCATGGTCCTCTACCTCACCTGGGCCCGCCGCCACTCCCCGGAGGCCCAGGCGGCCATCACCGACGCCTACACCTCGATCGCCCGCGAGCTGGGCGCCACCGTCGCCCCCGCCGGCATCGCCTGGGAGCAAGTCCTGAAGGCCCACCCGCAGATCACGCTGCACGACAAGGACCAGAGCCACCCCACCCCCGCCGGCTCCTACCTCGCCGCCTGCACCCTCTTCGCCGTCCTCTTCAACGAGAGCCCGCTGGGCGCCCCCGCGCCAAGCTCGCTCGACCCGAAGCAGGCCGACGTGCTCCAGAAGGGGGCATGGCACGCCGCGAACGCAGAGCAGACGAAGCAGCAGGCAAAGGAGAAAGGAGGCTCATCCCCGGCGCGATAACAGCTTCAGCCGTCACGGCGTCCCGTTCGGCCTGTAGTCCCCGTCATCCCACCGCCGGATGGTCGTCAGGTCCCGCGCCGGGAGCAGCCGCGCGTGCCCGTCGAGAAACACCGCGTTCGACCCGTTCCCGTGCCGCTTCGGCGCGATCCGCTGGATCTGGGTCGGGCTGTTGGGCTGGCTCCCGGTCACGTTCGGCTCGTGGTGCAGGTCGTAGTAGACCGCCAGCTGCCGGTTGGACTGACCCGCGAAGTACCACGAGTTGGCGTGGACCGACTGGGGGTCATCCGCGAAGCACGCCAGCCACACGCAGTCGAACGGGCGCGGGTAGCGGCTCATCTTCGTGGCCTTCTTGGCGATCGAGTTCAGCAGCCCCCTGGCCCGGAAGGAGAGCCCGTTGTCCACGTAGTGGATCGCGTGCCGGTCGGGCTTGCGACTGGGGTCCTTGTAGTAGGGCGCCAGCGAGTACAGCTCCCGCCACCCGCCCGGCAGCACCATCGCGTCCTTTTCCGCCGCCGCCTCATCCACGAACGGCCGCAGCACGTACGCCCACTGCGGGTTGGCCGGCTGCGTCGGGTGCCCCGGCCACTGCTCGCTCGACCCGCTCTCGCGGGGGATGTACTCCTTCTGCGATTCGGCGTACATGGCCGCGGCCACCCCGATCTGCCGCTGGTTGGAGAGGCAGACGACCTGTCGCCCGGACTCGCGGGCCTTGGCCAGGGCGGGGAGGAGGATTCCGATGAGCAGCGCGATGATGGCGATGACCACCAGCAGCTCGATGAGCGTGAACGCCCGGGGGCCTGAAGGCGAGCGCCGCATGGCTCCAGATGATACCAGACCGCGCCTCCCCGCGATGCACGAAAGCCGCGGCTACCTGGGCGTGTCCATCCACGACTTCAGCAGCAGGTACCACGTGCGGGCGCCCTCTCCCGCGCGCCCGTCGTTCAGAAACGCCCACCTGCCGTAGTCGTCGCCTGACCCCGGGCCCGGCGTGTACCAGCCCTTGAACCCGGCCCACTGCCCGGGCTTCGGCAGGGCGATGAAGACGCCGTGTTTGCCCGGCTCGAAGCCCGCGTACGCGCCCATGCCGAAGGAGGCGAGGATGAAGCGATCGATCCGCTCCATGGCCGCGCGGGCGGCGTCGCGCGAGGGAGTGTCGAGGGCCCCGCACTCCGCGGCCCGCTGGCAGAGCTGGTAGAGGTCCACAGCAGCGCCGCCGTTGCCGTAGGTCATCAGGGGGCCGCCAGCGGTGCGGAGGCCCAGGAAGGTGTCCTTGGCTGCGGGGCCGGCGGCGCTGAGGGCCGCGGCCAGGGCATCGACCGCTTCCTTCACGGCCGCGGCCTCGCGCAGGTCGTAGGCGGCGGCGGCCTCGTGGGAGACGTTGCGGCCGCGGCCGGCGGCGGCCTTGCGGCCGAGTTCGCCCTCCTCGATGACGAGGGCGCCGAAGTCGGCGGCGGTCATGATCGCGGGGTCGAGCGGGGGCTGCTGCGCGTTGCTCAGGTGTCCATCCGAGCGGATGCGGGCGAAGGCGCGGTGCCAGTCGAGCGGGGGGCCGGCGTTGGGGATGGCGAGGAGGACATCGGCGGTGAGGCCCTTGTGCGGTGCGGTGCTGTCGCTCGGGGGTCGCCACTGGTAGGCGATCTCGATCCCGCCCATGTTGCAGAGTTCGAGGGCGAGGAAATCGACGTGGCCGCCGGCGCCGATCTCGTGGGTGGCCTCGGCGATTCCCATGTGCCGCCCGCTCTGCTCGTCGGGGCACATGGTGCGGCCGTCGGCGTGGCTGTAGATGAGCAGGCAGTAGCGCTTGGCGGGGGACTGCTCCTTGCCCCAGGCGATGAAGCGGCCCAGCGTGGTGGCGTCGGCGGAGTCCAGCTCCGTCTCCGAGTACGTCGTGAGCTGCGGCATGTGGCTCCCACCGGCGAGCCGCTCGGCCGATTCCTTCTTCAGCCGGTAGAGCCGGCAGCCGGTGAAGTCCTCGCCGAGGACCTTGGCATCCGTCGAGTACTTCTCGTGGCGGTCGATGAAGAGGAGAAGGTCGAGGCCGGGGTCGTCGTCGATGGCCTTGCGCACGCCGTCGAGGAACCCCAGGATCGGGCCGTCGGCGTTGTTGTCGGCCGCGCCGTAGACGAGGATGGTCCAGGGTTTCTTCTGGGGCGCGGCGGCCCGCGTCGCGGCGGCGACATCCTGGGCGAGGGCGGGCGCGGCGAGGGCGAGCAGGAGGGCCGCGGCGAGGAACGTGGTGGGGGGCATGGTCGGCTCCGGGCCGGCTCCGCTCGTGCCGGGGGTGGTGCGGGTGGCAGTCTACCGGGGTGGGCCGCCGGTCTGGCAGGCGGGGGCGCGATTCGGGGCCGCGGGGCGGGGATCGGGGCAACGGGGTTGTTGGGCGACGTGGCACCGGCGTTGCAACCCGAGTTGAGCGATGAACGCTCGGCCGCGGCGGGATGCCGCGGGCGTAACGCGGCTAGGAATGCTGCGAGGAGCATGTCATGGTGACCACTTCGCCCGGCTCAGAGACAACGATGGTCCGCTGCCCCGCGTGCGGGGCGGTGAACCGCGTGAGGCAGGAGCGCGTCGATCACGGGCTCGCGCCGGTGTGCGGGAGGTGCAAGGCGACGCTGCCGGCGGGTGGACGCGGGCCGGCTGACATGGGCGGTCGAGGTCCGGCCACAGGCGGGACGCCTGTGCCACTGGCCGACGGCACGCCGATCACGGTGACCGACGCGACGTTCGCGGCCGAGGTGGAGCGGTCGGCGGTGCCGGTGCTGGTGGACTTCTGGGGGCCGTGGTGCCCGCCGTGCCGGATGATCGCGCCGGTGGCCCCCCCGGCGCGTCCCAGCTCAGCCAGTACCCGCCGGCCCAGTCGTGCACCGCCGGGGGGCCGGTGGTGACCAGCAGGGGGCGGCCGGCGACCGACGCCGAGCGCGTCGGGATCCCTGACCAGATGTTGAAGAAGGACCAGAAGTCCATCTGGCGCGAGGCGAACAGCACGCGGCCGCTGGGCGAGACAGCGAGGGGGATCCCGGCGGGAGCGAGCGGGATCGACTCGATCGTGAAGCGCCCGCCGTCGTGCAGCTCAACGCGGACCCACCGGCGATCGCGGAGAGCGCAGAAGGCGGGGCTGTCGTGCCACGAGACGTGCAAGGGTTCGATCGCCCCAAGGTCGTGCGCGGCCGGGCTGGCCTCGGTCAGGTCGAAGAACCATGCTCCCCACTCGCCTTCAGTTGTCACGCCCGAGAGCACGACGAAACGCTCCCGGAGGAAGAGGAGCCCGTGCGAGCCGCTGTACTGGCGCGGCGCGGGTTGGAGGGTGCGCTCCGGCCGCAGTTCGCCGCCCGAAAGCCGCCCGATCTCAACGCCGTTCCTGATCGCGGCGTAGCGGCTCGTGGGGCCGACGAGGATGGAGCCCATGCGCTCGGGGAGCGCAATCCTAAGGGACGGGTCCCGGGCATCGACGATGAAATGCCCTCCGGCGCTGCGGATCTGCAGGTGCCGGGGGCCGATGAACTCGCTGGACTCGGAGTCCTCGATGAGAAACGCCTCGCTCGGTTGGTGCCAGTCGGGCCAGACCCAGGTGCCCTTCGCGCTGGGGCCGGGGGCGCGGTCGGCGGTCAGTACAACCCCGTCCGACGAAGGGCTGGGGCGAACAGCGGCCCTCGATCGCAGTTCCTGCTCAAGAGCGCTGACCAGTCGGCGGGCCTCCTCGGGCAACTGGTCTTGCTGAAAAACAAGGCCCTTGGGGTGAAGCCCGATCCCGTCCTGTGCGACCACCGCTTCGCACTCTGGCACGGGCAGATCGCGGCTGACGGAGGCGTAGAAGTCGCCCGATCGCCTGATGCAGCCGCAGGTCAGGAAGAGCCCGATCAGGGTCAGGTGAGCGAAACGGATCATTGGGGATGCGGGGTCCATGGGGCGGATGCTCGGGGGGTGGCGGGCTCTCGGTCAGATACGCAACAAGCCGTCCGCTCCGGCGTGGCACGAAGGAAAGCAATTGTACAGGTTGACCGTCGGGGGCGGTCCGCCGTTGGGCGTGGCGACCCGCCGCGGGGTGATGCGCGTTCGTGGGAGGGGCGCGGGTACGCGTGATCCGCCCCAAAGAGCACCGGCCGCCCAGAGCTGCGGCCGGTGGCACGTTCAGCGGCGAGGGCTGTCGTGGTGGGTGGGTTGCCGCCGCATCCGGGAGCAACGGTCTTCCAGATCGCGCGGTGGCTCCACCCGGTGGGGCGCGGGAGGGGCCGGGGCGCGGTGGCTTATGAGGGCAAACTCAGTTGTGATTCACCGGGGGCGCAGGGATTGGGCGTACTAACCCGTGTGGAGCACGGAGTGGTTCGGAGTGGTGGCGCGTTCATGGAGGGGCACACAATGAGAGCTTGGACAGCAGGATGCCTGGTGGTGGTGGCGGTCGCGGGCTCGACGTTGAGCGGTTGTAACAGACGCACGGTCGTGGTGGAACGGCCGACGCGGGAGGTGGTGGTCCAGCCGGCGCCGGCACGGGAGGTGATCGTTCACCAGCAGCCCGCGCCGACGCGCGAGGTCATCGTGACCACGCCGCCGGCGACCGTGACCCGCGAGATCGTGGTGGTGCAGCCGTCGCCGCCGCCCCCGCCGCCGAACGAGTTTATCGCACCGAACCCCGGCCCGGACTACGTCTGGGTCGAGGGCTCGTACGAGTGGCGCAACGGCCGCTGGGAATGGACGCCCGGCCGCTGGATGCGCCCCTCGGGCTCCGGCGCGACGTGGGTGCGCGGGCACTGGGACCGGGTGGATGGCGGGTACGTGTGGGTGCCGGGGCACTGGCAGTAGAAAGTCTGGTGGAGCGGGAGCACTGCTGCGCGGCGAGGACGCCGCGAGCAGTGGCACCCGACGCGAGGACAAGCCGAGGGGGAATCAGGGCCGGATCGACCGGCCCTTTTTCTTCTGGTGCAGCTTGGGCGTGACGTGGAAGATCGCCACGCACTTGCCGACGCGCCGCTCGCGGCCGGTCTTCTTGCCCTTGCCGATCTGCTGGACGATGTCGAGCTCGAGGGTGACGTTGAACTCGCCGCCGGCGGCCTTGAGGGCCTCGACATCCTCCCGCGGCTGGATGCGGTAGAGGGCGGGGCCGAGGCAGGGGCGGAGGAACTTGTACTCCAGGTGCTTGCAGACCACCGTGTAGTCGCCGCCGCAGACGCCGAAGACGTACATGCCGCCGGCGACCTCGGAGTTGGCCAGGAGGGCGGCGCCGGCCATGGCGTTGTACCAGTTGCGGTTGAAGCGGCGGAAGGGGAGGACGGCGGAGAAGGTGTCAGCGCCGAGGCGCTTCATGCGGATGCCGCTCTTGAAGGCGTAGGGGAGCCAGAAGAGGGACGCGACCCGGTGCCAGAAGTTGTTGCGGGCGGCCAGCCGGCTGCCGTAGGCGTCGAGGCGGTCGATCATCGAGCGCTTCGGCTTCTGCCCCGCCACAGGCCGCGGACCGGCCCCGGGCGCAGACGGCGGCGCCGGCGCGGCCGGCCTGTCATCTCCGGGGATGGCGGCTTGACTCAAACGGCGCTCCTTGCGCGGGACATGCCGATCATAGGGAACCGCGCCCGCGGCGTTCAGGCGGGGTCAGGCGTCTTCAGCGCGGACGAGGTCGTACCAGCCCTTGTCGTTCCGTCTCGCCCGCTGGAGGGGGTGGCCGGGCTCGTGGTCGAGGGCGAGGAGCCAGTCGCCCGCGGCCGCGGCGTCGAGGAACCAGCGGCGGGTGACCATGCTCGTGTAGGGCTCGACGTCGTAGCCGAGGCTGTAGGCGGCGCCGAGGTGGGCGACGGTGGGCATGACATCGGGGACGAAGACGACGGTGCGGCCGCGGGTGTCGGTGAACTTGACGGCCTGCTGTCCCCAGGTGTGGCCGGGGGCGAGGAAGACGGAGATGCCGGGGAGGACCTCGGTCTCGCGCTGCTCGAGGGAGAGGAGAGGGAGTTCGTCGCGGTCGGGCGTGTAGCCGGTGGGGAAGGGGCGGGGGGAATCGACCTTGCGGATCTGGCCGGCGAGGGGCTCGAGGTGGTCGCGGAAGTAGGTGCGGGTCATGACGGAGCGGTTGGCGAGGGCGTCGGCCCACTCGCGCTCCTGGGTGTGGATGGTGGCGCTCGGGAAGGTGAGTTTGACGCCGTGGGGTGTTCCTGCGCAGCTGGGGCCGACCCAGTCGGGCTTCTCGCCGGGGCGGGCGAGGCGGGTGAGGCCGCCGGCGTGGTCGAAGTGGAGGTGCGTGACGATGGCGGCGCCGATGTCCTGCGGCTTGCAGTCGGCCTCGTGCAGGGCGGTGAGGATGGAGCGGTCTTCGAGCTCGAAGATGTCGCGGCTCTTGGGGTCGAGCTTGTCGCCGGTGCCGGTTTCGATGAGGACGAGTTTCGGGGAGTGCGGCGGGGGCTGCCCGGCCGCGGGCGCTGCGGGCTCGGGCCCCGCCCGCTCCAGCAGCAGGCAGTTGTGCTGGACGGCGATCCGGCCGCGGTCGTCGGGGGTGACGGCGCGGCTCCAGACGGCGCGGGGGACGAGGCCGAACATGGAACCGCCGTCGAGCTTGAAGCGGCCGGCGCGGAGGAGTCGCCAGGAATAGGTTGTTGGCGGTTGGGGCGGCGGGGGCATGCGGCCAAGGGTAGCGGCGGCCGATACTGTGGGGTGCGTGCGCGCGGAGGAGAAGGCCCCCTCCGGCCTTGCTTCGCTCGGCCACCTCCCCCGCCCAGAGCGGCGGGGGAGGGGCATGGCAAGGAGCCGGCGTGAATCAGCCCTACGACATCGCGGTCATCGGCGGCGGCCTGGTGGGGCTGGGGACCGCCCTCGGTCTGCTCGCGCGACCCGACCGGCCGCGGCGGCTGGTGGTGCTGGAGGCGGAGCCGGAGGTGGCGGCGCACCAGAGCGGGCACAACAGCGGCGTGATCCACGCGGGGCTGTACTACAAGCCGGGGTCGTTGAAGGCGACGCTGTGCGCGGCGGGGCGGGAGGAGATGTTCGAGTTCTGCGCGCGGCACGGGGTGCGGCACGAGCGGTGCGGGAAGCTGGTGGTGGCGACGGAGGCGGCGGAGGTTCCGAAGCTGGATGAGCTGGAGCGGCGGGGGGCCGCCAACGGCATCGAGGGGATCCGGCGGCTGGGGGCGGGGGAGATCCGGGAGCGGGAGCCGCACTGCGCGGGGGTGGCCGGGCTGCTCATCGGGGCGACGGGGATCGCGGACTATCCGGCGGTGGCGCGGGCGATGGTGGGGGAGATTGCGACTGCCGGGGGCGAGGTCCGCACCGGGGCCGGCGTTCGCCGTGCGCGGCGTGTCGGGGGCCAGTGGGTGCTCGGCACGGACGCGGGGGAGGTCCGGTGCACGGCGGCGGTGAACTGCGCCGGCGTGTACAGCGACCGCATCGCCCGCCTCTTCGGGGTCCGATCACCGGTCCGGATCGTGCCGTTCCGCGGGGAGTACCACGAGCTGCGGCCGGACCGGCGGTTCCTGGTGAGGCACCTGATCTATCCGGTGCCGAACCCGGAGCTGCCGTTTCTGGGCGTGCACTTCACGCGGCGCGTCGATGGGACGATCGAGGCGGGACCGAACGCGGTGCTGGCGCTGGCGCGGCACGGGTATTCGTGGGGGCGGGTTTCGCTCAGCGAGGCGGCGCGGCTGGCGATCGACCCGGCGGTGTGGAAGATGGGGCGGCGCTTCTGGCGGGTGGGGATCATGGAGGTGCGGCGGTCGCTGTCGCGGGCACGGCTGGCGGCGGATCTGCGGAAGCTGATCCCGGAGGTGCGGGAGGGGGACCTGGTTCCGGCGGGGTCGGGGGTGCGGGCACAGGCGGTGGATGATGAGGGGCGGCTGGTGGATGACTTCCGGATTGAGTATCTGGAGGGGAGTGTGCACGTGCTGAATGCGCCATCGCCGGGGGCGACGGCGTCGCTGGCGATCGGGCGGGCGATCGCGGAGCGGGTGGCGGGGGCGGGGGCGAGCGCCGTGTCGTGAGGCTGGTCGGAATGCACGGGCTACTCGCACCCCTTCGGGTGCGCGCCGATTGTGGGCGGGCTCCGGGGGTCGCGCTCGGCTGCGCCTCGCTTGACCCCCGGCTACTCACTGTCAGCCTTTCAGGCTGTCGGACCACCAGTCCGCCTTTCAGGCTGTCGGGCCCGATTCGCCCTTCTTCACGATGAACAGTTCTTCCTTCTTCACGATGAACAGGTAGTTGAACCCGCGCAGGAAGAAGTTGCCTTCTTCGGCGGCCTTCCGCCAGTTGCCGCGCTCCAGTTTCTGGTTCTGGCGGACCACGGCGATGATATCGATGGGCTTGAAGCGCGCCCGCAGCAGGGCGAAGAGCTCGAAGCCGATGGGCATGAACACCCCGGCCCCGCTCCCCGGGTCGCCGCCCTTGCGCTTCCGCCACGAGTCGCTGACGTAGAGGGCCATGTAGCGGCGGTTCTTCAGGATTCGGTGGCACTCGGCGATGACGCGGTCCATCGCTTCGTAGTAGCCGCGCCCCCCGTCCTCGCCTCCCCCGGCGTCGAGGCGGCCGATGTCCCGCGGGTCGTCGGAGTACTTGATGTGCGTCGAGTAGGGGGGGTCGATGAAGACGAAGTCGGCCTTGCCATCCTCGACGGGGAGCGTGCGGGCGTCGGCCCGGAAGATGTCCTCTCGGCTGGGGGTGAGGTCGTAGCCGAGCGCCCGGCGCTTGAGGTCGCGGGCGACATCCAGCGTCGTGCCGCTGCCGGCCATCGGGTCGACAATCAGGTCGCCCTCGCGGGTGTAACGGGTGAGCAACTGCCAGATGACCCAGCTTGGCGTGGCCCCGGCGTAGTCCTTGCTGCCCTGCATGGAACTGCGGCGGCCGTTCACATCGAGGTCGTAGTGCTGGCTGGGGTATTCCCAGAGGGTGGTCGTGAACACGCGAAGGGGGGGCTTGGCGAACCGGCGCAGTGGGCCGCCGCCGCCCCCCCCGCCGCCCGCGCCCCCCGCGCCGGCCGGGCGCGGCCCGGGGCGCCCCTCGCGCTGCGCTCGCGGCCGGTCCTCTCTCATCGCGCCCGCCCGCCTGAGGCCGCGGCCCTTTCTGCCAGGACCGCCTCGATCACTCTCGCGCGCGTGGTCGCGAGGTCCGCCGAGACCTTGGCGCCCGCGGCGCGGATGTGGCCGCCGCCGCCGAGCCGACCGGCGATGGCGTTGACATCCGGGGCGTCCGGCCCGCTTTTGCTGCGCAGGCTCACCTTGGTGATGGGGCTGGCGTCGTGGACGAACGACTCGGTGAGCAGGATGCACACCTGCACGCTGGCCACGGTGAGCCCGAGCTGGACGAACCCCCCGGAATCCTGCGGGGCGGCGCGGCTGTCGTGGAAGTCGCTCTGCTTCAGGGTCATCAAGGCCACGGTGTCGCGCTCCAGGAGTTCCAGGGAGGCCAGTGCGCGGGCCATGAGCCGCAGGCGCGCGGGGCGGTCGCGCTGTTCCGTCAGCTCGTACAGGCGGGCGTGGTTGACGCCGGCCTCCAGCAGATCGGCCGCCATCCGCAGCAGGGCGGGCGAGGTGTTGGAGTGCTGGAACCAGCCCGTGTCGGTGGCGAGACCCAGGTAGAGCGGCTCGGCGATCTCGGCCGGCAGCCCGCCCACCCTCGGGGTGCCCAGGAGCAGGCGGCACAGCTCGGCCGCGGGCTGGCAGACGGCGGCAACCTCAGGCATGATCACGCGGCGGGGGGCCACATCGGCGTGGCCCTGGCGGTGGTGGTCGAGCACCGCGGCCATTTCCGTGCGCTTCAGCAGCCACTCGCGGATGTCGTGGAGCTGCATCCACGAGCCGGTGTCGAGGATCAGGACGCCGTCGGGTTCCTCGGCGTGGTCGTGCTCGGCGCGGTCCTGCTCGGTGATGATGCGGTGGGGGGTGGCCGCCGCGACGTCGGGGAACCAGTCCGGCAGCGGCCCGAAGTACCAGGGCGTCGCCAGTCCCGGGCGCAGGAGGTTCAGCGCCCGCGTCACGGCCATGGTCGAGCCGATCGCATCGCCGTCGGGCTTGACGTGCGTGACGATCACGACCCGCCGGCGCGACCTGAGCCATGCCGCCAAGGCGGGCAGGTCGGTCGTGGATGACCACGCGCCGGGCGCGGGAGCGGCGGAGGCCTTGCTGGCGTCGGCGTTCACGGGCATGCGAGCAACTCTGGGGTGGGTGGTGAGAGGGCGGCGGCACGCTCGCAGTCGCGGGCGATCTGATCGACGAGCTCCGGCGCCGAGTCGAAGCGGGCCTGGTCGCGGAGCCACGCCGTGAACGAGAGGCGGAGCGTCCAGCCGTACCCGGGCACTCCGGCGCTCAGGGGGGCGGGTGAGCCGGGGTGCCCGCGCCCCGGGCCGAGGATCAGATGGGCCTCGACCGCACGGGCGTGCTCACCGAAGGTCGGCTTCGTCCCCACGCTGATCGCCGCGGGGAACGCCCGTCCATCCGGGAGGGCGCCCATGCCCGCGTAGATCCCATCCGCCGGGACCATGCACTCGGTCCGCAGGTTCGCGGTCAGGAAGCCCAGTTCCCGTCCCCGCTGGTCGCCCCGCACGACCTCGCCCTCGAGCTCGTACGCGCGTCCGAGCAGGCGCGCCGCGTCGGTCACCCGGCCATGCGAGAGCATCCACCGCACCAGCGTGCTCGACGCGGGGGCCACCGTGTGGTCGCTGAGGGCGACCTCCACCGGCTCGACGGTGTGCACGTCGAAGCCCGCGGCCCGCCCGAGGGCCGCCAGCGTGCACAGGTCCCCCGCCCGCCCCTTCCCGAAGCGGAAGTCCGGCCCCTCGACCACCGCAACCGGGCGCAGGGGGCCCAGCACATCGCGCACGAACTCCTCGGGCGACATCCCCAGCAGTCGCGGCTCCGGCGTCAGCCGGATGACCTCGTCGGCCCCGGCGGCCTTGAGCAGGCGCTCGCGCTGGGCGAAGGTGGTCAGGCGCGCCGGCTCGGTTCCCGGCCGCAGGACCGATGCGGGGTGCGGGTCGAACGCCAGGGCGATCACCCGGGCCGACCGTTCCCGGGCCAGCGCGCGAGCGCGGGCGACGATCGCGGCGTGCCCGCGGTGCACGCCGTCGAAGG
>JBBDXI010000070.1:65253-102909 GCA_040902425.1 Phycisphaerales bacterium
CATAAGGGGGAAGCGTAGGGGCCGGGCGGGGTGGGCGACGCCCGCGGCGGGCGTGCGCTCGCGTGCTCGCCGCGACGGGAATAGCGGGCCGATTCCTATACTCGCCACCGAAACGCCGTCCCGCCTTGCCGAGACACGACCATGGCACTGTTCCGCCGCAGCAAGCCCCCGCGGGCCGCCTCTCCAGAGGTCAGCCACACGCCCGCCGCGCCCCCCGGCGACGGCGATGCCGCGCTCGAGCCGCGCATCCACCAGATCGGGCGCGAGCTGCTGGATCGGGCCCGCTCGCACATGGCGGGCGTCCTCTCCGCCCGCTTCTACTCCGACAAGCTGATGGAGTGGTCGATGCGGGACCCGGCGTTCAAGGTCCAGCTCTTCCGCTTCGTGGATGCCTTCCCGATGCTCAAGACACCGGAGACCATCCACGAGCACCTCGTGGACTATCTCACGCAGCCGGGGGTCAAGCTCCCGCCCGGCCTCGACCTCGGCCTGAGAGTGGGGGGGCTGGCCAAGGGTCTGGCCGCGGGGGCGGTCTCGAAGCAGATCCGCGGGATGGCGGAGAAGTTCATCGCCGGCACCGACGCGGCCAGCGCCCTCGCCGGGCTCCACACGCTGTGGCAGGAGGGGATCGCCTTTTCGGTGGACCTGCTGGGCGAGGCGTGCGTGTCGGAGGCGGAGGCGGATGAGTACCAGCGGAAGTACCTCGACCTGGTCAACAACCTGCCGTCGCAGGTGGCATCCTGGCCCGCGAACGAGCGGCTGGAGCGGGACCACCTTGGGCCCGTGCCGCGGGTGAACGTCTCGATCAAGATCTCGTCGCTCTCGGCCCGCACCGATCCGATCGACACGGACGGGTCCATCCGCGCCCTGATGGTGCGTCTGGTGCCGATCCTGGAGGCCGCGCGGGCCAAGGGGGTCTTCGTCAACTTCGACATGGAGCAGTTCGCCCTCAAGGACCTGACGATCGAGCTGTTCCAGCGCTGCTGCGAGGCGGTGGATTTCGACGGCGGCCTCGCCATGCAGGCGTACCTCAAGAGCGGGCCGCAGGATGCCCGGCGCCTCGCCCAGTGGGCCCGCCAGCGCGGCAGGCCCGTCAGCGTCCGGCTGGTCAAGGGCGCCTACTGGGACTTCGAGACCATCCACGCCGAGCAGATGGGCTGGCCCTGCCCGGTCTGGGGCGAGAAGTGGCAGACGGACGCGTGTTTCGAGGAGATGGCCCGCATCCTGCTGGACGCGTGCCCGCGGGCCGCGGGCGATGGCGGGATCAAGCTCGCCCTGGGCTCGCACAACGCCCGGTCCATCGCCGCCGCCCTGGCGCACCTGGAATCGCGCGGGCTGCCGCGCAGCGCCATCGAACTGCAGATGCTGCACGGGATGGCGGACCAGCTCAAGCACGCGGGCGCTGAGATGGGCCTGCGCATCCGCGAGTACGTGCCGGTCGGGGAGATGATCCCGGGGATGGCCTACCTCGTCCGCCGGCTGCTGGAGAACACCAGCAACGAGAGCTGGCTGAAGGCGGGGTTCATGGACAACGCCGACCCCGCGGCCCTGCTCCGCTCGCCGGCCTCGGTGGGGGAGCAGCGATCGCGCGAGGCGGGCGCCAAGCCCGACCTGGTCACCATCGCGCCGGAGCGGCATGCGCTCTCGGTGGCTGTTCCCGGCGTCGGCGACGGCCGCCCCTTCTTCAACGAGCCCCTCCGCGATTTCGCCGACGCCCGCGCCCGCCAGGCCTTCGCGAAGGCCATCGCCGGAGCGACAGTCCCGCGAGTCGCCAACGACCGCACCCCCGACCACGCCCGCGAGATGGTGTCCAGGGCCTCCGCGGCCTTTCCCGCCTGGCGCGACGCCGACCCCCGCCAGCGGGCGGCCGTCCTGGTCAAGGCCGCGGCCTTGATGCGGGTCCAGCGGGATGGCCTCGCCGGCGTGATGATCAAGGAGGCCGGCAAGACCTGGCGTGAGGCCGACGCCGACGTCTGCGAGGCGATCGACTTCTGCGAGTTCTACGCCCGTCAAGCCGTGCCGCTCTTCGAGCCCCGCCGCCTCGGCCGCTTCATCGGCGAGCTCGACGAGCAGTGGTACCAGCCCCGCGGCGTCGCCGCGGTCATCAGCCCGTGGAACTTCCCGCTGGCGATCATGGTCGGGATGACCACCGCCGCGCTGGTCACCGGGAACACCGTCATCCTCAAGCCCGCCGAGCAGACGCCCGGCATCGCCCGGGTCTTCTTCGACCTGATCGCCGAGGCCATCGGTGGGGCGGGCGTCCCGCCTGCCCTCGCCTCCGATGTCCTGCACTTCTGCCCCGGGCAGGGCGAGACCACGGGCGCATCCCTCGTCCGCGACCCGCGCACCGCCCTCATCGCCTTCACCGGCTCCAAGGCCGTCGGCCTCGACATCATCAAGGCCGCGGGCATCACCGGGGAGGATCAGGGGCACGTCAAGCGGGTGATCTGCGAGATGGGCGGGAAGAACGCGATCATCGTGGACACCTCGGCCGATTTCGATGAGGCGGTCCTGGGCGTCCGGCAGTCGGCCTTCGGGTTCCAGGGGCAGAAGTGCTCCGCCTGCTCCCGCGTGATCGTGGTCGACCCCGCCGGCGAGACCGGCCCGGCGATCGGCACCTTCACCCACCGCTTTGTCGAGGCCACCCGCGCCTTGGTCCTGGGCGACCCGGCGCTACCTGGGACCGACATAGGTCCGATAATCGATCAAGAGGCCGCCGACCGCATCCGCCGGTACACCGAGGCGGGCGAGCAGGAGGCCCGATTGGAGCTCGCCATGCCGGTCCCCGAGGGACTGGAGCAGCGGACCGGGCGGGTGTACGTCGGCCCGCACATCTTCTCCCGGGCGCGGCCCGGGCACGCCATCGCCACCGAGGAGATCTTCGGCCCCGTGGTCGCGATCCTGCATGCCCGCACCTTCGAGGACGCTCTAACTACGGCCAATTCCTCGGCTTACAAGCTCACCGGGGGCGTCTTCAGCCGCAAGCCGTCGCACCTGGACCTCGCCCGCCGCCACTTCCGGGTCGGGAACCTCTACCTCAACCGCGGCATCACGGGCGCCCTGGTCGGACGGCAGCCGTTCGGCGGGTTCGGCATGTCCGGCGTGGGCTCGAAGGCCGGAGGGGCCGACTATCTGCTCCAGTTCGTGGAGCCCCGCGCCTCGTGCGAGAACACCCTCCGCCGCGGGTTTGCCCCCGAGCTGTAGTCCCGATGGAAAGTTGTCCACAAGATGGGTAACCACGCTTGCAATTCGTAGGGGGTCCGGTATTCTCATCACCCCGGCCGCGAGCGGTCCTCGCCCTCGGTGCGGATGTCGGTGCACGTGTCGAGAAGGAGAGGTTGTTGTCCAGTTCGATTTTTCATAGCGCTGGTGCTGTCGTCGCGTGCTGCGGCGCGGCCATCGGCGCGCCGGTAGAAATCTCCTTCGCCCCGGTCGCCGGGAACGGCTCGGCCGCGAGAGTCCAGTACTCCTGCGTGATGGATGAGGTCTCGCAGTCGGTGGTGAGCTTCCGCTTCACCAACGGCGCGAGGGGCGAGAGCTCCATCAGCGATGTCTACTTCCAGGATGGCGCTTTCCTCGGTGTTTCGAACCTCATCCAGCAGGGCACGCTGTTCGTCGATTCCCCCGGCAACCTCCCGGGCGGCGGGACGATGAACCCCGTCTTCAACGCCACGCGGGCCTTCGCGGCCGATCTGGGCGCATCCCCCGCGGCCGGCATCGAGTCCGGGCGCGACTTCCTCGAGGTCCGCTTCACCCTCATCAACAACTCGACGTTCGCCGATGTCCTGGCCGCTCTCGGCTCCGGCGACCTGCGGGTCGGGATGTTCGTCCGGCCCGTCGGCGGCGGCCCGGGCGGCGAGTCCTTCGTCAGCATGGACGGCGTTGTGATGCCGCTCCCCCCCGCCGCGTGGGCCGGCCTCAGCGGCCTTGCCGCGGTCGGCCTCCTGGCCTTCGTCCGCCGCCGCCAGGCGAACTGACCGGGCGGCGACACCGACGAGCATCCGGACCACTCCCGCTGTTATCGCGCCCGCGCCGGCGCGCCCTTCGACGTCAGTTCACCGCGCCCGTGCTCGGCCGGCGCGCCGCCGCGAGAAGATCGGGTCGGCGCGCGACGCGAGCGGCGACCGCGCGTCACATTGGGCAAACTCCGGCCGGCGCGGAAAAACTGCGATGGCGGTATCAAGAACGCTTGTATTTCCTTTGCACCGATATATGCTTGGCCCACACACGCCGGCGGTCCGCCGGTGGCACGAGAGCCGAGGATTTGTTTTAGAGAGAGGTGCACAGTGAGGAGCAGCGTTCTTGCCTCTGTCGGTTGTTTGGTGATGGCCTGCGGCGCCGCCCAGGCCGATGTCGTCTACCAGCTGAACTACGAGTTCAGCGGTGCGCAGGCGCCCGCGGGATCGGGCCCGTGGATGACCGTCACGTTCGCCCAGAACGGCGCGAACACCGTCCGCATGACGATCGCCAACTCGCTCACCGGCATCGAGTCGGTGGGGGCCTTCTACTTCAACATCGTTCAGCCGATCCTGCCGACCTCCGTTGGGGTGGGCTTCAACGGTGGTCTCAGCTCGCCCGGTCTGTCGGGCGCGATCTTCCAGAAGGCCGGCAACCCCCTTTCCGACGCCAACTTCAAGGCCGACGGCGACGGCTACTTCGACTTCAAGCTCACGTTCGACAGTCACGCATTCAACGGGACCGACGTCGCGGTCTTCGACCTGACCGGCGCCGGCCTGCTCGAGAGCTACTTCGCCGAACTGAGCGAGCCGGGCGGCGGCAGCGGCAGCTACCACGCCGCCGCGCACGTCCAGCGCCTCGGCCAGAACGGCGAGGACAGCGGATGGATCGGCGATGGCGTCGTGATCCCGCTGCCGCCCGCGGCCTGGGCCGGGCTGAGCGGCCTCGCCGGCGTCGGTGCCATCGGCGTCATCCGCCGCCGCCGCACCCGTTGATTTCACGTCTCTGGTCCCTGCACTCAACCGAGAAGCCGGCCCCCCTGTGGGGCCGGTTTTTTTCGGCCCTCGCATCGCCGGGCGCCGTGAAACGGTCCTCATGGTCGCCGCGTTACACCCGGCAGGCCGGCCGGGGCCGCGCCGGCCCAACCCCTATCATCCCCAACCAGGATGTTTGTCTTCGCCCTCTACGCCGTCCTCGTCTGGTGGCTCGCGGCGCGCTGGCGCCGCCAGTGGGGGTCCTTCGCCGTCGTGGCCGCCGGACTCGCCCTCCTGCTCGCGGTCGCCTGGCTCCACTACCTTCTCAGCCTCTGGAGCGAGGGGCGCATCTATCTGCCCGTGTTCCAGTCCATCCTCTACCCCTACATCGCGCTGGTCACGCTGGTCGGGCTCTACATCGCCTGCCTCCCTGCCAACAGCCGCCTCCCCCTCTGCCCCGCGTGCGACTACGACCTGGGCGGCCTGGAGGACGAGACCACCAGCTGCCCCGAGTGCGGCATCCCGTTCATGATGGAGAACAACCGGGTCCGGCGGGTCTGGGCGGACCCGATCTGCCCTGCCGCCCTCGCGCCGGTCTCCCGCGCTCCCGGCGCGCTCGCGACCCGCGCCCCCGGCGCAAACTCGGGCCGGCCGCGCCAGCGCTTCAAGCAGCGCTACCGCAAGGGCCCTCCCCCGACCGTCCTCCACTGGCCGCCCGCGTCGGCGAGCCCCTGACCCGGGCCCTACCCGGGCCGGTCCCGTTCACGCTCACCCCTCTCGGACCGGCGGAACCGCGCCGCGCAAGCAAGGGCGGACGAAGCGCTCTGCACCCCCTGCAACAGCGGCACGTCGGCAACCCCCTTCCGGGACGAGCGGCGATCGCCAGCGCCCCGTCGCCACCGCCGACCACACGCCCAGACATCGCCAGAAACCCACCGACAACCGCACCACCCACGCGCCAAATGACTGGCCGCCAATGACTGGCCGGTCAACCGTGCGCGACTCGCATTCGGTAACGACGGGTCGCTCGCGCTCGCCGCTCGTCCGGGATCACGGGCTCGCCGGCGACGCGGCCACGATGGCCTTCCTCACCTCATCCACCAGCCGCTCCACGGGGAACGGCTTGAACAGCACGCTCTGCAGCCCCTCCTGCGACGCCCGCACGATCGAGTGGTGCGGGTCGTAGCCGAACCCCGTCATCAGGATCACCGGCAGCCCCGGGCAGCACTTGCGGGCCGCGGCGTACACCTCGTAGCCGTTGCGGTCCGGCATCCGGATGTCGCTGATGACCGCGTCGATCCGGGGGCGCTTGCCCGACGCCGACTCCTCCAGGATGACGATCGCCTCCGCGCCGTTCTCGCAGGTGATCACCGCGGCCCCGCGGTTGTGCAGCACGTCGTGGATGATCCGCCGGATGCTCGGCTCATCGTCCGCCACCAGGATCGTCCGGCCGTCGAGGGCCGGGTCGCGCCGCCGCTCGGCGAGCGCACCCTCCACGCCCAGGAGCGTCTGGGGCCCGGTCGCGACGTTCTTCACCCGCCGCCGGATCGCGTCCACATCCGAGCGGATCCGCTCGATGTGCCGCGCCGCCTCCGGGTCGCGCTCGGCCACGTCCTTCAGCCACTCCGCCTCCGCCAGAATGTCGCCCAGGGGCTCGGAGAGCTCCCCCTCCACCCGCCCGGAGATCGCCAGGTTCGTCGCCGTCCGCTCCACCACCAGCAGGTTGAGCATGTGCAGCGCCATCGCGATGTAGCGCGCGAAAATTTCCGCGAACTGCCGGTCGTCCTCCGAGAACGCCCCCACCGACTGGCTCTCGATGTTGAAGACCCCGATCACCTTGTCGTGCAGTTTCAGGGGGACGGTGAGGCTCGAGCGCGCCCCGGCCAGGCCCGGCAGGAACCGCGGGTCCTTCTCCGTGTCGTAGCAGATGTAGCTCCGCGCTGTGCACGCCACGTACCCGCTGATCCCGTGCCCCTCCGGGAGGGACAGGATCTCCAGCTCGTTGGCCTCCTGGGGGAGGCCGGTGGACATCACGATCTCCAGCCGCCCCGTCCGCTCATCCACCAGCCGGATATTGAAGTGGTCGAACCGCAGGAGCTCGCGGCAGTACTGGACGATCCGCGTCTCCAGCAGCCGCAGCCGCTCCACCACGTTCATCCGCCGGACCGCCTCGGCCTCGAAGCTCACCAGCTGCCCGCCCGCGCGGTCCACCGCGTCGAACTTCTGCCGCAGCCGCTTCTCGCTGGTCACGTCCCGGATGATCGCGGCCACCGCCTCCGACCCCACCACCGGCGAGACCGTCACCTCCAGCGACCGCTGGTCCTCCGGGATCGGCAGCTCGAAGCGGCGCGTCTTGTCCGCGGGCGATGCGACCTTCTGCGAGAACGAGCGCCACGCCTCCCGGCAGGCCGCCGCGATCCGCTGCCGCGTCGCCTCGTCGAACGCCCGGAACCGGCCGTTGGACCACAGCACCTGGCCCTCGCCGTCCGCCACGCACGCGCCCTGACCCATCGCGTCCAGCAGCCCCGCGATCGCCTCCTCCCCGGGCGACCGCTCCGGGCGCGGGATCGCACCCGGCGGGGTGAGGACGAAGTGGACGTCGGTCTTGGGCGCCGAGCTCAGCAGGCGCCCGGGGGGAACGACCGTGATGTCAAAAAGGCCCGAGAGACGGGCCTGGAGTTCGGCCGTGGAGAGGTCCTGGCCGCCAACGATCCACAGCTTCGGTCGGGCGCTGCCCATGTGGGCGGGAGGTCCTTCGCTGGCGAGCGGCTTTCGCTCCATCGGGCCCAAGTCTACGACCTCCGTGGGGGCCCGCGGCGGCTTGCCCGCGTCCACCCGGGCCCGCGGGGCCGCAACTTGCCCTTCTTGACATCGGTTCGGCCGATATCGCTACTGTGGCGGCATGATCCAGGTGCGAAGCGTTTCAAAGTCCTTTGGTCGGGTGAACGCGGTCTCCCGCGTCAGTTTCGACGTGGCCCGGGGGGAGGTCGTCGGCCTCCTGGGGGCCAACGGGGCCGGGAAAACCACCACTATCCGCATGATCACCGGCTTCCTCCCCCCGGATACCGGCTCGGTAGCCGTTGAAGGCTTCGACACCCTCCGCGCCGGCGAGTCCGCCCGCGCCCGCGTTGGCTACCTGCCCGAGGCCGCCCCCGCCTACGCCGAGATGTCCGTCGAGGGGTACCTTGATTATCGGGCGAGGCTGTTTTCCATGAAACGGGGTGACCGGCGCGGGGCCGTCGAGCGGTCCCTCACCCGCTGCGACCTCGCCGCCGTCCGCCGCCGCCGCGTCGGCCAGCTCAGCCGCGGCTTCCGCCAGCGCGTCGGCCTGGCCGCGGCCATCCTCCACGACCCGCCCGCGCTCGTGCTCGACGAGCCCACCAGCGCCCTGGACCCGCGGCAGATCCGCGAGGCCCGGGCGCTCATCCGCGCGCTCGCGGCCGACAAGGCCGTCCTCGTCAGCTCGCACATCCTCCCCGAGGTCGAGCAGACCTGCGACCGCGTCATCATCATGGCTGGCGGGACCGTGCGCGTGGATGCGAAGCCGCGCGACCTCATCGGCTCACTCCGCGAGGCCTCGCCGTACGTGGTCGAGGCGCGCGGGCCCGCCGACAGGGTCTCCAAGGCCGCGGCCGCCGTCGCCGGCGTGGAGCGGACCGAGGTCATCGGCAGCGCCGAGGGCTGGACCCGCATCCGCCTCTTCGGCCGCTCGGGGCAGGACCTGCGGGCCGCGATCGCCGCCGCGCTGACGAGCGAGGGCATGCCCATCCGCGAGCTGACGCGCGAGGCCCCCAGCCTCGAGCGCGTCTTCCTCCAGCTCATCGAGTCCGCCGACGGCGCCCCGCCCCCCCCCGCCGCCGCCGCCGGCGCCCGCCCCACGGGGGCCGCCGCGTGAGGGGCGCCTGGACGATCGCATTCCGCGAGTTCCGCTCGTTCTTCCGCGTCCCGGTGGGCTGGCTCACGGTTGCGCTCTACCTCTTCCTCACCGGCGTGGTCTTCGCCAACGTGCTGGTCCCCGGGGGCACCGCCACCATGCGCGATGTCCTGGGGTGGTCCCAGTTCTTCCTCATGGCCCTCGCCCCCGCCGTCTCCATGCGACTGCTCTCCGAGGAGTTCCGCTCCGGCACCTACGAGGCCCTCATGACCTCACCCGTCGGCGATGTCTCGGTGACAGCCGGCAAGTTCCTCGGCGGCGTGCTCTTCCTCAAGGCGATGTTCGCCCCCACGCTCCTCTATCCGCTGATCCTGCTGGCCGTCTCCGACCCGCGCCCGGACCTGGGCCCCATGGTCTGCGGCTACCTCGGCCTGGTCCTCCTGGGCGCCTTCTACCTCGCCTTCGGCATGCTCCTCTCCTCGCTCACCTCCAACCAGACGCTCGCCTTCGTCTCCACCTTCCTTCTTCTTGTGCTCTACCGCGTCGCCACCAGCGAGCGCGTGATCGGCGGCGGCCTGGTCCCCATCCCCCCGGGCCTCGCCCGGGCGCTCGCCGCCGTCGCCCCCGGCCCGCGCCTCGACGACTTCGCCAAGGGCCTGCTCGACCTCGCCCACATCGTCTTCTTCCTCTCCGCCACCGCCTGGTTCCTCATGCTCACCTTCGTGGCCCTCGAAATGAGGAGATGGAGATGAGCACGCCATGAGCATCCCCGGCCTCACCCAACCCCAGCCCCAGACCACCGCCGCGCGACGCCGCTGGCGGGTCGGCGGCATGACGCTCGTCCTTGTCCTCGCCGGCACCATCTCCGTCATCGTCCTGAACATCCTCGCCGCGAAGCCCGCGCTCCGCTGGGACCTCACCGCCGCCGGCGAGCACCGCCTCTCGCCGCGCACCGCCGCCGTCCTCGCCCGGGTCTCCCAGCCCCACGAGATCATCGTCGCCGGCCCCCTCTCCGACCGCGCCGCCGTCGATCCCGAGGCCTGGCGCCGGACGCGCGATGTCCTCGCACGCATCGGCGACGAGTCCCGCGCCCATATCTCCGCCACCATCATCGACACCGGCACCGGCGAGGGCCTCCGCCGCTACCAGGACCTCCTCACCCGCCTCGCCGAGCGCGAGGGCCCCGCCGCGACGACGCAGGTCGAGACCCTCTCCGCGGCCGCCGCCACGGCGGAGCAACTGGCCGCGGCCCTCGAAGCCCTCTCGCCGAAACTCCAGGCCATCCGCGAGGCCATCCCCGAGGACTCCCCCGGCGCCCCCGCGAACCGGGCCTACTTCGAGCAGCGGGCGGCCGAGGCCCGCGTCTCCGCGCGTTCCCTGCGGGAGATCGCCGGCAAGGCCGCCCAGCTTCTCGCCACGCCGATCGACCCGCTCCCGCTGCCCGACACCGAGCAGGCGGCGGGCCTCCTCCGCCCGGCCTTCGGCGAGGTGCACGCCGGCCTCGCGGCCATCGCCGACAACCTGCGACGGTTCGCCGGCCTGCCATCCGCCCCGGCCGGGGGGGCGGCGGATGCGGCCCGGGGCCTCGCCGATGAGGCCGCCCGGCTCCGCGATCAGGCCGGGATTGCGCGGGATGCGCTGGACCGCCTGCCGAGGCTGGACCTGCCCAGGATCGCCTCCGTCCTGCGCAGCGGTAGCGCGGTGCTGGTCGTCGGGCCCGCGGGCAAGGGGCTCACTGCTGTCGAGTTCGGCGACATCCTCCCGCCCGGTTCCCCCGGGCCGTCGCTCGTGGACCGCGGGCGGGTCGCCGAGGAGCTCCTGAGCGCCGCCATCGCCTCCCTCGTCGCGCCCGCCCGGCCGATCGTGGTCCTCCTCCACGCCCAGACGCGGGCCGCGGTCGAGCGGCTCCCCTTCTTTGACGCTATCTCGCAGTTGCTGGCGATGCGGGGGGTGGACATCCTCCTCTGGCCCGTCGCCGAGTCCGATACGCCGCCCCCGACCACCCGCCTCGACCCCCAGGGCAACCGGCCCGTGGTCTACGTCGTCTTCAACACCGCGGGCTTCACCGGCGGGCCGACCGGCCAGACGGGGCAGGAACGCCTCGCCAAGCTCGCCCGCGCGATCGAGTCGCTGGCCCGCGACGGCAAGCCGCTCCTCCTCTCCGTGCTCCCCTCCAACGCCCCCAGCTACGGCGACAAGGACCCGACCACCGCCTTCCTCGCGCCCCTCGGCCTCGAGGTTGACGCCGGCCGCCCCCTCCTCCGCGAGTTCCTCACCCCCGAGGGCCGCCGCGTCGAGGCCTTCCAGCGACTCCAGCCGGAGGCCGGCGACCACCCGATCCTCCGCGCCATCCGCGGCCTGCCCACTCGCCTCGAATGGCCCATCCCCATGCGCCCCGCCTCGCCCGCGCCGCCCGGCATCACCATCACCCCGCTCTACTCCGCGGCCGCGCAGGGCGGCGCGGTCCTCTGGGCCGAGTCCCAGTGGCTCGCGCTCTTCCAGGTCCCCATCTCGCAGCACGCGGGCATCACCAACGCGCCGACGCCGGACTCACGCGACGACACCGCCGGCCCGTGGGTCCTCGCCGCGGCCGTCGAGGTGCGCCGCCCCGCGGCCGAGGGCGGGCCCGCTTCCGGCGCCCCGCAGCGGCTGGTGGTGGTGGGCTCCAACTCCTGGTTCACCGACCCCGTCCTGCGCGAGCCCATGCAGGTCGAGGGCCGCATCGTCGCCGCCAACCCCGGCAATGCCGAGCTCTTCGAGGCCGCGGTCTACTGGCTGGCGGGGCAGGATGACCTGATCGCCCAGAGCGCCACCGCCCGCGCGGCCCCGATCATCAAGGCCATGCCCGAGGGCCTCCAGCGGATGCTGCAACTCCTGGCGATCTTCGGCCTCCCCGCGCTGGTGCTCGCCGCGGGCGTGGTCTACCGCGTCTGGCGCGGCTGAGCCCCGTGCCCCCCGTGCCCCCCGTGCCACGGGTTCGCCGCCGTCTTCGGCGGCAACCCGTGCCCTCACCCCACTCTCCCCCCGCCCCCCGCAACTTCGCGGCTCCCCTCCGCCAACTTGCGTCCCCGCCTCCCCCTTGCACCCCCCGCCGAAATCACCACAATGTCCCCGTCAGAGGAGGCTCCCATGGCCGGCTCCGCCGTCTTCCCGGCGTTCCGTGTGCTCACTGAGGCCGCGCTCACGCAGATGCGGGGGGCGGGGCTGGAGGTGGATGTCTACCTCGACCTGTCGCACAACGAGAACATCCAGGTCATCTGCGACGGGCGGGCGGTGATCGTCAAGAAGATCCACCTCGACCTGGCGGTGAAGCCGGCCGCGGGCAAGCGGGCCGAAGAGGTGCTGACGAGGCTGAAGAACCTGCCGACGACCTCGCCGGCGTTCGAGATGCGGACGGCGATCATGACCGGCGGCCCCGCCGAGTTCGCCCGGGGCGAGGCGGTGGCGGTGGAGGTGCCGGCGGGGGGGTTCGACCAGACGGTGGTGATGCTGAACGCGGCGTTCGTGCCGGACGACCTGAAGGCGGCGGTGGCCGCGTGCCGCGCGAAGACGCGGGACGCGTTCAACGCCCTGCCGCTGGAGAGCCGGCAGGCGATGGGGATGTACCGGCAGAAGCGGGCGGGGGCGAACCAGGGGTTTGAGCTGACGAGCCCGAGGAAGGAGAGGAGGGCGTGAGCCGGGGTGGAAGGAAAGAACGGACGGAGGCTGGGTCGAAGCGGTAGGCACTGGGGGGTAAGCCCCCGGTGGCACGGACGGGACAACAGTGCCACCCGCCGGTTCCTTGGAGCGTGCGACCCATGTGGACGGACAATGACACCGATCGAGATGCGCTCAACTTTACCGGCGTGGCGGACACCGTCGCGGAGATCATCGCGAGTGCGGGAGGCGAGCCGGTTTCGGTGGGTGTCGCGGGGGCTTGGGGGGTCGGCAAGTCGTCGATGATCCGGCTCATCCGGCGGTCCGTGGAGAAGTCGCAGCCAAAGGAGGGCAGCGGCCATCCATCCGTGGTCTTTGTCGAGTTCAACGCTTGGTTATACCAAGGGTACGACGACGCGCGCAGCGCGCTCATGGATGTGATCGCCGGGACGCTGGCGGACGAGGCCAAGAAACGCGAGAAGGGGATCGACAAGGCAAAGGCCCTGCTCAAACGGTTGAATTGGATCCGGTTGGCCCGGATGACGGCGGCCACAGCGGCGTCGCTGGCGCTGGGCGTACCGCCGGTCGGGGTTGTCGGGGATGTCGTGGCCTTTGTGAAGGACACGGTGAACAAGGGTGCGGACAAGGACACGGTGTCCCGGGCGGGAGAGTTGGCGGTGCAAGTGCGCGAAGAGGCGGAAGGGCTTCTCCGGCCCGCGGAAGAGCGCACGACGCCAAGAGAAATCCAGGCGATCCGGGATGACTTCCAGGCGACACTGGGGGAACTCGGTGTGACGCTTGTTGTTCTGATTGACGATCTCGACAGGTGTTTGCCGGAGACCACCATCTCTACGCTGGAAGCCATCCGCCTCTTCCTATTCCTGAAGCGAACCGCGTTTGTCATCGCCGCCGACGACCAGATGATCAAGCACGCCGTGCGCAGGCACTTCGAGGGCGTCGATGAGGAGCTGGTCGGGAACTACTTCGACAAGCTGATCCAGGTCCCTATCCGCGTGCCCCCGCTCGGTACGCAGGAGGTTCGCGGATACATGATGGTGCTCCTAGCCGACGCGAGCTCGCTGAGCCCGGAGCGGAAGACCGCGATCAGGGAGGGAGTCTGCGCCCAGCTCGCGAAAACCTGGCAGGGCGCTCGGGTGGACCGTGCGTTCATCAAGGGTGTGGACAAGGCCCTCCCGGCCGACTTGCTCTCGCAGCTGGAGGTGGTCGACCGGCTCGCCCCGATCATGACCACCGCGAAGAAAGTCCGCGGCAATCCGCGGCTAATCAAGCGGTTCATGAACGCGCTGGCCATCCGGAAGGCGATCGCGCGCAGGCACAGCGTGACCGTGGATGACGGGGTGCTGACGAAGATGCTCTTGTTCGAGCGATGCGGCCACCCGGACGCTTACGCCGAGCTGGCCGCCGCCGTAAACAGCAGCGCCACAGGGGAGGCCAAATTCATCCGGGAGTGGGAGGCGAAGACAAAGGCTGGCAAGGAACTCAAGTTGAAGGCGCCGTGGGATGACCCGTTTGTCACGGAGTGGCTTGCGCTGCCGCCGATGCTGGCGGGGTTTGATCTGCGCGGCGTTCTGTACGTGAGCCGTGAGCATTTCCAGATCGTGACTCCGCAGGACCGGCTCTCCTCGGACGCGTTGGAGATATTGGACGCTTTGCTCGCCCAACCGAACATGGCGAAGCAGCTTCGCGAGAAGTTGCGCGGCTTGCCGCGTGCGGACCTCCCGCTGATCATGGACCAGCTTCTGCAGCGGGCGGCTCAGGAGCAGGAGTGGGGAGCCCCCAATATTCTCACGGCCTGCATCGAGGTCGCCGAGGCCGACACAGTCCAAGGCGAGAGGCTGGCGAGCTTCCTGTCCGAACGTCCCCCCGCTCAGGTGGACGCGAGCATTGTCCCGCTTCTCGGCGATCGGGCGTGGGCCAAGCCAGTGTTGGAAAAATGGCGCACGTCCTCGGTTGCGAATCCAGTCAAGAAAGCCATCGAGAGGCTTGGAAAGTAGACCTTCGTGGGCACGTCGCAGTCCAGCAAGGGAGCACCGTCATCCGTCCCGCTCGTGCCGCCCTGGGTGCCAGGCACCGGGGCCGACGCGGGGGCTGCGCCCGCAGCGGACGGGCCAGCGGCTCCGCCGGCGCCAGCGCTCGCGCTCCCGGCTCGGTTTGGTCCGGCGCGTCGGAGCTTCGGCGTTTTCGCGGCGAGCGGCTCTAAGGACAGCATGAAGTTGGGCGTTGGGCACTACTTCAACCGTGGCTTGGGGGGGGGCGGCGGAGGTGGGAGTGCAACCGCGCGGTTCGGCGGGACTGCCTCGACGGCCGGGAGGCTCTACGGCGCGTTGAGTGGGTTGGCCGGCGGTGCCACGAGTCGCGGGGAGGCCGCGATTGATCCATCCGTGCTCGAGAGCCGAGATGTCTCGGACGTGGTGCGTGCGGTTGTTGACGCCGTGCGGCCGGTCGACGGCACCCAAGACGCGGAGGCAAGTCGCGAGGCCATCGGCGAGGCGCTAGCGGAGTTGCTTAAGCAAGACCCGGATGCCGACCTGCAGCAGCTCACCGACGACCAGAGGCTTGTGGTAGTTCAGGAGTTCATTGCACGCGACATCTTCCACCGGCTGGTGCTGGACGTGGGCGGGGCCATCAAAGCTCGGGCCGCCAACGCGCGGGTATACCTCAAGCGCCTTGACCAGATTCGGTCCTACCTGCGACAAGGAATCGCGGCGGCCTTCCGGCGACTGGCTGCTGCGAGTCATAGCGTGACCAGATCCCGTGTCGCTGCCCTCACGCGCAAGGCGATCGCGGACGCTATCAGCGTGTTCGAGGAGTACATCGCGTGAAGCTCGTGTGCGCCCCCCCCAAACACCCCTCTTTGAGCGAGGTGCCGCGTGGCACGCCGTGCGTGATGCTGTTCGGGCGATCACTCAAGGCGGGCGTCATCAGCACCGGGCTAGGCATCCTGCAGAAGATCGACCACCGCCGGCTGGCACCGGCCCCGAGGGCATGGGACCTTCTGTCGGTCGCGTTGGCGGTCAACGCCGCGGATCAATCCCTGCCGCGGTCGATGAGCCCAGACGGGTGGACCCGTGAGATCGAATTGGAAGTCGCGGTCCAGGACCAGAAGTTCTGGAACTCGAAGCGGGTGGATCTCGACGCATTGCTTCGGTTCTTGACGACTGACATCTGGAAGGTGAGTTTCTTGGACGGCGGACAGCCCGCGCCGGAAGCCAAGTCGCTCTTCGCACCTCGCGAGGACAGCGCGTGCCTGCTCTCCGGCGGCCTCGACAGCCTTGCCGGAGCAATCGACTTGGCCGCTCGAGGAAGAAAACTCCTAGCGGTCAGCCAGGTCGCCGCGGGTGACAAGACTCACCAAGCGGAGTTTGCTGAGCGCATTGGCAGCGGCCTGTATCACCTTCAACTGAACCACAACGCCCACGGGTGGGCCGAGGGCGAACGGTCGCAACGCGCGCGTTCGCTGGTGTTTCTGGCGTACGGACTGCTCGCGGCGACGTGTCTGCAAGCCCACCGGAACGGAAACGCGGCGACGCTGTTCGTCCCCGAGAACGGGTTCATCTCCATCAATCCGCCACTCACACCCGACCGTCTGGGGAGTTTGAGCACCCGGACAACGCACCCGGTGTTCATGACGGGGCTGCAAGAGCTCGTCGCTTCGATGGGGCTCAGAATCAAGATCGAGAATCCCTTCCAGTTCGAAACCAAGGGCGAAGCTCTGCGCCGGTGCCGCCGTCAACCGCTGCTCCGAGAGCTGGCTTCGTCGTCCACCAGTTGCGGGAGATTCGCGCGCAACGCTTTCACGCACTGTGGACGGTGTGTCCCGTGTCTGATCCGGCGGGCTTCCTTTCATCGGTGGGGCCAAGCGGATGAGACCGAATACCGATACGAGCAGTTGAGCCGGCAGGACCGCAAGCACGCCTTGTTCGACGACGTGCGCTCGATGCAGATCGCCATCGAGGCCGTCCGCGCCCATGGCGCGCCCTTGTGGATGGGCCAGACGTTGTCGTCGAAGAGGATCGACGATCCCGGCAAGTACGCTGCTGTGGTGGAGCGGGGGCTCAAGGAAGTCCGCGCGTTCTTGAGAGCCCAAGGTCTACGGTGATCGACTTTCATTGCCACCTGGACCTCTACCCCGACCCCGCGGCCGTGGTGGCCGACGTTGCGCGGAGCGGAGTGTACGTCCTCGGCGTGACCACGACGCCGGCCGCATGGGACGGCATCCGACAACTGGTCGCGGATGCCCGGCGTGTCCGCCTAGCCGTCGGAATCCATCCGGAACTGGCGCACACGCCGCACGCGGACATCGATCGATTGTCGGCGTTGCTCGCGCAGACGCGCTACGTCGGTGAAGTTGGCTTGGACGGAAGGCCCTCGCTGCAAGAGCACGCAGGGATGCAAAGGGATGTGTTCGAGCGGATCCTCCGTGCGTGCCGTGCCGCTGGCGGGAAGATCCTCTCCATACACAGCCGAAGGGCGGCCCCCGAAGTGCTCAACTGTCTCGCAGACCACCCAGATGCAGGTACCCCGGTTCTGCACTGGTTCAGCGGTACGCCCGCGCAGCTTCGTCGCGCGGTCGAGATCGGCTGCTGGTTCAGCGTTGGTCCGGCGATGGTGACGTCTGGTGTCGGGCGCGAATTGGTCCGCCTCATACCGCAGGATCGTCTTCTCACGGAGTCCGACGGTCCATTCGTTCAGGTGGCATCGAGGCCCGCCACGCCGCGCGACATGGGGTTCGTAGAGGAAGTCATTGCTGAGGTATGGGGAGACTGTTCAGCGGATGTGGTACGTGCGCGCCTTGAAACAAATCTCCGATCGTTAGTATCGGGATCGTAACGGGTTGTGTCCTAACAGGTTGTCGAAGAAATCGTCGGGTGGCGCTGCGGACCTGATCGTGCCACTGGGGGCTGCTAGCGGTTCTGCCCGTCTACTTCCACTCCCAAATGCCCCCGCACTCGGGGCAGGTGGTCAGGCCGTCCTCGGCGGGCGATCCGGAGAGGTCGTAGGAGCACCAGGGGCAGCGGGCGAGGCGCAGGAGGGCGGTGGTGTAGCGGCGGGCGAGGGCGCGGTTGAGGGTCGGGGTGAGGGCGAGGAAGGCCGCGGCCATCAGGGCGATGCCGCTGAACTGGGCCGCGAACAGTGGGATCATGCTGGGGGGCGGGGCGGCGGCGCCGGGGTTCGCTGTGGCCGCGGCCATCCAGGGATCGACGACGTGGCGCGACCAGAGGCGGAAGCCGAGGAGGTGGGCGGCCATGGCGAGCATGGCGATGGGGAGCACGACGGCGGGCATGCGCCAGGAGATGATGTGAAGGAAGAGGCGGAAGGGGCGGGGGAGCTTCTGGCGATGGAGGCTGAGGAGGTTGGGGAAGGGGACGCGGCGGTTCTGGCCGCGGGCGTCGCGGGGGCGGAACTGGAAGGGGTGGACGAGGTGGGAGAGGGGCATGGGGAAGAACCCGGGGCGGGGACGCCGCGGCTCACCACGATACGAGGACACGGGCGGGCGCGGCTGCGCCGCTCGAGCCGCCCGTGGCACGGGGTGCAGGGCGTGGCATGGTTGAAGAGCCCGGGGGGGGGAGGGCGATCATCAGGCAGCCGGAGGAATCGGCTAGGAACTCCGCCCTCCAACAGGTATCCTGGGGCGCCTGACCGGCAACCGGAGACGCTCGATGAAACGCTGGCATCTCGTGGTCGTGGCCGCTCTGTTGGCCGTGGGTTTCGACGCGCGTGGTCAATCGCAGGTGGGATCGTCGCTGACGTACCAAGCGGAGCTGCGGGCGTCCGGCCAGCCGGCGACGGGTCCGGTGGACCTGCGCTTCCGGCTTTACGACGCCGCGGTCGCGGGTGCGCAGATCGGACCCGAGATTGACCGTCCGGCTGTGGCGCTTGACCAGGGCCGATTCACCCAGGAACTCGACTTCGGGGTCGCGGCATTCGGCCCCGATGCGCGGTTCCTGGAGGTCGACGTGCGCAGCCCGGCCGGGGCCGGCAGCTACGTCACGCTCGCCCCGCGCCAACGCATCAGCGCCGCCCCCGTGGCGCAGTTTGCGCTCGCGGGGAATCAGGGCCCGGAGGGGCCGCCCGGCCCGCAAGGACCCGCAGGGCCGCAGGGCACCCAAGGGCAGACCGGCGCGACCGGACCCCAGGGTGCCCAGGGTCTGACGGGCGCGACCGGGCCTCAGGGGCCCCAGGGTCAGACGGGCGCGACCGGCCCCCAGGGTCCCCAAGGTCAGACGGGCGCCACCGGCCCCCAGGGTCCCCAGGGTCAGACGGGCGCGACCGGACCGCAAGGCATCGCGGGCCCGCAAGGGCCCCAGGGCCCCGCCGGCGCCTCGCCCTTCACACTCAACGGCACGGCCGCGACGTACACGCAGGGCAATGTGGGCATCGGTATCAATACGCCCGAGGCGCCGCTGCACGTCATGGAAGGATCGGCCGGGACCGCCACGGTCAACGGCAATACCGTCGCGGCGTTCGAGCGGAACGGGTCGGCGTACCTCTCGGTGCTCACGCCGGCCGCCAACGAGAGCGGCGTTCTCTTCGGGATCCCCACCAACACCGCCGATGGCGGGATCATCTACAACTCTGGCGGCGACCGCGCCCTGCGCCTCCGCACCGGCGGCAACACGACTCAGATGGTCATCACCAGCGGCGGGCTTGCCGGCATCGGCACGCCATCTCCTACCGCACGGCTTCATGTCGTCGGCGCGGCCACCGGCAACGCCCTCCAGGTCGTGACCACCACCGGGCACGCGGACTCTGCGATCGAGGCGGTGAACTCGGCCGTGAGCGGCGGCGGCCTCAACACCGGCCAGGCCATCTACGCCCAGAACACACGGCCCGGGGGCACGGCCATTCTCGGCGAGAACTCCAGCACCACCGGGAGCGCTACCGGCGTCCTCGGCCGCACCCATTCCGAGACCGGCACTACCTTCTGCATCAGCGGGTTCAACGACGGCGACGGCGCCGGCGGCGCCAACAACAACTTCATGGTCGGGGTCCGCGGTGAGTGCTTCAGCCAGGCGGCCCACGGTGTCGAGGGGCGCGCCAACGGCCAACGCACCTTCCAAAGCTCGAGTCTTGCCGGGGTCTTCGGCGTGGTGAGCACCGTGAACGGCTACGGCGTGTTCTCCTCCGGCGAAATGGGCGCCAGCGGCGCCAAGTCCTTCATCAACCCCCACCCCACCGACCCTTCCCTCGCCATCAAGTTTCACTGCCTGGAGGGAAACGAGAGCGGCACCTACTTCCGCGGCACCGCCCGACTTACCGGCGGCCGCGCCGAGATCGCCATCCCCGAGGAGTGGCGGCTTGCCTCCGCCGACCACGGCATCACCGTCCAGGTGACTCCCGTCGGAACTCTGGCCCTCCTCGCCGTCGAGACGCAGTCCCGCGAGCGCATCGTCGTCATCGGCAACGTGGATTGCGACTTCAACTTCACCGTCAACGGCCTGCGCGCCGGCTTCACCGAGTACAAACCCTTCCTCCCCAACTCGGCCTTTGTCCCCGAGGTCAAGGGCCAGCCTTTCGGCGGTCAATACCCGGAGGAGCTCCGCCGGATGCTCGTCGCCAACGGCATCCTCAACCCGGATTACACCCCCAACGAAGAGACCGCCGCACTCCTGGGCTGGGACCTGCTCGAGCCCGAAGAAGCCTCGCGCTTCGGTCGCCCCCCAGAGCGGCTCAACAGCAAGGGCGAGCAGGCGCGCCGATAGCCCCCAGCCCGGTCCAGATTTCAAGGTTCAGATTTCAGAGGGGAGGTGGTTCAGGGGCGGGGCGGGCGCTGGCAGGGATTGGCCGACTTTCCGCTGTTGCAGGGGCATGGGGAAGAACCCGGTCGGGGACGCCCCGGCTCACTCAAGAGGAGGAATCGGCTCGGAGAACCGACCTACCCGTCACAGGCGGGACGCCTGTGCCACTCTGGCCCGGGCTGATCCTACTTCTTGTCCCACACGCCCCCGCACTCGGGGCAGGTGGTGAGGCCGCCCTGGGCGGGGGAGCCGGAGAGGTCGTAGGTGCACCAGGGGCAGCGGGCGAGGCCGCGGTTGAGGAGGGGGGTGAGGGCGGCGAGGAGGGCGATCATCAGCAGGACCCCCGCGGCCTGGCCGGCGAAGTCGGGGAGCATGCTGGGGGCGGGTGCGATCGGGGGTATGAGTGGTGGGAGCGGGAGTTGGTCCGGTCGGTAGTTGAGGAGGGGGATGAGCTGGTTGACCTGCTCCTGGCGCCACGGTTCGAGCGCGTAGCGCTCCCACAGCGAGTAGGAGATGGTGGGCCGCGGCGGGGAGCGCGGCCATGAGGAGGATGGCCGCGGGCGCGTGCCAGTTGATGAGGTGGAGCGTGAGGCGGAAGGGGCGGGGGAGTCCCAGGGCGCGGAGGGAGAAGTAGTTGGGGCAGCGGACGCGGCGCTGCTGGCCGCGGGCGTCGCGGGGGCGGAACTGGTAGGGGTGGAGGAGGCGGGAGAGGGGCATGGGGGGGTTGCGCTTTGCTGCGGTGTGGGTACCTGCAGGAGGATTGGTAGGAGCGGTAGAACGTGTAGCCCCCTCCGCCGCCGCGGATGGCGGCACCTCCCCCGGGGGGCGGAGGGTGGTGCGTGCGGGTGCGGAGCCGGGGGCGGGGGTGGCGCGGGCTCGGTATCGGCTCGGAAAGCCGACCTACCCGGCAGCGGGGCCTACTTGCGGCTTTCCGGGCGCCACCCGCATTCGGGGCAGGGCGCCCCCGCGGCGAGGCCGACCTGGGCGTATCCGCACTGCGGGCAAGGCCCCGGGGCCCCGAGCAAGTCAGCCGCTCTTTCCAGGCACTCGACCGCCTCGTCCTCCTGACTATCCGCGGCGGCCGACCAGGCCCGGTTCACCTGGCGCTCCGCGGCCGCGAAGCGGTCCATGAGCTGGGCGTAGCCGGCGATGCCGAGCCTGGCTTCCAGCAGCGGGCGGGCGGCGATGAAGGCGGCGATGGGCCCGGCCTGGAGGTCCGCGATGCGGGCCATGATCAGCGCGAGCCTCGCGCCCGCATCAGGGATCGCGGGCAGGTCGCGCCGCAGCGCTGCGAGCCCGTCGCGCAGGTCCGCGATGGCCCGCTCCGGTCCGGGGCCTGCCCGCTGACCTTCGGCGGAGGCCGCAGCCGCGCGCCCCCGCCGGAGCATGAGGCCACCGGTCAGCAGGCCCACGCACCCGGCCGCGAACAGCCACCAGCGGTCCCAGCGGGCCAGGGAGAACTCCTTCACGCGGATGCGCGACACCTTCGCATCCCTGAGTTGGCGCAGCAGCGCGGTCGTCAGCGTGGCTCCCTCGCTGGCGATCGGCGCGGGCTCCCCATCGACCTGCCGGAGGCCGGCCGGCGCGGTCAGGTGGAGGCCCACCAGTGCCTCATCCGGGAGTGACACGCGCGGCAGGTACGCCGTCACCGCGCCGAGCACGCCCAGCACCAGCGACGCCGCCACGAGCAGGAGGGCCAGCGTGCGCATGCTCAACCCCTCCCCAGCACGACGGCGTTGATGCCCAGGGCGAGCACGGCCTCGCCGACGATCAGGCCCGCGCAGAACGGCACACCCCACTCCTCCGCCCAGCGCCGGCCCTTGATCTTCCCCAGGGCGATGTTCGTCAGGCACCCGACGCCGTAGGTGAGGATGTACATGACCGGCAGGTACATCGAGAGGCCGACCAGGACGCCGAGCCCGGGGAACAGGCCGATCCCCAGGAGCGCCCCGAGCGTCGCGCCCAGGCCGTACAGGGCGTAGGGCATCTCCCCGCCCTGGACGCCGGTGATCACGGCCTTGAGGGCGACGGCCTGCGGCGCGGTCGTGTCCGTCGGCGGACCCATCGCCACGCCGAACTCCTGCAGGTTGCGCTCGGCGATCAGCACGACCGTCGCCATGGTGATGACGGGGCCGAGCACCGCGGTGAAGATCTCGACCATCTGCTGCCGGCGCGGGATCGCCCCGACGATGTAGCCGGTCTTCAGGTCCGCCATCATGTCCGCGGCGCAGCTGATCGCCACGCACAGCGCCGCCCCGAGCATCACCGCCGAGACCACGTCGCTGGTCCCGATCAGCACCATCACCAGCACCACCGTGAGCAGCGCCATCCCCGAGATCGGCGACCAGTCGGTCATGCCCGTGCACTGGGCGATGATGATCCCGGCGAACCAGATCCACGCCGCGGCCACGAGGGCCACCAGGCCTTTGGCGAGCCACGGCGGGGCCCACGAGAGCCACCCGGCGCTCCCCGTGGGCGTGCCCACGAACTCGGCCGCGAACAGAAGGACGATGAACGCGGCGACCGCGATCATGGCCAGGGACTTCAGCCCCATCTCGTCCGCCCCGGCCCGCGCGGGCGAGGCGTTGGCGAGGCTCTTCAGGGCTTCGCGGATGGCGGGGAGGGCGGCGGCGATCCCCATCAGCGCCCCGCCCAACAGCAGGCCGATCCCCAGCGGCTGGTTGTACGCCGTCCGCGCGTACCCCGCGACGCCGTGGGCCGGGACCGTCGCCGGGACCCACCCCGCGTTGTAGGCGATGGGGTTCAGCACCATGTACGCGAGGATGCCCCCCGCCAACACCACCAGCCCCGCACGCCCCGTCAGGTACCCCGCGCCGAGGGCGAAGGGCGCGATCGCGAAGACCAGGAACACCTCCGCGGGCAGCCCCAGCAGCCGCCCCACATCGATCGACGTATCCGTCAGCACCAGGTCGGGCCGGCCGTTGCGGTCGCGGTCCAGGTCGAGCGGCAGCGGTTCGCCCGGCGCTGCCGGCGGCGCGGCCAGGCGCCAGCCGATGTCGTGGTACCCCGGCAGCGGGCTCCCCGCCCACCCCAGCCGCACCGAGCGCAGCGACTCCCACGGCCGCTCGCCCCGCGAGGCGTCGTAGGTCGCCATCGCCAGCGCCGCCGGGTAGGGGCTGCCCCGCTCCAGCGCCGCGGCCGCCTTCTCCCGGTCGCCGACCCTCGCCCGGGCGGCCACCTCGTCGCCCGCCTTCCCCTCATCGAGGGCCTCGCGCAGGTCGCGCAGCTCGATCATCAGGCGCCCGCGCTCGACCAGGCCCGCCGGGGCGCGGCCGGCCGCGATCCACGCGTCCATTTCCAGCGTCCGGGCCGCATCCGCCGGCGTGATGCGCTCCCGCTCGACGAGCCGGTCCAGCTCCGTCGTGGCGGCGGGGCTCTTGATCGAGGAGAGGGCCGCGGGGGCGTAGATGGCCGCGCCGACGGCGATCCCGACCACCAGCACGACCGACTTCTTCGCGCCCGCCCCGGGCGACTTGAGGATCGCGGCTACCGCGGTGGCGCTGGGGAAGCGCAGCCGCTCGACATCCAGCATCTGCTTGCGCAGGGGCACGATGAAGACGACGCCCAGCACGGCCCCGGCCGTGCAGGCGAGCGTGATCCACCAGAAGCCCGCATCGCTGAAGTGCAGCCGCATCCCCAGCAGGAGCAGCACGGGCACGGTGAAGATCACGCCCGCGTTGGTGGTGTTCACCGCCGAGGCGATGGTCTGGGTGATGTTGGTCTCGAGAATGGACCCGCGGCGCAGGATCCCGCGGAGCACGCCGAACCCCAGCACGGCCGCGATGGCGCTGCCCCCCAGGGTGAAGCCGATCTTCAGCCCCGCGTAGGTGATGGCGGCGTTCATCACGGCGCCGATGAGCACGCCGAAGACCACCGCGGCGATGGTGACCTCGCGGTAGCCGCTTCGCGGGGCTGGCGTGCCGGTCGGCATCGCCGCATCTTGGCGGATCGGGAGCCCTGCGCCAAGGGCACGAACAAAGACCCAAGATCGGGCTCATGCGGCATGTGCTCAGCGACCGGCCGGGTTCGACGGCCCCGCGCTCCCGCTGGGGCCCCCGGGCGCCCGACCGCCGCGCATCCGCCCGCGCCGCTCGCGGAGGAACTCCAGGGCCGAGATCGCCCGCCTCTGGAACGCCCCTTCCACCTTGTAGTGCACCGTGACCATCCAGTCCTGGAACTCCGGGTCGATCCCCCGCATCCCGGCGATCATCCGCGGGCGGACCGCCGACTCGATCACGCCGCCCTGCCCGGGCCAGATGCGGAACTTCACCCGCGCGAAGGGGCGCACGCCGCCGGGCTCGCTCAGCTCCGTCACCGTCGGCTCCATCACCATGATCTCGGAGAACTGGTGGTTGGCGGCCGTCGCGATTTCCCGCGCCCGCTCCAGCCCCCGCCCCCCCTCCTCGCGCAGCCCGGGCGCCTCCGGCAGCCGCACATCCATGAACGCCCGGATGTACCCCTTGGGGAACACCGCGACATTCGCGACGTTGCGGTTTGGAATGTAGACCACGGCCCCGTGGAGGGTGCGCAGCTCGGTGTAGCGGATCCCGATCGACTCGACCACGCCGGTCTGCCCGACGATCTCCACCGTGTCGCCGACGTCGATCAGCCCCGTGAAGATCAGCGTGAGCCCGGAGATCACATCCTGCACCAGCGACTGGCTCCCGAAGCTCACCGCGAGGCCGATCACGGTCGCGCTGGCGAGGTAGGTCTCCAGCGGCACCCCGATCTCGCGCAGCGCCCACCCCGCGGCGATGAACCAGACCAGGAACATGATCAGGCTCGCGACGAACCGGGTCCCCGTCCGGGCCTTGTTGATCGACCCCACCCGCGTCCGCAGGAACCGCGCCGTCGCGATGCGGACGATGAGCACCACCAGGTGCGCAGCGATCGCCAGACCCGCGATCAGGAGGAGCTTCCACGGGTCAACCCCCACGACCTGCGCGGGCACCAGATTCACCGCGGGTTCTAGGGTCGGCCCCCGGCCGCGGCACGGCTCAACCGGTCCACTTCATCTCCGACGGCCGCCTCACCCGGGAAGTGGGAGCGCCTACGCCCGATCCTGCCAGTTCTCCACCCGCAGTTCCGGGACGCGGGAGAACTCGGCCACGTTGGCAGAGACGAGCACAGCACCGGCAGATCGCGCAATCGATGCGATCAGCACGTCCGCCGCGCCAACCGGCAGTCCCGCAGCATCCAGGGCAGCGCGAATGTCGGCGGCATGGTCTGCCGCGGCGTCGTCAAACGCCAGTGACGGGAACTGCGCCACGAACTCACGCACGCGTTCGAGGTTCTGCTCGCGGCGTTCGCTGCGCATCGCGCCGTGGACCAGTTCGTAACGAACGACCGAACACAGCACCACATCGTCCTCGCTGCCGAGCGAGTCGATACGCAAGCGGATCGGCTCCCCTCGCCCCGGCCGCAACAACTCGATACACACGTTGGTATCGAGCAGGTACCTCAATCGAGCGACCCCCGACGCTCAAACTCGCCCTGGGGCGGGCGCCCGAATGTCGGGTCCGTGATCGAGCCCGAAAGACGACGCAAGGTGGCCGAACGCTCGGCCCGCGTGGGGCGGCCGGGAGAGGCACCATTGGTGCTCTCGACCACCACCCGCACTTCGCTCCCGGCAAAGCTTGGAGGCACGTGCAGCACCAGCTTCCCGGTCGCGTCAACGTGGCTTCGGGCTTCGAACGTGGCCATGGTCGGTGCTCCGGCACCATTCTATCGACTCCAGGGCTCGGACTCCCCGGGGAGGCGACCCTCCCCTCACCCGTTCCACTTCATCTCCCCCGGCCCCGTGTACACGCTCAGCGGCCGGATCAGCCGGTTGTTCGCGTGCTGCTCGGAGATATGCGCGCACCATCCGCTCACCCGCGACGCCACGAAGATCGGCGTGTACTGCGGCACCGGGATCCCCATCGTGAAGTACGTCAGCCCGCACGGGAAATCCACGTTCGGGTGGATGTTCTTCTTCTCCAGCATGATCCGCTGCACCTGCTCCCCAAGGTCGAACCACTTCACCGCCGCGTGCCCGCCGGGTTTCCTGCTGTCCTTCTCCGCCAGCTTCCGCCCCAGCCCGTGCAGGATCGGCGCCCGGTGGTCCCCGTTCTTGTACACGCGGTGCCCGAACCCCATCAGCTTCCGCTTGGTGTCGAACGCCTTCTGCATCCAATGGTCCACCGCCGGCCCGCCGATCGCCGCCTCCCCCACGTCGCTCATGATCTCCTTCAGCATCTCCATCGCCATCTCGTTCGCCCCGCCGTGCAGGGGGCCCTTCAAGGCCGCGATCCCGCCCGTCACCGCCCCGTGCATGTCGCTGAGCGTCCCCGCGATCACCCGCGACGTGAACGTGCTGGCGTTGAAGTCGTGCTCCGCGTACAGGATCAGCGACACATCCATCACCCGCTCGTGCTCTTTCGACGGCTTCTGCCCCGTCATCAGGTAGAGCAGGTTGGCCGCGTGCGACAGCCCCGCGTCGCCCCCCGTCTTCCGCTCCACCAGATCCCGCCCGTCGATCACGTTCTGCATGTGCCCGACGATCGTCGGCACCTTCGCCAGCAGCCGCTTGGACTTCCGCAGGTTCGCCGCGGCGTCCACGCTCTGCGATTCCCTATCCAGGTTCCCCAGCAGCGACACCGCCGTCCGCAGCACATCCATCGGGACAGCAGGAGGGGGGGCGGGGGGGTTGCCCTTCAGCATGGGCCCGCTCGAAAGCAGGTACTGCACCACCGCCTCCGGCAGCGCCCGCTCGGCCACCAGCTCGCTCGTAAACCTCTTCAACTCATCCGCCGACGGCTTGTGCCCCTCCAGCAGCACGAACGCCACCTCCTCGAACGTCGCGTGCGCCGCCAGGTCGTGGATTTCGTACCCGCGGTAGATCAGCTTCCCCTGCTCCACCGAGCAGATCGCCGACTCGCCCGCGACGATCCCCTCCAGCCCCCGTACAAACGCCGCCCGCGCGGCCTCCCCCCCCAATCCCGACCCGGAACGCGAAGGCGAAGCGGTGGACGACATCGGCGGATCTCCCTTCCACAGCGGCCGCGGCCGGCAGGGCCGCAAGCCATCGACGAGCGGTGTTCTCTTACCCGGCCCCGCCCGCAACTCTAGAGCGCCGCGGGCCGGCGTTCCCTCGCCGTGCAACAGCGCACAGCGGGCCCCGGGGAACTCCCGAGGCCCGCCGTCGTTGTCCTCATTTGCGATTTGCTGCTTTGCGATTTGCTGCTTTGCTTACGCCGCCATCTTCACGCCCGCCCCCCCGTCCTCCGTCCCCGGATACTGGGCCGCGATGGTCAGCCCGCCGCCGCCGCCGCCCACGCCGAAGCGGACGGTCCAGATGGCCGCGGGGCCGCTGACGCCGGAGCGCTGGCCGCGGACGCGGTACTCGACCTGGCTGGTGCCGCCGGGGATCGTGGTGTCGTCGAAGGTCTTGTCGCCGCCCGCAGCGCCGAGGAAGCCGAACGCGCCGGCCCCGTTGAGCCGCCGCTCGACGATGTACGCGGTGCCGCCGCCGCTGGCGGGGTTGCTGGCCTTCCAGCGGATGATGAGGTTCCCCTCCTGGCCGATCTCGACGCGGAAGCTGGTCGGCAGCGCCGGGGGCGGCACCACGCCGGGCGTCGCGGGCGGCCGGGTGCGTATCAGAACCAGAACCCCCCGCCCCGCCCGCGCCACCCCAGGTGCGGCCCGGCCGATGAAGGCCCCTCCGTACCCTCACCCATGCCCCGTCCCCGCCGCCACCGCCGCCCCCGCCCCCACCGCCGCCCCCGCCGCCCCCGCCGCCGCGGCCGCCGCATCGCCAAGTGGTCCCTTCTCGCCCTCTCGGTCCTGCTCTTCGCGGCGTGGCTCGTGAGCGGGTGGTTCGTCGGGATTGTTGCCTATTACGACGGCGAGTGTCGGCACGACATTCACTTGCACTGCGGCGGGCTCCACTACCTACGCTTTAACCGTGCGGGCTTCTCGCCGACGCACTTCTATTGCACCTTCGGGAGAGTGGCGACGCCGCACCCCTGGTGGTGGACGCCGACGGCCCAGGGACCTTGGGGGGGTCCGTATTCCAAACACGTGTTCTTGCCTCTGATCTGGCCCTGTGTTGCTGCGAGCGCGCTGGCGGGGCTCTTCTTCTGGCGCGACCGGAGCTCTCAGCTTCTCAGCAAGACACCCTGCCCCGCCTGCGGCTACGACCTCGCCGGCACGCCCGGGCCGCGCTGCCCGGAGTGCGGGGCGGAGACCCCCACGCCCGCCCCCTCCGAGCCCTCTGCGCGCCTCTGAGCCTCCGAGTTCCTCTTCTCTTCTTCGCGCCCTCCGCGACCTTCGCGTTGAGAAATCCGGCGGGACGGGTCGCCGGGGGGGGCGCTCGCCGCTCGTCGGGCTACCGCGCCGGCCACTCCCACGCCTTCCCCGGCTCGTACCCGATCAGCCGGTACAGCTCCTCCCGCGTCTGCATCCCCGTCAAAAACCCCTCCGCCGACCCGTCCCGCTTGAGCTGCTCCAGCGCCCGCATCACCGCCCCCATCGCCACCCGCAGCAGCGTCACCGGGTAGATCACGCACGAGTACCCCATCTGCTCGAACCGCGCCAGCGGGATCATCGGCGTCTTGCCGAACTCCGTCATGTTCGCCAGCAGGTACGGCCCTGCCCGTGGGGCAGGCGTCCCGCCTGCCGTGCCGCCGCGCATCGCGTGCGCGAACTGCTGGAACTCCGCCTCGCTCGCCAGCCCCTCCGGGAAGATCATGTCCGCCCCGGCCTTCACGTACTCGCGGGCCCGGCGGATCGCCTCGTCCATCCCCTCAACGCCGCGTGCGTCGGTCCGGGCGCACACGATGAACGAGGCGTCGATCGCGCTTCGTGCCCTCGCGGCCCATACGACCTTCTCCACCATGTGGTCCGCCGGGACCAGCCGCTTTCCATCCAGGTGCCCGCAGCGCTTGGGGAACTCCTGGTCCTCCAGGTGGAGCCCCGCGGCCCCCGCCCGGGCGTACTCGATCACCGTCCGCCGCACCATCTCCGCCTCGCCGAACCCGGTGTCCGCATCCGCGAGCACCGGCAGCCCGCTGGCTTCCGCCGCCTCGCGGACCGCCCGCGCGAAGTGCTCGAGCGTCAGCACACCCACATCGGGCACACCCGCGCTCACGCTCGTCGCGGCCCCGGAGATGTAGCAGGCCTGGAAGCCGGCCTGGGCGATGGCCCGGGCCGCGAGGGCGTTGAACGCCCCCGGGATGGGCACGCACCCCTTGTCCATCAACGCCCGCAGCCGCGCACCGGGAGAGGGAAGGCTCATGCGCTGATCCTAATCGTGCCACGGGTGTGCTGCGCAGCGCCTCCGGCGTCGCCGCCGTACGCCGTGCCACGGGTTCGCCGCCGTCTTCGGCGGCAACCCGTGTCTGCCGTGGCGGATGCGCGTAACCCGGGGCGCCCAAGGTACACTGTCCGCATGACACTCCTCACCGCAGCCACCCTCCTCGCCCTCGCCCTCCACGCCCCCGCCGCGCCTCCCACAGCGCAGGAGGTAATGGCGCTCATCTCCCCCGACTCCTGCAAGGCTCTCGACGAGAAACTCGTCTCCTTCGGCACCCGCCACACCCTCTCCGACACCACCTCAGAGACCCGCGGCGTCGGCGCTGCCCGGCGCTGGATCAAACAGGAGTTGGAGTCCTACATCAAGGCCTCCGGCGGCCGCCTCCGGGTCTCCCTCGAGGAGTTCGAGGCCCCCCGCGGCCCGCGGATCCCCCAGCCCACCCCCGTCGCCAACGTCGTCGCCATCCTCCCCGGCGGCATGCCCGAGGCCGCGGCCAGGCGCTACTACGTCGTCGGGCACTACGACTCGATGCCGTCAAACGTGAACGACCCCAACTCCGATGCCCCCGGCGCCAACGACGACGCCTCCGGCACCGTCGTCGTCATGGAGATCGCCCGGGTCCTCAGCCAGCTCCCGCCCACCGACGCCACCATCGTCTTCCTCTGCACCGTCGGCGAGGAGCAGGGCCTCGTCGGCGCCAAGTACCACGCCGACTCCGCGGCCACGCGCAAGGAGGACATCCGCGCGGTCCTCAGCAACGACATCGTCGGCGACCCCTGGGGCCCCGGCGGCGACAAGACCAAGACCACCAAGGACCGCATCCGCATCTTCAGCGAGCCCTTCCCGCGGAACGCCCCCGCGCAGGAACTCGCCCGGATCAGGAACCTCGGCGCCGAGAACGACTCCCCCAGCCGTGCGCTGGCCCGCTACATCGCCGAGGTCGCCGAGAAGGAGAAGACCGCCATCCGCCCCATGATCATCTACCGCCAGGACCGCTTCCTCCGCGGCGGCGACCACTCCGCGTTCAACGAGGCCGGCTTCGCCGCCGTCCGCTTCACCGAGGTCCACGAGGACTACCGCCACCAGCACCAGACGCCGCGGACCGAGGTCGGCCCGGACGGCACCGAGATCAAGTATGGCGACCTCCCCGAGCACGTGGACTTCCCCTACCTCGCCGACGTCACCCGCCTCAACGCCGCGGCCATCGTCCACCTCGCCAACGCCCCCAGCACGCCGAAGAACGCCCGGATCATCACCGCCCGCCTGGAGTACACGACCACGCTCCGCTGGGACAAGTCCCCGGAGCCCGACACCGCCGGCTACGAGATCGTCTGGCGGGAGACGACCAGCCCCGTGTGGCAGCACGTGAAGGATGTCGGCGACGCCGCGGAGGCGACGATCGACGAGTCCAAGGACAACGTCTTCTTCGGCGTCCGTGCCTACGACAAGGACGGCTACCGGTCGCCCGTGGCGTTTCCGAACGCATCGCGAGAGTGATGGGACAGAGACCGGGTCCATAGGATTCCGCCATGCTGAGCGAGGAACGCATCCGGGCCTACCGGAGCATGACGCCGGACGAGCGATGGCGTGAGGTTGAGGCGCTGATGACCCTCGCCTGGCGGATGCTCAAGGAACTGCCCCACGAGGAGGTGGCCCGTCGGCTCGCCGAGAATCAGCGGGAGAGCGACGAGGCCGACGAACGCATCCTGGCGCACTTGCGCGCCTGCGAGGACGCTAGCCAGTCGATGTCCCCCACGCCCTCTCCACCACCCGCGGCAACACCTCCCCCGAGAGCCCCCGCAGCGACCAATCCACCAGCGGCGAGAGCGGCGTCGTCTCCCGGTTGATCTCCGCCACCCGCGCCCCCCGCGCCCGCGCCGCGTGCGCGAAACCCGCCGCCGGGTACACCACCGCGCTCGTTCCCACCGAAAGGAACAGGTTGCACCCCCCTCCTCCCGCCACCGCCCCCTCCGCGGCCGCCACCGCCTCCGGCGGCAGCATCTCCCCGAACCACACCACATCCGGCCGCAGCAGCTCCCCCGCGCACCACGGGGACGGCGGCGGGAAGCGCTCGAACGGCCCCGGCCGCGGCTCAACCTTCCGCCCGCAGCACGCGCACCGCCACACGACGATCGACCCGTGCAGCTCCACCACGCCGCGGCTGCCCGCCCGCTGGTGCAGCCGGTCCACGTTCTGCGTCACCAGCGTAAACGTCCCGCCCGCCCCCTCCACCCGCCGCTGCATCTCGACCAGCGCCGCGTGCCCCGGATTCGGCTCCGCACACAGCACCGACTGCCGCCGCCAGTCGTACCACCGCGTCACCAGCTCAGGGTCCCGCGCGAACGCCTCCGGCGTCGCCAGCTGCGCCGGGTCGTACTCCTTCCACAGCCCCTCCATCGCGTCCCTGAACGTCCGCACCCCCGACTCGGCCGACACCCCCGCCCCCGTCAGCACGACCACCGAGCGCGCCATCCGTAGCGCCGCCGAGACCTCCGTCAGCGCCTCCCCCGCGCTCATCGGCCGCCCCGCGCCCGTTCCGCCTCCATCCGCGCCAGCTCCGCCTCCGCCGCGATGTACCCGAACGCCGCCCACGCCTTCCCCGACACGACGCCCTCCAGGATCTCCCAGGCCCGCCCCGGCTCGTTCAGCAGGTACCACATCGCCACGCCGTACCCCACCGTCGAATCATCCACCGCCGTCTCCCCCGTCGCCCCGATCAGTTCCTCCGGCCGCATCTCCCCCTTGTGCATGAGCAGCAGCCGGTGGTACGTCCCGTTCTCGATCACATCCATCTGCCGCGTGACCCCCTCCAGCACCCGCCGCGCCTCCTCCCCCCGCCCCGCCCGGCGCAGGCTCAGGTACAGCCAGTTCGACGCCGCCACCTTCATGTCGTCGTTCTTCGACGCCTCCAGGCACCGCCCCCACGCCGCCGCCGCGGCCTCAAACTCCCCCCGCAGGTACCGCGCCAGCCCCAGGTGGTACCACACGTTGGTGTGCAGCGTGCTCCGCGGCAGGTTCTGCCGGTTCGGCGCCCCGTCCGGCTCCACCTCGTCCGCCATCCCCGCGATCAGCCGCGATGCCCGCTCCAGGTCCGCCGCGGCCTCATCCAGCCGCCGCACCGTGATGTACCGGTGCCCCCGGTGCCGCAGCAGCCGCGCGCTGTTCGGGTGGTTCTCCAGCCCGCGGCTGAAGGCCGCGATCGCCTCCTGGTAACGCCCCAGGTACGCCAGCCGCCGGCCCACCCAGATCGCGGCGTGCTCCGAGGCGGGTTCGTCGGCCAGCCGCGCCTCGGCCTCGCGCAGCTGGGCTTCCATCCGCTCGCGGTCCGCCGCGCCCGCTTCGGGCCGGTGCAGCGGCCGGCCCAGGAGCGACCACGCCTCCGGGCGCGGCGACTCGGCAACCCGCTCCGGCGGCGCGGCGCACCCTCCGGCGAGACACAGCGACGCAACGACCACCAGCCGGATCACAGATCGCATCCCCGCAGCATACCGCCCCTACCGTGCCGCATGCCCGAGCCGATCGACCCGCGCACGCGCATCGGCCACATCCACCTCAGGGTCGCCGACCTCGACCGGGCCCTGGCTTTCTACCACGGCGTCCTCGGCTTCGACATCACCCAGCGCATGGGCTCCCAGGCCGCGTTCCTCTCCGCCGGCGGCTACCACCACCACATTGGTCTGAACACCTGGGAGTCCGCCAGCGGCCGCCCGCCGCCGCCCGGCTCCACCGGCCTCTACCACCTCGCCGTCCTCTACCCCACCCGCGCTGCCCTCGCGGATGCCCTCCTCCGCCTCACCGCCGCCCGCATCCCCCTCGATGGCGCTGCCGATCATGGAGTCAGCGAGGCGCTGTACCTCCGGGACCCGGACCAGAACGGCGTCGAGCTCTATTGGGACAAGCCGCAGGACCAATGGCCGCGGACGGCGACGGGCGAACTCGCGATGTATACGCGGCCGCTCGATCTCGAAGCCCTCGCTCGCGCGTGACGAGCCAGAGCGCACGCTCTGGGTCCTACTCGATCCTCCCCCGCTTCACGATCTCGAAGTGGTACAGCTCCGCCAGTTCCGCCGCCGTCTTGTGCGGCAGCCGCTTCAGGCTCTCAAGAACCGTGCGCGGATCGGCCAGCCCCAGCTCCGCCAGTTCCCGCCACTTGTGGTCGAGGATCTCTCGCAGGTCGGCGGTCCGGTTCCGCGCGTGGCCGCTGGGGTACATCACCAGCCCGCTGTCGTGCACGCGGCCGTCCGAATCCGTGATGACCAGCGACGTCGGGATCCCGTCGGGGTACTTCGCGTCGTACTCCGGCCCACCGTGCTCGAAGGCCATCTTGCCCATCAGCGCCCGCGTCACCGGGTGGAAGATCGCTGCCCGGTCGAAGTCCCGCGGCAGCATCATCATCGCCTTCCACGCCGACTCGTTGCTCGCCAGGAACTGCTCGCCCCCGGCCCGGTGCTCCAGCGCCAGCCGCAGCATCGTGCACACCAGGTACAGCATCGAGTGGTCCGCCGACTGCCGCGTGTGCGGGTCGCGCTTCGCCGGGTCGCCGATGATCCCGAATGCCGGCTCGTACGCCTTCACGACCATCTTCGAGATGCGCCCGCCCGCCGGGTTCTCCAGCAGGTCCGGGCTCTTGCGCAGCACGTCGATCAGCCCCTGCAGCGCCCCCGCCGACTGGTGCTCGTACAGCCCCAGCTTGAAGTGCATCCCCATCACCGTGAAGTCGTCCCCGGCGCGGCTGAGAACCAGGTCAAACGGCGACCGCTCCGCCCGCCGCATCGCGCCCGCCGCCGCCTCGTCCGGCTTCCCGGACCGCAGCGCGAAGTAGTTGAAGATCGCCTCCGGGTTCCGGAAGATGTCCCGCGGCCCCACGAACCCCGCCATCGACCGCTTCACGCTCAGGATCGCCACCTCGGTGCTCAGCGCTGCGCTCGCCCCCTTGCTGTCGGAGAGCTGGTGCCCGTGCCGGATCGACCGCCACGGGATGTAGTGCGCCACCACCATCCCGATCGCGCTCTCGATCTCCTCCGGGCTCGCCCCCATCATCGCCCCGAACGTTGCGGCGCTCGCGATCGCCCCGTGCACCACGTGGTCGATCTTGTACGTCTTCAGGCTGAACACCTCCGCCAGCCGCCCCCGGATCTCGTCCAGCAGCACCATCCCCCGCAGCGCATCGGCCCCGTCCCGCCCCGTCATGTACGCCGCGGCCACAGCGACGGCGTAGAAGTCGTTGTGCCCGAACTCCCCCGCCCGGTGCTCGGGCCGCTCCGCGGAATACCCGAAGTTCGTCCCGTTGCTGTCCCACTCCCGCACCGCCGCGGCATTCGCCAGGATCGCCTTCTCCACCAGCACATCCGCCGCCGACCCGAAGATATTGGCCCCGCCCCGCAGCATCGGGTACTTCCCCGACCCCAGAACTCCGGCCCGCCCCTGCGGCCACACCTGGCACTCCAGCGCCTCGCCGCGCAGGATGGTGGGCGCGTTCGTCCCCAGCGCGATCGCGGAGACCCCGCACAGCACCGCGTCGGTATGGAACATCGCCGTCCGCTCCAGCACCGCCGCCGACGGCTCCCCGCGCTTCCCGGGCCCGCCCGACATGAAGTCCACCGCGAACTGCCCCAGGCCCAGGGACTGGTTGCTGGAGGCGGGGAGAACGACCCGGGTGTCGCTGCCGGCGGTGCTCATGGCGGGGCTCCACGGAAGGGCCAACAGGGTAGGGATCGCCGCCGCCGCGGCGTGCCGGCGTGCCTCATGTGGGCGCGCCGCTTGGACCGTCGGCGACTCAGCCCCCGCCCCCGGTATGCTCCCCTCTCCCCCGCCCCCCGCCCCCGGCCCCCCCCGAGACCAGCCATGAGCGACTACCAGACCCGGATGGCCCCGCCCATCGACTCCGCCATGCCCCCGCCCCCATCCGGGCCCACGACCTGGCCGATGGTCATCGGCATCATCGCGATCGTGCTCGGCAGCCTGGGCCTCTTGAGCAGTTGCGCCGGCATCGCCGGCCCGCTCTTCGTCAAGTTCGCCGCGGCCATGGCCGAGGAGGGCGGCGCGAAGGAGAGCGAGATGGTCGCCCTCAGGGGCATCGAGCAGTACATGGGCCTGCTCATCCTCGACAGCATCCTCGGCCTGGTCGCGGCCGCGCTCCTCCTGGTCGCCGGGATCGGCCTGCTGAAGCGGACGGCGTGGTCCCCGCGGGCCATGGTGATCTGGGCGATCGGCAAGATCCCGCTGGTGGTGTTCGCGACGGTGGTGGGCTATCTGGTGAACCAAGCCCAGTTCGAGGCGATGGCCAACGACCCGCAGCAGAAGACGCCGGTCCCCGCGGGCCTGATGGAGGCGATTGCCGCCGGGAGCGCGGTGTTCACGTTCATCTTCGGGATCGCCCTGCCGATCTTCGTGCTGGTGTGGTTCACGCGCGCCAAGGTCCGCGCGGAGACGGCGGGGTGGCGGGCGCCCGCGTAGCCGCCCCCCGGACGAGCGGCGAGCGCCAGCGACCCGTCGCGCGCGAGTTTGAGCATCCGGATGCGGCGGCAGACCCGCGGCCGCGGCGGACCTGTCCGCTGAACGTGCCACCGGCCGCAGCTCTGGGCGGCCGGTGCGCCTTGCTGCCGCACCCGGGAGCGGGCCGGGGCCCGGTCCCGCCCCGCGCGGTTCCGCGCTGCGCTTTATCATCCCACTAAGCCCATGAACTGCCGCACCTGCAACTACGCCCTCTGGAACCTCCGCGAGCCCCGCTGCCCCGAGTGCGGCGCCGACTTCCGGCCCAGCGACTACCGCTTCGTCCCCGGCGCCATCCGCTACTGCTGCCCCCACTGCGCCCAGGCCTACTACGGCACTTCCCCCGAGGGCCACCTCATCCCGCGCGACTTCGCCTGCATCACGTGCGGCCACGAACTCTCGATGGACCTGATGGTCCTGAGCCCCGCCGCGGGCATCGCCGAGGAGAGCACCGCCGGCGAGTCCATGCCGTGGTTCGACGAGCGGCGCGGCTTCTTCCGCCGCTGGTTCGCCACCATCGGGCAAGGGCTCATCCTGCCCACCAAGCTCATCCGCCTGACGCCCCTGGAGAGCTCGGTCTGGTCCGCCTTCGGCTTCTCGGTGCTCACGCTCTTCGCGTTCTCGCTGGTCTTCTGGATCCCCATGCTCCTCCTCTTCATGGTGCCCATGGGCTTGGGGGGCGGCCCGGGGGTCCCGGCGATGCTGGGCATGATGGCCATGCCCCTCGTCTATGTGTTCGGCGTCATCGTCGTGGGCGTGCTCCTGTGGCTGCTCGCCTCGCACGTCCTGCTCCTGCTCGGTGGGAGCGTCCCCGGCGGCCTGCGGCGCACAGCGCAGTGCTTCTTCTACTCATCGCCCGGGCACGTGCTGTTCGCCGTTCCGTGCCTTGGCTTCTACTTCGGGGCCATCTCGTGGGTGTGGGTGGCGGTGAGCGCCATCCTGATGATCCGCCACTCGCAGAAGGTCTCCGGGTGGCGTGCCAGCTTCGCCGTCCTCACGCCCCCGCTCCTCGTCGTCGCGGGGTTGATCGCGTGGGCCGCGATGGTGCTCGTGCCCGCCATGAACGCCGGCATGGCCCAGGTCCGCGCCGCCAGCGCGCAGGCGCAGGCCCAGGTGGGCAACTCCGTCGCCGGCATCCAGGCGCGGTCGGTCGCCGGTGCGCTTGCGACCCGTGCGGCATACCCGAAGCACGCCGTTCGCCTCGTGACCGACGGCGATGTGGCCCCGACCGAGTTCATCCTCACGGGGTCCGTCAGCCCGAAGAACATCCCCGTCGGCCGCACCAACCTGATGGACCTCTACACCGCCGCCGGCAGCGCCCGGGAGCGCGAGGTCGCCAGCGCCGAGGCGGCCCTGCCGCCCGGGGTCGTCGCCCACCGGCTGGGCAACTTTGTCTTCACGTACCACGGCATCAGCCCGCGCCGGGGCGACGGCCGGCTCTGGCTGTTCATCGCCGAAGTGCCGACCACGCCGCCCCCCACCGGCCCCGGCGGCGCCGCCGCGCCCGTCACCGACCACTGGCTCGTGGGCCTCAAGAACGGCACCATCCAGCGGATCGAGCCCGCCGGCTTTCCCGCCGAACTGATGCTCCAGAACGCCCGGCGCGCCAGCGCGAGCCTGCCCCCACTCCCCCCCCCCCCCCCCGTG
>JBBDXI010000070.1:102919-103922 GCA_040902425.1 Phycisphaerales bacterium
CGACCCCACCACGGTGACGACCAACACCCCCGCGGCCGCAGGCCCCGGCACCCCGCCCCCGCCGCCGTGATCACTCCCCCGGGATCGCGCTGATCGTGCCCTCCCACGGGCTGCTGGCGCTGGCGTACCGCCGCCGGGGGATCCGCCCGGCCAGGAAGCTCTCCCGCCCCGCGATGCAGGCGTGCCGCATGGCGCTGGCCATCATCACCGGGTCCCGCGCGTGGGCCACCGCCGTGTTCAATAGAACGCCGTCGGCGCCCAGCTCCATCGCCACCGAGACATCGCTGGCCGCGCCGACGCCGGCATCGACGATCGCCGGGTAGGACGCGTCCTTCTCCTTCAGGGCCTCAAGGCACAGCCGGATGTTCGCCGGGTTCAGCACGCCCTGGCCGCTGCCGATCGGGCTTCCCGCGGGCATCACGCTCCGCGCCCCCGCCTCCTTGATCCGTAGGGCGGAGATCGGGTCGTCGCTGGTGTACGCCAGCACCTCGAACCCGTCCTTCGCCAGCTCGCGCGTCGCCTCCAGCGTGCCCACCGGGTCGGGCAGGAGCGTCTTGCGGTCCCCCAGCACCTCCAGCTTCACCCAGCTCGCCCCGGCGTTGCCGAGCTGCTCCAGCAGGTCCCGCCCCAGGCGGGCCACGCGGACCGCATCCTCGGTGTTGAAGCACCCGGCCGTGTTCGGCAGCACCGTGTACCGCGAGAGGTCGATCGCATCCAGCAGGCTCTCCCCCCGCTCGTTCACCAGCCGCTCCCGCCGCACCGCCACCGTCACCACCTGCGCCCCGCTCGCCTCCAGCGCCCGCCGCATGGTGTCGTAGTCGCGGTACTTCCCCGTCCCCACGATCAGCCGCGAGAGGAACCGCCGCGAGCCGATGACCAGCTCATCGCCCGGCGCTCTCGCCCCCTGCGGCTTGATCTCAACGGTGCTCACGCAAGTCTCCACTACGATCTCACCGTCTCACCGTCTCACCGTCTCACCGTCTCACCGTCTCACCGTCTCACC
>JBBDXI010000071.1:0-17958 GCA_040902425.1 Phycisphaerales bacterium
CCCCCCACCTACCCACCTAGACTCCGCCCCATGCCCCCCACCCCCACCGCGCCCACCGCCCCCACCAACATCCACTGGCACGCCGGCAACCTCTCGCGCGAGGAGCGGTGGAAGTCGCTCCGGGCCAGGGGCGCCACGCTCTGGTTCACCGGGCTGTCCGCGAGCGGCAAGAGCACCATCGCCAGCGCCCTCGAGCAGCACCTCGTCCACCAGGGCCTCCACTGCTACCGCCTCGACGGCGACAACATCCGCCACGGTCTGAACAACAACCTGGGCTTCTCCGCCCCCGACCGCGCCGAGAACATCCGCCGCATCGGCGAGGTGGCGAAGCTCTTCGCCGATTCCGGCTGCCTGGCCCTCACCAGCTTCATCAGCCCCTACGCCAAAGACCGCGACGCCGCCCGCGCCGCCCACGCGAAGGACGGTATCGCCTTCCTCGAAGTCTTCTGCGACACCCCCATCGACATCTGCGAGCAGCGCGACCCCAAGGGCCTCTACAAGAAGGCCCGCGCCGGCGAGATCAAGGGCTTCACCGGCATCGACGACCCCTACGAGGCCCCCGCCACCCCGGAGCTCATACTCCGCCCCGCCACCATGAGCGTCGAGCAGAGCGTCAAGGCGTGCCTGGAACTGCTGCGGGCGCGGGGGCTGGTCAACGCCAGCTGATCTCCGCAAGGATCGCGATCACCACGAACGAGATCGCGAGCCCGACCAGGAGGGTCACCACGGCGGCCAGCCCGTGCCTTCGGCGTCGCTGCGCGGTCGGGAGAGCCGGGTCGTCGATGTAATCACGCAGCCCACGCCGGACCGCCAGGATCCCCCAGACCGCGGTGAACACGATAACAGGTACGGCCGCGACCTGGCGTCCGAACGCGAGCCAGAGGCCGATCACGGCGAGGACCACGAGCGCGAGCGGGCTCATCGCCCACTCGGCCCACCGCAGCGCTCCCGCGCTCGGCGTGCGCACGGGGGACCGCGTCGTGACCACGATGACGCGGAGGAGAGAGCCGCACTCCGGGCAGCGGTTGTCCGCGGCGCCCCGGAGGTTGTAGCCGCACTGCGGGCAGGGCACATCACGGGCAGAGACATGCTCGCGCAACGCCGCCGCGCGGTCGTCCTGCTGCGCTGCCGGTCGTGTGGTGACTCCAGGTTCGATCATGGCGGTCGCATAGCGTAACGAATCCGATCCGTTCCTCAATCTTCGTACCCTTCCCCCGTGCAGACCCCGCGCGAGATCCGCGAACTCCTCACCTCCCGCGGCCTCGCCCCACGCAACTCCCCGCCCGCCACCACGAGGGGTCGCCGAATGCCTCGCCCTCTCGCGCTCGCGCGGGCTCATCGCCGGCTGACGGTCAATCGATATTGAGCACGGCAAAGACGTAGAGCAGTATCGCGGCAATCGGGTAGCACCACGCGAGTATCACGAGCCACGCGCGCAGCCCGAGCGACTGACGCTTGAACCACGCCTGGCCGCTGCGCTTCGCGAGTAATCCTGCGAGCGGCGCGCCAACGGCGAACACGACGGTCGGAATCACAAAGAACTGTGCGGGCGGAAGCCCCTCCCCAAGCCAGACGGTCAGGGTGATGAGAAGGCCGAGGAGCACGACCGCCGAGCCCGCGCCCGCGAGCAGACCGCCCATCACCGCCATGAATCCGAAGCCGGCGGCGCCCTCACCCTCCAAGGTAAGCGCCAGCCCGAAGCTGCACTCGGGACAACGGTTGGCCCGGAGCCCGCGCAAGTTGTAGCCGCAGTCGGGGCACCTCACGTCGCGCGAGGCGAGGTGCTCGTAGAGCGCCGTCACGCCGCGCTGCTCCTGCTCATCCGGCGGAGAGTCATGGGCTTCCACCATCCGCGGCAGTGTACCCGGCACCGTACCCTTCCCCCGTGCAGACCCAGCGCGAGATCCGCCACCTCCTCGAATCCCGCGGCCTCGCCCCCCGCAAATCCCTCGGCCAGAACTTCCTCATCGACCAGAACCTCATCCGCCGCCTGGTCGAAGCCTCCGGCGCCGCACCCGGCGACCTCATCCTCGAGGTCGGCCCCGGCACCGGCGCCCTCACCGAGGCCCTCCTCGCCCGCGGCTGCCGCGTCGTCGCCGTCGAGGTCGACCGCGGCCTCGCCGCCCTCCTCCGCGAACGCCTCGCCGACCCCCAGGCCGCGCTCAACGCCCCGCCCGAAGCCTCCTTCACCCTCATCGAGGGCGACGCCCTCGCCGGCAAGCACGCCCTCAATCCCGATGCGGCCGCGGCCCTCGGCAGCGGCCCCTTCCACCTCGTCGCCAACCTCCCCTACGGCGCCGCCACCCCGCTCCTCCTCGCCCTCCTCATCGACCACCCCCGCTGCGGCTCCATGCACATCACCATCCAGCGCGAGGTCGCCGACCGGCTGCTCGCCTCCCCGGGCACCAAGGAGTACGGCCCCATCACCGTCGTCGCCCGGGCCCTCGCCCGCCCCGAGCGCCTCGCCACGCTCCCCCCCGAGTGCTTCTGGCCCCGCCCCGACGTCACCAGCGCCATGGTCTCCCTCACCCGGCTCCCCCAGCCCCTGACCGACCGCCCCCGCGCCCTCGCCGACTTCGCCCAGACCCTCTTCACCAAGCGCCGCAAGCAGCTCGGGGCCGTTCTTGGCCGCCAGTTCCCCTTCCCGCCCGATATCCACCCGGATCAGCGGGCCGAGGCCCTCACCCCGGAGAAGTTCGTTGCGTTAGCCCGCGCGGCCGCTAGCCTGTAGCCTTGGAGGGGCCCGCCCCGGCCACGCCGGGCGAGCCCGCGGAGAGCGATACCCGTGGACCGGCTCGGAGCGATGCCAGAGCCCCTGCGCGAGGAAGCGGGCCCCGCCAACGGCCACCGCGCCCACGCCGTGCACCAGCCCCCCCACTCCCACCACCCCCCGCACGCCCACGCCCCCGGCTCCGCCGGCGCACACTCCGGCCGCTCCCTCGGCGAGGCCCTCGGCCCCGCCCTCCTCCAGCACTGCGACGGCCGCCTCCGCGACCTCGCCTGGTTCCGCTCCAGCTGGCAGCGCGGCGGCGCGGCCACCGGCTTCGGCCGCTGGCGCACGGATGACGGCGCCGAGCGCGAGGTCATGATCAAGCTCCCCGTCGGCCCCGACGAGTACCGCTGGACCACCGATCTCGCCCCGCCCCCCACCCCGGGGAGCGCCGGCAGCGACCACCCCACCCCCGCCGTCTTCGCCAGCGGCACCTCCCTCGCCGGCTACGACCTCGCCTGGCTCATCATGGAGCGCCTCGAGGGCCACACCCTGAACCAGGGCTGGTGCCGCCAGTCGCTGGAAGACCTGCTCATGGCCGCCGCCCGCATGCAGGCGTGCGCGATCCGGGCGGCCCCCGTCTCCGGCCGGCCCAACGAGTTCGACTGGGACCGCCTCCTCCACCGCGCCCGCGACCTCATCCGCGAGTCGGTCCTGCCCGAGGCCCACCACTGGAGCGAATCGGTCAGGAAGGTCCAGAAAGTGCTCCCGTTCCTGGCCAAGCGCTGGGCCGCCCGCCCCATCGACTCCTGGTGCCACGGCGACCTGCACCCCGGCAACGCCATGTGGCGCGGCAAGTCGCCCGACACCACCCGCGCCTGCGTCCTGATCGACCTCGCCCTCGTCCACCCCGGCCACTGGGTCGAGGATGCCGTCTACCTCGAGCGCCAGTTCTGGGGCCGGCCCGAGGCCCTCTTCGGCGTGCACCCCGTCTCGCAGCTCGCCAGGTACCGGCGGGATTTCGGCTTGCGCACCGACGGCGACTACGGCGCCCTGGCCAACCTCCGCCGCGTCCTCATCGCCGCCTGTGCCCCCGTCTGGATCGACGGCGAGGGCCACCCCAAGTACCTCCACGCGGCCTTGGAGACGATCGACCGCCTGCTCCCCCAGATCGCCCGATAACTCCGGGTGAATCCCAAACAAACGCATGAAATCCGCCTCAGGAGGGCATCAGGCGGGTTGCTACCATTCCCGCGGGGTGCAAGAGTTGGCCGATGGGCCCAGAAGCGGGACCATCAACGGGAGGTGCCATGGAAGCGTTCGAACGGCTCAAGCAGCTTGTGGCCCAGTCTGAGGACGATGTCCGGAAGGCCGCCGGCGGCAACAAGGCCGCGGGGACCCGGGCCAGGCAGGCCATGCAGGACATTAAGAACGCCGCTCAGGAAGTCCGGCAGGCCATCCTGACCGCCCGGGCCCAGGTCGGCGACGCGGGCGAGCAGCCGCCCAAGCCCCAGTAAGCTGCGGGGATGACCATGCGGCAGACGATCGAACCCGCGGGCACCCCCGCCGGGGCGGGTGAAGAGCCGACCGACTTGCGGGCCGAGCCGCGGACCGGCATCCGGCCCCTCCTCGACCTGGCCGCCATCGACCGCGCCGCCCGCCTCCACGGCCCGGAGGTCATCGAGCGGTTCATCCCCCACCGCGGGGCCATGCGCCTGATCGATTCGGTCGTCTGGGAGAACCCCGGCTACACCGAGGGGATCGGCCTCAAGCACATCTCCGCCCGCGAGTTCTGGGTCCCCGGCCACTTCCCGGGCCAGCCCATGATGCCCGGCGTCCTCATGATCGAGGCCGGCGCCCAGATGGCCTGCTACCTCTACAACCGCCGCCGCCCCGAGCCCAAGGTCGTCGCCTTCCTCCGCATCCAGAACGCCTCCTTCCGCTCCATGGTCAAGCCCGGCGATGACCTCCTGGTCCTCTGCAAAGAGGTCAAGTTCTCCCGCCGCCGCTTCATCAGCGACATCCAGGGCATGGTCGGCGACCGGATCACCTTCGACGCCCGAATCACCGGCATGCAGCTCTAGGGGCCGCCGTGGCGCGACCCGCCAACCCCAAGCCCTACCCGCTCCTGCTCGAGCCCATCCTCATGGAGAAGGTCTGGGGCGGCCGCCGCCTCGCCCTCTTTGGCAAGCGCCTCCCGCCGGAGAAGCCCATCGGCGAGTGCTGGGAGGTCGCCGACCTCGCCGGCACCAGCCCCTCCGGCGGCGGCGGCCAGGCCGCCCGCTCGGTCATCACCGGCGGCGCCCTCGCCGGGCGCACGCTCCACGACGCCCTCGAACTCTGGGGCGCTGACCTCCTCGGCCCCGCGAAGCCCTCGCCGGACGGCGGCTACCCGCTGCTCGTGAAGTTCCTCGACGCCCGCGAGAACCTCTCCATCCAGGTCCACCCCAGCCCCGCCTACGCCGCCGCCCACCCCGGGGCCCACCTCAAGACCGAGTGCTGGTACATCCTCAGCGCCGACCCCGGCAGCGTGATCTACAAGGGCGTCAGGCCCGGCATCACCCGCGCCCGGTTCGCCGCCGACATCGAGCGCGGCGCGGTCGTCGATGACCTCACCGCCGTCCCCGCCATCCCCGGCGAGTGCCACACCCTCCCCAGCGGCACCGTCCACGCCCTGGGCACCGGCGTGCTGGTCGCCGAGGTCCAGACCCCGAGCGACACCACCTTCCGCGTCTTCGACTGGGGCCGCGCCGGCCGCGAACTCCACATCGCCGAGGCCCTCGAGTGCATCGACTTCGCCCCCGCCCCCCCCGCGACGAGGTGGGACGCCCTGGAGTCCAGGGCCCGCGGCACCACCCTCGCCAAGACTCCCTCCTTCACCGTCGCCGAGGTCGAGACGCGGGACCACGCCGGCGAGGCCTGCGATGTCCTCATCGCCATCCGCGGCCGCGGCCGCATCGCCCCCGCCCCCAGGGCCGCCTTCCCCCCGATCGACCTCGCCCCCGGCGCCACCATCGTCTTCCCCCGCGCCCTCGACGGCCAGTGGTCCGTCGAGCCCACCTCCGAAGAACTCCGCTACCTCGCCGTCAGCCTGGCCGGCCCGGCCTAGGGGCACCCCTGCGCGTACCGGGTCAGGAAGCAGCCGAAGTCCGCGACGTTGATCTTGGGCTGGATGTGGTGGTTGGGGTAGACGCCCAGGCCGCTGCCGTCGCAGTTGGCATAGGGACGCCCTGCGACGTACTGGTCGAGGAAGCAGGTGAAGTCGGCGACATTGAGCGTGTGGTTCCCGTCGCAGTCGGCGGCGCAGTTGCCGGGGATGGGGGGCGCAGGGGGGTTGCAGCCCAGGACGAAGAAGGCGGGCTGGGTGATGACGCCCCCGTTGGCCTGGAAGGTCTCTCCGCCGCCGTAGACGAAGAGCGCCGGGCCGCGCTCGGTGGTGCAGGCGTACATCTTAAAGGTGTCTCCCACGGTGCCGTCGCCGACCCGCTCGAAGGACTGCCCATCCCAGCGGATGAGGCTGCGGGCGGGGACGCCCTCGAAGCCGAAGAAGACGCCGGCGATGTAGAGGGCGGCGCCGCGCCCGTCGTCGTAGGCGGCGAGGGCATCCACATAGGACGGGGTGAGCGGCGGGGGCCGGGGGTCGGGCTTGCCGATGTAGGTCCAGGTAGGGCTCTTCCACTTGTGGACGCCGGTCCGGCCGATGCCATTGGTGACCACGTTTGCTTCGACATAAAGCGCTTCGCCGTTGCCGAGGCTAGCAACGGTGTACGCGTTCTGTACGCCGACGATGTAATGGCTTGGCATGGGGTCTGACCAGGCACTCCCGTTCCACTTGGCCATGCCGCGCACCGGTAGACCGTTCATGGTTTGGAAGAACCCGAGCGCATAGAGCCCGAGCCCCGTCCCGTCGTCAAAGGCAACGAGGATGTCCGCGGAGCGACCGAGGTTCATCTGTCCGATCACCGTCCACTGCGTCTGGTCCCAGCGGACGATGACCTGGTCCTCGAACGGAGGGTAAGCCGTAGCGAACGCTTGAGCACCCGCCCCAAAATCAACGAACGTCAACCGGCCTCCCGCCGGCTGGAATCCCGGGCAGTTGCCGACGCACATCCCGCTGGGGACCCAATGCGTTCCTTCGAAGCGATAGAACCAGCTCGCGGTGCCGGCCCGGCCACCGGCGTAGAGACGGCGAGTTCCGGACCCGTCCCGCAGCCCCCAGACAAAGTCATACAGTGCGCCCGCCGGCAGCCCGTCGTTCGGCAGCGGCTGCCAGACCGTGCCGGTCCAGCGCCACGAAAGAGGGGACTGGAAATCCGTGCGATACAGCGGGCGCAGCCCGGCCTCGTCGATGACGGCGAACCGAGCGAACCCCATGGGGTAGATCGTTGAGCCCAAGTCGCGAAAGTAGGGCCCGCATTGCGCCACCGCGGGCGCTCCGACCCAGAGGGCGACCAGGAACATGATAAGCCGAGATCGCACCGCACACCTCCGAATGGCCGCACCCGCCGATTTCCAGCGGGTGCGCCTCAGTCTCATTGGTTATCGTCCGCGTACCTCGCCGTGACGAAGTCGTCGCTGGTTCCTGTGTTGGTTCTCCATCCCGTGATGGAGATGACGCGCCCGGTCTCGCCACCGTAGTTGTTGGTGATGCTCCCGGTGGAGACCTCCGTCAGCGCGTTCGAAAGTCCCGGAAAGACCTCGGCCCAGATGGGCACCCTCTCCTCGCCCATGGGATCAGTCGGCTCGGAGGTGTATTTCAAGATGAGGTAGTCGGTAGTGCCGGAGGTCGCCGTGCTCTCAACGCTCCCGCCGATGTACGCCCGGGTGCCAAAGCCGCTGCCGAAGTCCATGGCGCTGATGCTGCTGGCGATCGCGTCGTATTGCACCTCGTTCTGGTCGCGATGTTGGTAGTGGTCGAACCACTCGTGAGTGCCGCCCCCCATGCCGTACTGCACCGTGGTGATCTCGCTCTTGCCGCTGGAGAGCGGCGTCCGCGTGCCCGTCACCCAGAGGCGGTCGTGGGCCGGTATCGGCGGCGAGTACGGCGGCGAGTCGTAGTTCACGGGCGTGAGCCCCGCGCACATCGCCACGGGCACATCATCGAACCCGCTGGTGCTCTTGCCGAAGTCGTACCAGTCCGCGGTGAAGGCCGTGCCGTTGAACGACCACTTCACCACCAGCCAGTCGCCGTTGGTGCTCGATCCGCTGGCGGTTCGGCCGGCGACCGCGAACCCCTCGACCCACGCCGCCAGCTGCGAGTTGGGGGCCGACGTCATGCAGGTGGATGTGAACGTGTAGGACGAACTGCCCCGTGTAAAGAACGCGGAAGTCTCCGCGCCCGTTGACAGGCGGTAAGCGAGGACGACCATGGCTTGCTCGCCGCTGGAGTGCCGCCCGTGGCCGCCGACGATCACGTGGGTGTCCGTGAGCATGACCCCGATCGGCGAGTCCTCGTAGGTGCCGCTGGAACTCCAGGCCTTGTAGGCGACGTTGGTGACCGGCGACCCGTCGGTGATGTTGTAGACGCGGGTGACGATGTCGATGTTGCCGTTGAGGTACTCGAGTCGGGAGACCACCGCCACGTAGAGGTTGCCCGCCATAATCGCGACCGGGATCTCCTCCTGGTAGTCAGCGGCGACCAGCTCCGATGCCGACCAGAGCAGTTCGAGAGTCCCCTCCTCCCCGGTGTGAAAGGCGGCGACGGTCGCGTTGCGTGTCTCGCTCACCACACGCGTGCCGGCGACGAAGAGGATGGTGTACTGCGCACCGCCGACCGTGGTGGTGTGGTCGACCCAGGACCCGAGACAGGTCGCCACGTGGGTGCCGGCGATGGCCGGGAAGCGCGCCTCGGACCGCTTGGTGCCGTCCCCGATGTCGTACTGGATCACCACGAACTGCGAGCCGGCCTCCTCCGTGCGCTCCGTCCCGGCCGGGTACACGTGCGTGGGCGACATAGCGACGTTGACCGGCCGGTCAATCTCCGCCTCGCTCGTCGAGGGCGGGTAGGTGGCATCCCAGATCGGCGTCGGCTGCGCCGACACCCCCCCCCCTATCGCGAAGGCGATCGTGAAGCCGACGAACCAGTGGCATGCTCTCATCGGAGTTCTCCCCGGTGTGTGCGGCCGCCACGGCTGCCGGCGCGACGCAACGGGACACAGTCGCCGAGTTGATCCGGGGCCGGAGGGCCCGCCTCAATGGTCTACCAGAGTGTGCTACTGCGGCAAAGTGAAAAGGTTGCACGTTGTCGGATTCCCCCCCGGGAGCACCGCAGGGTTGCGAGCCACGCCGCAGGTCTGCGGCCGCGCGGCTCCCGTCGATATCGGACGGACCGGCAAGCGGCACGCTCCGCCCGGCCTTCCTGTATCCTCCCCCCATGATCACCCGCCTGGCAGGGATGCTCGAGTCGGTCGAGGGCCTCGAGGCCACCATCCGCCTCGAAGGCGGCCTCTGGCGCCAGGTCCTCCTCCCCGCCTACCTCGCCGAGACGCTCCGCCAGGAGGCCGGCAAGCCCATCACCCTCCACACCCTGGAGTACCTCGAGAGCCAGGGCCAGGGCAGCACCTACATCCCCCGCCTCATCGGCTTCGCCTCGCCCCAGGAGCGCCGCTTCTTCGAGCTGCTCACCGGCGTCGACGGCTTCGGCAACCGCAAGGCCCTGCGCGCCCTCGCCCACCAGCCCGCACTCATCGCCCGCGCCATCGCCGGCTCCGACGCCGCCTGGCTCACCCAGCTCCCCGAGATCGGCAAGAAAACCGCCGAGAAAGTCATCCTCGAACTCAAGGGCCGCATCGCCCCCTTCCTCACCGCCGCCGAGGTCCAGGGCCTCGACGCCGCCGCCGCCCCGCCCCCGGAAGAAGTCCGCGGCCCGGCCGCCGAGGCCATCGCCGCCCTCGTCGCCCTCGGCGAGACCCGCACCGACGCCGAGCGCCGCGTGCGCCTGGCCATCGCCAGGGGCCGCGCCCTCGCCACCGCCGACCAGCTCGTCGCCGCCGCCCTGGGCGCCTGAGACCGTGAGAAGCCGCTAACCTTAATACCGCCGGACCCGGCGCGCCCCGCACCACCAGCCCGCGAGAATCCGCCGATCACGCGACCAGAGAGGGTGTACCAGGTGCAACGGAGGTGGAGCATGCGGGGGAGCACGATCGTTCGAACCGTTCTCGGCGTCACGGTGGCGGCGGGCCTTGCCACGGCCGGCGGATGCCTCGCCCTCGCGGCCGGTGCCGCGGCCGGCGTGGGGACCTACGCCTACGTCAAGGGCGAAGCCTCCAACACCTTCGAGGCGAGCCTCGACCGCACGCACGCCGCCGCGGTCCGCGCCATGGAGGACCTGGGCTTCCCCCTCGAATCCGACTCCAGGGACGCCCTCGAGGCCCGTGTCGCCGCGCGCCAGGCCGACAACACCCGGGTCACCATCAACCTGCAGAGCCTCGGCGAGAACCTCACCGAGGTCAAGGTCCGCGTCGGCACCTTCGGCGACGAGTCCGAGTCGCGCCTCATCATGGACAAGATCCGGGAGAACCTGTGACCACACGACCAACCGCGCGGCGGCGGGCCGCGGCCCTGCTCACCACCCTCACCACCGCAGGGTCGCCCCCGCTCGCCGCGCTGGCCGCGCTGGCGGCCGTGGCCCTGGCCGCGCTGCTCCCCGCCGCGTGCTCGCTGCACAACAACCCCGCCGGCACCGACCGCTACGCCTACGCCGGCGGGGGGCTCACCAGCGAGGTCCCCGACTCGCTCGACCGCACGCTCCAGGCCGCCATCGCCGCGGCCGAGGAGTCCGAGCTCATCATCCGCCGGCGCGAGCAGGGCGACGGCTGGGCCCGCCTGCTGGCCGAGCAGGGCGACGGCAAGGACGTGCGCATCCGCCTCCACCGCCTCGCGCCGAACCTGACGCAGGTGAAGATCCGCGTCGGCCTGATCGGCGATGAGCCGCAGTCGCGGGTCATCCTCGACCGCATCCGCTTCACGCTGGCCGTGGCCCCCTGAGCGGCGCCTCTCTCTCAGAGCGCCCGCCGCCGGCGCGCCGCGAGAAGCCCCGCGCCAACGAGCAGGCCCAGGGCGCCCGGCGCGGGGATGGGGCCGGTCCAGAGGAAGGCCTCGTCGCCGGAGGGCGTGGTGGCGTAGCCGCCGACGTAGAGCGTGCCGCCCTCCACCACGACCGAGGTGGCCACCGATTGGAAATAGCCGTGGGGGAGGAACTGGTGGAGGGAAAGGAACGACTCCGGCGTCCCGAACCACACCCCCGCGCCGTTGACGCCTCCGAGGTTCGCGTAGCCGACCTGGGCCACGCCGCAGGTGGCGTTGAGGGTGGAGAGACCCGCGCCGGGTGGGTTCATGTCCAGGTAGCTGGCGGCGCTCCCCCGCCAGAGCGCGGCGTGGTCGTTCGAGCCGAAGAAGCGCGCGACCCCGACCTGTTCGCCCGGCGCCATGCCGAAAATACGGGAAGAGAGGCCACCGGCGGGGTGCAGGCTTACATGGCTCGCAGCCGTGCCGGCCCAGAGCGCCGCGCGGTTGGCGCCACCGCCCAGCGTCCAGCCGCCTTGGAACGTGCCGTCCGTCGCTCGTGCCCTGGAATCTGTCGCCCCGGCAGGATGTAAGTCGACAAACGACCCGCTCGATCCAGTCCAGAGCGCCGCGTGACTGACCGAGACCGCGACAATGGCGTCCCCCACCTGCTGGTTGCCGGCCATGGCGTAGGCCAATGACCCGATGGTCGCGGCGGGCGGATGGAGCGATACGATCCCTCCGGTCGTCCACAGCGTCGCCCCGACATTGGACGTCCCCACCTGGTAGTCTTCACCCCAAGCGCCGAACACTTGCCCGAAACCGACTCCACCGGGCATGGGCTGGCCGCTTGCGGCGGAGCCCCCCCAGGCGTACGGCCCCGCGCCGGGCGCCGTACCGAACGCCACTCCGAACTGACGGGTCGGCGTGACCGCGTTCACACGAGATGATGAGTAGGACGCGACGTGGAGAGGGACCGCCGTCCATTGGCCGGGGCACAGTGCCGCCACCCCCGCCCAGGCGCTAAGAGCGGCGGCAACTTGCCAACGTAGGTCCATGTGCGCGCAGTGTACCCGTCCCTCTCTCCTCATTCCGGGCCAACCCTCACCGCCGCCGCCGCGATGCCAGCAGCCCGGCGCCCAGCAGCACGCCGAGGGTCCCCGGGGCGGGGATGGGCCCGGTCCAGAGGAAGGCCTCATCGCCGGAGGGCGTGGTGGCGTAGCCGCCGACGTAGAGCGTGCCGCCATCCACCACGACCGAGGTGGCGACCGACTGGAAATAGCCGGGGCCCAGGAACTGGTGGAGCGAGATGAACGATTCGGGCGTCCCGAACCACACGCCCGCGCCGTTGACCCCGGCGAGGTTGGCCACCCCGACCTGCGCCACGCCGCAGGTCGCGTTCAGCACTGAGAGCGCGGCGCCGGGGGGGTTCAGGTCCACGTAGCTGGCGGCGGTACCCCGCCAGAGCGCGGCGTGGTCGCCGACGGCGGCGTAGGTGACCGAACCGACCTGCTGCCCCGACGCCATGCCGAAGATGGTTGAAGCGATGCCGACAGGCGGGTGAAGGCTGACGTGGCTCGAGGCGCTTCCTGCCCAGAGCGCCGCTCGATCGACCCCGCCGCTCAGCGTCCAGCCCCCCTGAAACGTGCCGTCCGTCGCTCTTGCTCCGGAATCTGTCGCACCAAGAGGATGCAAATCCACAAACGATCCGCTCGATCCTGCCCAGAGCGCCGCGTGAGTGACCGTGACCGCGACAATGGCGTCGCCCACCTGCTGGTTGCCGGCCATGGCGTAGGCCAATGACCCGATGGTCGCGGCGGGCGGATGGAGCGATACGATCCCTCCGGTCGTCCACAGCGTCGCCCCGACATTGGACGTCCCCACCTGGTAGTCTTCACCCCAAGCGCCGAACACTTGCCCGAAACCGACTCCACCGGGCATGGGCTGGCCGCTTGCGGCGGAGCCCCCCCAGGCGTACGGCCCCGCGCCGGGCGCCGTACCGAACGCCACTCCGAACTGACGGGTCGGCGTGACCGCGTTCACACGAGATGATGAGTAGGACGCGACGTGGAGAGGGACCGCCGTCCATTGGCCGGGGCACAGCGCGGCCACACCCGCCGAGGCGCTAAGAGCGGCGGCGACTCGCAAACGCGGTGCGATGGTGCGCGCCGTGTGCTTCACCGCCGCCGCCGGCACGCCAGCAGCCCCGCGCCCAGCAGCACGCCGAGCGTGCCCGGGGCGGGGATGGGCCCGGTCCAGAGGAAGGCTTCCTGCTGAAAGCCGGTGGAGGCGTAGCCGCCGACGTAGAGCGTGCCGTTCTCCACGGCCACAGAGGTGGCGACCGAGCTGAAGTACCCAGCGGGCAGGAACTGGTGGAGCGAGAGGAACGACTCGGCAGTGCCGAACCACACCCCGGCGCCGTTGACGCCCCCGAGGTTGGCGTACCCGACCTGGGCCACCCCGCACGTGCCGTTGAGCACGGAGATCGCCGCGCCGGGGGGGTTCAGGTCCACGTAGCTGGCCGCGCTCCCCCGCCAGAGCGCCGCGTGGTTGCCGATACCGGAGTAGTTGACGTAACCGACCTGCTCGCCCGGCGCCATGCCGTGGATGGCTGAGGTGGTGCCGACCGACGGGTGGAGACTGATGTGGCTGGCCGCGCTACCGGACCAGAGTGCTGCGCGCACAACGCCGCCGCTGGCCTGAGTCCAGCCGCCCTGGCGAACTCCGTCCGTGGCCCGCGCAAATGAGTCCTCCACCCCGATCGGATTCAGATCAACAAACGATGCGGCCGACTGGTGCCAGAGCGCCGCGTGCGTGACGGAGGGGGCGAGCGCCGCGTCGCCGACCTGCTGGAGGCCGGCCACGGCGTACGCGAACGACCCGAGAGCGGCCGCTGCGGGGTGCAGGTCCACGACTCCCGTCGGTGTCCAGAGCGTTGCACGCCACGGTGATTGACCGCTGTTGGGGTTCAGGATGCCGACCCTCTGGTCGCCGGCCGCCCCGAACACCCGCCCGATAAATGGGGGCGCGATCATCGGTTGCCAACTCTGGCTCGAGCCCGACCATTCGACCGGCACGCCCACTCCAGAGGCCAGAATCGCCTGGCCGAACTGGCGGCCCGGCGTCACCGCGGACACCTGCGAGTCGTGGAACGCGGCGTCGTGGAGGCGAACGGCTGACCACTGCCCGTTGCAAACAGACCCCGCTCCGCAGGCTGACAGAACGGCAACAAGCCTCCGACTCTGACGCATAGTGAAAGTATAGGTCAACGTAGCGATTACGCAAGCAACATTGGCGTCGCCGGCCCGTCGCCGGTACGCTCGTGCCCCACTCGCACAGGAGATGACGCGTGAGGACGCACAGACCCGCGGCGCTGATCCTTACCTTGGCGGCCGCATGCCACGCGCAGACCGTCGGCCCCGAGCGGGTCGTCGCCCAGGGCGGGAACAGTCTCTCGCACCAGGAGTGCGTCGTCGCCGTCAACCCCTTCGACAGCCACGAGGCGGTGGTCGCGTGGCAGACCATCGATCGCAGCGGCCTGACGCCCACCAGGATTCACTACGCGACGACCTTCGACGGCGCCACGTTCCCGACCACGGCCATGCTGCCCCTGGCCCCGGGCCCCGTGCCGGCCACGGTGACGTTCGATCCCGTGATCGCCGCCTCGCACCAGACCGGCGACATCTGGGTGGGCGGCGCCGAGAACAACGATCAGCGCATCTTCGTGGGGCGGAAGGACGCCGGCGCTTCGACGATCCAGGCGACGGACGTGTTCGCCGTGACCCCGACGCAGAGCGGCTTCGCCCGCGACAAGCCGTGGCTGGCGATCGGCCCGCGCCCCGACGGCACGGCCGAGACGATGTACGCGAGCTTCGCCATCCCCTTCGCGATCACGCTCTGGACCGCGCGGTGCAGCGACGCCGCGCCGCTCGGCACCGCCTGGAACGCGCCGGTCCAGGTCATGGCGCCCGGTCCGATCGGCCCGATCGCCACGGCCACCGCCGTCGTCCGGCACGGGATCCGATCCGGTCGCCTCGTGCTGACCCAGAGCGACAACGAGAGCCACCCGCAGTGGATGCAAACGGACGATGGCGGAATCACCTGGAGTAACGCGCTCCCAATTGTCGAGCACAGCACAGGACAGATTCGCGACCTGGTGGGCGTCGGCTCGAACATCGTCCCCTACGGCATGCGCGCCCGCACCTTCCCGAGTATGGCCGTGGACCCCAACGATTCCAGCATCGTGTACATCATCTTCTCCGCGCGCGACGCCGGCGCCGGCAACGCCAGCAACGTCGATCTGTTTGTCGCGTACAGCGAGAACGGCGGCGAGACGTTCCCGCCACAACAGGTCTTCCGCCTGACGGACCGGCAACTCGCGATCGAGGGCAGCCCGGATGTCGAGGCCGACCAGCTCATCCCCGCGATCGCGATCGACGGCGAGGGCGGCATCAACATCCTCTTCATCCACACCACCTCGCCGGACGGCCCCAACACCCCGACGCCGCCCGCCCAGCGGACCCTGGCCAATGTGTATTACGCCCGGTTCACCGACCGCACCCAGCTCGCCGCTACGCCCTTTATCGACGACCTCACCCCCGGCGGCTTCGAGGTCAGCCCGATCGTCAACGGGAGCGGCCTGAGCATCGGCTTCAACCTGAACGAGTACATGATGCTGGACGCCGTGGGGTGCACCGTGTACGCCGTCTACTGCCGCACCGAAATCCCGCCCGTGACCGGGGATCGGCTCGGCACCGTCTGCTTCCGCAGGATCAGCGTGACCGACGGCTGCATGGCCGACTCCGACGGCGACGGCGCCATCACCGCGAACGACCCGCCCGCGTTCATGAACGCCTACGCCGCGGGCGCCCCCCGCGCCGACATGAACCTCGACGGCACGGTGAACGCCCAGGACGGGGTCGCGTTCCTCAGCGCCTACGCCGCGGCGAGCGGGACGCCGTGATGCGGGGCCCCCCTAGAACCGCGGGTCCGTCAGCGCCACCAGCGTGTCCCCGCTCCCCCAGCCGGGGCCCGTGGCCGCGGAGTCGCCGGGGCTGATCCGCGTCAGCGTGGCGAAGATGGCGCCCGCCACCGTCTGGCTGCCGCCCGTGAACTCCGCCTCGATCGTCACCGCGTACCGCCGGAACTGCGGGCCCTCGTTGATCCGCGCCATCACCTCCGCCAGGTCGCGCACGCTGACGTCGCGCCGGCCCCCGGCGGCGATCGTGCCCTCCCCGCCCGCGGGGGTGATGATCACGCCGCCGGCCCCCGGATCGTCGAAGAAGTGGAAGCGCAGGCGGTACGTCATCTCCGTCGAACCCGAGAAGGGGTTGTAGATCGAGATCACCTCCCGGTCCGCGCCCTGCGCGGGGACGGTCGAGCCGCCGGCGAAGTACGCCGTGGGCGCCGCCGCCGTCAGGAACGCCGTCGCCGTCCCGTCCCCCGCGCCCGCCCCCCGGTACGACAGCGACACCGGCGTCCCGCCCTGCACGCGGTAGCGGACGGTGAAGAACTCGTCCCGCGGCAGCAGCGGGTTAGAGGCCGCCAGGTCCAGGTCGCGCCGGCGGATCAGCGGGCTGAGCGTGAAGGGCGCTGTGTTGTGCAGCACCGTGCCGTCGCTGAGGATGTAGTCCAGCTCGATCGTCACCAGCGCCGGCGAGGCCCCGGTGAACAGGGCGCTGAGGATCGACTGCCCGCCCGTGGGGATCATCGCCCCGGGGAGCACGCCCTCGCTCGCCCCCAGGCCCATCGTGCCCGTCTGCGTGGTCGCGTCCGCGGGCGCCACCGCGTACTGGCTGAGGGCCATCACCACCGGTCGCGTCGAGTGCACCTCCACCGAGAACGGCCCGTCGGGCACCGATGGCAGCTGGTTGATGTCCAGACCGCCGCGCCGGAACGGCTCGGTCGTGTGCGCGATGAAGAACGGCGTCCCCCCCTCGGGGAAGAACAGGATGTTGACCGTCGCCGCCTCGCCCGAGAGGTTCTGCCAGACGAGGTACGACGGCCGGTCCGGGCCCTTGACCCCGCCCGCGAACGTCCAGGTCTGGAGCTGGGCCCCCGTGAACGGCCCCGTCTGGATGAACGACTCCGACGCCACGCCCCCGAAGTCCTTGTGGTGCAGCGTGGCCGCGATCGAGTGCGACGAGCGGACCTCGTAGGCGAAGGGCGCCCCCCCGCGGACCTTGTTCACCGTCGGGTCCCCGCCGACGGAGATCGGGACCTCCCAGTGGGCCCCGGGGGCGAGCGTGTTGGTGAAGATCACCGTGTCGCGCCGCCCGTCCTCGAAACGCGCGATGATCTGGAAGGGCGTGGCCGCGTTGGGGTCCGGGTTCACCAGCTCGATCGACGAGACGATCCGGCCCGAGCGGAAGCCGTCGGGGAAGTAGATCGACTGGGTCAGGAACTGTTGGCTCCCCGCCGGCTTGATGACCTCGATGTCCTCGATGAAGACCAGGTCCGTGTCGGCGGCGCCCGTCAGGGGCACCTTGTCGAACGGGCCCGAGCCGGCGCCGGTCAGGAACTGGTTCAGGTTCCGCACCGTGAGCCCGGCGATCTCCTGGACGATCTCCCACCCGTTGATGACCCGGGCGAAGACCGTGAACCCGCCGTTCTGCGGGTCCAGCGTGGACCCGTTGTCCTTGAGGTTGAAGAAGAACTGGCTCGTCGCCGAGTCGGGCTGATCGGGGAACTTGGCCATCCCCAGCGTCCGCTCGATGTTCGAGCGCCCGGCGTCGAACTCGTTGACCACCGGGTCGAAGGTGTCCATCTCCTCCCGGCGCGGCGGCGCATCCCCGCCGGTGAAGGTGAACCCGCCCCCCTGGAGCACGAAGTCCGCCTCCAGCCGGTGGAAGAAGGTCCCGTCGAACCGCCCGGTGGTGATGTAGCGGAGGAAGTTGGCGGCCGTCAGCGGCGCCGCCGAGGCCGTGCCGGGCCCGAAGCGGTCGTACAGCTCGATGTCGATCACCCCGCTGGTGGTCTGGATCCGGACCACCGTGTTCGCCGGGTTCTCCATCAGCGAGACGGTCGGCAGGTCCTCAAGGAAGGGGCTGGAGTACAGCGCCAGCCGCTGCTCCAGGCCCTCGAACATCAGGGGCGTCAGGTCCGTCGTTCCGGCGTCGTCCCAGGGCATGGAGCCTCCCGAGGGCCGCACGCCCTCACCGCGGTGCGCACGTCAAGGTAGCCCGGGACCCCCCGCCGGGCAAAGGGGGGGTTGCGTGGGGGGCGGGGCCCCGCCCGGGGGGGGG
>JBBDXI010000071.1:17968-21053 GCA_040902425.1 Phycisphaerales bacterium
CGCGGAGCGTCGGGCCACCCAGGAGGTCACGCGCTGTACTCGGGGTGGTTCAGGAAGGTCACCGGCAGCCGCGCATCCAGCCCCGCCATCGAGGTCTCGTTCTGCTGCCAGCTGTTCTGCACCCGGGTGATCTGGGCCACCACGCCCCCATTCACGAGCGGCAGCGTGAACTGCACCGACGCCACCTCCACCGAGTAGAAGCGGAACGCCGGGGCCGCGTTGATCTTCGCCAGCACCGCCGGGATGTCCTGCGGGCGGAAGTCCGCACGCCCCCACGCCGCCAGCGACGAGAGCGGCCCGAACACCGTGGCCCCGTCGGAGAAGTGGAAAATGAGCTGGTAGAAGAACGACACCTCCCGGTTGTACGGGTTGAAGACCGAGATCGTCTCCTGCATCCCCGTCCCCGCGATCGTCGGGTCGGTGTACCCGTCGCCGAAGGCCACCGTCCGCGTGGCGCTGTTCTGGAACGGCGTGGACATCGTGTCCCCCGCCACCTGCGAGGTGTACTGCACGGCCACCGGCGCCGCGTTGTTGGCCACCTGGTAGCGGATCGAGAAGAACTGGTCCGTCGGCAGGGCCACGCCCATCTGCGCGATGTTCAGGCGCGCCCGGCGCGAGGCGCTCGTCAGCAGCACCGGGTTGGCGTTCAGGCGCGTCCCGTCGCTCAGGATGAACGTGAACGCCACCGAGATCGCCGCCGGCGAGCCCGCCGTGTACACCAGGTCCAGGTGCGCCGTCCCGCCCGTGGGGATCTTCGCCGCCGCCAGCACCCCCACCATCCCGCCCGCGTTGATCGCGCCCTGGCTCGTGCTCCCGTCGGCCGGATTGCCGTTCTGCGCGATCTTGTACGTCGAGAGCGCCGCCACAATCGGCCCCGTCGCCGAGACCTGGATCGAGAACGGCCCGTCCGGCAGGTTCGCCAGGCTGTGCAGCGCCACGCCCCCGCGCCGGAAGGCCTTGAGCTGGAACTGGAAGAACTTCGGCGCCCCGCCCTGCGAGAAGATGCCGACGTTGACCGTCGTGTTCTGGTCCTTCAGCCCCTGCCAGGTGAGGAAGTTCCGCATGTCCGCCGCGCGGGTGCTCCCCCCGAAGTTCCAGTTGCGGAAGGCGCCCTCGGCGTACCGCGGGGCCATCACCAGGCTCTCGCCCACCTGCACCCCGAAGTCGCGCCGGTTGATGCTCGCCGCCAGCGCCCGCCCCGAACGCACCTCGATCGCGTAGCCGACGCCCGACCGGACCAGGTTGTAGTTCGGCAGGTTCATGTCGTTGATCTTCAGGCTGAAGCGCTGGTTCGGCGCCAGCGCCCCGGTCGCGATCACCTGGTCCCGCTCCCCCGTCTCGTAGCGCACGATCACCTGGTACGCATTGATAAGGCTCGTCTCCAGGTTCACCAGGTCCAGCCGCTCGACCGTGCTCGCCGAGCGGAACCCGTCGGGGAAGTGGTACCCGTTCTCGTAGTACCGCCCGTTCGCCGTCGGCTTCATCGCGTCGATATCGAGCACCCTGACCAGCGTCGCCTCCGTCGGGCCCACGTTGGGGTTGTAGTTCGCCATCACCGGCACGCTGTCGAACGTCCCCGGGTTGGGGTTGCTCCCCGTCAGCGCCTGATCGAGGTCCAGCTTCGCCAGCCCGGCGATCGCCTGCACCACGTTCCACCCCTGCACCACGCGCCCGAAGACCGTGTGCCCGCCGTTGGTGCTGTCCAGCGTGGGGTTGTTCTGCAGGTTGATGTAGAACTGGCCCCGGCCGCCGTCGGGCTGCCCCGCCGGCTTCCACAGGCCCACCGTCCGCTCCGTGTTCGGCCGGTTGAACTCGTTGGCCACCGGCGCGTTGGGCGTCACCGTCGAGAGGCCCGCCCCGTCGTAGAACTTGAACCCGCCGAACCGCAGCATCCCGCCCGCCGCCGAGTCGAAGAACGCCTCGTCCGTCTTCCCCTGGTTGATGTAGTTGCGGATGTTCTGGACCGTGTTCGGCGCCACGCTGTCGAACAGCTCGATGTCCACCGCCCCCATGTTCGTCAGCACGCGGACCACCGTGTTGGCCGGCGTCTCCAGCAGGCCGTGCGGCGGGGGGCTCGTGATCATCGGCCCCAGGTAGAACATCTCGCGCCGCTCCAGCGCCTCAAAGAGCGCATCGGGGTGCGGCCCCGGCAGGCCGGTCCCGAACTCCACATCCGTGCGAGAATCCTGGCGCATCATCCGCATCGCGTTCTCCCTGTAGCCCCCCGCCCGATCCCGACCATCCGTTCGGGCTTCCGCGGGGCTCCTCGTGAGCCCGCGGGGCCACCCCGGTACCTCCGCGCCCCTCCCGGGGTTCGACCCGGAGCGTGCCTTGGCCGGTCCGGGTCCACATCATTGGCGGTTCCCCGGCCCCACGAGAAACCGGGTGCCGCCCCTAGACTCTTCTATTGGGACCCAAGACCGGGCATCCGCAAGCCCTAACTAACCGCGAATCTTTTTCTACGCCGGACCCCGCCGCGGCCGGCCCGGCGCCGGGCGCCACACCCCCGCACGCCCCCGCCGCCGGGGGCATCGCCGCCGTCATCCCATGCTTCAACCGGCCCGCCGACCTGGCCGCCCTCCTGGCCGATCTCTTTGACGAGGCGGCCGGCCTGGGAGGGTTGAGGGGCCCGGGCGCGTTCTCGGTCATCGTCGTGGACAACGCCTCGGACCCGCCCCTCGGGGCCGTGGTCGAGCCCCTCCGGGCGCGATGGGCCAGCGCGGGCCTCGCCCTCGGCCTCCTCCGCCTCGAGGCCAACCTCGGCGGGAGCGGCGGCTTCAACGCCGGAATGCGCGCCGCCCTCGCCCGCCCACCCGAAGATGCGCCCTGGGCCCTCTGGCTCCTCGACAGCGACGCCCGCCTCGAGCCCGGCGCGCTCCGACACCTGCTCGCTGCCCTCGGCCACGACCCCGCGCTCGCCGCCGTCGGCTCCGCCCTCGCCGACCCCGACACCGGCGAGGTCTTCGAGGTCGGCGGGCGCATCAACCGCCGCACCGGCGAGTTCGAGCAGCCCCTCCCGCCCGGCTGGGAGTCGCGGCCCGTCATCGACGCCGAGTACGCCGCCGCGTGCAGCATCCTGGTCCGG
>JBBDXI010000072.1:0-20935 GCA_040902425.1 Phycisphaerales bacterium
CCGATCTTCTCGTTCACCTGGCACTGGTTGATGCCGGCGAAGTTGTATTCGACGGGGTCCTCGGCGGTGATGATCTTCTTGTCGGGGCGGTTGAGGACGTCGAGGGCGGAGTAGAGGGTGGTGGTCTTGCCGGAGCCGGTGGGGCCGGTGACGAGGAAGATGCCGTTGGGGCGGCGGATGATGCGGTTGAAGATGTGGAGGTTGTCGGCCTCGAAGCCCAGGTTCTCCAGCCCGATGCGGACGGAGTCGGGGCGCAGGATACGGAGGACCATGCTCTCGCCGTGGTAGGCGGGGCAGGCGGAGACGCGGAAGTCGATCGACTGGTCGTCCACCGGGAACTTGATGCGGCCGTCCTGGGGGACGCGGCGCTCGGCGATGTTCATGCCCGCCATCAGCTTCAGGCGGGAGAGGAGCGAGTTCTGCATCCGCTTGGGCAGGTTGTCGCGCTCCATGCAGACGCCGTCGATCCGGTATCGCAGGCGGACCCGGTCGGCCATGGGCTCGACGTGGATGTCCGAGGCCCGCATCTTGACGGCCTCGACGATGATCCGGTTGGTGAGCCGGACGATCGGGGCATCCTCGGAGACCACGTCGATCGACTTGTCGAGCGAGCGGTCCACCGAGCGGTCGAGGGACTTGTCGATGGACTCGCTGATGAGCGAGGCGGTCGGGTCCACCATCTTGACGCCGCCCGCGCTGCCCGCGGCGCCGGCGGCCGGGCCGTTGGCGGCGGTGCGGGTCCCGAACTGGCCGTCGATGAAGGAGCGGATCTGCGAGCGGGCCGCGAGCTTGGGCTCGATCTCGACGTTCAGCCGGAACCGGAGCATATCGAGCAGCTCCAGGTCCATGGGGTCGTGGATGATGAGCTGGAGGCGGCTGCCCTCCTTCTTCAGGGGCAGGATCAGGTACTTCTTGATCAGGTCCTCGGGGATGAGCTTGGTGTTGACCTGCTTGCCGACGCCGTTGGCGGAGAGGTCGACATACTCGTAGTTGAACTGGGTGGCGATCGCCTTGGCGACCTGCTCCTCCTTGGCGAAGCCGGCGTCGACGAGGACCTCGCCGAGGCGCTTGCCGGCCCCCTTGGCCATCTGGACGGCCTGGTCGGCCTGGGTCGCGGTGATGACGCCCCATCCGACGAGGATCTCACCGAGTTTCTTGCGTGATCTGGCCAACTCAGGGCGCTCCGCTTCTCCCGCCTGGGGCGGGCAGGGTGAGATCGTAGACCACCGCGCCACCGGCCTTTGGGGGCGCTGCCCCCGCGGGCCATAGGCGATCGGCTCCGTACATCCGGCCTCGGGCTCGGGCGGGGCCCATTATGCGGCGGTCGCGGCCGGGCATCAAACGGCGACCGGCGAGAGGGCTCCCGACGCGGAGCGTCGGGCCACCCGAGCAGGGATGGCTCCCGGCGCGGAGCGTCGGGCCGGCGGGGGCGGGGGCCAGCGCCCACGCCCCTACGATGCCTCGGTCCCGATCACCCATGAGCCGCACCCTCACCAACGCAGAGGTCCGAACGACCGCCCCCGGCGGGCGGCCCCCGGTCCGCGTGCTCATCACGGCCGGGCCGACGCACGAGCCGATCGACGCGGTGCGGTTCATCGGGAACCGTTCCTCGGGGCGCGTGGGCGTGGCGCTGGCGGATGAGGGCGCGAAACGGGGGTGGGACGTCACCCTCCTGCTGGGGCCGACACCCCGTACACCTGCCGATTCGCGGGTGCGGGTGGTCCGGTTCCGGACCGCCGCCGACCTGGAGCGGCTGTTGGCGGAGGAGGCCCCGCGCTGCGATGTGCTGGTCATGGCGGCGGCCGTTGCCGACTACCGGCCTCACCCGGGCGCGCTGGGCGCGACGGGCAAGCTGCGGCGCGGAGATGGCCCGGTGACGCTGACGCTGGAGCCGACTCCGGACCTGCTGGCGAAGGCCGCGGCGGGACGGCGGGAGGGACAGTTGATCGTGGGGTTCGCCCTGGAGCCGCGGGAGGGGATGCTGGCGGGCGCGAGGGCCAAGCTCGAACGGAAGGGCGTGGACCTGATGATCGCGAACCCGCTGGAGACGATGGACAGCGAGACGATCGAGGCGGCGGCGGTGTCCGGCGATGGCGCGGAAGTGCGAACGGAGGGCGCGGTGACCAAGGAGCGGTTCGCGGCATGGCTGATGGCGATCATCGAGGGGCGCCTCGCCGGGATGCGTCGATGAGCCGCCATTCCGGCGGAGGAGCGCGCCCGGGGGGCGGGCGTGGCGGGCCGCGCGGCGGCGGGTTCAGGGGCGGGCCGCATCCGGCCGGCCCGGCGCGGCCCAAGCGGCGCCCGCAGGTGCCCGCGGCGGCGCTGCGGCGGCTGAACGTGATCCACGAGGACCGCGACCTGGTGGTGGTGGACAAGCCGCCGGGCTTGCTCTCCTCCGGCCTGCCCGGGGAGGACCGGGACAACCTGTTCGACCTCGTGAAGGCGCACGTGCGCGGACCGAAGAACCGGCCGGCGCGGGTGTGGATCATCCACCGGCTCGACAAAGAGGCGTCGGGGCTGCTGGTGTTCGCGAAGACGGAGAAGGCGTTCGAGTGGCTGAAGGAGGACTTCCGGGCTAAGCGCGTGCACCGGCTGTACGTCGCGGTGGTTGAGGGGGAGATAAGACAGGAAGGCACGGAGGCACGGAGGCACGGAGGGGGGGAGAAGGCGGGGGAGGGGAAGAGTGAAGAGGGGTCGGAGCCGCCGCCGGTTGCGCGGGTGACGCCGCGGCAGTTGGCGGCGGGGACGATCCAGAGTTTCATCCGCGAGGGGGAGGAGTCGGAGAGCGCGACGAGCATCGCGCTGGGGGATGTCGCGAAGGATTCGGCGCGGTTCACGTCGCGCCCGTGGCGGGGGGATCGCCCGCCGCCCGGGCGCGGGCAGCGCGAGCGGGCGGGGGGGGACGCGGCCGGGCCGCGCGATCCCGGGGCGCCGAAGCTGGCGGTGACGCACTGGCGGGTGCTGGCGGCGGGGCGCGGGCGGTCGCTGCTGCAACTGCGGCTGGAGACGGGGCGGAAGAACCAGATCCGGGTGCACATGCAGGAGTTCAAGCACCCGATCGCGGGGGACTATCGGTACGGGTCGCAGTCGGACCCCTTGCAGCGGCTGGCGCTGCACGCCAGCGAGCTGGGGGTCCGGCACCCGAGCACGGGGCAGACGGTGCGGTTCCACAGCCCGGCGCCGGCGGGGTTCTACACGCTGATCGGGGCCGAGGCGCCGGCGAACGCGGTGGCGGGCGCGGGCGAGGGGGCGGGCATCTTGGAGGCGGCGGGGGGCACTTCGGCGGGGCCCGCAGCGCCGCGGCAGGCCGATCTCGAGGCCGCCTCGCCGGTGGTGGAGCCGCCGGCCGACGACACCTCCTGGGACCACGTGGCGGCGTGGTACGACTCGCTGATCGAGGGGGAGCGGTCGGACCTGTTCCAGCAGGTGATCGTGCCGGGGACGCTGCGGTTGCTGCCCCGGCCGACCATCGGCCCGGAGGGCCGACCTACCCAAGCCACCGGCCCGGAGGGCCGACCTACCCGCATTCTCGATCTGGCGTGCGGCCAGGGGGCGTTGGCGCGGCACCTGGCGGGTCTTCGGCTCGAGGTGGTCGGGGTCGATGCCTCGCTGCGACTGATCGAGGTGGCGCGCCGGCGCACGGCGGAGGCGGGCGCTGCGGCCCGCTTCGAGGTTGGCGATGCGCGGGAACTGGAGAAGCTCAGGGACTCCCTGGGTCCGGAGCCGTTCGACGCCGTCACGTGCGTGATGGCGCTGATGAACATCGACCCGCTGGAGCCGGTGCTCCGCGGGAGCGCTGCGCTGCTGCGCCCGGGCGGGGCGTTCGTCGGCGTCATCCTGCACCCCGCGTTCCGCTCTCCGGGGCAGACGCGCTGGGGGTGGGAGCGGCAGCAGGAGGAGGATGCGCGTGGGTTCGACGGCCCGCGCGGGCGCCCGCCGAGGCGCGATGGGCCGCCCCCGCGGGGGAAGCACGGGCCCGGCCGCTCGTCGGCGCGCCCGGGCGCCAAGCCGCCGCGCCAATACCGGCGCGTGGATGGCTACCTCTCGCCGGGGCAGTTCCCGATCACGATGAACCCCGGGAAGGCGGCGCACGGAGCGGCGCCGGTGACGACGTGGACGTACCACCGGCCGATCCAGGCGTACGTGAAGGGGCTGGCGGAGGCGGGGTTCGCGATCGAAGCGCTGGAGGAGTGGCCCAGCATGCGCCAGAGCCAGCCGGGGCCGCGGGCGGCGGAGGAGAACCGGGCGCGCCGGGAGATCCCAATGTTCCTGGGGTTCAGGGCGGTGCGGCGGTGAGGCTTCGGCGACGATCTTCGGCCGATTAGACTCACGCCGGTCGAGGTTGGGAGGCAGATCATGTGGTGCCCGATGCGCGAGGTCGTGTTCGCCGCCTGGCTTTTTACTGCTGCCGTGCAGGGTCAGCTGTTGCCGCCGTCGGCACCCCAGCACCAGGCCAAACCGAAAGTTGAGCTGACGCTCTTCACGGCAACCGCCGAGCAAACAGCGGAGCTCCTCCGTGGTGGCGCAGATCCCAACCGACGAGATCCGTGGGGGCTCACGCCGCTTATCCGTGCGGCGGGCGAGAACGAGTTGGCCAAGATCTGTCTGCTGCTGGATGCGGGTGCTTCCGTGAATGCCCGGACCGATGATGGCCGGACCGCGCTGATGGCGGCGGCGGGCGGCGGCGTTTGGCATGGCGGGCGCGGCAAGCCCGACGTGGACATCGTGCGTCTGCTCCTGGCGAAAGGGGCCTGGGTGGACACCGCGAACAGCTCCGGCGAGACCTCGCTCATGTTGGGGGCCGGCCAGGGGCAACTGAACATCGTCGATGTGCTGCTCGCAGCACAGGCGGACCCCACGATTCGGGCGGGCGCGCTGTGCAAGTACCCGGCATCTCGTTCGGGCTGGACCGCCCTGATGCACGCGGCAAGTTCTGGCAATCCCGACGTGATTCGCCGCTTTCTCGAGCTCGGAGTCGAGGTGGGTGCTCGAGGGTTCGACGGGTGGACGGCGCTGACAGCCGCGGCGCACCAGGGGAACGCCGAAGTAGTTCAGCTCCTGGTGGAGGCCGGTTCGGATGTCCAGGAGCGGGTCGATGTCACGGTCTGGCCCTATGAGCTCAATAAGGTCACGCCGCTCATGCTGGCTGCCCGGAACGGCGCCGACGGCGCGGTGCGGGTGCTCCTTCGGGCCGGGGCGGAGGTGGACGCGTCTGCGGAGGCTGGCTACACGGCCCTCGCGTTTGCGGCCTTGAACGGAGGACATCCGAACGTGGTTGCGACGCTGCTCGAGGCGGGCGCATCGCCAAACCCTGAACTCATGTACAGCGGCGACCTTCTGGACGTGATGAGGCGAACAGATGGACTGGTCGGCTTCAGCCACAGTCTGGTTCCCGAAGACCGGCGGCAGCGGATCGCGAAACTGCTCGAGGATGCACTCAAGAACGGCACACGACGATGACCGATACGGCTGCTCGCCGGAAGCGCCGGCCAGCCGGGCGTACGTGAAGGGGCTGACGGAGGCTGGATTCGTGATTTCGAGCTGCTGGAGGGTGGCCGAGCATGAGCCAGGCCGGCCGAGGCTCCGGACGGAGGGGAAGAACGGCGCCCGGCCGGAAATCCCGATGTGCCTGGGGTTCAGAGCGGGGAGTGCTTGAGGCTCTCGAGCCGATACACCGATGTGCGACCTCCATGGTTCCGCCATCGAAGCTGCGTGTTGATCGCCGGAACGCTGCTCTTCTGGTTGCTCACCTTCTTCTTTCACCTCTCGGTTTACCGCGAGTTCGCTACTGTCCGCGCCGGAACGGGGTACATCGCCGTTTACTGGCGTGGCGAACCACAACAACGGAACACACTGATTCTGAATGGGTTCCACTACCCCTTCTACTCACGCGGCATGGGCGCGGAGTGGGATGCCGAGGGCTGGCCCTACGAGTTGTACGGCCCGCGCGTCTTGCTCTCAGGGCAATCGCTTCGCCGGTACTTGGACTACCCGCGCAACCTCGGGCTCCACTGGCCCGCGATCGCTCTCGGCACGAACTCCGAGTGGCCCTGCGGCGACTTTGTTGGGGTGCCCTGCTGGACGATCGCCGCTGCGGGGTGTCTGTGGTGGGTCGTAGGAATGTGGCGATGCCGTGGATCGGTGCGGGGTTGCTGCCGAACCTGTGGATATGAGGTCGCCGGACTCTCGATCCCGCTTTGTCCGGAGTGCGGGACCTGCACGACCAGGACTCCCGGCGGAAACAGCGTCAGCTCTTGAAGTACTCCGGCTCGTTGCTCGGGCGCCACTTGATGTTGCACCCGATGCTCGGGAGCTGCGGCTCGGGGGCGGGTCGCCCCGCGAGCGCCGCGTCCAGCGCCGCCCTCAGGTCCTTCCCCGTCACGGGCACGCCGCTCTTCGGCCGGCTGTCGTCGAGCTGGCCGCGGTAGACCAGCTTCTTCTCGCGCCCGCCGGCGAAGACGTAGAAGTCGGGTGTGCACGCGGCGCGGTAGCTCTTGGCGGCGTCCTGCGTCTCGTCGTAGAGGTACGGGAAGGTGTAGCCGGCCCGCTGGGCCTCCTCGCGCATCTTGTCGGGGCTGTCGTCGGGGTACTTCGCCACGTCGTTGGAGCTGATCGCGACGACGCCGACGCCCTTGGCCCCGTAGTCGCGCCCGAGCCGCGCAAGCTCCTCCTGGATGTGCTTCACGAAGGGGCAGTGGTTGCAGATGAACATCACCAGCAGGACGCGCCCGGCGGCGAAGTCCGCCAGGGAGACCGTCCGCCCGCTCACCGTGTCCGGGAGGGCGAAGGCGGGGGCGGGGGTGCCCAGGGGGAGCATCGTGGAGTTGACGGCGGCCATGGGGTGCCTCCTGAAATCGCGGAGCGGGACTGTAGGGTTGCGCACCGGGCGCGGTGGGGCGCGGGCGCGCCGGTTCGGGTACGCTGCGCCGGATGACCGCCCGCACGGGCCACGACGCCCCCGACCCCGAGCGCCAGCGGCTCGCCGACGACGCCGCGCGCGTTGCCGGGGCCAACTGGAAGCGCTGGGGGCCGTACCTCGCCGGGCGCCAGTGGGCCACGGTGCGCGAGGATTACTCGGCAGACGGCAGCGCGTGGGGCTACTTCCCCCACGACCACGCCCGCTCGCGGGCCTACCGCTGGGGCGAGGACGGCCTGCTGGGGTGGACGGACCGCGAGTGCCGGCTGTGCTTCGCGCTGGCGCTCTGGAACGGGCGCGACCCGATCCTGAAGGAGCGGCTCTTCGGGCTCACCGGGCCTCAGGGCAACCACGGCGAGGACGTCAAGGAGGCGTACTTCCACCTCGACAGCACGCCGACGCACTCGTACGCGCGGGCGCTGTACAAGTACCCGCAGGCGGAGTTCCCCTACGCGGAGCTGGTCGCCGAGAACGCCCGGCGCGGGCGCGACCAGCCGGAGTTCGAGCTGGCCGACACGGGCGTCTTCGACGGCGGGCGGTACTTCGACGTCGGCGTCGAGTACGCCAAGGGGTCGCCGGACGACACGCTCATCCGCATCACGGCGACCAACCGCGGCCCGGAGCACGCGGAGCTGCACCTGCTGCCGACGCTCTGGTTCCGCAACACCTGGAGCTGGGGGCGGGTCCACGAGGGCGTGTCCGTCAGGCCGTCGCTCCGCCGCTCGGGCGTCGGCGTGATCGCGGCCGATCACCAGACGCTCGGGGGCTTCCGCCTTGAGGTCGAGCCGACGCGCGAGGGGGCGCCGCCCCTGCTGTTCACCGAGAACGAGACCAACTTCGAGCGGCTGTACGGCGTGCCGAGCGCCGGCGCCTTCGTCAAGGACGCCTTCCACGCGTACGTGGTGGAGGGGCAGGGCGGCGCGGTCTGCCCGGCGGGGGAGGGGACCAAGGCCGCGGCCCATGTCCGGCTGGCCCTGGCGCCGGGCGAGTCGCGGGTGATCCGCTGCCGCCTGCGCCCGCAGTCGGCGACCGGCGAGCCCTTCGGGGATGGGTTCGGGCGGGTCTTCTCGACGCGGCAGCGCGAGGCGGAGGCGTTCTACGGCTCGGTCATCCCGGGCGAGCTCTCCGAGGCGCACTGGGCGACGGCTCGCCACGCGGCCGCGGGGCTGCTATGGAGCAAGCAGTTCTATCACTTCGTCGTGGCCGACTGGCTGGCGGGCGACCCGGCCCACCCGCCGCCGCCGGCGTCGCGCCTCGGCGGTCGCAACGCCGACTGGAAGCACGTCCACTGCCGCGATGTGCTGCTGATGCCGGACACGTGGGAGTACCCGTGGTTCGCCGCGTGGGACCTGGCGTTCCACTGCGTGGCGGCGGCGCGGCTGGACCCGCAGCTGGCGAAGGACCAGCTCCTGCTGCTCATGCGCGAGTGGTACATGCACCCCAGCGGGCAGTTGCCGGCGTACGAGTTCGCCTTCGGGGATGTGAACCCGCCGGTGCACGCGTGGGCGTGCTGGCGGGTGTACAAGATCACGGCCCGCCGGGGGGAGCGCGACCGGCTGTTCCTGGCGCGGGCCTTCCACAAGCTGCTGATCAACTTCACGTGGTGGGTGAACCGCAAGGACCCCGAGGGGCGCAACCTCTTCGCCGGGGGCTTCCTGGGGCTGGACAACATCGGCGTCTTCGACCGCTCGCGCCCGCTGCCGGCGGGGGGCACGCTGGAGCAGGCCGACGGGACGGCGTGGATGGCGTTCTTCTGCGGCACCATGCTGAGCATGGCCCTGGAACTGGCCTGCGAGGACCCGGAGTACGAGGATGTCGCCAGCAAGTTCTTCGAGCATTTCGTGGCGATCACCGACGCGATGAACACGCTCGGCGGCACGGGGCTGTGGGACGAGGAGGACGGGTTCTATTACGACCAGCTGGAGGTGGACGGGCGGGCGACGCGCCTGAAGGTCCGCTCCATGGTGGGGATCATCCCGCTGTTCGCGGCGGAGGTGCTGGAGACCTCGCAGCTGGAGAGGCTCCCCGGGTTCTCGAAGCGGATGCGCTGGTTCCTGGAGAACCGCACCGACCTGGCCCGTCACATCTCGTACCTCACGCCCGAGGGCGGGAGCGCGGAGCACCCCAGCCACCGGCTGCTGGCGATCCCCTCGCGCCAGCGCCTCGAGCGGATGCTGGCGTACATCCTCGATGAGCGGGAGTTCCTCTCGCCCTTCGGGGTGCGGTCGCTCTCGCGGGTCCACGGGGAGCGCCCGTACGAGGTGCGGGTGGATGGCGAGTGCTACCGCGTCCAGTACGAGCCGGGGGAGGCGCAGACCGCGATCTTCGGGGGCAACTCCAACTGGCGGGGGCCGGTCTGGTTCCCGCTCAACTACCTGCTCATCGAGACCCTCGAGCGGTACTACCACTTCTACGGCGAGGGGCTGACGGTCGAGCACCCGGCGGGCTCCGGGCGGCGGGCGACGCTGCTGCAGGTGGCCGGGGACCTGCGCCGCCGGCTGGCGGCGCTCTTCGTGCCCGACGCCACGGGGCGGCGCCCCTGCGACAACGAGTTCGCCCGCTTCGCCGCCGACCCGCACTGGCGGGGGCTGCCGCAGTTCCACGAGTTCTTCCACGGCGAGGATGGCCGGGGGCTCGGGGCGTCTCACCAGACCGGCTGGACGGCCCTGGTCCTTCCCCTCATCTGCGACGGCATGCCGGCGGACGGCCCCCGGGCTGACGCGGGCGCAGGCGCGGGCGCGCCGCAGGCGGCCGCACGCACGAAGCTCACCCGCCCCCGCCGGTGACGCCGCGCGCCGGCCCCGGCAGGGGCAGGCACTCCATGACCAGCTGCGTCGCACGGCGCGTGTCGCGGACGATCAGGCCGGCCTCCTCCATCAGCGGGCCGTCCACGAACGCCGCGGCGGGGATGATCACCGGGCGCGAGTCCAGCGGAAGGCCGATCGCCAGCGTGCCCTCAACGCCCGCGGCGCCGCTCTCGGCCGCGGGGCGGGGCCAGGGGATGGCCATCAAGGCGACGAGCGCGGCCATGGCGGGGACGGCGATCCAGTAGGGCCACCTCGGCTGCCCGGTCCCCCCCGGGGGCATGCCGTCGAGGCGCCGGTAGACGCCGGCCCGCAGCGAGCGCGGGGCCCCGGCCCGCGCTGAGCCCGCCTCTTCCCGCAGCATCCGCTCGAGGCGCATGGCGGCGCCGGGGGACTCGCTCGCGTCGATCCGGCGCGCCTCCAGCCACTCTGCGACCCTTCGGATCATCCTCATGCGACACCTCCGGCGCAGCGGCTGGCCCGGGTCTCGGGCTTCAGTTCGATCCCGGCCTCGGTCTGTTCCAGGCGTGCGGCCAGCACGTTCCGCGCCCGGAACAGCATGACGCGGACGCCCACCTGGCTCTTCCCCAGCACCCGCGCGATCTCCACGATTGCCATGTCCTCGGCGTAGCGCAGCCACATCGCGGTGTGCTGCTCGGGCGTCAGCAGGTCGGCGGCCATGGCCCACGCCCGGCCGCGGTCCTCCAGGCCGGCGAGACGCTCCGCGCCCGCCGGTGGCGCGTTGCGCACCGCGCCGGCCTCGTCGCCGACGAGGCGCAGCGGCGGGCGGCGCCCGTCGCGGTACTTGCTGGCCGCGAGCCGGGACCCGATCGTGAAGAGCCACGTCGAGAACCGCCAGCGCGGCTTGTACTGGCCGATCCGCTGCCAGGCGCGGACGAAGGTCTCCTGGGCGATGTCCTCGGCATCCGCCGGGCAGCCGACGCGCCGGAGCAGGAAGTTGAAGAGCCGCTCCTCGAAGTGCTCGACCAGGGCCGCGAAGGCCTCCAACGATCCCTGCTGGGCGCGCAGGGCGAGTTGCTCCGGCGTCTGCCGTGCTGCCGCGCCCTCCCTCCCGGGTTCACCCGCCCTGCGCCCCATCAGTCGATCCGCCTCCTCGGCGGCTCCGCTGCCCTGGTCTTCTCCGCTTCTGCGTTCTTTCGCTCTTCGGCGGCCTTCGCGGCGCCCTCCAGGAACCCGTGGAGGTCCTTGGATGAGCAGTTCACACGCGCCCGCAGCGCGGGCCCCTCCGCCTCGAGCTTCACCCAGTCGAGCGCCGCGGCGAAGCACTTCAGCTCCGGCTCGCGCTGCGAGTACATCCGCGCCAGGCCCATCCCGCCCTGGGCCACCATCAGCATGTTGCCGGCCTCCTCGGAGGAGGAGGTCGTCAGCCGCAGGTCGGCGTACACCTCGCCGCCCGACTCGCCCATGTCGAGCACCACGCTCTCGGCCTTCTGCAGCATCATCGACGCCTGCGCATCCCGGAGGCAGTCCATCGACGTGCCCGCCACGAAGACCACCGAGCCCGCCCGCGGGGTGCTCGCCAGCACGCCCTCGGCGGGGGCCGCGGCCGCGGGGGCGTCGAGCTGGCGGATACCCGCCAGGAGCCGCGCCTTGTCCGTCGCGGCGATGACGGTCCGGTCGGCCCCCGCGCCCCGCTTCACGAAGGCGTGGCGCTGCTCGTCGCCCTCGGCCCAGGTGTAGATGGTGTACGGGCCCTCCTCGATCTTCTGGAGCACCTTCTTCTCATCCACGAGCCGGGTCAGCAGCCCATCCACCGCGTCGGTGGTCCGCAGGACCGCTACGCACTCCCCCGGATCGGGGCTGTCGCCGTAGACCGTCAGGCTCTTGATGTCCGTCAGCGGGTCGAGGCCGAACTCTTCCTTCATCTTGCGGAGGCGCGGCAGGTCGGGGTCGAGCCGGCGCTCGTGCTCCAGAACGAACGTGCAGACCGTGGACTGGCGCAACGCCTCCACATCCACGTGCACCACCCACTTCGCCCCGGGGGCCACCACGCCCTTCTCCAGCGGACCAGCCACCGCCAAGCCCGCGGCCGCGCCGAGCACGAGCGACCCGATCAGGACTCGTCTATCCATTGACTCGCCTCCGTCTCGCCGTCCCGCGCCGGCGGACCCGTCTCTGTGCCGCCAGCTTCTACGCGGCCCTCGCCACGACGGTTACGGCGTTAGCGGACCACCTCGAAACCCGCCCCCTCCCAGGCCCCGAAGCCGCCGGCGATGTTGGTCGCGTCGAAGCCCTCCCGTCGGAGCAGGGCGGTGGCGTAGGCCGACCGTACCCCGCCCTGGCAGTGGACCAGGATGGGCCGGTCTTTCGGGAGTTCCCTGAGCCGACCGGCCAGGCGGGTGTGGGCGATATTCAGGGCGCCCTCGACGCGCCCCGCCCGGTGCTCCTCGGCCCGGCGGACATCCAGCACGAGCGGCCCCCGCCCCCCGCGCTCCCCGCGCTCCCCACGCCCGCCCGCGATCCGCTCCCGCATGGCCCCGACGTCGATCTCCGGGGCGGTCTCCAGGCACCCGCCCCCGGCGCGGAAGGCCGCCAGCTCCCCCGGTGTGATGAACGACCGCAGGCCATCCAGGCCGATCCGGACCAGGCCGCGGAGGGCGGTCTCAACCCGCTCGGGCTCGGCGACGAGGCACAGTTCGGCCTTGTCGTCGGTGATGTACGACCCGGCCACCGGGATGAAGTTCGGCCCCATCGGCGTGTGCAGGGCCCCGGGCAGGTGCCCCGCCTTGAACTGCGGCCAGGGGCGCGCATCGAGTACGATCGTGCCGGCGTCCATGCCCGCGATCTCACCGGCCTTCAGCCGCCGGGGCATGGCGACATCCCCCAGCACCGCCGGCCCATCCCGGTTCTGCCGCTTCATCCGGCCGAAGTACAGCGGCGGCTCGGGCTGGCCTTCGAGGATGTACTCCAGGAACTTCGCCTGCGTCGCGCCCGCGGCGAGCAGCGCCGGGTTGCGCCGCTTCTCGTACCCCACGGTGCTCTGCGGGACCGCGCCCAGGGCCTTGCCGCACGCGCTCCCCGCGCCGTGGGCCGGCCACACCTGGAGGTACTCGGGGAGCGCCCCGAACTTCCCGAGCGAGCGGTGCAGCGCCCTGGCCGCCTCCTCCGTCCCGCCAGCGACCCCCGCGGCCGTCTCCAGCAGGTCCGGCCGACCCACATCGCCGACGAAGACGCAGTCGCCGGTGAGGATGCCCATGGGCTCATCCGCGCCGCTTCCCCGGTCCGTGACGAGGTAGCACAGGTGCTCCGGGGTGTGGCCGGGCGTGTGGACCGCGCGGAACTCGATGTTGCCGACGTGGAAGACATCGCCATCGCGCAGCACCTGGTGGGCGTAGGGCCCGCCGCCGGAGCGGGACTCGAGCCAGCCGTACTGCCAGCCCGGCCCGCCCTCGCCGGAGACGTGGACCCGGGCGGAGGTCAGCTCCGCCAGCTCGCGAGCTCCGGAGAGGAAGTCGGCGTGGATGTGCGTCTCGGCGACGGCCACGATGTGCAGCTGCTCCGCCTGGGCCAGCCGCAGGTAGCGGTCCACATCACGCTCGGGGTCGATGACGATCGCCTCGCCCGTGCGCTGGCACCCGATCAAGTAGGCCGCCTGGGCCAGCATGTCGTCGTAGACGAGCCGGAAGAACATGGGACCACTCCTCAGTTGAGACCGGTCCATTCTACGAACGAGTCCGGCCCGGCTGCGGCCGGCCCACCGGCCGGACGCCCTGGTATGCGATCACCGCAGCCTTGCCCGCAGGACCTCTGAATGCACCGCGCCACCCGGCCTCAGCACGCTCCGGAACAGCACGATCTCGCTCACGCTGAACCCCGGCAGCGAAACCTCCCGCCCCACCCGCCGCGCCCGCGCCTCCCCGCCGAACCGGCACAGCGTCATATGGGGGCTGAACCGCTCGGTCTCCAGTGGCACAGGCGTCCCGCCTGTGCTCCTCCGTTCGCGAGCCAGCCGCTTCACCAGCCGCCGCCGCACCTCCATCAGCCCCGCCGGCGCATCCAGCTCCACCGCCACCAGCCGCGGCATCCCCCGCTCGGGGAAGCACACCAGCCGCAGCGGCGTCAGCCGGAACGCCCCGACTCCCGCCGCCGACCGCTCGACGGATTCCGCCACCTCCCCCATCTCCTTCTCCGCCACGTGCCCCACGAACAGCAGCGTCAGGTGCACCTGCTCGACGGGCGTCTCGCGGTGCGCCGGGTCCAGCCCCGGCCCCAGCCCCCGCAGCGCCCCCAGGCACGCCGCGCGGACCTCCTCCGGCGGGTACACCGCCACGAACAGCCGCGCTGTCGCCCCGCGTCCCCGCATTCCCTCACCGTAGCAGCGCCCGCTACGCTCCTCCCATGAGCCACCCCATGCGCACCGTCCCCTCCCTCCTGGTGCTCGTTTCGTGCACCACGCTCGCCGCCGCGCAGGAGCCCGCGAAGCCACCCCAGCCGATCGCCCCGGCGACCCCGCCCCCCACACAGTCCCCGGCCCGCCCCGCCGCCGAGGCCCGTTTCCTCGACGAACTCACCCGCGAAGCGGCCGCCATCCGCCCCATCGTCGAGACCGACCTCGCCCGCGCCTTCCTCGACACCGCAGCGCAGCTCCCCGAGATCGAGCCCCGCACGCTGCACCGCAACGCGAAGACCCGCGAGGCCCTCACCGAGGACCAGTTCAACGCCCTCCCCGAGGAGAGGCGGGCCGGCTTCACCAAGCGCACCTACGACTCCCGCTTCTACTACACCACCGGCTACGGCTCGCCCACCATCTACGCCCGCCCCATCGACGTGCTCGCGAAGCACGGCCTCGCCTCGCTGAAGAACAAGAAGGTCATGGACTTCGGCTACGGCATGATCGGCCAGGGCCGCATGATGGCCCTCCTCGGGGCCGATGTGCACGGCATCGACGTCGAGCCCCTCTTCGCGCTCCTCTACTCCCGGCCCGGCGACACCGGCGAGATTATCTCCGACTCCGGCGAGCGCGGCCGCCTCACGCTCCACCACGGCCAGTGGCCGGGCGATCCCGCGATCGCCGAGGCTGTCGGCGGCGGCTACGACGCGATCGTCTCCAAGAACACGCTCAAGATGGGGTACATCCACCCCGCCCGCGAGACCGACACCTCGCGGCTCGTCCACCTCGGCGTCACCGACGAGGAGTTCCTGAAGGCCTCCTTCAACGCCCTCAAGCCCGGCGCCCTCTTCCTCGTCTACAACCTCAGCCCCAGGCAGACACCCCCCGACAAGCCCTACCTCCCGCACGCCGACGGCAAGTTCCCCTTCGAGCGATCGCTGGTCGAGCGCACCGGCTTCGAGGTCCTCGAGTGGGACCGCACCGACGACGACGCGGCCAGGGCCGTCTTCGCCGCTCTCGACCCCAGCAAGCCGCCCGAGTCGTTCAACGAGAGCATCTTCTCGTGGCACACCCTCCTGCGCCGGCCGTCCGCTCGATAGCACCCGGCCACCACCACCCCGACGATGTGGCGGGACGGTCCCGATAAGACGCGGCCGCGGGGATCGCCACGCCCCCTGCGCTCCCCTTCTGTTCGTACGAACCGCTGAAGTTGCCCTCATCTTCTTCCGATGCTCCCGTGCGACACCCCCGCGGGGCCTTGGCCCAGGAGAAGAACGGAATGCCAGCTACCTCGTCGTTCCTGGAGATGTTCTGCTTTCAGCCGGGCCAGGGCTGGTCGGCCCTCCCCGCCCTCGATTCCGAGCGGACGCTCGTGGTGGCCTTCGGGTGGAGCGGGCTGGTCTCCGACCCCGGCCCTGTCCGGGAGCTGCGCCGGGCCTTCCCCCGCGCGCACCTGGTCGGGTGCTCCACGGCGGGAGAGATCTTCGGGACCTCCCTGCGCGACAACACCATCGCCGCCGCGGCGCTGCGTCTGGAGTCCACGGACCTGGCGACCGTGAGCGCGCCGGTGCGGACGCCGGCCGACTCCGCCCGCGCCGGCGAGCTGATCGCCGAGCAGCTGCGCCGCCCCGGCCTGCGGGCGGCCCTCGTGCTCTCCGACGGGCTGAAGGTCAACGGCTCGGCGCTGGTGCGGTCCCTGACGGCGGCCCTCCCGCCCGAGGTCGTCATCACCGGCGGCCTGGCGGGCGATGGGCCCCGCTTCAAGAGCACGTGGGTCCTGCGCAACGGCGAGCCCTGCGACGGGTTCGTGACGGCGGTGGGCTTCTACGGCGAGCGCATCCGGGTGGGGCACGGCTCCAAGGGCGGCTGGGATGTCTTCGGGCCCGAGCGCGTCGTCACCCGCTCGGAGGGGAACGTGCTGTACGAGCTCGATGGCAGGCCGGCGCTCCCGCTCTACAAGAACTACCTGGGGGAGCGCGCCAGCGAGCTCCCGGCCTCCGCCCTCCTGTTCCCCCTCTCGCTCCGCAAGGACCGCGCCGACGCCACGAGCCTCGTTCGCACGATCCTGTCGGTGGACGAGGCCACCGGGTCGATGACCTTCGCCGGCGACATCCTCCAGGGCCACCTCGCCCAGCTCATGCGGGCGAACTTCGACCGCCTGATCGAGGGCGCCGCCCAGTCCGCCCTCATGACCCGCTCCCGGTGCGACTCCGACAGGGCCTGCCTCTCGATCGCCGTGAGCTGCGTCGGGCGCCGACTCGTCCTCGGCGAGCGCACGGAGGAGGAGCTCGAGCGGGCCGCCGAGCTGCTCCCCCCCGGCTCCGCCCAGGTCGGCTTCTACTCCTACGGGGAGATCTCGCCCTTCGCCAGCGGCGGGTGCGACCTGCACAATCAGACCATGACCCTGACGACGATCGCCGAGGACTGAGCGTGCACACCATCCTGGCACGGCAGCTGAAGCGCGCGGGCGTTGACCCCGCCTCGGGCCCGGGCCCCGGACAATGGCCCGCGCTGGTCGAGGCCGTCGGCCGCGCCTACGAGCAGGCCGACCACGACCGGTACCTGCTGGAACGGTCCCTGTCCCTCTCCTCGGAGGAGATGGGCGAGCTCCACGCGCAGCTCGCCACCGAGCGCGACACCATCAGCACCGTCATCTGCTCCCTCGCCGAGGGCGTGTGCGCCGTCGACCGGGCGGGGGCCATCCTCTTCATCAACCCCGAGGCACGCCGCCTCCTCCGCCTCGGACCCGACCAGGCCGTGCTCGGCGGCAGCCTCACCGCCCTCGTCCGGGCCAGGACGGACCGCCATCCCGACCTCGCCGCCATCCTCGTCGCGCCCCCGCCCGCGGGCGAGGAGCGCCGGCTCCTGGTCGATGAGGACCCGTCCGCCTTCATATCCCTGACCGTCGCGCCCCTGGGGGCCGGTCGCGAGGGCCTGGTCCTCTCGCTGCGTGATATCACCGCCCGCAAACGCCTCGAAACGGAGCGTGAGGAGCTCCACCGCCGCCTCATCGACCTCAGCCGCGAGGCCGGCATGGCCGAGATCGCCGCCGGGGTCCTGCACAACGTCGGCAACGTTCTCGCCAGCGTCAACGTCTCCGCCTCTGTCGCCTCCGAACTCGTCCGCAACTCCGCCTGCTCCGCCGTGGCCCGCGTCGCCGCTCTCCTCGAGGCCAACCGCGCCCGCCTCCCCGAGTTCCTCGCCTCCGACCCCGCCGGGAGCAAGGTCACCGAGTACCTCGTCCAGCTCGCCTCCACCCTCGCCGCGGAACGCGACGCGGTGCTCGCCGAGCTCACCCAGCTCACCCGCCGCATCGGCCACATCGGCGAGATCGTCGCCACCCAGCAGTCCTACGCCAAAGCCGCCGGGCTGAACGACTACCACCACGTGCACGACCTGGTCGACGAGGCGCTGCGGGTCACCGAGGCCGCGATGGAGCGGCACCGGGTCTCCGTCGTCCGCGACCTGCGGCCGGTCGCTCCTGTTCTCGTCGATCGCCACCGCGTCCTGCAGATCCTGGTCAATGTCCTGACCAACGCCAAGCAGGCCCTCCAGACCGCACCGCGGGAGCAGCGCCGGATCACCGTCGCCGTGTACCCCGAGGGCGGCGAGGTTGTCGTCGAGGTCCGCGACAACGGGTGCGGCATCCCGCAAGAGCAGCTGAAGCGCATCTTCTCCCACGGCTTTACGACCCGCCCCGGCGGGCACGGGTTCGGTCTCCACAGCGCCGCCCTCGCCGCCCGCGCCATGAACGGCTCCCTCGGCGTGAGCAGCGACGGACCCGGCACGGGGGCCGCGTTCACGCTGCGCATCCCCGCCGAGCCCGCGCTCGAACGGAGCGCCGCATGAGCCGGCTGCCCACCCACCGCCGCATCCTGGTCGTCGATGACAACCCCGAGATCCACGCGGACTTCCGCAAGATCCTGGCGCCCCAGGCCGCCTCGTCCACGCTCCAGGCGCTCGAGGCCCAGATCTTCGGCGATGCCGCGCCGGCACCCGAGGAGCCCTACGAGCTCGACTTCGCCTTCCAGGGCCAGGAGGCGCTCGCCAGCGTCCGTGAGGCCCGCACCGCCGGCCGCCCTTTCGCCCTCGCCTTCGTCGACATGCGCATGCCCCCCGGCTGGGACGGCCTGGAGACCATCGAACGGCTCTGGGAGGTGGACCAGGACCTCCAGGTCGTCATCTGCACCGCCTACACCGAGCGCTCCCGCGAGGAGATCTCCGCCCGTACGGGGCGCACCCACCGGCTCGTGATCCTCAAGAAGCCCTTTGAGACCGTGGAGATCGCCCAGCTCGCCTGCGCCATGACCGAGAAGTGGCTCGCCTCCCGTCTCGCCGCGCTGAAGATGAACCACCTCGAGGAGGCGGTCCGCCTCCGCACCGCCGAGATCGCCGACGCCAACGATCGCCTGCGCGAGCAGGTCGAGAAGCTGGAGGCGCTCGGGCTCGCTCTCGAAGCGAGCGAGCAGCGCTACGCCCTCGCGGCCCGCGGCGCCAACGACGCCCTCTGGGACTGGGACCTGGACACGGACCGAATTTATTACTCCGAACGCTGGGCCGCCCTCCTGGGCATCTCTCCGGGCGACCTCGGCGACCGCCCCGGCGCCTGGCTCTCGCGCATCCACCCGAATGACGCCGAGGCCTTTCGCCAGGCCCGGGCGGACCACCTCGCCGGGTCCGCCGACCACCTCGAATCCGAGCACCGCGTCCGCGACGCGGCCGGCGCCTACCGGTGGGTCCTCTGCCGGGGCATGGCGGTCCGCGACGCCTCCGGGCGCGCCCGGCGCATGGCGGGCTCCGCTTCCGACATCAGCCGGCGCAAGGAGACCGAGGACCAGCTCCGCCACGGCGCCTACTACGACCGCCTCACCGGCCTCCCCAACCGGACCCTGCTGAAGGAGTGCCTCGAGACCGCGATCCGCGAGCGCGCGGGCGCCGGCACCCGCTTCGCCCTCATGTTCCTCGACTTCGACCGCTTCAAGGTGGTGAACGACAGCCTCGGCCACCTCGCGGGCGACCAGCTCCTCGTGGCCCTCGCGGCTCGCCTCGCCCAGTGCGCCCAGCAGAAGCGCCCCGCCCGCGACCACACCATCGCCCGCCTCGGCGGCGATGAGTTTGTCATCCTCCTCCGCACCGTCCAGGGTGAGCCCGAGGCCGCCGACTTCGCCGCCGCCGTCCACGGAGCCTGCGACGCCCTCATCCCCGTCCAGGGCACCGACGTCCACATCAGCGCCAGCATCGGCATCGCCCTCGACGACGGCGCCTACGCCTCGCCCGATGAGGTCCTCCGCGACGCCGACACCGCTATGTACCACGCCAAATCCCGCGGGCGCTCGCGCGATTCGTTCTTCACCGCCGCCATGCGCGAGTCCGCCATCGCCCGGCTCCAGGTCGAGACCGACCTGCGGCGCGCCATCCAGTGCGCCGAAATCGCCGTCGTCTATCAGCCCATCATCTGCCTCCGGACCGGACGCATCCAGAGCGTCGAGGCTCTCGCCCGGTGGACCCACCCCGCCCTCGGGCCGATCGGCCCCGAGCGCTTCATCCCCATCGCCGAGGAGACCGGCCTCATCGTCCCCCTCGGCGAGCACGTCCTCCGCACCGCCTGCCGCGACCTCCGGTCCCTGCGCGCCCGCGACCCTGGCCTCGCCGAACTCCGCGTCAACGTCAACGTATCCAGCCGCCAGTTCGCCCTCCCCGCCCTCGTCGATGCCGTCTCCTCCGCCATCGCCGACGCCGGCCTCGACCCGCATGCCCTCGCGCTGGAGGTCACCGAATCCACCATCATGGACGACTTCGCCGCCGCCGCCGCCACCGTCCGCTGCCTCCGCGAGCACGGCGTCGACATGTACATGGACGACTTCGGCACCGGCTACTCCTCCCTGAGCTGCCTCAAGTCGCTCCCGCTCACCGGCCTCAAGCTCGACCGCTCCTTCGTCGCGCAGCTCGCCAGCAGCGTCGCCATCCCGGCCATCATCCACGCCGTCGTTACGCTCGCCTCTCACCTCCGCCTCCGTGTCGTGGCCGAGGGCGTGGAGACACGCGACCAGCTCGCCAGCCTTCTCGCGCTGGACTGCGACCACGGCCAGGGCTACCTCTTCGGCCGCCCCATGCCCGTCGCGCAGCTCAACGAGTGGATCGCAACCGCCGACCCGCAGCGCCTCGCCGCCTGACACCAGCCGGCGTCCTCGCCCTGCGGCCGCACGGCCTCACCAGTTCGGCGTCGGCGCCCTGAAACTCTCCATATCGATCGACCTGAAGTACGCGATCGTCTTCGCCAGCCCCTCCCGCAGCGGCACCTTCGGCTCCCACCCCAGCTTGCTCTTCGCCAGCTCGATCACCGGCTGCCGCTGCATCGGGTCATCCTCCAGCGCCGGCTTCGTCACGACCTTCGACTTCGACCCCGTCATCTCCAGCACCGTCTCCGCCAGCGCTCTGATGGTGAACTCCCCCGGGTTCCCCAGGTTGACCGGCCCGACGAAACTGTCCGGCCCGTTCATCATCCGGATGATCCCGTCCACCAGGTCATCCACGTAGCAGAACGACCGCGTCTGCTTCCCGTCCCCGTAGATCGTGATGTCCTGCCCCAGCAGCGCCTGGCGGATGAAGTTGCTCACCACCCGCCCATCAAACGGGTGCATCCGCGGCCCGTAGGTGTTGAAAATCCGCACCACGCGGATGTTCACCCGGTTGCTCCGGTGGTAGTCGAAGAACAGCGTCTCCGCCGCCCGCTTCCCCTCGTCGTAGCACGCGCGCGGACCGATCGGGTTCACGTTCCCGCGGTAGCTCTCCGGCTGCGGGTGCACCGTCGGGTCGCCGTACACCTCGCTGGTGCTCGCCTGCAGCACCTTCGCCCGGCAGCGC
>JBBDXI010000073.1:0-20744 GCA_040902425.1 Phycisphaerales bacterium
CCGTCGAATACAACTTCGCCGGCATCAACCAGTGCCAGGTGAACGAGAAGATCGGCCTCACCTTCCCCGCGATCCTCCGGTCGATGCTCCGCCAGGCGCCCAACGTCATCCTGGTCGGCGAGATCCGCGACAAGGAGGTCGCCGAGATCGCCATCCAGGCCGCCCTGACCGGCCACCTGGTGTTCTCGACCCTCCACACCAACGACGCCCCCTCGGCCATCACCCGCCTTATCGACATGGGCGTCAAGCCCTTCCTCGTCGCCAGCTCCATCCAGGCCATCATGGCCCAGCGGCTCATCCGCGTCCTCTGCGACAAGTGCAAGGAGCCCGACCCCGCCCCCGACCACAAGTTTCTCCACCTCACCGGCATCAACCCGGAGGACGCCAAGGGCCGCGTCCTGCGGGCCGTCGGCTGCCCCAACTGCAACAGCACCGGCTACCGCGGCCGCAAGGCCATCTTCGAGCTCATGCCCATGAACTCGGAGATCCGCGAGCTGGCCTTCAAGCTCGCGCCCATCAGCCACGTCCGCCGGGCCGCCCTGGCCGCGGGGATGCGTCCGCTGGTGGGCGACGGCCGCCTGAAGATCCTCAAGGGCACCACCACCCCCGCCGAGATCGCTTCCTGCGCCCAGATGGACGAGTTCGCCGGCAAGAAGTGAAGCCCCACAGTCACCCGGGAAGTATCCACCCCCCTCCAGCCCCTCCACCCCCCGCCCCTCCACGAGACCGACCATGTCCACCGTACAGATCGATCGCCTGCTCGACACCGTTGTGAAACTGGGGGCCAGCGACCTCCACGTGACGGTCGGCCGCCAGCCGACCATCCGCCTCCACGGCCACCTGCGGAACCTCCAGACCAAGGTGCTGGAATCCGACGACATGGTGTCCCTGATGAAGGCGGTCACCCCCGAACGGAACCAGCAGGAACTGCAGGAGGAGGGCGGCACCGACTTCGGCTTCGCCTACGGCGATGCGGCCCGCTTCCGCGTCTCGGTCTTCCGCCAGCGCGGCGACATCGCCATGTGCTGCCGGCAGATCCCCAACAAGCTGCTCAGCTTCGAGCAGATCGGCCTGCCGGAGATCTGCCGCGACCTGATCCGCCGCCCCCGCGGCCTGTTCCTGGTCACCGGGCCCACCGGCTCGGGCAAGACCACGTCCCTGGCGACGATGATCGACTACATCAACATGAATCTCGATCGGCACATCGTCACGATGGAAGACCCGATCGAGTACTACCACTACCACAAGAAATCGATCGTGAACCAGCGGGAGGTGGGGTCCGACGTCCCCAGCTTCGCCGAGGCCCTCCGGCGCGTCCTCCGGTCCGACCCGGACGTGATCCTCGTGGGCGAAATGCGGGACCTGGAGACCATCGAGTCGGCCATCCGGGCCGCCGAGACGGGCCACTTGGTCTTCGCCACCCTGCACACCACCGGGGCGGCCAAGACCATCGACCGGATCGTGGACGCCTTCCCGGTCACCCAGCAGAACCAGGTCCGGGTGCAGCTCTCGACCGCCCTTATCTGCATCCTGAGCCAGGTCCTCCTCAGCCGGATCGACACGGCCGGGATGGTGGCCGGCTACGAGTTCCTGGTCGTGACCCCCGCCATCGCCAACCTCATCCGGGAAAACAAGACCTTCCGGATCGACTCCATGATCCAGACTGGGAAAAAATTCGGTATGCAGTTGCTGGATGACCACCTCTGGACGCTCTACACCCGCGGCATGATCAGCGCGGAGGAGATGATCGACAAGTCCAAGAACCCGGCCGACCTGACGGACAAGGTCCACCGGCTCGGACGGACGGTCGGACGCATCGAGTGGGATGAGGATGTGGATGCTTCGGGCACCAAGGACTGACCGAAGCCGGCTCGTTCATGCATCAGAATCCCGGTGTCGTAACGCTTGCGAGGTCGGTTTTGGCGGGTGTCCGCTGAAACCTACTCGATAACCTATTCGAACAGCTAGTAGGCCTCCCGGTGTTCGCGCCTGGGGCCCTTGGCGGAGGTTTGCCGGCGTGGCCACGATCCAGGGCATTGATGCTGCTGAACTGAAGGGCCGCAAGCTCGGCCGTGTCCTGACCAAGATGGGCAAGGTCACGAGGGAGCAGGTCCACGAGGCCCTCGAGATCCAGAAGACCCGCAAGGTGCCCATCGGCCAGCTCCTGATCGAGCTGGGGTACTGCACCACCAAGGACATCTCGGCCGCCCTCGCCGGACAGGCGGGCATGGGGTACGTAGACCTGACAGGCTTTGAGATCCCCGACCCGGTCCGGGAGACCATCCCCGCGGAGAACGTCCAGGCCTACCAGGTCGTGCCGATCGAGTACAACCCGACCAGCAAGCGGCTGAAGATCGCGATGAAGTCGGCGGACAACTTCCGGGCGGTGGATGACCTGCGGCTGCTGATGGGGTTCAACGTCGAGGCCGTCGTGGCGGATGAGGGCGCCATCGACGCCCTGATCCGGAAGCACTACTCCAAGCGGGAGTCGGTGGTGGACGTGGTCTCGGCCCTGGCCAGCGACAGCAAGTTCAAGTCGCTGGAGGGGCGGAGCGACCAGTCGATCGACCTGGATGCCGTGCTGGAGGCCGCCAGCGACAACCAGGTGGTCAAGCTGATCAACCTGGTGCTGCTGCAGGCGATCAAGGACCGGGCGAGCGACGTCCACTTCGAGCCCTTCGAGGACGAGTTCAAGATGCGCTACCGCATCGACGGCATCCTCTACGAGATGGTGCCGCCGCCGAAGCACCTGGGCCCGGCGATCACCAGCCGCGTGAAGGTCATGGCGAACCTGGACATCGCCGAGCGGCGGCTGCCCCAGGACGGGCGCATCGAGCTGACGGTGGGCGGCAACCCGGTGGACCTGCGGGTGGCGATCCTGCCGACCATGCACGGCGAGTCGTGCGTGATGCGCGTGCTGGACCGCAGCAACGTCGAGCTGGCCCTGGACCGCCTGGGCATGCGCGAGGACGACCTCGCCAAGTTCCGCGCCCTGATCCGCCGCCCCAACGGGATCGTGATCGTGACGGGGCCCACCGGCTCCGGCAAGACGACCACGCTCTACGCGGCCCTGGCCGAGCTGAACGACATCGAGACCAAGATCCTCACCGCCGAGGACCCGGTCGAGTACGACATCGACGGGCTGTGCCAGTGCCAGATCAACGAGGAGGTCGGGCTCACCTTCGCCAAGTGCCTGCGGAGCTTCCTCCGCCAGGACCCCGACATCATCCTCGTGGGCGAGATCCGCGACCTGGAGACCGCCCAGATCGCCGTCCAGGCGTCGCTCACCGGCCACTTGGTGCTGAGCACGCTGCACACCAACGACGCCCCCAGCTCGATCATCCGCCTGCTGGACCTGGGCATGGAGAGCTTCCTCCTGACTGCGACGGTCGAGGGGATCGTCGCCCAGCGGCTGGTGCGGACCATCTGCACCAAGTGCAAGGAGGAGTACCAGCCCAAGGAGGAGGAGCTGATGGAGCTGTCGCTGCGTCCGGAGGACGTGCGCGGCCGCCGCTTCTTCCGCGGGCGGGGGTGCGACCACTGCAACAAGAGCGGGTACCGAGGGCGGATGGCGATCTACGAGATCATGAACATCGACGACGACCTGCGCGAGCTGGTGATGAAGGAAGCCAGCACCAACGTGCTGCGCGAGCAGGCCAAGAAGCGCGGGATGCGCCTGCTCCGCGAGGTCGGCCTCTTGGCGATCTACGAGGGCCAGACGACGATCGACGAGGTGGTCCGCGAGACGATCGCGGAAGACTAAAGAAGAAGATTCACCGCGGGGTGCGCGGAGGGGCGCGGAGAGGGACGGAGTGGTGAGGATCGGGCGGCGGTGAGGCTCGTGCTTGGCCCGCGTGCTCCCCGATCTCCGCGGTGAACGGCTCGGCGGTGAATGGAGACGACCGATGGCGACCTTTGCGTACGAAGCGCTGAACCAGGCCGGGAAGCCCCAGAAGGGGACGGTGGACGCCGGCACGAGCGAGGAGGCGATCCAACGGATCAAGGCCCAGGGGTACTTCCCCACGGCCGTCCGCGAGCAGAAGGTCAAGAAGTCGGCCGTCACCGGCGAGGTGATCGCCAAGAAGAAGAAGAAGCCCGCCGGGATCACGATCGGCGGCGTCTCCAACAAGCAGCTCACGGCGTTCACCCGCCAGCTCTCCACCCTCCAGGATGCGGGCCTGCCCCTGCTGCGGTCGCTCCAGATCCTGGAGGGGCAGCTGAAGCCCGGGAAGCTCAAGAACGTGCTGATGGGCGTGTGCGAGGATGTCGAGGGCGGCTCGGCCCTCTCGGAGGCGATGGCCAAGCACCCGCGGGCCTTCGACCGGCTCTACACCAAGATGGTGAACGCCGGCGAGATCGGCGGCGTGCTGGACGTGATCCTGCAGCGGCTGGCGGAGTTCATGGAGAAGAGCCAGCGGCTGAAGCGCAAGATCAAGGGCGCCATGGTCTATCCGATCGTGGTGGTCGTGGTGGCCATGCTGATTTTGACGTTCATCATGGTCTGGATCATCCCCAAGTTCGAGGAGATCTTCACCGACTTCGGCGTGGAGCTGCCCGGGCTGACGCGCTGGCTGGTCAACACCAGCCGCTGGGTGGCGGGGAACAACCCCGGCCAGGCGATCGGCGGGTGGCTGTGGATCATCGCCTCGCCGCTGCTGATCTGGGGCTTTTTCAAGCTCATCCGCAAGGCGGGCCCGGGCAAGGCGGTGACCGACACGGTGGTGCTGTGGCTGCCCATCTTCGGCAAGCTGATCCGCAAGACGACGATCGCCCGCTTCACGCGGACGCTGGGCACGCTGATCAGCGCCGGCGTGCCGATCCTGGAGGCGATCCTGATCACGCGGGACACCTCGGGCAACTACGTCTTCGAGAAGGCCCTGAACAAGGTGCACGACAGCATCCGCGAGGGCGAGGGCTTCGCCGACCCGCTCCGCGAGAGCAAGACCTGCGACGCGATCGTGGTGAACATGATCGACGTGGGCGAGGAGACCGGCGAGCTGGACGCGATGCTCCTGAAGATCGCGGACAACTACGACGAGGAGGTGGACGTCGCCGTGGCCTCGCTGGTCAGCCTGCTGGAGCCGATGATGGTCGTCGCCATCGGCGTGATCGTGGGCACCATCGTGGTGGCGATGTTCCTCCCCCTGGTGGCGATGATCGAGTCCCTGCAGGGCGGCGGCGCGGTCTAGAGCGCGGCGAGTCCGGGCGCACGCCCGGGAGGTGGACGATGACGGATCGGGACCGGGGATACACGAAGAGCACCGACCGCCCGGAACTGCGGTCGGTGGCACGGGGCGCCGGACGCCCCGCGGCCTTCACGATCGTGGAGATGCTGATCGTGCTGCTGGTGATCTTCGCGATCATGGGCCTGCTGATCGGGGGGATCCGGCAGCTGTCGAGCTCGGCGCAGGCGACGGCGGACAAGGCGTCGGTGCTCTCGCTGAAGCAGGCGGTGGAGCAGTTCCGCCAGCAGATGGGGTTCCTGCCGCCGCTGATGAAGGACCGCGGCGATGTCGTATCGGCAGCGGGCCCGATCGCGTTTGACGGGACCCCCCCGGTGGTCGCCGGGATCATCAAGGTCTATTCCGTGACGGACACGGAAGACCTGCAAGCGCTTCGCGGCGGAACCAACGAGGCGGAGCCGGGGACCTACTCGGTTTACAGCGAGTTTTCACTCCCCGCGTACATCCTCGGGGCGCTGGACATGTCGCGCCCGGCTCCGTTGAACAACGTCTCGTTCGACGGCGTGCAGGGGCCGGGTTTCCGCAAGGCGAAGCCGGACGGCACGTTCGAGTCGGCGGGAGCGAAGTTTGAGCCGTTCTTTGACGTGGCCCGCACGCCGACGGCCGTTTATGCCGAGGATGCGTCGACCGGAAAGGTCCAACTCCGCGATCGCAACGGCGTGGCGTACCGGTACTACCGGTGGGAGCACGACGCGGGCCAGCCCGACTCGGGCCATCCTCAAGTGGACCCGGTCCTGATCCGAGAGGGCGTGAAGATCTACGCGAATGTTCCCAGGATCGTCTACGACCCGTACTTCGCCATTCCCTTCGGTCAGCTGCCCGCCGCCGGGGTTCAGTCCCCCCGGCTTCCCGACGAGATGAAAGCGGCGGCGTTCGCGATCGTGGGAGCGGGGCCCAATGAGGTTTTCGGGGACGAGCCGGTCGCGGAGTTGCAGGCCAAACTTGGGATGACCATCAACCCTGGGAACCCGCAGGACGTTGCAAAGTTGATTGGTCGGGCGTCGGCGGACAACGCGGTGGAGGTGGGCCGATGAGCAAGGCAGCGAGGTGTAACCGGTGTGCCTTCACGCTCATCGAGCTGCTGATCGTCATCGCCGTGTTCATCCTGCTCATGGCGGTCGCCGTGCCGGCCTTCTCCTCCATGATGTACTCCTCCGAGGCGTCGATGGCGGAGAACGCCGTGCGCGCGGGGCTCGCGGCCGGGCGCGACGCGGCGGTTCGCGCCGGGCCGGGGCGGGACTCGTGCGTGGTCTTCCTCTTCGAGGGGAAGCGGATGATGATCCTGCCCTGCCTGCGCGCGGGGACGGTCGAGGACACGCCCCTGTCCGGCGGGCCCCCGGGCCTGACCGTGACCCGCGAGGTCTTCGCGCCCGTCAACGGCTTTGAGCCGGTCCGGCTCCCGGGCGGGTGGATGGTCCGCGGGTACGCGACGCCGGGGATGATCGACCCCGAGTGGTACGAGGACACGTACCCCTCGAACGCCCAGCGCGCCGTGGGGAACTGGGTCTTCCCCGAGAACGACTTCTACGACGACGCCAGCGGGGAGCAGACGGAGGGGCAGCGCCAGTCGTTCATCGTCCGCTTCGAGGGCGGGACGGGGATGCTCAAGACCGACCCCACGCCGGTGCTGGTGCTCTTCCCCAGCGGGTCGACCTACTTCCGGTCCGGCGGGGCGGCGGGCTCGCCCTGGAACCTCCCGCCGTACCGTGCCGACCAGGAGCCCGACGGGGCCCGGCTCGTCGCCCGGGTCCAGGGGGCGCCGGCGGCCGGCCGGGGCGCTCTGAATCTCGTGCAGCGCCAGCAGTTGCTGGGCGACCGGGCGACCGACACCGTGCTGTGCAAGGCCGTGGGCCAGCTCGCCCTCTCCAACGAGCGGCGGCTCGCCAGCGCCATGGACCTGGTCACGCCCCCCGTCCGCCTCGACCCGGACACCGCCTGCCTCTACCAGAACACCACCGAGCCCATGTTCGTGGGGACGGGCAACCTCGACACGAACCGGCTTAACGAGTGGATCGAGAACCGGCTCCGGGACACCAACAACGCGCTGGTGGAATCCGAAGCGCGGGTCTTCACCATCCACCGCTACCTGGGGTCGCTCCAGGAGGTCACGGGCACCGTCAACGCCCAGGGGGTGACGCAATGACCCGCGGCCGCGGCTTCAGCCTTGTCGAGGTGCTCATCGGCATCCTCGTGCTCGCCCTGGGCCTGCTGGGGCTGGGGGCGATCATCCCGGTGGTGGTGCGCGAGCAGCGGATCGCGGCCGACACGACGCTGGGCGCGGCCTGCGCCGGCGACATCAAGGCGTGGCTCGAAAGCAGGCCGGAGTTCAACGCCGCCCCGGTGCCCTCGGCGGGGGGTCCGGCGGGGCACGCCGCGTGGGATGCGTGGATCCGCAACGTGGTCTGGAGCGGGCCGTTCCCCTCGGGCTCGGCGGGCAACGCCTACCTGTGGGAGGGGTGGTCCAACGACAGCACCGAGTTCAACCCCGACACCGCCGAACTGGTGTGGTACGACGACACGCTCAACCTCAACCCGCGGTTCGAGCACCGGCTGCCCCTCACGGAGCGGCTCTGGCCGTCGAGGACCTCCCAGGTCGTGCGCTCGATCGACCCGGGGACCGACCCCTACCGGCCGCAGTTTGTGTGGGACCTCGTGGGGCGGCGGGTGCAGTTCGGGGACCAGTACGCGCGGGTGATCGCGAACCCCAGCGATCCGGGTTACCAGGAGAGCATCGGCCGGCCGGATGTAGTGCAGGTGGTGATCTTTGTGCGCCGGATCGACCTGGCGATCCGCACGCCGCGGACATCGGGGGTGACGCTGTTCGACGTGCTGACGGACGCGGGGCGTCCGGCGGCGCAGCAGCAGTTGGTGCAGGCCGACTGGCGCTTCCCGGTGTCGGTGACGGAGAGCACGCCGCGCCGGCTGCTGCAGAACGCGGGGCCGAGCACGACGCCCGGGGCCGCCTACGCCGACCCGGTCTACTTCGACCCGCCGAGCGTGTCGTACGACCCGGCGCGACCCGACCGGATCCGTCTGAACGGGGTTCAGCGGGATGACGCCGAGGTCATCCTGGCGTCGCAGCCGGGGCAGAAGGTCGTGGACAACCTGGGGAACGTGCACACGGTCCGCCGGCTGGCGGACCCGGGTGTGAGCACGACGCGGGGGATCGAGTTGCTGCTCGAGCGTGCCGTGCCGTCGTGGGTGGTCGAGACCGACTCCACCAAGCCGCGCTCGCTGCGGCAGCTGGTCTTTGTCCCCCAGGTCCCGGTGGCGGTCGAGGTCGTCACCATCACCCGTCCGGTCGCGATGCCGTGAGGCGGAGGAGCCGAATGAGACGCGTGCGAGACATTCTGGGGCGGGCGGGGCTGGCCGGAACACAGGCGGGACGCCTGTTCCCCTCCTTCACGCTGATTGAGACGATGGTCGCGGTGGGGGCCCTGGCCTTCGTCGCCGTGGGCATCGCCGTGATCTTCGAGGCGACGGGGCGGACGGTCTCCACCGGCAAGCGGGTGAGCGCGTTCAACACCTACGCCGCGGCCATCGAGCAGCGGATCGGGGCCGACATCCGCGCCATGACGCGGGAGGGGTTCCTGGTGATCCGCAACGAGTACGCGGATGCGGACAACGATGGGCAGTTCTTCCCGAGCACGACGGCCAACAACAGCGACTGGGTCTCCCTGTACGTGGGCGACACGCGCCGGCGCCTGCGCCGGACGGATGAGCTGATGTTCTTCGCCAAGGGCCAGTACGTGTCGCTGCGGGAGATGCTGGTCCCCGGCGTGGTGGCCCGCAGCGAGGCGGCGCGGGTCTACTACGGGCACGGGCGGCGGCGGGCGGTGAACGCCAGCACGGCGGGCGAGTACCTGCGCCCGACGCTCGACGACGACAACGACCACGCGATCACGATCCTCGGCGGCCCCGACCCGGCGAACCCCAACCGCTACGCGTCGAGCTGGACGCTGCTGCGGCACGTGACGGTGCTGGCCCCGCCGCAGGCGACGACGCGGACGATCGCCTCCTCGTTCTACAACAACAAGCCGGACAGCGACATCCAGGTTGCCTTGCAGCCCGCGGCCGCGAGTGTCTTCCGGGCGCTCATGGGGCAGCTCCCCGGAACCGCTCCGCCGCTCGCGACGCTGGTGCGGCCGAGCACGCCGCCGAACACGCCCCGCTTCGGATCGGGGATCGTGGACATCGCGACCACGGACCTGCGGGAAGTGCGGGCGGTGGTGCTCACGGCGGACGTCTTCCCCGGGCCGGGTGTCGATCCCACCAGCTTTTTCGACCCCGCCGCCAACAACCGCCCCGACGGGAGGAACGCCGGCGTGGACGGCCAGTTCCGGCCCATGAGCGAGGACCCGGATGTCCTCTGGCGGATGCTCTCGTGGATGGATGACGCCCTGCCGACTCGGAGCCACCCGACCTCCGCCACGCAGCCGCGGATGCGCATCCGCTACGAGCCGGCCGCCCCCGACTTCGCGGGCGTGCTCCAGGACGGGAGCCTGAGCCAGCAGCAGCGGGAGTGGCGCCGCGCCGACCAGGTCATGCTCTCCTCGTCGAACTTCCTGCCCCGCTGCACGGAGTTCATCGTCGAGTGGTCGTTCGGGAGCGCGTACCCGTGGGACCCCGCGGCCGCGGGGTGGGTGACGGGGCTGGAGGGGCAGCTGATCTGGCACGGGCTGCGTCGCGAGGCGAACATGGGGGGCCAGCGCGACGTGGAACTGGCGGCGCCCTACGACTCCGATGCGCCGGCGTGGCTGGTGCAGCGGCAGACCACCGAGGTGCCGCTGCGCAACGGCCAGCGTTTGAACTGGAGGACCAGTACGGAGCTGATCCACGGCAAGCTCCCGGGGATCGTGGACACCGAGCCGCTGACCAGCTACTTCGGCTACGTGGACCCGTACTTCGATCCCGAGAGGGACGCGACGGGCGGGCCGGGGCTCAACGGGCCCGGCGACGCCGCGGTGGCGACGGTGGCCTGCCCGTGGCCGAAGTTCATCAGGATCACGCTCTCCGTGGCCGACCCGGCGGACCCGTCGGTCGAGCGCACGTTCCAGTTCGTGTTCGACGTGCCCCAGGATGGGGCCCAGTAAGGGGCGGAGGACCAATGGCCATGCCCACGCGCACAACCGGGTTCATCGGACGGGTCAGGGGCTCCGCGGCCGCGGTGCTGCGGTCGCTGGCGGGGCTGCCCGCGGGCGCGCAGCGGACGCGCCGGGGGACGGTGCTGGTGATCATCCTGGGGGCGCTGGCGCTGATCGCGGTGCTGACGGTGGTGTACGTGACGGTGGGGCAGAGCGACCGGCGCAGGTCGGAGGGCGTGGTGCGGCGCGAGGCGGCCGACAGCGGGGCGGAGCGGTTCGGGGCGCACGTGGCGCAGGTGATCGGGGAGGCGGCGCTCAAGACCATGGTGGACGGCGAGCTGCTGATCCGGGCAATGACCGACTATCCCTCGACGGGCGCGGCGTTCCGCTCGGTGCACAACCCCGGGGCGAACCAGGCCACGCTGCAGCTGCGCTTCGACCCGACGGGGACCTACCGAGAGGTGTGGGCGGGGGGCGGTACTGACCCGCGGACGACCTCGACGCCGTACCTGGCGAGCACGCTGCCCACAGGCTGGGACTGGGACCACATCTCGGTCCTCTCCCCCGACGGGCGGTTCGTGAACCTGTACAACCTGGCGCCGGTGATCAACGGCGTGCGGCAGAGCGGGTTCGGGGCGCGCTCGTCGTTCCGGGTGAACAGCAACGGGCAGGTGATCGACAACCTCACCCCCGTCATCACGAACGGCCAGGTGGTCTCGTACATCAACTTCGGCCTCACGCTACTGGACCAGAACGGGAACCCGACCTGGCCGGCCAGGCTGATCGACGGGAGCACCGCGGACTCCAATATCCCGGCGCACTGGTCGATGTTCCAGCGGCAGTGGTTCCGGCCGGCGCGGGGGCCGATGTTCTATCCGAACCCGATGTCGGTGAACGGGTTCAGCGGGAACTCCCCGGGGAGCTGGCTGTACGCGCCCTACCAGTGGTGCGACACCGACGGCGACGGGTTCTTTGACGCCCGCTGGTTCGAGCTGGTCAGGGCGACCGACCCGGACAACGTCGTCTCGCTGATGCCCGGGGGCGACCGCTTCCGCTGGTTCGCGGCCGTGCGGGTTGTGGACCTCAACGCCCTGGTGAACGTCAACACCGCGACGGACCAGCGGCTGGCGCCGCGCCCGCAGAGCGGGGGCGCCACCGAGGTCATACCCCTGGGGATGTTCCCCAGCGACAGCGACCTGCGGCGGGTCTTCACGATGGACGACCTCTACACGATGGCGCCGCCGGCCGGCGTCACGCAGCTGGGGTACGAGGCCCTCAAGCAGCCGCCGAACGGGCACCCCGACCGGCCCGCCCAGAACTACGCCGGATACGACATCGGCGTCGCGCAGTCGGTCGGCAGCGCCGCGTACGACGCGCTGCGGTTCGTGCTGGAGCGCAACAGCGTCCGGGTCCCCGATCCGCTCGAGGCGTTCGGGCCCGTGCCGCCCAAGACGGCGGACGAGCGGGCGGCGTACTACCAGTCGGCCGCGGCCATGCACTTCGGCGTGTACACGCAGCCGGGCACGATCCAGTTGCACGGGCAGTTCGGCCTGGGGGACCTGCTGGAGCTGAAGACGTACAACACGGCCAACAACCCCTCCAGCACCTCGCGCCTGGAGCAGACGACCGGCGGGCGCGACAGCAGCCAGCCGGATTTCGGCCCGCTCCGCGACAACCGGGACCTCGCGTGGGAACTCTGGACCTGCACCCCGCTGCAGCCGGGGCTGGACGGGCACGGCTCCGCCGACGCCCAGGGGCGCGACCGGGTGCTCTTCGACATCCGCCAGCTCGTCACGCCGTTCAACGGCGTCCGCGAGCTGCGCTCGACGGTGATCCCGCCCGGCAGCTACGGCGTCCTGGACCTGGGCGCCGAGGCCCGGATCAACGCCCGCGACGCCCTCGAGGCCGCGTCGCGCACCGTCCCCGCCCAGCGCGACCCCTCCCTCGTGTTCAAGGGCTACGCCCAGGCCCTCCTGCCCCACGCCTCCGCGACCGACGCCTGGGTCCCCAACGACGGCAAGGCGACGCTGGCCTACGGCGGCCATCCGGAGCTGGCGATCCGCTACGCCGCGCGCCTCGCGGCGAACATGATCGACTCCTACGACCGCGACCAGGAGCCGGGCGCCTACACCCTTCTGATCGACCGGACCTACCGCAACTCGCTCCCCGGGCAGGCCACGCTCTTCCCGTGGTGGAACCAGACGGGGGCGGCGGTGCCGGCCGGGGGGACCGGGATTCCCGGGAAGTTCGACCTGGGCGACGAGAACCTCGCCGACGGCGGGCAGGTGGTCTCGCGGGCCCTGAACGTCTACGGGGTCGAGGCCCAGCCGATCATCAGCGAGGTCGCGAGCATCCTCCTCTACACCGACGCGCCGACGAGCGCCGGCGGCGACGACGAGTTCGCCGGCCCCGGCCTCCCGCCCGAGCCGATCACGATCGACGGCACGTTCGCGGCGGCCGCCGGCATCAACCCGGATTTCCTGGGCCAGATCCTCGTGGTCCAGTTGACGAACACCTTCGACGTGGATGTCCCGCTGAGCAAGGCGTCGGTGCCGAACGGGGACCCGCTGGGGGCGACCGAGGAGATCTCGGACTACTACCTCGAGTACGGCGGCCGGTTCTTCAAGCTCGCGGAGGTCGCGGCGGACATGGACAGCCCCGGGCCCAACGACCAGCGGTCGGTGGTGCTGCGCCGCGGGGAGACGCGGACGTTTTACATCCTGGGGATCGGCCACGACGCCATGCTCCAGCGGTTCCAGAGCATCGACTCCACGCTCTCGCCCGACACCGTCAAGCAGCTCCTGAGGAACCAGCTCGCCGTGTCGGCCGGGCTCTCCTCGGCCCGGCCGATCGAGCCGGTCCGCATCTTCCCTGTGGACCCGGCGACGGGCGCCGTCTCGACGCCCGCGTCCTCGGCCCGCCCGACGGATCTGTTTACCCCGATCAACGGCAGCCCCGGCCAGACGGTGCACCTCTGGCGGACGCTCCGCCACCCCACGCAGGATGCCGGCACCCTCAACTCCCGCGGGAACGACCTGCTCGTGGACCGCATCCGCGACCCCGGCACCGCGAGCGGTCCCACGCTCGACCGGCGCCTCCCGGGCGCGAACCGGCGGGTCAACAGCACCGAGGCCGGCGAAGAGCCGCCGGGCGCCCCCTCCCTCGACAACACCGGGTTCACCATCGCCATGTGGGGGAGCCTGAAGCGCCGCGACGACCCCGGCGCGGCCGCGGGCGTGCCTCGCGGGGCCATCCCCGCCTACTGCGTCGAGGCCAAGTGGGGGTCGACCGCGCTGCGCAACAGCACGGCCGCAGCGCCCGCCAACCCGAACAACCTCGACCGGCGGGATTTCGTGGGCGGCCAGGTCTGGTCGGAGGACGAGTTCCGGCCCCTGGTCGACCGCCTCGCGCCGGCCGTGCCCGCGGGCACGGGCGTGATCATCCCGACGCTCACCCGGCCCGCCCACCTCAAGACCGCCGACCCGCTGGGGGCCAACCTCGACGGACGCCTCTACACCGCGCTCTACCCCGAGGTCTACATCGACGACAACGAGTTCTCGCGCATGAAGGGCGGCCAGCGGGTGCCGGTGCTGCGCGTCACGGACCTGCTCCTGCCCCTGGCCATCGGGCCCGAGCACGACCCGGCGGTCACGGCCTCTCCCTTCGACACCGATGAGCACCCCGGGCGCATCACCCTGACCGAGGCCCTGGCCCTGGCGCTGAACTACTCCACGCCCACGAACAACGCCGCCGACCCCTACCGCCTCTACCACCGCGCCGGCGATCCGGGGATCACCGACCCGACGCTCGGCACGCTCGACCGCGGCAACCTCGTCCTGAACCGCTTCGCCCCCTTCGAGGACGCCGACGGCGACGGCCGTTTCACGCCGAGCAGCGCCGACCGCCGCGCCTTCCCCGGCATCCCGCTGGCGGCCCACATCGTGGATGTATTCACCGCCCTGCCCTCCGGCCTCGCCGGGCCAGAGCGGGCCACGCCCGGTCTGTTCAACATCAACACCATGCCGCGCCAGGTGGCCATGACCCTCCCCGGGCTGGCGCCCACGACGGAGGTCAACCCCGCCACCGGCGCGGCCTACTGGGACGAGTGGAAGGCGGCGGCCCTGGGCGGCCTCACGTCAACGCTCCCTGAAATGACCTTCGACACGGGCGCGGCCGTGATCGCCTACCGCGACCGGGTGCTGCTCCAGGATCGTAATGCCGCCCGCGACGTCAACTTCGAGGACTCGAACTCCAACGTGCAGTTCTCGCCCACCCAGTGGGACGGGCGGAGGCTGACGACCGGCATACCGGGCCTGCGCGAGGAGCGGGGCTTCGCCTCCCGGGGCGAGCTGCTGGCCGTGACCGCGGCCGACCCGGCCTCGGTGCGCCTCGATGTCAAGGACCAGATCGACGGCCTTGCGAAGGACGCCTCCAACAGCGGCGCCGCCGCGACCAACACGTCGTCCTATTTCTCCCTGCCGGCGATGGGGCGGGTGCCGGACACGATCAGCGACAACTTCGCCGAGAAGCTGATCGCGGCCTCGGGGGTGATGAACTCCGTCTCCGTCCGGTCCGACGTGTTCGCCGCGTGGATCGTGGTCCACGGCTACCAGCCGTCCGACACCGAGAACCTGCACCCGCGTTTCAATGGCGACCAGGCGGCAGACACGCTGACGCCCAGCGTGGCCAAGCGGTACCTGATGGTAATCGACCGCTCGAACGTCCAGCGGCTCGGGCAGAAGCCCCGCATGCTCCTGTTCACCGAGCTGCCCATGACTCCGTAGCCGGGGGCCCGCGAGGGCCCAAGCGGAGACCGGCTACACTCTGTCCGTCGGCGACCGGGCCCGCGCCCCGGTTGCCGGCGGGCTTTTTCTTGGCCGGTGGGGCAGGCGTCCCGCCCGCCGATTGGCAGGGCGTAGCTCAGCTTGGTAGAGCGCCTGGTTTGGGTCCAGGAGGCCGGAGGTTCAAATCCTCTCGCCCTGATTGGGAGGTGGTGGATCGACCTCCGCGACAACCATCGGCGGGAACCTGAACCGGCCGATCTCTCCCTTCGGGGTGAACCGCTCGGCGGGGGCCTCCACCGCGACGTGGTACTGGCAGTCCTCCAGGGCGGTGATCTCCGGGTTCTCCCACTGGTACCCGAGCCACTGGCCATCCGCGAGTGAGTGGCGTTCGGCCCACGCGATGAGCCGCTGCGTAGCCTTGAAGACGGCGTCGCCCCGGTAGGGGTCTTGGGCGCGGATGTAGGCCACCGTGCGCGCCGGCAGGTCGCGTATCCGCACGCTGAACCCGTCGGGGTTGTGCCCGGGGGGCAGCCGGTCCAGGTGCAGCCGCCGCCCGGCCGCCCCGGTGGCCGCGGCCACCACACCTTGCAGCTCGGACGCATGGTCATCGCACCAGGACGTGATGTCGAACCCGCTCGGCGCCACTCCGAAGCGCTGCTTGAAGCACCGCGAGAAGTCCGACGAGGACGAGAACCCGCACGTGAGGGCGATCGTGGTGAACGATGGCCGCCGGGAGCGGGCCGCGGGCGGGAAGGCCATCATCGACAGGGCATTCTCGAGTCGGAGCCGCTTCACGAACTCGGACGGCGTCACGCCGACCATCGCCTGGAACACGCGGTGAAAGTGGAACGGCGAGAGCATCGCGGCGTGGGACACCTCCTTCTCCCTGAATTCGACGACGTGCGGGACATCCAGAGAACATTGCTGAGCCGGGGGCTCACCCCCACGCTCAAGGCCGATGAGTCGACCTCTGGGCCGGCGAGCCTGATGCTGACGGATCCGGACGGGACCCCCTGGGGCTGGGGGCCGTTGACCGCGAGATTCGCATCAACGAACTCGCCGAGCGGGCGAAGGAGTTCGGCATCGCCCCCGAACGCAGCCCCGACTGCCCGCCGGAGGTGCACGAGGAGTTCCTGCGGAACGTCATCGACTACGACTCGGCCCCGCTCGGCACGCGCTTCCGCCAGCTCCTGAAGGCCGGCGTGGCCCTGCCCGCGCCGGAGTCGCTCGACGATGCGGCCCTGCACGCCAAGATCTGGGAGATTGTCCGGAGGCTCGCGGAGTGGGATGTGTACCTCGCCCACACCGACCACCTCAGCGACCGCGAGCTCTACGAGCACCTCTGGCGCGACTCGCTGCGCGAGCAGGGGCCGATCTTCCCGCCCGGGTCGGGATGGATCAACCACATCGACCTCATCGGGGGCTGCAGCGAGGAGGACATCGAGGTCGGCCTGCGCTACTACGACGACGAGGAGCAGCGGCAGCGGTGGTCGAGCGAGTTCCCGGATTACGTCATCCCGCCCCACGAGAGCCCGCCCTACGACCGGGACCGGCTCCTGCCCAAAGAGCCCCCGCCTCCGCCCCCGCCCAAGGGGGAGTGGGATGAGGACGAGGAGGATGAGGAGGACGGATTCGCCGATGGGCACGCGGACGAGGAGGAGTAACGGCCGCGCTCCCGCTCGGCCCGGGCGCGGGCGGGTCGTGTTCACCCACGCCCTCGTGTCTAGGAGGGCGGTAACGGCTACTTCGTCGCCGGCTTGCGCGGGTCGCTGTCGGCGAGGAGGGCCTTGGTGCACGCATCGCGGAACTTGCGGACCGCCTCGCGGTGCTGGGGGTGCTTGGCGCCGACGATGTTGGCGGCCAGGATGGCGGCGTTGATCGCGCCGGGCTTCCCGATGGCCAGGGTGCCGACGGGCACCCCCCCCGGCATCTGGACGGTAGAGAGCAGGGCATCCAGCCCCTTCAGCGGCCCGCTCTCGATCGGCACGCCGAGGACCGGCAGGACGGTGTTGGCCGCGGTGACCCCCGCCAGGTGCGCCGCGGCCCCTGCGCCGGCGATGATCACCTGAAGGCCGCGCTGCTCGGCGCCCTTGGCCCACTCCAGCAGGGCCTCGGGCGTGCGGTGGGCGGAGAGGACGCGGGCCTCATAGGGGACGCCGAGCTGGTCGAGCGTGTCCGCCGCGTGGGAGAGGGTCTCCCAGTCGGACTTCGAGCCCATGATGATGCCGACGAGTGGCTGCATGGGCGGAGCGTATCGCGGCGCCGGCGGCGTGGGCAACCGGCGCAGCGCGGGTCAGAGGCGCTGGGCCATGGCCGCGTCGAGCCCCGGCAACCAGCGGCGTACGGTGGCGGCGTCGAAGGTCGGGGGGATGGGGCGCTCCGCCCCGTGCTCCAGGAGGAGGCGCACGATCGTCTCGACCACCCGCGACGGGGGGTGCCGCCCGCCGCTCCAGTGCTCGTGATCGACCCAGGACAGCAGCACGATGTGCTCGACGGGCCCACGCCCGCCGTCGATGAACACGTGGTACCGCCACCCGTGGGCGGTCTCTTCCTCGGTGCGTACCTCGATCGAGGGCGGCCCGCTCACCGCTGCGGGGCCGGGTGCGGGGCCTCATCCGGCTCGGCCTCCTCGGCCGCCTCCTGGGCGGCGATCCGGGCCTCCTCGGCCTTGATCCGCGCGGCCTCCTCGGCGGCGAGCTGCGCCTCGGTCCTGCCCAGGGCCTTGGCCTTCTCGGCCTTCTCCTTCTCGAGCTTGCGCTTGATGGCCTCGACCTTGGGCTTGTCCGGCGCGACGATGATGCTGGCTTCCTTGCCCATCCATCGGGGCATCTGCTCGACCTTGGCGATGTCCGCGAGCTGCGTCGCGACCCGCTTGAGGTGATCCAGGCCAATCTCGCGGTGGGCGATCTCCCGGCCGCGGAAGCGCTGGACCACGTGGACCTTGTGCCCGGCCATGATGAAGCGGCGGGCCTGGTCGATCCTGATCTGCACGTCGTGCGGGTCGATCTTGACCGACCGGCCGAGGCGGATCTGCTTCATCTCGGTGGACTTGCTGGCGGCGCGGCTCTTGCGCTGCTTCTGGGAGAGCTCGTACTTGTACTTGCCGTAGTCCATGATCTTGCAGACCGGGGGCCGGGTGTCCGGCACGATCTCGACAAGATCAAGGCCCGCCTCCTGCGCCATGCGCAGGGCCTCGGAGGTCTCGACGACGCCGACCTGCTCGTTCTCGGCGCCGATGAGGCGGATGGGCGTGATGCGGATGAGGTGGTTGACCCGCGTGCGCTGCACGGGCGGGCCGCCCCGATCGAACCGTCTGTTGCCGTTGATGCGAAGGTCTCCTGCGTGTGCGGAACGTGGACAAGGCGGCGGGCCCCCCCCCGGCCCGGGCCGGGAAATAAGGGCGAGCAGCACCCCGGGCAAGGGCCCCCGGGAGGGCACGGGGCTTGGCAGGGTCCCGCATCATCGGGCGGCAGCGCCCGGGAGAACGCGGGTGCGCGGGGCGGTTGGCGAGGGAGATTGAAGAGCGATCAGGATCAAGGTCGTACGGGAAGCCTCGCCAAAAGCGCCGCCGGGGGCCTCACGCGGGCCCCGGATGCCGAAACACTAACGCACACCCGCGCCTGAAGCAAGCCGAAAAAGCGGCGGCTCACCCGGCGCCGGGCGTGTGAAAGCGGCCGCCACGCGGGGGGGGCGGCCCGGTGTGGCCGGGAGGCTCAGGCGACGCCGACGGGGGCGCGCCGGCGCATCTGGGAGAGGGCGTAGACGGCGGCCTCTTCCTCCGAGCGGCCCACGACCGCGCCCGCGGCGCTCCCGCTCCCGTCGCGCCACTCGGCCCGGTAGCAGTCGAAGAGCTGGATGTGGCGGATCGCCAGGTCGTAGCCCGTGCGGCGGAACTCGTCGCGCACCCGGTTGACCTCCGGGTACGGGCGGCCGTCGGCGTGGTGGCGGCACCCGGAACTGTCCATCGCCCGCCAGCCGGACGCGTACAGCTCGTCGATCGCGAAGTCGAGCCCCATGAGCGCCCCTTTCCGCCCCCCTTGGTGCCGGGCGGGGACCGGGTCTGCCGGGCCGCCGGGCGGCGGGCCTGTACGCAGCCCCCGGCGGATCGGGGGCATGCTAGCCGACAGGGCCGATTCAGGTCCAGTGAAAGCCGGTCCGGCGGGCGTGGGTTGTGCGCTGGGGCCGAAGCTTGCGGCCGGTAACTTCCGCCAACGGCCGCCTGGCTGCCGGGTCAGAGCGTAGGCCGGATCACCAGGACGAAGATGTCGTACAAGGCGTGGACGCCGACCACCACCCCGAAGCCGCGCTGCAGGTAGAGCACGCCGAAGTAGGCGCCGGCGCACACCAGCTGCGACGCCTCCAGGACCCGGACCTCCCCCCCGGGCCCCGTCACATCGTGGTAGGCCGCGAAGGCGGCGGCGGTCACCAGGACCGCAACGGCGCTCCCGACCCGGTTGCTCACGCGGGCGACGTCCACGAGGACCAAGTGCACGGCGGCGATGCCGACCATGCGGAACAGGAGCTCCTCGTAGAGGCCGGCCCCGATGGAGATGGTGGCCCGGGCCTGCCAGGAGAGGTCCATAAGGCCCCCAGCGCCGGACGCGAGGGCCGGGGCCGCGGTGCTGCCGGTGGCGTGGATGAGGGCCACGAGCACGATCAGCGGGATCGTCCACCCCACCGACTCCAGGGCCATGGCAGGGATGACCAGCGGGCGCAGCCGCCAGCGCTCGCCGGTGAAGAGGTGCCAGACGACCAGGACGGTCACGAGGGCGACGGCGGGGAGGAAACGGCCCACCGCGCCGAAATCCTGGAAGAAGCCGACGAGGATGCTGATGGCGCGGATGGTCTCGGTGAGCCCGCCCCCCCCGGAATCGCCGGAGAGGTACCGCGCCGAGCCGGCCTCGTACAGCAGCAGAAGCGGGAGGATGAAGGCCAGGATGTGCAGGGGCCGGCGGGATTCCTCGAAGTACCCGTGCGCGACGCCGCCGCGGCGCCCGGAGCTCACCGGGCGGTGCTGCAGGGTCCACCCTGCGCTCGCGCGGCGCGCGGCGCGAGACCTGGGTTGCTTGGCGGGCGAGGTCGGCATGGGCCAGAAACAACAGGACCGCCCTGCGGGGCGGTCCGGGTCGGTTCATGCTACCGGAAACGCGGGGCGAGCGCCGCCGCCCCCGCCCGAGTCAGGAACCCTTGGACGCCTTGGCCGCGGCGGCGGGGGCGGTCTTGCGGGCCTTGAGGGCAGCGCTCATGCGGCTCTTGCGGCGGGCGGCCTGGTTCTTGTGGATCACGCCCTTGGCGGCGGTGCGGTCGACGACCTTGGCGCAGGCGCGCATGGCGGTGGTGGCCTCATCCACCGTGCCGTGGACCAGCTTGTCGCGGAACTCCTTGATGGCGTCGCGCATGGTGCGGAGCCGCCAGCGGTTGCGGGCCCGGGACTTGAGGTTCTGGCGGACTCGCTTGCGGGAGGAGATCGAATGAGCCATGGGGAGGTGCCTTCCGGGTCGGCTAGATCGGGGGGACGATGTTGCGGGGTCGGCCGCGGCCGCACTCGGGCGGTCGGGGAGGGGAAGTATCGCCCGGCGGGGGTGAGAATCAAGCCCGGCGCAGCCAGCGGGGGACTTGCCGGGGCCCCCAGC
>JBBDXI010000074.1:0-20653 GCA_040902425.1 Phycisphaerales bacterium
GGAGGCAGACGTAGAGGTCGAGGATCTGGCGCAGCGCGACGTTCAGCGAGCGGATGCCGCCGCCGATGGGCGTGGTGAGGGGGCCCTTGATGCCGACGAGGTACTGGCGGAAGGCGGCGAGGGTCTCCTCGGGGAGCCAGTTGCCGGTCTGGTTGAAGGCCTTCTCGCCGGCGAGGACTTCCTTCCAGTGGAGCCGGCGCTTGCCGCCGTAGGCCTTCTGGACGGCGGCGTCGAAGACGCGGACGCTGGCCCGCCAGATGTCGGGGCCGGTGCCGTCGCCCTCGATGAAGGGGATGACGGGCTCGTCGGGGACGGTGAGCGTGTCGGCGGTTTTGGTGATGGCTGAGGGCATGGGTGGTCTCTCCGGGAGCGCGAAGGGCAGGCGCCGGCATTGGGGAGAGGAGGGTAGGGGCGCAGCCGCCGCGGGCGGGGGGGCTGCGCGGCGTGCCGTTGCGCTCTGGCTACCGGGGCGGGGCTGCGGCGAGGTCGGGGTCGTGGCTGAGGCCCCGCTCCGGGGGCAGCCCGTAGAACTCCGGGTTCTGGTAGGTGCCGCGCTCGGGGTCCTGCTTCTCGATCTCGACGGGGGCGCCGCGCTTCTGGACCCAGAGGTCGTTGCGCACGGCCTCGACGCGCCAGGAGACGCGGGCGCCGGGGACGCCGCCGGCGATGCGGAAGGAGCAGAGGGGCACGGGCTGCACGGGCGGGGCCTGAGCGGCGTCGCGCAGGTCGTCCTCGCTGATCTCGGCGGCGATGTGGAGCATGGGCATCGGCGCGCCGATCGCGGTCAGGGTGTAGCTGGGGCCCGTGTTGATGCGGGCGAAGTACGCGGGGAGCTCGACGGTGGCGGCGCCGGCCGCGTCGAGCCGGACGGTGCCGCGGTAGAAGTTGATCACTTCGGGGCTCTCGGCGGCGTAATGGAGGAGGTACTTGTTGGCGGGGTCCTCGGGATGGTCGATGCGGAAGGGCTTGAGGCCGCTGGCGCCCATGTCGCCGCTGGCGAAGACGGCGAAGCCGCCGGCCGCGGTGCTGGCCTGGCCGTAGACGCCGTAGATGGTGCCGGTCGTGGCGGCGGCCATGCCCATGACGCCGCGCCCGGAGGTGCTGCTGGTGACCCCACGGACGCCGTAGTTGAGGCCGCCCACACCCTCAGCGATCCCGTAGACGCCGATATTGTCGGCGTTCTCGCCCAAGACCCCGACGCCGGCGCTGCTGAAGGACTGGCCGTGGACCCCGTACGTGGAGCCGGTGGTGTTCGCGGCGAGGCCGTACACGCCCTGGCCGGCGTTGCTCTGGACCTGGAAATAGCCGCCGTAGGTCGAGCCCGTGAGGGGGATGGCCAGGCCGAGGACGCCCCGTCCGGACGGCGAGAACGTGTGGAAGTAGCCCCCGTAGGTGGTGCCGCTGCCCGCCGTCGCGGTGCCGAACACGCCGCGGCCGGAACTGCTCGAGCTTTCGAACTGCCCGCCGGAGGCGATCCCGGTGGGAGCAGTGGCGTCGCCGAAGACGCCGGCGCCGCTGGTGCTGGCGGCTTCGAATCGGCCTCCAAACGTGGCGCCGCTGGTTGCGGTGGCCTCGCCGAAAACGCCGGTGCCGGACGGGCTGACGCTCACGCCGGCGATGCCACGGGTGGCGCCGGAGGCAGAGATGGCGCGGGCGAACACGCCGGTGCCGGTCGGGCCGGCGGCCTCGAAGAATCCCCCGTAGAGGACGCCGTCGACACGGAGGGCGCTGATGACGGCGCTGGAACTCTGAAAACGGGCCGCGTGGTTCGTTCCGGTCGTGATCGCCTCGAGTGCCGCCGAGGGCGTGGTGGTGCCGATGCCGACGTTGCCCTGGGTGTAGACGGCGGCGGTGCCGTTGAGGGTGAAGGGCGAGGCGCCGGAGGGGCCCTGCGGGCCGGTGGGGCCGGTGGCGCCGGCGGGCCCCTGGGCGCCTGTCGGGCCGATGGGGCCCTGGATGCCCTGCGGGCCGGTGGGGCCCGTAGGTCCGGTTGCGCCCTGCGGGCCGGTGGCGCCGGAGGCGCCGGCGGGTCCCTGCGCGCCTGTCGCGCCGATGGGACCTTCGATGCCCTGTGGGCCGGTGGGGCCGGTGGGGCCGGCGTTGCCCGCGAGGGCGAACTGCGCGACGGGGGCGGCGGTCATGAGCTGGCGCGGCGCGAGCGTGACGAACCCGCCCACGCCGCCGGGCGAGCGGACCTGGACTTCCAAGAAGCGCGCGTTGGCGCCGAAGACGCCAACCCCGAAGTCGAGCGGTTCGGTGAAGCGGCCCTGGGCGAGAGCAACATTGAGCCGCTCCAGGGTGGGGCCGATCTGGTTGCCGCCCGTGGCGGCGTCGAACAGGCTGAAGCGCAGGTCGGCGGGGCCGGTGACGGGCTGGCCCGCGGAGTGCAGTTCCCCCTGGTACGTCATGGTGGGAGGGAGCGGGAGCTGGGCCGGGGCGGGCCGGGTCGCGGCGCACAGCACGGCCGCGGCCACGCACAAGGCGGATCGCATCGCCATCATGACTGTCTCCTTCTTCGGGCGGAGGGGCGCGGTCCGGCGTGCGGAGGGCCCGTGGCGGCCAGCATAACTGGTACCCCCCGTGGAACCAACGAAAAAAAGGGGGCGAGATCGCGCGGGCCGTCCGAAGGGTGCGAAGAAGGCTGTCGCGGCCGGAGAACACGGTCGGGCCGGCGTGGGGGAACGCCGTGCGCAGCGTCCGCGCGCTTTGCAAGGCTGCGGCGTCGGTCGGGCGGGGGCCGGGGCTCGGCGCGTGCCCGGTCGTTCGTCCGAGTGGTTGCGGGTACGGGAAGGCGCGGTTGGCATCGCGCACGAAGGGGCGGTCACCGCACGATGTAGGGGACGAGGGCGCTGGTCCGCGGGTGGGCGGGGTGGAGCCAGGCGACGTTGAACTCGCGGAGGCGGGAGGGGTCTGCGAGGGGGCGGAGGGCGAGGCGCCGGCGCATCAGCGGCACGGTGCGCGGGGCGAACACGCCGCAAGCGAAGTACGCCAGGTCAGGCCGCGAGGTCGGCGACCGAGGTGTTCTTCATCGCGCTTCGGAAGACGGCGAGCAGTTGCTGGCGCATGGCGGGGTCGAGGTTGACGAACTCGAGGCCCAGCTCCTGGCGGAAGAGGCCGGTGCGGGTGCGGCGGACGATGCGGGCCTGGACGCGGATGGGCCCGATGTCGGCGTAGATGGTGATGGTGCGCGCACCCTCGCCCCGGGGTGAGAAGCCCGAGTGGATGACCCGCAGGCCGGAGGAGGAGAGGTCCACGACGCGCCCGAGGGAGCAGCGCAGGCCGCGGGTGGTCAGGCGGCCGCCGCGGCGTTCCTCGGAGCGGTTGAGGCGGAAGGAGAGCAGTCTGGTGGTCATGGACATTGTGCCGTGTTTTCGGCCGGATCGGGGGCGGGCTTGCGGGGGGGCGGGGTTATCGGCGCCGGGGGGCGCAGGACTGGGATCGACGGGCGAGTCGACGGGCAGCCCGGGATCGGCGGCTCCTTTTTTCGGGGGGTTTCGGCGCCGCGGTGGAAATCCGGTGGACAGGCGGTGGGGAAGGTGTCACGTGGGTGACAGGGGGTTTTTGGCGGGGTAATCTCCGCCCGTCCTGCTCGATGAGCCTTGCTCGCTCGGGCTTCGGGGGACGGGTGAGTGCGAAAGCACGAGCCCGCACCCTCGGGGAACGAAGGGCGGCACAGGAAGCGGGGGCCGCGAAGCACCTCAGACGTGCGGCGCGGCACGGGGGCGTGACGCCGCTTGCGGCGCTCACGATTCCGGCAACCGCGGGGCGCCCCTCGGGGCGCAGCGCGGGCGGGTGAGCCGACCGCTTGCGGCGGCAAAGCTCGCGAAAGCCGCGGGATGCACCCTCACCGGTGGATCACGCGGGGCTCGGGGACCGGCGTCGGCTTCGGCCGGCGAAGGAAGCCCGGGCGGCCGCGGAGGCAGCCTCACGGTTGCACCCGCGGGGCACGGGGCATCCGTCGCTTGCGGCGGATGGGCCCATGCGAGGCCGCGGGATGTAGCCCGAAAGGGCGAAAGCTCGCGGAAGGGTGGCGCGGCGTCGCTTGCGACGAAACGCCGCTCAACGCACCGGCCGCGACCCGGAAACGGGGGAGGCGGTTGCCAGGAGCTCTCCGAAAGGTGGGCTCTGTGCGTTTTTAGAGGAAGGCACGGAGGCACGCAGGCACGGAGGCACGAAGTGGGGGAAGAGAGGCATCGAGGCACGAGGCACCGAGGCATCAAGGGCCGGTGACCTGGTTGCTGGCGTGCCCGGCGATGTGCTCGGCGAAGGTGCGGCCGAAGTCGGCGAGCTTTCGGTCGCCGACGCCGGGGATGGCTCGGAGGGCCTCGGGGGTGGTGGGGCGCTGGCGGGCCATCTCGCGGAGGACGGTGTCAGGGAAGATCAGCCATGGCGGTACCGCGTGTTCCCGCGCGATCCTGAGACGAAGGGCTCTGAGAGACTCAAACATCTCCGTGTCCGCTGGGGAGAGTGGAGATCGCGCAGTCTCCGCTGGCTTCTGCCGAGATCGAATAGATCGAGCATCCCGGTAGGCCGGGGTATCAGCTGGCTCCAGAAGCTGGACCTCTCGGTGGCCACGGAGTATCGGAATCGACTGCTCTGTAAGGGAGAGCGTGGGGAATGAACCGGGTGCGAGGGCGAGAGCTCCCTGGGAGACAAGCTGATCGATGTACGAGAGGATGGCGTGGCGAGGGGTCTCGCGGAGAAGACCGAAGGTGGAGAGCTGATGGTGCCTGTAGTGGATGATTCTCGCCGTCTCGCGGCCGCGGAGGATGTGCGCGATGTGTGCAGGGCCGAAGGGGTAACCCTGCTGATTCACGCGCGCGACACAGGAGAGGATCTTGCGGGCGATGGTGGTGGAGTCGCCGGCGGGGGCGAGCTCGTTGAGGCAGGTGTCGCAGGCGTTGCAGGATTGGCGGGCCGGAAAGCCCGCCCCACCGGGTGCATCGCCGGCGGGGACCTGGGAGCCGAACGGAATGTCGATGGTGGGGGGTTCGTAGGGCTGGCCGAAGTACTCGGCGAGGGCGCGGTGGCGGCAGGCGCTGGAGGCCGCGAAGCGCTGCATGCGGTCGAGCAGCGCGAGCTGGACCTTGAGGCTCTCGTCGGCGCCGGTCTCGGCGGCGGCGGTCGTGAGGATCTGGCGCCACTTGGCGGCGTCGCCGGGGCTGTAGAGGAGGATGCACTCGGCGGGGAGGCCGTCGCGGCCCGCGCGCCCGGTCTCCTGCTGGTAGTGCTCGATCGATTTGGGCATGGCGGCGTGGATGACGCAGCGGACGTTGGAGCGGTCGATGCCCATGCCGAAGGCGACGGTGGCGACGACGACGTCGAGGCGCTCGTTGGCGAAGTCGTCCTGGATGCCGCGGCGCTCGCGGGCGTCGAGGCCGGCGTGGTAGGCCTGCGCTTCGATGCCCTTGGCGCGGAGGGCCGCGGCCAAGTCCTCGGTGTTGCGGCGGGAGATGCAGTAGATGATGGCGGCGCCGGCGGCCTCGCCCTTCTGGTGGCGCTGGATGATCTCGGCGCACTGCTGGTCGGCGCGGGAGCGGGGGACGACGCGGTAGAGGAGGTTGGGGCGGTCGAAGGGGGCGATGAGCAGCGCGGGGTCGCGGAGCTGGAGCTGCTCGAGGATGTCGGACTGGACGCGGACGGTGGCGGTGGCGGTGAAGGCGTGGATGGGGGCGGCGGGGAAGGTCTCGCGGAGCTCGGCGAGGCGGCGGTACTCGGGGCGGAAATCGTGGCCCCACTGGCTGATGCAGTGGGCCTCGTCGATGGCGAAGGAGAGGGACGAAGGGACGGAGGCACGGAGGGACGGAGTGGAAGAGTCGGAATAGCGGGCCAGGCGCGAGAGCATCGCGGGGGTGAGGAGGCGCTCGGGGGCGAGGAAGAGGAGGCGGAGGGTGCCGGCGTCGAGCTGGCTGAGGGTCTCGCGGGCGTCGTCGGCGGAGATGCTGCTGTTGAGGGCCGCGGCCGGGTAGCCGGCGAGGCGGAGGCCATCCACCTGGTCTTTCATCAGGGCGATGAGGGGGGAGACGACGACGGTGAGGGATTCGGTGAGCAGGGGCGGGAGCTGGTAGCAGAGGGATTTGCCGCCTCCGGTGGGCATGACGAGGAGGGAATCCTGGCCGCGGAGGGCGGCGCGGAGGGCTTCTTCCTGGAGGGGGCGGAGGGTGTCGAAGCCGAAGTAGTGCTTGAGGGTGGCGAGGACGTGGGAACGGGAGGCGACGGACACGCCGCCAGTCTAGCCGCACGCGCCCTCCCCGAACTAGGAGGCGCCACCGAGGGGCGAGCGCCCCTCCAGCTGATTGGCGAGGAAGTCCGTGAAGCTTGCGCCTGCCGGGCGGGCGTCCGTGTGCCAGTCGCTCACCAGAGCGATCATCGAGACCGGTCCCGGGTTGCGGGCGTCAAAGAAATAGCCCTCACCACCGCCGTCTCCGCCGATCTGGATCATGTCGGGGCGCTCGGGCACCAGGGCGGTTCCGTCCCGGTTGTAGCCCATCACGTCGCTCGTCCTGTACAGGGCCAGGTACAGGCCAGAGACGGAGCCCTCGTAGCCGTTGCTGAGTAGAAGGAACTCTTTGTAATCCTGGGGAAGCGGCCCGAAGCGGCGCTCCACGGCCTCCACCTCGGCCGGCGTCGCCGGCGGGTTCCGCGGGTTCAGGCGAGCGACCAGAACGGGGATGCTCATGGCGGGCTCGGGGCGCGGACGAGGGCGACGACGTACGCCTGGAAGTCGTCGTGGAGGATCTTCATGGAGGGGTTGTTGATCATGCGGCGGAAGGAGTCTTCCTGGCCGATCTGCCACATGCGCTTGGCCCAGCTGCGGAAGTAGTCCTCGGGGAGCTGGCCGTGGCGGTGGGCGTACCAGGCGATCTCGAAGAGGGAGAGCTGCATGAGGTTGAGGAAGTACTCGCGGATCTCCTCGTCGGAGTGGAGGTGCTCGACGTCGTGACGGTAGACGCTGGCGAGGGCGGGCTCGTTGACGCGCAGCTCGCGGAGGTGGTACTGGAGTTCGACGAGCTTGGAGAAGTTGGCGACGAGCTGGGCCTTGCGGGCGTTCCTGAACTGGATGGCGGTGAAGATGAGGCCGCCGGCGATGGCGAAGGAGGCGAGGGCCTGGAGGAGGATCTGGAGGAGGTGGAGGGAGGTGGGGGGCATGTGGCAAAGCGCAAAGCGCAAAACGCAGAGCGCAGAGCGCAAACAAAGAAGAGGCGTCAGACCGCGACGGTCCGGATGTCGGGAGCGATGGCGATCTCGGCCTCGGTCTTCTGGCGGACCTCGTCCACACCGACCCCCGGGGCCGTTTCGGTGAGGACGAAGCGCTTGCGCTGGTCGTCGAAGACCAGGACGGCCAGGTCGGTGATGAGCATGTTCACGCAGGCCTTGCCGGTGAGGGGGAGGTTGCACTGGCGGACGAGCTTGGGTGTGCCGTCCTTGGCGTTGTGCTCCATCGTGACCACGATCTTCTTCACGCCGGCGACCAGGTCCATGGCGCCGCCCATGCCCTTGACCATCTTGCCGGGGATCATCCAGTTGGCGATGTCGCCCTCCTGGGAGACCTGCATGGCGCCGAGGATGCACATGTCGATGTGCCCGCCGCGGATCATCGCGAAGGAGTCGGAAGACGAGAAATAGCTGGCGCCGGGGCGGGCGGTGACGGTCTGCTTGCCGGCGTTGATGAGGTCCGGGTCCACCTCGGCCTCGGTGGGGAAGGGGCCGATGCCCAGGAGGCCGTTCTCCGACTGGAGCCAGACATCCATCCCGGTCGGGATGTAGTTGGCGACCAGCGTGGGCATGCCGATGCCGAGGTTGACGATGTAGCCGTCGCGGAGTTCGGCGGCCGCTCGGCGGGTGATCTGCTCGCGGGTCAGTGGCGGCATGGTCGAGAGTGTAGAGCGGATAGGACCCATACGACCTATGGGACCTATGGGGCCAATCGATTGAGCGTGAGCGCCGTCGCCGGAGAGGGGCTGTGCCGGACCGCCCGCGGCTACAGTGCCCCGATGATTCCAGGCACATCGACCGGTCTGTGTCGGCTGGCTTCGGGGCTGTCGGGGAGCCCGGAGGCGGGCAAGGCCGCGGAGCGCGTGTGCGCGCAGTGCGCCGAGGGGCTGGGGTCGGGGGCGGTGGACCTGGCGGTGCTGTTCGTGTCGTCGCACCACGTGGCGAAGGCGGGGGAGATCGCGGCCATCATCCGGCGCGACCTGCGCGCGGATTGCCTGATCGGCGTGAGCGCCGAGAGCGTGGTGGGGGGGCGGACGGAGCTGGAGCGGGCGCCGGGCGTGGCGCTGTTGGCGGCGCGGCTGCCGGGGGTGTCGCTGGTGCCGTTCACGGCGGAGGAGCTGTCGCCGTTCGACGAGTCGCCGGATGGGCTGGCGAAGCTGGGGCGGGGGTTCGGGGCGGATGCGGACCTGCGGGCGACGTTCCTGTTCGTGGACCCGTTCAGCGTGCCGGTGATGGGCCTGCTGCCGGCGATGAACCGGGCGCGGGCGCTGGCCGCGGCGGGCGGCGGGGCGGTGGGGCCGCTGATCGGCGGGATTTCGTCGGGCTCGACCTCACCGGGCGGGAATGCGATGCTGCTGGATGAGGCGGTTCACAAGACGGGCCTCGTGGGCGTGAGCCTGAAGGGGCCGGTGCGGGTGGATGCGGTGGTCTCGCAGGGGTGCCGCGGCTTCGGGCCCAACCTGGTGGTGACGAAGTCGAGGAAGAACGTGATCCTGGAGCTGTCCGGGCGGCCGGCGCTGCACATGGTGCGGGATGTCGTGGAGGAGCTGCCCGAGGACGACAAGAAGCTGCTGGAGAGAGGCCTGTTCATGGGGCGGGTCATCAACGAGTACAAGGAGCGGTTCGGGCGCGACGACTTCCTGATCCGCAACGTGGTGGGCGTGGATGAGAACCACAACGCCATCGCGGTGAGCGACTTTGTGAAGGTGGGGCAGACGGTGCGGTTCCACCTGCGGGACGCCAAGACGGCCGATGAGGACCTGGCGATGCTGCTGGATGCCCAGCAGCTGCGCGACCCGCCGTTGGGCGGCCTGCTGGTGACGTGCAACGGGCGGGGGACGCGGCTGTTCGATGCGCCGGGGCACGACGCGGAGGCGATCGCGAGGGCGTTCGCGCCGGGGCGGGGTGGCGAGGAACTGGCCAAGGGCGGACGGGAGATCGACCCGGAGGGGCCGACGCTGCCGCTGGCGGGGTTCCACGCGGCGGGCGAGATCGGGCCGGTGGGCGGGGAGAGCTACCTGCACGGGCAGACGGCGTGCCTGGCCCTGTTCAGGAATCCGCGGTAGGTCAATCAGAACGTGGGGCGGTGACGCCCCGGCTCACCCATTCAGGGCTTGCCCGGCGTGATGGCGCCGCTCTCCTCGTCGAAGTAGCAGGCGCTCAGGGTGCCGGTGGCGGGGTCCCAGGCCCAGCCGTGGTTGGCCCTGGGCTTGCCGACGGCGATCTCGGAGCGGTTGTTGATGGGGTTCCTGGGCGGCTTCTTGAGGTAGCCGCCGGAGAGCAACTCGGCCCAGCCCCGCTCGAAGTTCGGGTAGCGCTTCTCGCGGGTCTTGAAGAGCTCGACCTGGTTCGCGAGCGTGTCGAGCTCCGTCATGATCGCGCCCGCCTTGGCGTCGCGGGCGGCCTCGGAGGGCGTGCGCTTGTGCTTGCCATCGAGCATGGTGACGACGGCGCTCTCCATGAAGTCCATCGGCGTGCCGCCCAGGGCGCGGGCCCGGGGGTACTCGCGGGCGAAGGTCGCGGCCAGGGGCTCGACATCGACGATCCGCCAGGCGCCGCTGGCGCGGCTGAGGACGAGCGTGGTGTCGTGGGTGGGGCCGTTCTCGCGCTCGGGGGAGAGGGCGAGGGTGAAGGAGAGCCTGACCTCCTCGCCCTCGCCGCTCACGCGGAAGGGCGAGCGCCTGGCGTTCTTCAGGTGCTTCTCCAGGTCCGCGGTGGTCGCGGCCGCCTTGAGGATGATGGACGCGAGCTGCCCGACGTAGGCGGCCTCGCCGGGCTTGAGGCTCAGCAGTTCCTGGCCGAAGACGCGCTGGGCGAAGGCGTCGGCGTCGTAGCAGGCATCGACGGCGAGGTAGGGGTGGCCGGCGCCGAGGTGCTTGAGGTAGTCGATGGCGATCTGCTGCGGGTCCTCCGGGCCGCGCCCGCTCCCGGAGAGGAAGAGAACGGCGAGGGTGGCGGCGGCGAGGGCGGGAAATCGGCGCATGAGGAACCTCCCTGGTTCGACAGGGAGGGGTATCGGCCGGAGTGGGCGCGGTGTTGAGGCGGGGGCGGGGGCGAGCGCGATCGCCCGGGTCAGCCGGCGGTGCCGGCGCGCACGGCGCGGGCGGACTCGACGGGGTTCCTGGCGGCGCCGAGGCCGACGGCCTTCTGGAGGAAGGCCCGGCGCTGGTCAAAGTTCAGGTTCTTGAGGAGGGCCCGGACCTGCTTCTTGCGGTCCTCGGCGCCCGAGGCCCGCTGGGAGGCGGCGACGGCGGGCTTGAGCCTCGACTCCAGATCGGCGGGGAGGCCCATGGAGGCGACGATCTCTCCGGCGCGCGGGGCGGCATCGATGAGCATCTGGTGGTAGCTCATGCGGGCGTCGCGGCACATCATGTTGTAGTAGAGGAACTGGATGAGCTTGTTGAGGTGCTCGATCTTTTCCTGCTGCTTCGGGCCGGGCTCATCCATGCGGATGGGCTCGACCTGCCCGCCCATGGCCTCGTTGAAGAGGGCCTGGAGGTACTCGTTGCTGATGTGGGTGTTGACGCGGGACTGCTCGGGGGTGAGCATGTCCTTTTTCTCCAGGCGCCCGGTGAGCGGCCCGGCGGAAACCAGGGGGACCATCATCTGGTTCATGATCCGGACCTGGTTGGTGTCGTTGAAGTCCAGCTTGTCGATCAGGCCGTCGTCATCGACCTTCTCGAGGAAATCGAGGTTGTCGATGGCGAGCTGGTTGACATCCGCGGCCCAGTCCTCGATGGCCTCCCGCATGCGCTGGCGGTCCTCGTCGGTGACGAGCGGGTTGCGCAGGAGCGAGTGGGCGTCGACCACGCCGTCGAAGGGGATGATCTTGCCGTCCTGGCCGCGCCGGATCAGGCTGTCGAACTTGGGCAGATCGGTGGGGGGGGCCTGGAAGATGGTGGCCTGGGGGCCGGTTGCGCCGGTTGCGCCGGTGGGCGCGGGGGCCGTCGCGGCGGGCGGCGGGGCGGGGACCGGGGCGGTCTGGGCGTGGCAGGCGGCGGCGAGGCCGACGATGGCGAAGAGCGTGGCGAGCGTGGGCTTGAGCATGGAAGGGTCCTCGGTGTGGTCTGGCGCGGGCACGGGGCCCCGGCGGGGTTCTTCTGGGGTGCGGATCAGCCGCCGCTGCGCGGCGAGGGGAGGTGCGCGGACGGCGCGCCGGGGAAGGGGTCGAAGGGCGGGGCGAGGTCGCGGGCGGCGCGGAGCACCGCCTGGCGCTGCGGGAACGTGAGCTCGTTGAGCAGGGCGCGGGAGGCGGCGCGCCGGGCGGCGTCGCCCTGGGCCCTCATCGCGCCCGCGGCCTTGTCCCTCGCCTTCGCGAGCGCCTCGGGCGGGAGCTGGGCGGCGGCGACGGCACGGTCCATGACGGGCGCGGCCTGGATGAGCAGGCGGTGGTAGGCGGACATCGCGTCCGAGGCGCTGACGCTGTAGAGGAAGCGGTTGTAGCGGTTGGTCCGGTCCTGCGACTGCTGCACATCGCGGATGACCTCGTTGGATGGCGCGACCTCCTGCAGGCACTGGCGCAGGTAGTCGGAGGTGATGTACTGGTTGATGGTGTGCTGCGGCTGGTCGATCAGGTTCTTGCCCCGCAGAACGGCGGCGAGGTTTCCCGCGGCGCTGAGCTGGAGCATGACCTGGTTGACCCGCTGCATGGAGTTGGTGTTGGTGGAGTCGAGCTTGTCGAGGAGCGTCGGCCCGCCGGCGGGGGGCTCCAGGTCCTCCAGGAAGTCGAGGTTGTCGATGGCGATCCGCTCGACCTCGCCCATCCACTCGCGGATGGCGGGGCGGAGCCCCTCGCGGGCCTCGGCGGTGATGAGCGGGTTGCGCTGGAGGGCGGCGAGGTCGAGGGCGGCGTCGATCCGGATGACCTTGCCGTCGGGCCCGGTGACCGCCATGGTCTCGAAGATGACGTTGCGGCCCCCGGGCAGCGTGGCCATCCGCTGGGTGGGGGTCATCTCGGGCTGGCGGGGGGCCGGCGCTGGTGGCTGCGGCGGCGGGGTCGGCGCGAGAGGCTGGGCGAGGGCCGCCGGGGCGGCGATGATGGCGGCCAGCAGGGCGGTCGTTGCGTGACGCATAGCAGCTCCGGTCTTTCGGGCGGTAGGCCCCGGTCGAGCGAGCGGGATTATTCCCCGGTCATGAGCCGAACAGCCGGGGCGGGCCGGGCGCGCAGCGTGGCCGCGGCACACCGGCCGGCCCGCCTTATTCCCCGCGCTTGGCGGGGCGCTCGGCGGATTCGGGCTGTCCGAGGGCCTCGCGGATGAGGGTCCGGCGCTGCTCGGCGTTGAGCTGGGAAAGGAGAGAAACGAAGAGGGCCCGCTTGTCGGCCTCGGTGGGGTTGCCCTTGGTCTTCTGGGCCCAGTCGGTGACCTGGGTGCGGATGCGGGCCTCCAGCTCGGGGGAGAGCGAGAGCCTGGCGAGGAGCCGCTCGAACTCGGCCGCCTTGCCGCCGATCTGCCGCTCGTAGGAGCGCTTGATCTCCAGGCCGAGGGTGGCGAGGGCGAGCCTGGCCGCGGCCGCGCGGGGGCGGGGGGGTCGCTGGCCGGTGGACCGGGCCTGGAGGGCGAGGTCCTCGGTGAGGGCCGTGCGGTACTCCTCGAGGATCGAGCGGAAGAGGGGGGTCTGGTCGGCGGGGATGGCCGCGGCCAGCTCGGTCTCCAGGCTGCCGCGGGCCTGGAGGGGCTCGAGCTTCGCGGCGAACTGGCCGAGGAGGCGGAGCTGCTCGGGTCGGTCGCCGGCCTGGCCGGCGTTGTAGAGCTGGATGATGAGCTCGACGTTCTCGCGGACGATGCGGTCGAGGATGGCGGCGCGGGATGCGAGGACGCCGTCGGCTCTGGCGCGGGCTTCGGGGTCGAGGGTGAGGAGGGCGAGGGCGGCCTCTTCGGGGGGCAGCTGGGGCTTGGTGAGCCGGCCGTTGAAGTCGCGCTGGACGAGGGTGGGCCTCATACCGGGGTCGGCGACCCGCGGGCCGCCGAGGGGGGCGCTTCCTGCGGCGGCGTGGGGGCGGGGGGCGCCTGAGCCAGGGCGATCGGGCCAACGCTGACGGCGGCGAGGACAATGGCGGCTCGCATGGGGAACCCCTTTTGCACGGCTTTGTATGGCCGAACGGGCCGGGCCGTTTCGGGCGGCGCCCGGCGCGGGCCGGGGGTAGGCTACGGCTATGAGCACACAGTCCGGCGCGGCGGGCGAGCGGGAATCGGTGGCCAGGGCGATCGCGGGCGTGGCCCTGCTGCGGGGGACGTTCACGCTGCGGTCGGGGCGGACGAGCAGCTACTACCTGGACAAGTACCTGTTCTCGACGCGCCCGGAGGTGCTGCGGCCGCTGGCGGGGCTGTTCGCGCAGCGGATCGCGGCGATCCGAGCGAAGGGGGAGGGGGGGCGGGTGGACCGGCTGGCGGGGGCGGAGCTGGGGGGGATCCCGCTGGTGACGGCGGCGAGCCTGGAGACGGGGCTGCCGTGCGTGTTTGTGCGGGTGAAGAAGAAGGAGTACGGGACGGCGAAGCAGGTGGAGGGGCAGCTGCTGGCGGGGGAGCGGGTGGTGATCGTGGAGGATGTGGCGACCACGGGCGGGGCGGCGCTGGAGGCGGCGGAGGCGCTGCGGGGGGCGGGGGCGGAGGTGGTGGCGATCATCGCGACGATCGACCGGCAGGAGGGGGCGCGGGAGAACGTGGAGCGGGCGGGGATCGCGTTCGAGGCGCTGTTCACGAAGAGGGAGCTGGGGATCGAGGAATGATGTCGGATGTGGGATGGCGGATGTCGGATGTCGGATGTGGGATGTCGGATGTCGGATGTGGGCGGGCGCGGATCGAACCCGAGAACACGGCGCGTCCTCACATCCGCCATCCGACATCCCACATCCGACATTCCTCACGGGCAGCCGGCGGCGTAGGCCTGAAGGTAGCACGAGAAGTCGGCGACGTTGAGGATGGGCGGGGTGGTGCTGCGGTCGCAGTTGGCCTGCTGGCTCCCCGCGGCGAAGGCGACCAGGAAGGCGCCGAAGTCGGCGACGTTGAGCGAGCCGCTGTCGTCGATGTCGGGGTAGCAGAAGACGATGGGGGTGTTCCAGGCGCCGCGGCCCTGGGTGCCGGCGGTGAGGCGGCCGGAGGGGGGGCGCGTCGGCTCGAGGATGAGGTCGGTGACGCTGGTGCGCGGGAGGGTGTCGCCGTAGCGCTTCCAGGTCTGGCCGCCGTTGATGGAGCGGTAGACGCCGTCGTCGGCGCCGGCGAAGATCGTCGGCAACTGGGGGCGCGGGTCGATGGCGACGACGTTGATGGGGATGTCGGGGAGGGCGCCCCCCGCGTCGAGGCGCTCCCAGGTGGCGCCGCCGTCGCGCGAGCGGCGGAGGCGCGGGGCGGGGCCGTAGGTCCAGCCGGCGTGGTAGACGGTGAGGGGGTCGAGGGGGTCCACCGTCAACTCACGCGTGACCCGCGGCCATGTGCCCGCGTCGGTCAGGCGGAGGGTGAAGGTTGCGCCGCCGTCGGTTGAAGAGAGCACCCGCCCGTCGTTGGTGGCGGCGTAGACGTAGGCGGAGCTGGAGGGCGCGATCGCCAGCGCGCGGATGGCCGCGGGGGCGCCGGCCGTGAGGTCGGCGGAGAGGGGGGACCAGTTGAGGCCGCCGTTGGTCGAGACGAAGACACGCTCGGTGGCGTAGAGCATGCGCTGGGGGTTGGGTGGGGGGGCGGGGTCGATGAGGTAGGGGGGGAGGAAGCAGTTGCGGCCGGAGAGGCCGGAGCTTGAGAGGGTGAAGCCCGTGCCGCCGCTGGTGGAGCGGTAGAGGTTGCCGGTGCCCTGGAACTCGGCGAAGACGATCTGAGGGTTCTGGGGGTTGAGCTGCGTCCAGCCGCCGTCGCCCCCGAGGATGTGCTGCCAGGTGAGCGTGGAGGAGATGCGGCGGCTGGTGCCGTTGTCCTGGGTGCCGCCGATGAGGAAGTCGGCGCTGGTGGGGGCGGGGCTGGTGGAGAGGCCGGGATAGAACTGGATAGTGGCCAGGCCTGTGTTGAGGGAGACCCAGGAAGCGCCGAGGTCGGGGGAGCGGTAGACGCCCCCGTCGCAGCCCGCGAGGAGGCGGCCGGAGGCGTCGAAGGCGACGGCGTGCTGATCGACGTGCGGGGGCGTGACGGTGGACCAGGTGTGGGGGGCGGTGGCGTTGCGGCGGCGGAGGTTGAGGCCGCCGGCGAAGATCATGTCCGGCTGCGTGGGGTGGAAGGCGATGGTGGAGAGGAACCAGCCGTAGGACGATTGGTCAACCGAGGGGCTGATGGCGGCCCAGGACTGGCCGGTGTCGAGGGAGAGGTAGGCGTTGAGGAACGTGCCGCTGCCGCCGGAGGCGCTGGCGGGGCGGGTGAGCAGGGCGGCGATCCGGGCCGGGTCGCCCGGCGCGATCGCAAGGCTGATGCGCCCGAGGGGCGTGGTGGGCGGGGACGGGAGGCTTCCGGCGAGGCGGGCCCAGGTGTCGCCGCCGTCGGTTGATCGGTACACGCCGTTGTCGGCGTGCCCGAAGATGTGGCCGATGGCGGCGTAGAGGGTGGAGGGGGCCTGGGGGTTGAGGGCGAGGTCGGTGGCGCAGAGGTCCGGGAGGGTTGTGAGGCGGGCCCAGGTGTGGCCGCCGTCGGTGGAGCGGAAGACGCCGCGGGGGCCGGTGGCGCCTGGGTGGTTCTTGGCGGCGGCGCGCTGGGGGAATCCGCCGGCCTGGGTGATGGCGGCGTAGAGGGTCTGTGGGTCCTGCGGGTTGATGACGATGCGGGAGAAGCAGCGGCCGGAGAAGGTCTCGGCGCCGAGGACGGTCCAGGTGTCGCCGCCGTCGGTGCTCTTGAAGAGGCCCAGGCCAGGGCGGCTGTGGTTGGCGAAGTTGGCCTCGCCGGAGCCGGCGTAGAGGATGGCGGGGTTGGTGGGGTCGAGGGCGAGGGCGCCGATGGCGGTTGTGGGGAGGTGGTCGGTGAGGGGCAGCCAGGTGAGGCCGGCGTCGTTGGTGCGCCAGACGCCGCCGTCGGCGCCCGCGGCGTAATAGAGGCTCGGGTCGGTCGGGTGGCAGGCGAGGGCGGAGACGCGGCCGGTGGCGCCGGCGAAGCCGGTGGTGGGGGCGGGGCCGAGGGAGGTCCAGGTCTGGGCGGGGGCGGAGAGGAGGAGGCACGGGAGCGCGGCGGCGGGGAGCGAGAGGGAGCCGCGAGAACGCCGGGGGCGCGAAGAGCACCGACGGCCCAGAGCTGCCGTCGGTGGCACGTTCAGCGAACGCGTTTCACGAGGACGGGGGGCGTCCGCCGCATCCGGGGCGTGGGGCGTCATCGCTGTAGCTCTGGGGCCGGGGCTTCGAAGGTGAGCGTGGCGGAGTAGAGAGTGGGCGGGTCGCCGGCGATGAGCTCGTGGAACTCGATGCGCCAGGGGCCGGGCGCGGTGAGCGTGAAGCGGGCGATGCCGGAGGCGTCGGCGGTGGACTCCTGGCGCTGGCCGGTGGGCTCGTGGGTGGCGATGAGGCGTGCGCCGGGGGCGCTGCCGCTGGCGGCGTAGCAGCGGACGGCGATGTCGCCGCCGACGGGGGTGGCGAGCGGGTCCATGAGCGGGCGGATCTCGACCTGCTGGCCGGACTTGCCGGTGGCCTCGGATGCGCCGACCTCCTGGCCCGGCGCGCCGGCGCGGAGGATGGCCTTGACCGATTGCACGCGGCGGAGGGCGACCTGGCCGTCACCGGCGATCGGCGCATCCTCGGGCGCGCGGCCGCGCTCGGCGATGAAGGCGCGGAGGTCAGGGCGGGAGGCCGTGACCTCGCCCGGGGCGAAGTCGAGGCCGACGAGGCCGACGCCGGGCGTGTCGAGGGTCGCCGTGGCTTCGTCCCGGGCGTTGCGCGGGGGGTCGTCGAAGTTGCGCTGGGTGGAGGCGACGCGGATGAACATCCACGAGGCGGGCGGCCAGGGCTCCGGCTCGGGGCCCTGGGTGCGGAGCGTCAGCGCGACGGGTTGGCCCGGCTGGACCGTGAAGGAGGCCGGCCGGAGCGCCAGCGCCCGGAGCGGCCCGGGGTGAGCCGCGCCGGATGGGCGAAACCACTGCTGCGCGTCGAGGACGCCGCGAGCCGTGGCACCCTGCCCGGGCTCGGGCTGTGTCGGCTGCTGCGCAGCCGGCGGGAGAGGCAGGAGGGGCGGCGCGAGCATCGCGGCCGCCAGGAACAGGGGCGCGACGGGCATGGGCCCAGTCTACCGCACGCCCGGGGGCGGGCAACGGAGATTGTCGTGCGCTCCCGGGCAGCCGGTGGCGCCTTCCCGCAGAAGCGTGAGAGACTGCGCTCAGTGGGGGGCGTTGGTCGGCGCGACGGGGCCGGTGTTGGGCGGCGGCGGCGCGGGGCGGTGCTCGGCGGCCTTCTCGGGCATGCCCCAGGCGCTGTAGAGGTCGGCGAGGGTCGAGCGGAGCACGTGGCGGGCGGCGTCGCCCGGGGGGCCCGGGTCGGCCTGCGCGAGGGCGTCCTGGAGGGTGCGCTCGGCCGCGTCGCGCTGGCCCCGGGCGTCCTGCACCCTGGCGAGGAGCATCCGCGTGGTGAGGGTGCGCGTGTCGGCCGCGCCGTGGGCGAGGGCGCGGACCCGCGCGGCCTCGCGGAGGAGTTCCTCGGCGGCGGGCAGGTTGCCCCGTGCGCTCTCGAGGACGCCCAGGTTGTTCATGGCGAAGGCGTTGTCGGGGTGGTCGGGGCCGAGGCGGGCCAGGCTGCGGGTGAGGGAGGCGCGGTAAAGGGGCTCGGCCTCATCCAGGCGGCCCTGGGCGTGGATCATGACGGCGAGGTTGGCGTAGCCCTGGGCGACCATGGGGTGGTCGTGGGCGAGGAGGCTCTCGCGGATGCGGAGGGCCTCGCGCTGGGCCTGCTCGGCGGCGGGGAGGTTCTTGAGGTCGCGGTGGACGCCGCCGAGGTTGTTGAGGGTCTCGGCGGCCTCGAGGGACTCCGCGCCGTGGATCTCGCGGCGGAGGCCGAGGGCGGCGGTGAGGGTGGCGAGGGCCTGCGTCGGCTGGCCGAGGTTGCGCTCGACCGCGCCGAGGCTGTTGAGGGCCTCGGCGGCCTCGGCGGAGCGCTCGCCGATCCGCTGGCGCGCGGCGGCGAGGGCGCGGCGGAGGAGATCGGCCGATTCGGGGAAGCGGCGCTGCTGGTAGCGGAGGGTGGCGAGGTCAACCAGCGCCCCGACGAGGTCGGCGGGCGGCGCGGGGGGGGCGGCGGACTCGCGGAGGGCGAGGGCATCGACGAGCTGCGGCTCGGCCCGGTCGAAGAGGCCGAGGCGCAGGTAGGTGCGGCCGATGGTGCCGAGGATGGCGGCGAGCACGGCGGGGCGGCCGGCGAGCTCGGCGCGGGCCCTGGCGGCGGCGTCGTCGAGGGCCTCGGCGACGGTGACCTGGTCGCCGCGGTTGGCGGGGTCCGCCTGGGCGAGTATCTCCTGGATGAAGCGGGTGATCTCCTGCGCCTGGGCGCGGGCGGTGATGGCGTCGTCGCGCTCGCGGGCGGCGATGCGGGCCTGCCAGGCGATGCCGGCCGCGCCCGCGATGACCGAGGCGGCGACGAGCGCGCCGGCGGCGACGCCGGCCTTGTGGCGGCGGATGAAGCGGCGGGCGAGGTACCCCGGGGTGGCCGGGCGCGCCAGGACGGGGCGGCCCTCGAGGTAGCGCCCGAGGTCGGCGGAGAGGCCCTCGGCGCTGCCGTACCGGAGCGCGGGGTCCTTGGCCATGGCCTTGAGGATGATGCGGTCGAGGTCGCCGCGCAGCGCGGGGTGCGATCGTGGCGCCGGTCTGGCCGCGGGGGAGGCGCCGGGGATGGCGCTTGGGTCCGGAGGCGGGGGGGGGGGCGTTGGGGGGGCGGGGGGGGCGGGGGGGGCGGGGCGGGGGTGGGCGCTGGGGGGCGGGGGGGGGGCCGCGGGCGGGGCGACGGTGCTGGGGGGCGGGGGTTCGGTCTCGCAGATGATGCGGCGGAACTCGCCGGCGGTGCGCTCGCGGAAGCGGTAGGGGGGTGCCTCGGCGAGGAGCTCGTAGAGGAGGACGCCCAGGGAGTAGACATCGCTGGCGGTGGTGACGTGCTCGCCGCGGACCTGCTCGGGGCTGGCGTACTCGGGGGTGAAGCGGGTGCCGACCTCCCGGGTGAGGTTCTTGTCGGCACTGGGCCCGAGCATGCGGGCGACGCCGAAGTCCACGAGCTTGGGGAGGCCCTCGCCGGTGACCAGGACGTTCTGCGGCTTGAGGTCGCGGTGGATGACGAGGTTCTGGTGGGCGTACTGGACGGCGTCGCAGACCCTTCGGAAGAGCTCGATGCGCTGGCGGAGGGGGAGGGCTCGCTCGCGGCAGGACTCGTCGATGGGGATGCCCTTGACGTACTCCATCACGAGGAAGGGGCGGCCGCCCTCGGCGGCGCCGCCGTCGATGAGGCGGGCGATGCCGGGGTGGTTCATCGCGGCCAGGGCGCGGCGCTCCTCGCGGAAGCGGCGGAGCACCTCGTCGCTGTCCAGGCCGCGGCGGATGAGCTTGATGGCGACCTGCTGCTGGAAATCCCCGGGGGGCGGGGCGGCGCGCTCGGCGAGGTAGACGGTGCCCATGCCGCCCGAGGCGATGCGCTGGACGACGCGGTAGGGGCCGAGCTGCCGGCCGATGAGTTCGCCCTCGTCCTCCCGGGGCCCCGGGCCGAGGCCTTCGAGTTGCGAGACAGCGCCGAGGGCGGGGACCGCGAGGAACCCGCCGCGCTGCTGGTCGGCGTCGATCAGGGAGCGGACCTCGGCGGCGACCCGGGGGTCCCGGCGGCCGAGGTCATCCAAAGCGCGGGCGAGCTCGGGCCCGGGGAGTCCGACGAGGCGATCGAACCAGGCCTCGACCTCGCGGAAGCGCTCAGGCCCCATGGCCGTCGTCCCCGCCGGGTGGGGGGTGGGGGGTGGGGGACAGCTCGCGCCGGAGCCAGGAGCGGGCGAAGCGCCAGTCGCGGGTGACGGTGCTGGGGGAGACGCCCAGGACGCGGGCGGCCTGCTCCTCGGTGAGGCCGCCGAAGAAGCGGAGCTCGACGACGCGGGCCTTCTGCTCGTCGAGCGCGGCGAGGCGGGTGAGGGCCTCGTCGAGGGCGACGAGGTCAACGCCGGTCTCGGGGGCGGCGAGGTCGACGCCGTCGATGGGGATGCGGGCGCACCCCCCGCCGCGCTTGTCGCGGTTGCGGGTGCGGGCGTGGTCGGTGAGGATGCGGCGGATGGCGCGGGAGGCAGCGCCGAAGAAGTGGGCGCGGCTGTCCCAGGAGATGTCGGCGTCGCTGCCGGCCGGCCCGATCAGGCGGAGGTAGGCCTCGTTGACCAGGGCGGTGGGCTGGAGGGTGTGGCCGGCGCGCTCGTGGGAGAGGTGGGACGCGGCGAGGGTGCGCAGCTCCTCGTAGACGAGGGGGAAGAGCTCGTCGGTGGCGGCGGCATCGCCCCGGCCGGCGCGGGCGAGGAGGATGGTGAGGCGGCCGGGTTGG
>JBBDXI010000075.1:0-92489 GCA_040902425.1 Phycisphaerales bacterium
GAGCAGGATGTGCTGGCCTTCGCCCAGGTCCAGTCCGGCCCCCCCGCCTCGCAGGCCGGCGTGGCCGCGGAGAAGAACATCGCCGCCGTCCAGGCCGTGGTTCAGACCCGGCGCGACGACCGCGCCATCACCCGCGAGCGGATGAGCCCGCTCCGCCAGCGCGTCGCCATGCGGCTGGTCGAGGCCCAGCGCACCGCGGCGATGCTGACGACCTTCAACGAGTGCGACATGTCCGGCATCCTCGCCGCCCGCGCCCGCTACAAGGAGGATTTCGAGAAGCGCTACGGCGTCGGCCTCGGCTTCATGTCGTTCTTCATCAAGGCCGCCGTTTACGCCCTTCAAGCCTTCCCCCAGGTCAACGCCTTCATCGTCGAGGAGGACGGCAAGCCCGCGATCGAGAAGCACGGCTACTGCGACATCGCCATCGCCGTCTCCAGCCCCAGGGGCCTCGTCGTCCCCGTCATCCGCAGCGCCGAGCAGCTCTCCTTCGCCGAGATCGAGCAGGCCGTCAAGGACCTGGCCACCCGCGCCAAGGACGGCAAGCTCACGCTCGAGGAGATGCAGGGCGGCACGTTCACCATCACCAACGGCGGCATCTTCGGCTCGCTCAACAGCACGCCGATCCTCAACCCGCCGCAGTCCGGCATCCTCGGCATGCACGCGATCAAGAACCGCGCCGTCGAGGACCCGGAGAAGCCGGGGCAGGTGGCGATCCGCCCCATGATGTACCTCGCCCTCAGCTACGACCACCGCATGGTGGACGGCGCCGAGGCCGTCCGCTTCCTGGTGAAGATCAAGGAAGCGATCGAGGACCCGCGGCGGCTCCTCCTGGAGCTATAGGTCCCATAGGACCCATAGGACCCATACGTCCTATGGAATCAGTCCTCCACCAGGTACTCCAGCAGCCCCGCGCACGCCGCGTCCAGCATCTGGAAGACCTCCTCAAACCCGTCCCCCGGCCAGTCATACGGGTCCGGCACATCCAGCTCGTGCACGGGCCGGTGCATCATCACCGGGTCGAAGCTCCGCATCAGGCGCACCCGTTCCGCCGGCGCTCCCGCGCGGCTGAGCGTGTGCACGTTGGCGCGGTCCATCGCGATCAGCCAGTCGAAGCGCCCGAAGTCCGCAGGGCACACCTGGCGGGCGATGCTCGGCAGCTCGATCCCGTGCCTCCGCGCCACCGCGATCGACCGGTGGTCCGCGCACTCGCCGACGTGCCACGCCCCCGTCCCGCACGAATCGACCTCGAAGCGGTCCAGCACACCCCGCTCCCGCGCCCGGTGGATGAAGACCCCCTCCGCCAGCGGCGAGCGGCAGATGTTCCCCAGGCACACGAACAGCACCCCCGTCCGCTCCGCCCCCCCGTCCCCGCCGGTCACGGCTGAACCCCCATCGACGTGAACATCGCCCGCGGCAGCGGCGCCCCGATCTTCGCCGCCCGCAGCGACTCCTTCCACGCCGCGACCAGCACGCCCACAAAGCGCCCACCCCAACCCGCCGCCCGCGCGTGCTCCCGAAGCTCGCGCCCCACCGTTCCCCGCATCCCCGCATCATCCAGCAGCGGGCACAGCAGGCGGGCCAGCTCCGGCAGCGTGGCGTTCTGCGCCAGGCACGCCCCCGCGGCCGCGCCCGGCATCACCCCCGCCCCGACCAGCCCCTCCGGCGCCACCGTCGGCAGGCCCGCGGCGACCAGCGGCGCCGCCTCCCACGCCGCCTCACCCCGGGGGCCCTGCCGGTGCGACGTCGGCCCCGCCCCCCCGGGGTCGAGCACGCCCGCATCGCACGCCGCCGCCAGCCGCGCCATCGGCAGGTCGCTCACGATCATCCGCACATCCCGCCCGGCCCGCGCCCGCATCCGCCGCCCCCGCGCCATCTGCGACGCCCACGCCGGCATCACCCCCGTCACGCGCTGCCCCGCGCACGCCAGCAGCCCCTGCAGAAACACGAACCGCATCGCGCTCGCCGACCGCCCCGCCAGCAGCAGCGCCACCTCCCCCGGCTCCAGCCCCAGCCGCCGCCGCAGCCCCCCGCGCTCGTCCGTCTCGACAGCCTCGCAAGGCGGCGGCGCCCCCATCACCTCCAGCCCCGGGTACGCCGACCGCGCCCGCTCCTCCGCCCCCTCCGGACACACCAGGATCGCGCTGCGCACCGGCGCCCCCATCCACCCCGCCGCCGCGCCGACGAGCCCCGCCGGACGCCGCTCCGCCACCGCCACCCGCGCCAGGTTCGTCGGGAAGGCCAGCCGCGACAGGTCCAGCATCGCCGCCCCCCAGCACTGGAGCACGTGCCCGCGGTGCTGCGCCGCCGCCAGCCGCAGGCCCCGCCACGCCAGCGCCGGCTCGCCCAGCGGCGGCGAGAAAATGCGTGAAACGCCCACGCCGGCCCCGCCCAGCCGGCGCGCCGCCGCCGCCGTCCCCACCAGCCACACCTCGTGCGAATCGCCCCCGGCCCGCAGCGCCAGCCCGCACGCCCCCGCCGCCAGGTCCAGGTCCCCCCCCCCGGCGGGGGCAGCCCCCGTGCCGTCGATCAGGTGCAGCACCCGCATCGCTACTGCGGCACCGTCGCGCCCCGCGGCGTCTCGTGCGTGATGAACAGGTTCGCCAGCTCCATCCCCGCCTGCTTCGCCAGCTCCTCCTCCGCCGTGTACCGCGCCGCCGTCCCCGTCGGGATGTCGCGCGAGCGGGCCGTCATCCGCACCGTCAGCGGGTGCCCCGCCGCATCCGCCGGCCACAGGCGCGTGTCGTTGGCCGCGTCGATCACCTTCACGCGGAGGACCGCCGCCGGCGCGTACGTCGCCCCATCCGGCGACAGGTCGAACTGGTCCACCGTCGCGTAGATCACCACATCCGCCTTCAGCGCACGCCCGATCTCGGTGATCGGCGCCGGCCGGTCCGAGCGGTCGTTGCCCGCGGCCGCCATCGCCGAATCGGCGCTGATCATGTCCTCCAGCGCCTTGCCCTTCAGCAGCGTCTTCTCCGCCTCCTGCGCGATCATCAGCCGCAGCGACCGGCGCGGCACGCGGTTGCCCCGGTCATCCACGAACACCACCGTCGCGCGCTTGGCGTCCAGCTCGTACAGCCTCTTGGTCTTCTCCGGCCCGTGCACCAGGTAGAACGCCGGCCCCACGATGTTGCACCCGGCGACCACGCCCGTCACCACCAGCAGCCCCCCGCCGACAATCCCCGCAAGTGTTATTCGCACGCGCCTCACCATCCCTGTCTCGCTGTCTGTCCCGCTGCTTCGCTGTCTCGCTGTCGCGCTACTTCCCGTCCCGCCGCCCCGCCCGCACTAGTACTTCGGGTAGTACGGCTCCTGGTGCGCGTAGAACACCCACGTGCACCGGTCCACGAACCGGTTGACGAGCGTCTGGGCGATGGCCTGGGCCGGCAGGTCCTGCGGGCCCATCCCCATCGTGTCGGGGTACGAGACCCGGATCGGCTTCTCGAACGCCGGCGTCTCAGCCCGCCCGCCCCCGCCCTTCCCCCCGTCGGCTTCGAACACCGCCATCGTCCCCGTCGCCTGCCCCTCCCACAGGTACTGGTTCCCCGGCTCGTTCAGCCGGTACTCGATCAGCTCCACCATGACCAGCCGGTCCACCCCCAGCTTGCCCGCCAGCTCCCCCCGCGACATCGCCAGCCACCCCGGGTTCTCGTACTGGAACCGCAGGATGCTCGCCGGCGGGATGTACCCCGTCGCCCCGATCATCTCCTGCTGCGGCTTGTCAGCCAGCCGCCCCGTGATCTGCGCGGTCAGCGCCGGCACCAGGTTCGGGTAGTCCGCCTGGATCACCCGGTCCGCCGAGACCACCACCGCCCAGCGCTTCCCCTCCAGCCCCGTGTACTCGGCCTTCACCGTCTTCGTGCTGCTGCGCTTGTAGCTTTCCATCATCGCGCCGCCGAACCCCAGCACCTGGCACCCCCCCAGCGGCGCCAACAGCGCCGCCAGGATGCACGCGCACACGCTCCGGCGAAGCGACGCTGGCGTCATGGCAATCACGGGCGGCTCCTGGGGGGGGAGGGGGGCGGATGTGGGATGTCGGTTAGGGGAGGTGGGATGTGCCGTCCGCGATCCGCTCACATCCCACATCCGACATCCCACATCCGACATGCCTCAGAACCCGGTCCACGTGGCCCACTTCCAGGCCCACGCCGCGGCCGCCAGGGCCGCGATGCACCAGAGTACCTTCCCCGTGACCATTCTGCCAAACACCCTCCCCAGTTGCGATCTCGTGGCAGAAATGTAGAGCCCCGCCCAGAACGCCGCCCCCGTCCCCAGGGCCAGAAGCAGGCCGAACGGCTGGGCACGGAACGCCCCCGGGAACTGCCCCCGGACCGCGTGGGCGTAGGCCGTGGTCATCCCGCAGGTCGGGCAGGGCCGGTCCAGCACCACCGCCCACCCGCACGGCGGCAGCCCCAGTTGGGAGTGCGACCCGTGCCCCTCGGGCGCGGGCGTGATCGACGCCGCCACCACCAGCACCGCCAGGCAGGCCGCGGCGACGAGCCCCGCGACCAGCCGCCCCCCAACGCCCAGCCGGGCCGCGCCCGAAGCGGCAAACGGCAAGAGGCAAGCGGCAAACGGGCCTCGTGCCGTCTGCCCCGTGCCGGTTGCCGCTTGCCGTTTGCCGCTTGCCATCTGCCCGCTCAGTCGAACCTGAACACACCCTTCCGCCACCCGTAGAGGTACGCCACCACGGTCGTGAACAGGAAGAACATGATCCGCGCCAGCCACACCGCCGAGTTCTCCGAGCCGGGCGCCAGGTTGGTGAACGTCGCCGCCCACGGGTACAGGAAGATGATCTCGACGTCGAAGACCAGGAACACCACCGCGATCAGGTAGAACCGCACGTTGAACCGCTTGCGGGCGGTCCCCACCGGGTTCATCCCCGACTCGTACGCCATCCCCTTCACCCGCCCCCGCCGCGACGGCCCGAGGATGCTCGTCAGCACCAGGTTGGCGGCCCCGAAGGTGATCGCCATCACGATGATGATGAAGATCGGCAGGTAGCTCTGGAGGTCGGCCTGGGCGACCAGAAGGGGCGCGGTCGGGAGCGCGAGTCCGTGCATGGGGGCGGATGATAGCGGGGGCCGCCCGGGAGTGGCTTCGCTCCACGTTTCTGCCAGATCGGCAGCCGGTGTCGGTGCCGCTCGGCCACTGACAGGCCCCGCCGACCTCCCGCAAGGGCCCCCGAATCACTCCACGACCCCCCGGATGCGGCCCCGCTGATCGCTACCGTGTGGCACCCCCCTTGCCATGAAAACCGACGGGGTGTCGGTCCAGCCCGGCCCCGCCCCTCCGCTCGACGCGGGCCCTCGCCCCCCATCCGACATCCCACATCCGACATCGACGCCGACCCGGAGAAGAAAGCACATGCCAGCCAAGGAACTCGTGTTCGACACCCAGGCCCGCCAGTCCCTCCTCGCCGGCGTGGAGAAACTCGCCCGCGCGGTCAAGGCCACGCTTGGCCCCCGGGGCCGCAACGCCGTCCTGGACAAGTCCTGGGGCGGGCCCACCGTCACCAAGGACGGCGTGAGCGTCGCCGAGGAGATCGAGCTGCGCAACAAGGCGGAGAACATGGGCGCCCTCATGGTCAAGGAGGCCGCCTCCAAGACCAGCGACGATGCCGGCGACGGGACGACCACCGCCACCATCCTCGCCGAGGCCCTCTTCCGCGAGGGGCTCAAGTACATCACCGCCGGCGTCGATGCCAACGCCCTCGTCCGCGGGATGAAGCTGGCCGTGACGGCCGCGGCCGCGGAGATCGACACGCTCAGCCGCCCGGTCAAGGGCAAGGCCGACATCCAGTCGGTGGCGAGCATCTCGGCCAACAACGACCAGGAGATCGGCACGATCATGGCCGACGCCTTCGAGCGCGTCGGCAAGGATGGGGTGATCACGGTCGAGGAGGGCAAGAGCCTGGAGACCGAGGTCACGGTCGTCGAGGGCATGCAGTTCGACCGCGGGTACCTCTCGCCCAACTTCGTGACGGACCCGGAGGAGATGAAGGTGGAGTTCGAGAAGGCCCTGGTCCTGATCCACGAGGAGAAGATCGAGAGCGTCACCAAGCTCCTGCCGCTGCTGGAGAAGGTGATGAACGCCAAGCGGCCCCTGCTCATCATCGCCGAGGATGTCGGCGGCGAGGCCCTGGCGACGCTGGTCATCAACAAGCTCCGCGGCACGCTGAACGTGTGCGCCGTCAAGGCCCCGGGCTACGGCGACCGGCGGAAGGCCATGCTGGAAGACATCGCGGTCCTCACCGGCGCTGAGCCGATCATGAAGGACCTGGGGATCGAGCTGGATCAGGTCGAGCTGAAGCAGCTGGGCATGGCCAAGAAGATCGAGGTCGACGCCGACGCCACGACCATCATCGAGGGCGCCGGGGACACGAAAAAGATCCAGGGCCGGATCCAGCAGATCCGCCGCGAGATCGAGAGCACCACCAGCGACTACGACCGCGAGAAGCTCCAGGAGCGGCTGGCGAAGCTCGCCGGCGGCGTCGCCCAGATCAAGGTCGGCGCCGCCAGCGAGGCCGAGCTCAAGGAGAAGAAGGCCCGCGTCGAGGACGCCCTGCATGCCACCCGGGCCGCGGTCGCCGAGGGCATCGTCCCCGGCGGCGGCGTCAGCTTCCTCCGCGCCCGGCGCGGCGTCGAGAAGCTGAAGGAGTGGAAGGCCGTCTTCGGCAAGCGGGGGGGGGACGAGGTCACCGCCGACGACATCGGCAGCGCCAAGTACGACGTCGCGGCCGGGATGGATGTGGTCTACAAGGCCCTCGTCATCCCCACCAGGACGATCGCCGACAACGCCGGGGCCAAGGGCACGGTGGTGGTCTCCAAGGTCCTGGAGGAGGACAGCCCGACCTTCGGCTACAACGCCCTGACCGACACCTACGGCGACATGATGAAGGACGGCGTGATCACCCCGACCAAGGTGGACCGCTCCGCGCTTCAGAATGCCGCCAGCGTGGCGAGCATCCTCCTCGCCGCCGACTGCATCATCACCAGCAAGCCCGAGCCCAAGAACGGCGGCGGCCCCGGCGGCGGCGGCCCCCCGGGCATGGGTGGCATGGGTGGGATGGGCGGCATGGGCGGCATGGACTTCTGACGGAAGGGCAAGCGTGAAGTTCCGCATCGTCATCGAGCAGGATGAGGACGGGAAGTTCGTGGCGTCGTGCCCGACTCTGCCCGGGTGCTGGAGCCAGGGGGACACGCGCGACGAGGCGGTGCGGAACATCGGGGATGCGATCGAGGGGTATCTGGAGAGCCTGCGGAAAAACGGCGATCCGGTCCCCCCGCCGATCACGGAGGAAGTCATCGATGTGAAGCTCGGGAAGACGGCCTGATGGCGAGGCTTCCCGTCATATCGGGAGCGGAGGCGGTGAAGGCGTTCGGGAGGATCGGGCACCTCGTGAGTCATCAGACGGGAAGTCACGTGATCATGCGACGAAGCGATCCGCCGCACCGGCACCTGTCGATACCCCAGCACCGCGAGCTTGGGAGGGGCCTCCTGCGGGGGCTGATACGCGACGCAGGGCTCACCGTGGACGAGTTCGTGTAACTCCTTGGGTGAATGGAGCAAGCAATGGCAAAGGCAGGCGATCTGTTGGGTCGGAGCGGCGCGGGCGGGCTTGGTCCGAGCAAGCCCACGCAGGCATTCCCGACCCCCGAGACGAAGGATGAGGGCGAGGGCGCGGACCACTCCGCGACCAAGAAGAAGCCCATCAAGGACACCAAGCCCCACAAGGGCGGCGGGCCCTCGGGCGGCGGCACACTGCCGACGAGCGTGCGCCCGAAGGTGTGATCTGAACTCTGCAATCTGATACTCGAACCCGACCCCGCATCACCGAACCGGAGACCCGACTCATGGCCGTCAAGCCTCTCGAAGACCGCGTCCTCATCCAGCCCATCGAGGGCGAGTCCAAGACCGCCTCGGGCATCTACCTCCCCGAGACCGCCAAGGAGAAGCCCGTCCGCGGGAAGGTCATCTCCACCGGCCCCGGCAAGCGCCTCGACAACGGCCAGCGGGCCCAGATGAGCGTCCGCAAGGGCGACACCGTCGTCTACGGCAAGTACGCGGGCACCGAGGTCGAGATCAAGGGCCAGAAACACCTGATCCTGAAGGAGTCCGAGCTGCTGGGCGTGATCGAGGGGTAGTGAGTCGGCAAGCGGCAAACGGCACACGGCAAACGGGTGCTGGACCGCTTGCACCGCCTTCTCCCCGCTTGCCGTTTGCCTATTGCCGCTTGCCGCGATCCCATGGAACTCCTGAAGCGCTTCAAACCCGCGAAGATCGAAGCCCCCGCGCCCGAGTCGCGCGTGGACCACTCGCTGTTCTTCGTCCGCGGCCACCCGCGCTCCGGCACCAACTGGATCGGCGCCCTCCTCAACCTCCACCCCCAGGTTAACTGCTTCGGCGAGTTCCACTTCGAGGACATCCGCAACGCCATCGACGCCCAGCAATCACAACCCTGGCAGATCACCGCCCGCGAGCCCCTCAAGACCGTCATGGACCAGTGGTTCCGCGAGATGGTCCGACGGGCCATGCTCACCCTGGAGAACCGCAAGCCCGGGGCACACTGGATCGGCGACCGCACGCCCCGCGGCCTGCGGGTCTTCGTCGAGCACGCCCCGCACTTCCTCATCCTCCGCGACGGGCGCGACGTCCTGGTCAGCTGGACCTTCCACATCCTGCGGATGCGTCCGCACGTGCTCGACGTCGTGGTGCCGCCCGACCTGCGCCGCGGCTTCAACCGCCTCTACGAGCGATTCCAGGCCGACAACGCCCACTTCGCCAGGCACCCCGAGGAACTGCTCTCCGATGAGGGCTGGGTCCGCATGGTCGCCGGCCGCTGGGCCGGGTGGGTCCGCGCCGACCAGGGAGCGGTCCGCCGCATCGAGGCGAACGACGAGGGCGCCCGGGCCCGCCTCCAGGTCATCCGCTACGAGGCCCTCCACGCGGATGTCGAGGGCGGCCGGCGGACGATGTACGAGTTCCTCGGCCTCGACCCGGCCGAGGCGGCGCCCATCAGCGCCGAGACCCGGACCGAGCCGGGCTTCCAGAAGGACGACCCGACCTCGTTCTGGCGCCACGGCAGGGTGGGCGACTGGCGGAGGTACTCGACCGATCCATTCAAGCGTTGGTTCAAGGAGTCGGCCGGCGAAGCGCTGACCGAACTCGGTTACGAGAACGACAACAACTGGTAGGTGTTCGCGCCGGGGAAAAGCCCGGCGAGACGGAGTGAGACCCATGGCGACCAAGCAGATCATGTTCGACGACGCGGCCCTCCTCGAGATGAAGAAGGGCGTGGACCAGCTGGCCGACGCGGTGAAGTGCACCATGGGCCCCAGCGGCCGGCACGTCGTCATCCAGAAGAGCTACGGCGGCCCCACCATCACCAAGGACGGCGTCTCCGTCAGCAAGGAGATCACCCTCCCCGAGCCCTTCGAGAGCATGGGCGCCAAGATGGTCAACGAGGTCGCCAAGAAGACCGCCGACAAGGCCGGCGACGGCACCACCGCCGCCACCGTCCTCGCCCAGGCCATCTTCTCCGAGGGCCTCCGCCACGTCACCGCCGGGGCCAACCCGGTGCTGATCCAGCGCGGCATCAACAACGCCGCGATGGCCGCGGCCGAGGCCATCGACGGCATGGCCGTCAAGACCAGGGGCAAGGACGACTACCGCAAGATCGCCCTGGTCTCGTGCAACTACAACGAGGATGTCGCCGGCTACATCGCCGAGGCGATCGCCAAGGTGGGGCCCGAGGGCGTGGTCGAGGTCGAGGAGGGCAAGAGCGCCGAGACGACCCTGGAGTACGTCGAGGGCATGCAGTTCGACAAGGGCTACCTGTCGCCCTACTTCATGACCGACCCGAAGACCGCCGAGTGCGTGCTCGAAGACTGCTACATCCTGATCTACGAGAAGAAGATCAGCAACCTGCCCGACCTGCTCCCGCTCCTGAACAAGGTCGTCATGAGCGGGCGGCCCCTGCTCATCATCGCCGAGGAGGTCGAGAGCGAGGCCCTGGCGACGCTGGTGGTGAACCGTCTCCGCGGCACGCTGAAGATCTGCGCGGTCAAGGCCCCCGGCTTCGGCGACCGGCGCAAGGCCATGCTGAGCGACATCGCGGTGCTGACCGGCGGCACCTTCATCGCCGAGGACCTCGGCCGGAACCTCGAGAGCGTCGAGATGAGCGAGCTGGGCCGGGCCAAGAAGGTGGTGGTGACGAAGGACGACACCACGATCATCGAGGGCGCCGGCAAGAAGTCGGAGATCCAGGCCCGGGCCGACCAGATCAAGGCCCAGACCGAGAAGACCACCAGCGACTACGACCGCGAGAAGCTCCAGGAACGCCTGGCGAAGCTCACCGGCGGCGTGGCGATCATCAACGTCGGCGGGGCCACCGAGACGGCCATGAAGGCCCTGAAGGACCTCGTCGACGACGCCCTGCACGCGACCCGGGCGGCCGCCAAGGAGGGCTACGTCCCCGGCGGCGGGGTGGCCCTCCTGCGCACGCAGGACGCGATCGAGGCCGCGCAGAAGAAGGCGAAGGGCGACGAGAAGCTCGGCTACGACATCGTTCACCACGCGGTCGAGAGCTGCATCAAGCAGATCGCCGAGAACGCCGGGCACGACGGGGACCTCGTCGTCGAGAAGGTCAAGGAGGGCGGCAAGGGCGGCGTCGGGTTCGGCTTCGACGCCAAGAGCGGGCAGTACACCGACCTGGTCAAGGCCGGGATCATCGACCCCGCGCTCGTCGCCAAGACCGCCCTGATCAACGCCGCCAGCGTGGCGGGCCTGATGCTGACCACCGAGGTGCTGGTCACCGAGCTCAAGGAAGACAAGAGCCCCGCCGAGGGCGCCGTGGCGTGAGGCCCCCCAGCCATCGCTTCACAGGCCCGAGCGCAAGCGAGGGCGTTCAGTAGACTCCGAGCCCGTCGGCGAAAGCCCGCGGGCTCGATTCGCATGCCCACCACCCGCGACTACTACGAGATCCTCGGCGTCGTCAGGACCGCGGACGGCGAGGAGATCAAGCGCGCCTACCGCCGCCTCGCCATGAAGTACCACCCCGACCGCAACCCCGGCGACGCCGAGGCCGAGGGCAGGTTCAAGGAGTGCGCCGAGGCCTACGAGGTGCTCAGCGACGCCCAGCTCCGCGCCCGCTACGACCAGTTCGGCCACGAGGGCCTCCGCGGGCGCGGCGCCGCCGCCCACGACTTCTCCCGCATGAACGCCGAGGACATCTTCTCGATGTTCAACGACATCTTCGGCGCAGGGTTCGGCGGCTTCGGGGGGGGCGGCGGCGGGGGGAGGGGCCGCCAGCGCGGCGTCGCCCGCGGGTACGACCTGGAGACCGAGGCCCAGATCACGCTCGAAGAAGTCCTCAAGGGCGCCGAGCGCGAGATCGACTTCACGCGGATGGATGTCTGCGACGCCTGCCACGGCTCGGGCGCCAAGCCCGGCTCCAAGCCCGTCCAGTGCCCCACCTGCGCCGGGCACGGGCGCGTCCAGCAGGCCGGCCTCGGCGGGATGTTCCGCATGGTCACCACCTGCCCCGCCTGCGGCGGGCGCGGCCAGATCGTGAAGGAGCTCTGCGACTCCTGCCGCGGCAAGGGCCGCATCCCCCGCAAGCGCAAGCTCTCCGTGAAGATCCCCGCCGGTATCTCCGCCGGCCAGGCCGTCCGCGTCACCGGCGAGGGCGAGCCCCCGCCCCCCGAGGCCGCCCCCGGCGGCGAGGGCATGCGCGGCGACCTGCACGTGGTGGTCCGCGTCAAGGAGCACCCGATGTTCGCCCGCGACGGTGACCACCTCCTGCTCGAGATGCCCATCGCCTTCACCCAGGCCGCGCTCGGCGCCGAGGTCCGCGTCCCCACCCTCGAGGGCCAGGAGACGCTGAAGATCCCCCGCGGCACGCAGTACGGGACCATGTTCCGGATGAGCGGGCACGGCCTGCCCAACCTCCGCTCCGGGCGCCGGGGAGACCTGGCCGTGGTCGTGAAGATCGAGATTCCCAAGAAGATCGGCGCCAAGCAGGAGAAGATGCTCCGCGAGTACGCCGAGAGCGAGAACCTGGATGTGCTGCCCGAGACGCAGGGGTTCCTCAAGAAGGTCAAAGACTGGCTGGGGGGCTGACGCATGGCATGGGGACGAAGGCCGGGCCCGCCGCAGGGCACGCCGCAGGATCCGATGAACGAGCACGACCCGACGAACGGGCAGCCGGAGCACGGGGAGGGGCCCTCGCCCGGCGACTGCGACCCCCAGATCGCCGAGCTGATGGAGCAGGTCCAGCGCCTCCAGGCCGAGCGCGACGACCTGAACCAGAAGTACCTCCGCACCGCCGCCGACTCCCAGAACGCCCAGCGCCGCGCCCTGCGCGAGCAGGAGGAGGCCAAGCGCCAGGGCATGACCTCGGTCATCGCCAACGTCCTGACCGTGCTCGACCACTTCGACCTCGCCCTCGCCCAGGACCCGGCGAAGGTCACCGCCCAGCAGATCATCAGCGGCGTCAGGGTCATCCGCGACGAGCTGAGCCGCATCCTCCAGAGCTTCGGCGTGCAGGAGGTCAACCCACGCCCGGGCGAGGAGTTCGACCCGCACCGCCACCAGGCGGTCATGCAGCGGCAGAGCGAGTCGGTGCCGCCGGGGCGCATCGTCCAGACCCTCCAGCCCGGCTACGCCCTCGGCGAGCGCATCATCCGCCCGGCCAAGGTAGCCATCAGGCCCTCGCAGCCCCACGATGCCCCGCCCGCCGCATGGGATGGCGACTAGGGGGGGAGCACAGCAGCGCGATGCCGACCTACGACTACAAATGCAGGGCCTGCGGCCACGCGATGGAGCTCTTCCAGTCCATGACCGAGCCGTCGAAGCGCAAGTGCCCCAAGTGCGGCAAGAACCGCCTCGAGCGGCTCATCGGCACCGGCGCCGCCCTGCTCTTCAAGGGCTCCGGCTTCTACCAGACCGACTACCGCTCCGCCGCCTACAAGAAGTCTGCCGAGGCCGAAGGCAAGCCCGCCGAGAGCAAACCCGCCGAGGGCAAACCCGCCGAGACGAAGGCGGAGGGCGCCAGAGCCGCCGACACCAAGCCCGCGCCCGGCGAGTCCCGGGATGGCGCCAAGCCCTCCAGGAAGCCCGACTCAAAGCCCGACGCCCCCGCGAAGAAGAGCAGGAAGCCCGCCCCCGACTGACCCCGGCCCCCGGCCCCGGCGCCCCCCATGCGGATCATCGGACACGGCATCGACCTGGTGGAGGTGGCCCGCATCGCGGAGATGCTCGACGCCCACGCCGAGCGCTTCCTCGAGCGCTGCTTCACCCCCCGCGAGGCCGCCTACGCCGGCGATGGCAGGCGCCGGGTCGAGCACCTCGCCGCACGCTTCGCCGCCAAGGAGGCCGTCCTGAAAGCCCTCGGCACCGGCCTGCGCGACGGCATGAGCTGGACCGAGATCGAGGTCGTGGCCCTGCCCAGCGGCCAGCCGGGCCTGTCCATCACGGGAAGAGTGGGGGAGGTCGCCGCCCAGCGCGGTATCACGGACTGGTCGCTCTCGCTCAGCCACACCGAGCGCTACGCCGTTGCCTCGGCCATCGCCAGCGGGTGACCCCCCGCGCCTACTTGCGGGCCTCGGGATCCGCCGCCGCCGCGCCCGCCCTGGCCTCCTCGCGCTCGCGGGCCTGCCGCGCCAGGTGGGGCTTGAACTCCTCCGTGTACCACCGGTGCCACTGCCGGTTGTCCCACCCCATGTGCCCCGTCGGTTTCCCCCACGCCTCGCTGGTGGTCCGCACCAGGGCGTAGTGCACCTCGGTGCGGTAGGTGATCACATTCGCGTCGATCACCCGCAGCACCACACCCTCGGTCACCACGCCGATCGTCGGGTCGAACGCCACCGCGCTGTCGCCGATCACCGGTGTCAGGTCCGCCACGAACGCCTGCTGCGTTCCGACCAGGATCCAGGCCAGGGACGTATCCCCACCCTGCCCCGTCCCCACCGTCGTCCCCCCGCCGATCTGGGCGTTGATCAGCATGGGGATCGCCTCCAGGAGTCGCAGGCCCTCGACCAGCCCGGCCGCGGACGCGATCTCGTCGTTCCGCGACGACCGCAGCCCCTCGGCCACCACCGACTTCACGCCGTGGTTCACCGCGCCCGCCTCGCCCATCCGTCGCACCAGCCGCTTCGCCGCCTCCGCGCGGTGCGCCTTGTCCTTGTCGAAGACCGCCGCCCACGCGATGGTCGTGTCCGCCCGGTCGTTCTTCAGCTCCGCGAGATGGTCGAGGATGGCCAGCCGGACATCCTCCCCGTCGCGCTCGAAGAGCTTCAGCAGGCTCGGGTAGATCACCGGGTCCGTGAACTCCCGCAGCTTGATGATCCCCGCCTGCCGGATGTCCGTCTTGCGCGCCCGGAAGTGGTCGAAGCGGATCTTCTTCAGCTCCTGCTCCATCTCCAGCCGCTGCTTGTTCTGCGCGGCGTACGCCCGAACCCGCGGGTCACCCGGGTCCGCGATCTGCGCGGCCACCCAATCCGGCATCTCCTCCGGCGCGGGCGCGGTGTACCTCACATCCGCCTGCCCCAGCGCAGCGCCGGAGAGCGACAGCACCAGGGCGGCGGCCAGCAGCGGGGTCCGTGGCATGGGCGTGGGTCTCCTTGACCTCCCGGGTCAGACGCCCCCGACCCGGGCTTTGTTCCCCGTGGTTGGCCCGCTTGGGTGCCCCCCTTGGGTGGCCCGACGCTCCGCGGCGGGTCCCGGGAGCAGAACCCCCGCCGCGGAGCGGCGGGCCACGCAGGACCCGTTTGCGACTACGCTGTCCGCCCCGGAGACCCCGCGTGAGCGTCCACTGGCCCATCATCCGGACCTGCCTCACCAACCCCCGCCGCGTGCTGGCGCACGACGACCAGCGGGCCTACCGCGGCATCGAACTCCTCGTCGGCGCCCTCCACCTCGCCGACGCCATCGAGCCGGTCTGCCGTTCCGCCACGGTGGGGGTCATGCTCCCCACCGGCGGCCTGTTCCCCATGGCCGCGCTCGCCGGGTGGATGCTCGGGAAAACCGTCGTCCCCCTGAACTACCTCCTCAAGCCCGATGAGCTCGACTTCGTCGTCAAGGACTGCGAGACCGATACGGTGGTCACGGTCGGCCCGATGCTCGAGTTCGTCGGCCACCGCCCGGATGTGCCGAACCTGCTGGAGTTGGAGAAGCTCGGCTTCAGGGGCATCCCTTCGCCGCGATGGCCCCGGGGCGCCGCCGCCGACGACCTCGCCCTGCTCCTTTACACCTCCGGCACCAGCGGGCGCCCCAAGGGCGTGATGCTCACCCACGGCAACATCGCCGCCAACATCAACCAGGTCCTCCGCTGGGTCAGCTTCACCCGCGACGAGGTGCTGCTCGGCGTGCTCCCCCAGTTCCACACCTTCGGACTCACCATCCTCACGCTCCTCCCGCTCAGCGTCGGCTGCCGCGTCGTCTACACCGCCCGCTTCGTCCCCCACAAGATTGTCCGCCTCATCCGCGAGCACCGGCCCACGGTGCTGGTCGCGATCCCCTCGATGTACAACGCGATGCTCCAGGTGAAGGACGCGGGCCGCGAGGACTTTGCCAGCTTCCGCTACATCGTCTCCGGCGGCGAGCCCCTCCCGGACGCCGTCGCCGAGGGCTTCTACGAGCGCTTCGGCATCCGCATCAACGAGGGCTACGGCCTCACCGAGACCTCTCCCGTGGCCAACTGGTGCCGCCCCCACGAGTTCCGGCCCCACTCGGTCGGCGCGCCCGTCCCGCGCGTCGACCAGCGCATCCGCTCCATCGAGACCGGCGCCTTCCTCGGGCCGGGCGAGGAGGGCGAGGTGATCATGAAGGGCCCCAACATCATGCGCGGCTACTTCAAGCGCCCCGAGGAGACCGCCGCCGTCTTCGACGCCGAGGGCTTCTTCCGCACCGGCGACATCGGGCGCCACGACGAGGACGGCCACCTCTTCATCACCGGCCGCCTCAAGGAGATGATCATCGTCGGCGGCGAGAACGTCTTCCCCCGCGAGATCGAAGAGGTCATCAACAAGCACCCGGCGGTGGGGGCCTGCGGCGTCGTCGGCATGACCGATCCCATCCGCGGCGAGCTGCCCGCGGCCTTCGTCGAGCTCAAGGAGGGCGCCGCCGCGGAGGAGAAGGAGATCATCCGCTGGTGCCGCGAGCGCCTCGCCGGGTACAAGTGCCCCGCCCAGGTCCGCATCCTCGAGAAGCTCCCGCGGAACCCCACCGGCAAGATCATGCGGCGCGAGCTGAAGAAGTTGCTGGCCGGCTGAGTCCGTGACGGGCCGAGACGGTGACTGGCTGAGACGGTGACTGGCTGAGACGGTGAGACGGTGATACGGTGAAGGGGCCGTCCCTTGACCGGGGCACCGCCCCCCTTCCGCACGCTCATCGACCGTCTCTCCGTCTCTCCGTCTCTCCGTCTCTCCGTCTCTCCGTCTCTCCGTCCCCCGCCCGAGGAGCCCAGCCATGGACCTGTACATCGACACCGCCAGCATGGACGAGATCCGCCAGGCCCACGAGATGGGCATCCTCGACGGCGTCACCACGAACCCGTCGCTGATCGCCAAGGAGAAGATCCCCTACGCCCGGCGCCTCGCCGAGATCTGCGAGCTGGTCAAGGGCCCCGTCTCGGCCGAGGTCATCGCCACCGAGTACGAGGCGATGCTCAAGGAGGGCCGCGAGAACGCGAAGATCGCCTCCAACATCGTCGTCAAGCTGCCAAGCACCGTCGACGGCCTGCGGGCCTGCAAGACCCTCACCGGCGAGGGCATCCGCACCAACCTCACCCTCTGCTTCCAGCCCCTCCAGGCGCTCCTCGTCGCCAAGGCCGGCGCCTTCCTCGTCAGCCCCTTCATCGGGCGCCTCGACGACGTCGCCGAGGACGGCATGCTCCTCATCCACCAGATCCGCCGCATTTACGACAACTACGGCTACAAGACCAAGGTCCTGGCCGCCTCGATCCGCCACCCCAAGCACCTGGTCGAGTGCGCCCTCGCCGGGTCGGATGTGGCGACCGTCCCCTTCAGCGTCATCAAGCAGATGATGTCGCACCCGCTCACGGACTCGGGCCTCGCGAAGTTCGTCGCGGACTACAAGAAGGCCTTCAGCGGCTGACGCCCCGCCGCCGCGCCGCTGCCGGCGCCAAAAAGAACCGGCCGCCGACGCGGGGGCGCGAGCGCTACCTCCGAGCGCTCGCACCTCGCCCGCCTTCGGCGGCCGGGGCTAGGGCCGCAGCTTCTCCGCCACGCGGCCGGCGGCCATGCGAACAACACGCGGGCCACGCCCGCAAGGGCAACGCCGCGCCGCACGACTCTCCTTCTCGCCTGCTCCGCTCGGGCCCGAGAGGGCCTCACCCGTCCGAATCGATTCGCTCACCCTACCGCGCGGAGTTCCCCGCGCCAAGAGAATTTCAGCGCCACATTCATGGCCCGCCCACGCGATCCGTTTCGACTTCCTTGGTCAACCGCGACCGCTGCGCCGATCATCCTCACGCATCCGCTTGATCGGCTCCAGATACAGCAGCGCCTCCCGATCGCGGGGCCTCCCGAGATGGCTCTTGATGAGAATCAACTGGTCGAGCCCGATGACCGCCAATGGCAGACCATCCACATCGACCACCTCACACCGCTCCGCCAACTCCTCGAAACCGCCGAGCGGCTCGACGTGTCCGAGCAGGTCCAGGTCCCCCAGCGATGTCACCAGCGTGAAGTTGCACCCCGCGCCCAGGGTCGCGGCGTCCGGGCGGAAGGGCAGCCCGGGGGGCGCTCCCCGAAGCGATGGGTCGATCTCGCTCAACGCCGCGGCCAGCCTGCCCAGGTTCTCCGGCGTCCGCCGGTAACACAGGTCGACATCAGCCGTGACCCGCGGGCTCCCGTACAGCACCTCGGCCTGGCCGCCGATGACGATGAACTCGACGCCATGCGAGCGCAGCAGCGCCGCGATCTGCTCAAGCCGGCTCTTTCCTGTGGACCCTGCCGTACTCACGCAGACGCAGCATATCGCGCCACGCGCGGTCAGCGCGCCGAAGGCGCTCCGCCGGCGTGTGCCTCAGGTTCTCGCGGATCAGCGACAGGTCCACCCCGCGCTCGTCCTGCTCGGGCAGCGGCCGGAACCCCGGCCCCCCCCCGGGCGCCCCGCCCCCGCGCTGTGGCTCAGGCGATGCCGCCATGCTGCTCACCCCGGCGATCGTCCTCATCGCCCTCCCAGTCCACGATCTCATCCGGCGGCGTGTACGCCGTCGCCCCGGTCCCGAACTCCTCCCACGCCTCCCGCGCTGTCTCGATCGCGTCCCCGTGCGCCCCCCGCCCCTCCATGTAGCTCACCAGGTCCGCCTCGCTCGACACGCCCCGCGGGAAGCCCGTGTCCTCCCACACGCCGCGCGCCCACGTCCCGATCCCGTCCCGCCGGGGGCGCTGCTCCCCCAGCCAGTCGTAGAACGTACGCTCCTTGTAGCTGCCGGGCTGGTCGGGCCGTTGTCCCATCACTTCGGCTCCCTGCTCACGTGCACCCACACATCGTCGATCAACCCCGACCCGCTCACAGTATCCGCCGCGGCGAGGTCCAGCGGCAGCTCCCCCCAGCCGCATCAGCAGGGCCCCGAGCGAAGCCAGCGTCACCGCCCGCCCCTCGATCAGCCCCGGCGCCCCGTTCCGGAAGCGCAGCCCCGCCTCGCGGGCCACCGGGCCCACCAGGTCCACGAACTCCGCCGCCGCCTCCGGCCTGACGTTCACGCGGATCGCCACGCTGAAGGTGTTCACAGGTTCCCCCGCTTCGCCTGCTCCAGCTCCAGCGACTCGAACAGCGCCTTGAAGTTCCCCTTCCCGAAGCTCTGGCTCCCCCGCCGGCAGATGATCTCGAAGAACAGCGTCGGCCGGTCCTGCAGCGGCTTGGTGAACAGCTGCAGCAGGTACCCCTCATCGTCCGAGTCCACCAGGATCCCAAGGTCCCGGATCCTCTGGTGGTCCTCCTTCACCTCGCTCTTGCCGTGGGCCTTCAGCGTGCTGTTCACCCGCTCCCACACGATCTGGTAGTAGGTCTCGGGGATCGCCAGGAACTCCACTCCACGCCGCCGCAGCTCGGCGATGCTCGAGAGCTCATCGTCCGTCCGCAGCGCCAGGTGCTGCACCCCCGGCGTGTTGTCGTGCCAGTCCAGGTACTCCTGGATCTGGCTCTTTTTCTTCCCCTGCGCCGGCTCGTTGATCGGCATCTTGATCAGGTTGTTCCCGCTCGCCATCACCTTGGACATCAGCGCCGAGTACTCCGTCGAGATGTCCTTGTCGTCGAAGTGCTTGAACATCGTGAACTCAAGGACACTCTCGTAGAACGCCACCCAGTGGTTCATCCGCCCCTCTTCCACGTTCCCCACCAGGTGGTCCACGAACTTCAGCCCGCAGGGGTTCTGCCGGTTGTGCCCGTTCACCGCCGGGTCCCCCGCCGCGCGGAACCCCGGCGCGAACGCCCCGCCCCGCTTCACGCTCGCCAGGTCGTACCCGCCCGTGCGGCTCACGAAGCTGTGGATGCACCGCCCGTACGTCCGGATCGCCGCCCGCGTCACCGTCCCGTGCTCATCCCGCTCGGTCCGCGGCTCGCGGGCGCTCGTCCCCCCGTTCTTCAGCGCCCGCTCGTACGCCTTCTCCGCGTCGAACACCGTGAACGCGACGTCCTTCACGCCGTCCCCGTACAGCGCCACCTCCCGGTTCGCCTCGTGGTCCCTGGTCAGCCCGCTGGTCAGGATGAACCGGATGTTGCCCTGCGTCAGCAGCCAGCTCGCCTCATCCCGGCTCCCCGTCGTCAGGTCCTGCACCTGCTCGATCTGGAACCCGAAGGCGAACGCGTAGAAGTACGCCGCCTGCTTGGCGTTCCCGCAGTAGAAACGCACGTGGTCGACGTCGATCAGCTGCAGCGGGTCGGTCTTGGGGCCGGTGGCCGTCGCGGGCTTGGAGGGGGCCGTCGTCATTGGGGGTTCCCCGGGGGGTTGGTCGCGTCGCGCGGATGGTCCGCCGCCGATCGATTATACGAACCGGCCCCGCGCCCCCCGAGCCCGATGGCCGGGCGATCGGCCGTTGGCCCGCGGGCCCCCGATTTGCCGATAACTGGCGTTGGACCGGCGGTGGAGCGGGCCCCCCCGCGTGTGTATAGTTGCCGCAAACTTGGATGGAGCCCCGCCGCGGCTGGTATGAACCCCGGTTCATCCGGCGCCGGGTCGAAGGACACGAAGTTGATCTCATCACGAGTCGAGCGACTCCGCGTTGGCCCTTACAGGCTCTCCCGACCCCTCACCCGCGGCCCCCTCGCCGAGCGGTGGGTGGCCTTCCACGAGTCCGACCACTCCATCCACGTCGCCCACCGCTTCAAGGTGGCCGGCGCCGGCCCGCAGGTCGAGGCCGAGCTCGCCTGCGCCGTCGCCTCGCTCGCCTCCGTCTCGCACCCCCACATCCTCCCCGTCGAGGGGACGGTCGCCGGCATCGCCGGTTCGGTCTGGGTCATCACGCCCTACTCCGGCAACCACGACGGCCTCGTCACGCTCGCCTCGCTGGCCCAGGCCAAGGGCGGCCGGCTGACCCCCCCCGAGGCCGACCGGGCCATGATCCAGCTTCTGGAGGCCACCGGCGACGCCCACGAGGCCGGCTGCCACCACGGCCCCGTCTCGGCCGATGAGGTGCTCATCGACCGCCGCGGCAGCCTCGCCGTCGAGCTCTACGGCTTCCGCCGCCGCCTCACCGGGCTCTCCGCCCGGCCCGCCGCCGAGGTCGCCCGCGATGAACTCCGCTCCATCGTCGAGATCGGCTACACCCTGATCACCGGCCTCTCCGCCGAGGAGCCCCGCATCGAGGCCTCCCGCCTCTTCCCCCGCCTCGACCGCCGCTGGGACCAGTGGTTCGCCGATGGGCTCGACCCGCTCGGTGGCTTCAACTCCGCCGACGAGGCCATGGGCGCCCTCCCCAGCCACCGGCGCGAGCTCGAAGGCCGCGGCAGCCCCGTCCAGACGGTCATCCGCCGCATCCAGGATGCGCTCCGCCCGGCCTGAGCCCCCGCAACTCCTGCGCCCTGCTTCCGCCACGCCCGGACCGCTCCAGAGGCGTGGTGCGGCCGTACGATGATGCCACGTCGGTTCCCCGGTAGCGCCCCGGTCCCCAGGCACCACCCCATGAGCGACTGGTTCGACGCCGAGAAGCACGTCGAGCGTGCGCACGAGCTGTACGAGGCCGGCCGCTGGGAGGAGGCCGAGTCCGAGCTGCGCCAGGCGATCTCGTTCAACCCCTATCAGTCCGAGTGGCACTTCAACCTCGGCCTCACGCTGGACGCCTCCGGCCGCCACGACGAGGCGACCGAGACCTTCCGCAAAGCCTCCGAGCTGGACCCCGAGGACGGCCAGGCCGCCCTCATGACCGGCCTGAGCCTCATCCGCTCCGAGCGCCCCCGCGAGTCGCTGGAGTGGCTGGAGCGCGCCGAGAAGCTCGAGCCCGCCAGCGCCGCCAGCTTCGTCCACCGCATCGAGGCGTACCGCGCCCTGGGCCAGCACGAGCAGGCCGAGCTCATGTTCTACATGGCCCAGCAGCTCGACCCCAGGAGCGCCGACGCCTACACCGCCCTGGCCGACTCCCTGCTCGACCGCGCCCTGTTCGAGAAGGCCGTCTGGTGCCTCCGCGAGGCCGCCAGGCTCGACCCCGAGCTCCCCGGCGTCCAGGCCAAGCTGGCCGGCGCGTACCGGGCCACCGGGCGCCACGAGCGGGCCCGCCAGCTCTACCTCCGCGAGCTGCGCCTGGAGCCGGGGGATATCGAGACGCTCCTCGACCTCGGCTCGCTGCTGGTCGAGATGAACCGCTTCGTCGAGGCCGGCGAGAAGTTCCGCCGCGTCCTGGAGATGGAGCCCGACAACGCCGACGCCCACTTCGAGCTGGGCGACCTCGCCGAGCGCGAGGCCCAGCTCGACAGCGCCATCGTCCACATGGATGTCGTCCTCCGCCTCGAACCCTCCTACCCCGGCGCCCGCCGGCGCCTGGCCGCCCTCAAGCTCCGCCGCGCCCAGCGCGACGACGCCCCCGAGGCCCGGGCCCTCCTCCGCCAGGAGCGGGCCGAGTTCACCCGGACCCCCGAGGCCTTCGCCGCCCACGAGATCGAGGACCTCGGCCGACTGCTCCTCGACTGCGCCCAGCCCGCCGAGGCCGTGCGCATCCTGCGGGCGCTCGCCGAGATGCGCCCCAACGAGGCCCGCGCCCGCCACCTGCTCAGCGTCGCGCTCTTCGAGTCCGGCGCCCGCGGCCAGGGGATGGAGGAGGCCCGGCGCGTCCTGCGCATCGACCCGCGCTTCGTCCCCGCCCTCCACAACCTCGCCATGGCCTGCCTCCAGGAGCGCCAGTGGCGCCGGGCCCGCTACTGGCTCCGCCAGGCCCGGCGCGTCGACCCCGACGACGCCTCCCTGAGGCGCCTCACCCTCACGCTGGCCCTGCACGCCGTCACCGAGGCGGCCCACTACGTCTCCTGCTTCTTCCTGCGCCGCCGCCCGCGCTGACGCCCCGCCGCCCCCCGCCCCTACGCCCGATGCGCGGGCAAAAGAGAAACGGGGCGGTGGTGAGCCGCCCCGTGCGAGGGTTGATGTTCCGCGCTCCGCCGGTCAGGTGTTCGAGAGCGACGTCGTGAGCCCCAGCGCCGCGCCGCGCGTGCCCCAGGCGCCGTCCAGCACCAGGTCGTAGTGGTTCATCTTCGCCGCGAACGGCAGGTTCGCCGACGCCTCCACCGCGAAGAAGCTGAAGGTCCGCGGCCCCTGGGCCCCGCCGGGGTGCGGCGCGTTGAGGATCTCGGCCAGCTCGTGCAGGGCCACCGCCCCGAAGTGCTTCGCGTCCACCGCGATCGTCGTCGACACCGTGTACCCGTCGTTGAAGACGAACTTCAGCGTGATGTCCAGCGTGTTGACGTCCGGGTTGTAGAAGTACAGGTTCTCGAAGTACAGGTTCCCCGCGTGGATCCGGTTCATGAACCCGTCGCCGAAGAACCAGCTCGTCGCCGCCTCCGTGTTGGCGTGGGTGACGTCCGTCGTCGCGTTCGGCGGCGTCGAGCCCGGCCGGATGGTGCCGCCCACCACCGAGATCGGCCCCGTCGCGTCGTAGCGCAGCCCCACCAGCTGGTTGTCCGTCAGGCCCAGGTCCGCCCCGGCCAGGTTCAGGAACGTCCCGCCCTCGATGATGAACGAGCGGATCACGTCGGGCAGCCCCGCGTTGATGTACCGCGACACGATGTTCACCGTCACCGGCGAGGCGCCCGGGTTGAACATGGTCACCGCCGTCCGGATCGTGTCCGAGGTCATCAGCCCGGGGATCACGCCCGTCGCCGCCCCGCCGTCCGGGTCGCCCAGCGTGCCGTACCCCGTGTTGTTGACCAGGTCGTAGTGGCTCAGCGCCGCCACGACGCCGAAGTGCGCATCGCCCGGCGTCGCCGGGGCCGAGGTGACGGTGAACGCGAACTGCCCCGGCCCGATCGGCGCCAGGGAGGAGAGGTTCCACCCGCCGCGCCGGTTGGCCTGCACCGTCTGCGTGAAACTCACCACCTGTCCGTCGGAGCGGAAGACCGTCAGCGTCACGTCCGACGCCGTGTCGTTGGGGTTGTAGAAGATCACGAAGTCGCGGACCGTGCCCACGCCCCGCTCCCCCTTCGGGAAGCTCCACGAGGTGGACGTGCGGCTCGTGAACGCCTCGCCCAGCGTCGAGCCGAAGTCGTAGTGCGAGATGTTCGCCGCCAGGAACCCGTCCGACTCGATCACGATCGAGTAGGGCGCGTTGGCCGCCAGCCCCGGCACCCGGCCGTTGATCCCGTCGCTGATGGTGATCCCGCCGCGGCTGTTGGCCTTCACCACCCAGTTGTCCGCCGCCACCAGCTCGGCCCCGGTCCCCTCGAACCGCAGCCGCACCGTGTAGGTCACGTCGAAGTCGTTGGCGTTCCCGATCGAGACGAACTCGCGGATGGCGTCGTTGGCGAAGCCCTCCGGGTAAAAGAGCGTGTACGTCTCCGGCGCTGTGTCCACCCGGACGGTGTACCCGCCCGTCCCCGACAGCCCGTCCACCTCGATGAAGTACTTCAGGTTCGGGCCCGTGATGTCGAAGGTCACCCCCGCGTTGAACCCCGGGCCCCCGAACACGTCCGTGGCCAGCAGGTTCTGCGCCGGCCCGAACACCTTCACCGACACGTCCAGGAAGCTCCCCGTGGGCGTCACGATCTGCACGAACGCCTTCCGCGGGCGTGCCTCGGTGCCCGACAGGCTGGTGAAGAAGAACAGGTCCGTGTCCCCGGTCAGCTCGATCACGCCCGTCGAGGTCCCGTCGCCGGTCCGGGGCGAGAGCGGGATCAGCGTCGCCAGCTCCCACTGGCCCGCGTTCGCGTGGTCGTCCGCGGGGACGCCCTGCGGGCGCGGCGTCTGCAGGGTCACGGTGTAGCCGCCGACATCCAGGTCGGTCAGCACCAGCACGTAGTACGTCTCCGCCGTGAGCACGCTGATCGTGCGCGTCACCGAGCCGTTGACCAGGCCGTCCTCGTCGTTGGCGTCGCCGTCGATCACGATGCCGCCGATCTCGCTGGTCGAGCCGTCGAACAGCCGCAGCGCCGGCGTGAAGTTGCTCCCCGGCGTGTCGATCGTGATCCGGGCGTTGCCGTCGCCCAGGGCCGTGAACCGGAACAGGTCGGTGTCCTCGACCACCTCGATGATCCCCGTCGCCGCCCCCAGCCCGTTGGCCGGCGTGATGGCGATCTCCGTGGCGATGGGGAACTCGCCCTCGTTGGGGTGGTCATCCGGGACCGGCGTCCCCAGGTTGACCAGGTAGTTCCCCGTGTCGCTGGTCTTGAACGTGTTGCCCCCCGGGTTGAGCCCCCGGATAAGCACGAAGTACGTCGCGTTGCGGTCGGCCGCGAAGCGGAAGCGGGCCACCGACTGCGACACGTCCGGCCCCACCACCGTGGTGTTGCCCGTGTCGATGTCCACCAGCGACTCCCCCCCCGCGTCGAACACCGAAACGCCGATGAACAGCGTGCTGTCCGTCGGCGAGACCGCGTTCACCGTCACGATCCCGCCCGCGCCCACGCTGAACTGGAACAGGTCCGTGTCCCCGGAGAGCTCGATCACGCCGCTGCTCCCGCCCGTGCCCGAAGGGCCGATCAAGATCGTGTCCTCGGGGTTGCGCGTCAGCGTGAACTGGTTCTCGTCCGGGTGGTCGTCCGTCGCCTTGGTCATCGTTAGCGTCAGCTCGTAGTCCCCCTTGTGCGTGTCCGGGTTCACGCCCGACACGACGACGTAGTACGTGCGGTAGGAGTTGCCGCTGGAGGTGGAGGTCCGCGGCGGCGCCGTCAGCGACACCGTGGTGGTGCCCGGCAGCACCGCCGTCCCCGCGCCGAAGCCCACCTGCAGCAGGATCGGCTTGCCCACCCCGGGCACCACGTCGTCCTCGCTCACCTCGTACACCCGCACGAACGGGCTCAGGGTCGCCGTCAGCGAGCGCACGCTCAGCGTGGCGCTGTCGAAGGTCAGCGCGTCGAACGCGAACACGTCCGAGTCCCCGGCGTGCTCGATCGAGCCCGTCACCGTCTCCGTCCGGTCGAAGTCGTAGAGGTCCGAGTCGATGACGAACGCGCCGCCGAACTGCCGGTTCCCCGGCAGGTCGTCCCGCGCCGGCACGCCCGAGACGCTCACGCGGTACCGGCCCTCGTCGGTCCCGCTCCCTCCCTGCACCACCACGAAGAACTTCCGCCCCTGGTCCGCCAGCACGTTGATGTTGACCGCCTGGCTCCCCGTGGCCGTCGCCTGGCCCAGCACGGCCGTCGTGGCCGCGTCGATCACCGTCACCTGCCGCCCGAAGAGGTCGCCCTCGCGGGTCGTCACCGAGATGCGGGCCGTGCCGCTGGCCGGGGCCACGAAGAAGAACAGGTCGGAGTCCGCCGGGTTCGAGGGGACGTTGTCGATCTCGCCGTCGATGAAGCCCAGCGTCGCCGTGGTGCTGGGGATGTTCAGGTCGATCGGGATGGGCGTGGCCTGGTTCAGGTCGAACTGGTTCACGTGGTCGTCCACGAAGTCCAGGTTGGACATCGAGTTGATCAGCATCTCGTAGCCGCCCAGCGCGTGCCGCCAGTCCACCGTGGAGAGGTCGCCCGCGAAGGGTGCCTGCCCGCTCTCGACCTGGACGTAGTACGTCTTGCCGGCCTCTACGTGGAAGATCGCCCGCGCATCGCGCCGGTGGTACTGCCGGTTCAGGAAGCTCGCCCCCGTGTTGGCCACGTCGTACTCGCCGGCCGTCACCTCGTTGTCGTTGTTGTAGACCAGCTGCTGGAAGTCGTTGTCGAAGATCCGCAGGGCGGAGTCCAGCGGGCTGCTCAGGGTCTTGGTCTTGGTGACGATGTCGATCTCGGGCGGCGTCAGCGGGTCGCCGTCCTCGGTGTTGATGTGGGCCTCCCAGTACTCGTCGGTGATGTTGGTCGTGTTGATCCGAACCTCCGTCGCCCCCGTGTACAGGGCCCGGAACTTGTAGAGGTGCGTCTCCCCGATGTGCTTGATCGCCGCGAAGTCCGACTGCTGAAGGATGATCCGGCCCTTGCTGCCGGGGTTGCCCCCCAGCCCGCCCGCCAGCGGGTTCACCGCCGCACCCGCCCCCGCCGGCGCCGGCAGCAGCAGGTTCATCGCGTAGCCCCGCCCCAGGTTGATCCCCGAGCCGTTCCCGCCCAACGCCAGGAAGTTGTTCCCCGGCAGCGCGAGCACGCCGCCGTTCTCCGCGTTGTTGTAGTTCGACCCGTCCCCGCTGATCTCGTTGATCGGGATGTCCTTGGCCGTCGCGAAGTTCCCCGCCCCGGGGATGGCCGGGTAGAACTGCGAGACCGGGTCGCTGAACGGCTCCGCCCGCTGGTCCGCATCCACCTGCAGCTGCACCGAGTACCGCCCCGAGCCGATCCCCGTCACCTCCAGGTAGTACACCTCGCCGCCCCAGACCTCGATCCCCGCCGGCTGCCCCGCCGTCCACGTCCACGTGTACGGCGGCACCGGGATGGTCGGCGGGAAGCTGGCCGGGTCGAGCATCCCCGCCGGGTCGGTCACGCCCGTGCGGACCACGTTGTTGAGCTCGTACACCTCCTCCAGATTGGAATCGAGCACCCGGATCGTCGCGTTGTTGAGCGTCTGCGCGAAGGCGAGGATCTGCAGGCGCGAAGCGGGGCGCCCGAAGCGCTGCCAGTACGTCTTCTGCCCCTGCGGGATGTCCGGCGTCTCGTAGCCCTCGAAATCGCCCAGCATGTCCACCGGCGGCACGAACTGGAACAGGTCGGTGTCGCCCGGGGCGTGGACCCGCCCGATCGCGTTGGCCAGCAGCACCTGGCTGTGGTCGGTCGCCAGCGCCGGGTTCCCCAGCGGCGGGTTGGTGACCAGCCCCGGGAAGACCAGCGGGCTGGGGTCGGGCGCCGCCACTGGCGGGCCCCACACGATCGGCGTCGCCAGCTCGAACTGCCGCCGCCGCTGGTCGAACGTCCCCGTCGTCGGCGTGTTCACGTGGTCGTCGATCGTCTCCGCCGCCGGCGCCTGCTTGAACGTGTGGTGCGCCTCCACCGCGATCGAGTACACCCCGCCCGCCGAGCCGTCGAAGTTCTCCACCACCGCGTAGTACGTCAGCCCGCCCTGAAGCCCGATGGCGATCCGCGCGATCGCCGACGGCAGCTCGTTGAAGCCGATCAGGATGCCCTGGTCGCTGTAGATCCGGATCGCCGAGTCCTGCAGCGGCGGCAGCGGCGTCGGCGCCACCGTCACGAACGACAGCCCCGTCCCCTGGGCCTGGAACACGTACAGGTCGCTCAGCTGCGCATTGGGCAGCGACGCCGCCGCCCCGCCCAGCCGCGTCGCCGGGTCCATCACGATCCGCGTCCCGATCGAGTCCACCCGCACGCTGAAGTTGCCCGCGGCCGTCGTCCCGGTCACCTGGTCGGACCGGACGCGCACGTAGTACAGCGTGCTGCGGCTCGCCCGGTAGGCCAGGAACGAGTTGCTCAGGTTGCCCGTGTCGCTGTCGTTGACGACCGAGTTGTCCGGGCGCCGCAGCGGCGTGCCGTCGGAGGCGTACAGGTCCAGTCGCGTGTCGAAGTCCGTCGCGTCCGCCGTCGCGTTGATCGTCAGCAGGCTGTCGAACAGCGCCCCGTTGCCCGTCGTCACCGCGTACACGATGTCGCTCCCGGGCAGCGTGATCGAGCCCGCGGCCGTCCCCAGGCCCGTCGCCGGGTTCAGCGCCGGGAAACCCGTCGAGAGCGCGTTCACCCGCACCGTGTAGTTGCCGGTGGTCCCCAGCTCCCCGCGGACCTGCACGAAGTACTCCCGCCCCGCCTCCGCCTTGAAGCCGATCCATCCGTCCTTGAAGACGCCCGTCGTCAGCGTCCCGTTGTTCGAGCCGCTCGCCACCAGCACCGGGTCGCCCTGGGTGTTGCGGGTGTAGACCTGCAGCGTCGAGTCCAGCGCGTTCCCGGAGTTCAGCGCATCGGCCCACACGCGCACGAAGTCGTTCTGCGGCGCGGTGAACCGTAGCACGTCGTTGTCCAACGACGGGTCGATGATCCCGCCCACCGCGCCCGCCCCGCCCCCATCCAGCGCGATGAGCGTCGCCGTCGCCCCGTTCACGAACACGTCGTCGAAGCTCGGGTGGTCACCCGAGAGCATCACCCGGCTCTCCAGCTGCTCGAACGGCGAGAGCCCACCGTCGGCGGGAGTGGTGGGGGCGCCGGCCCGCCCGGCGCGCCCCGCGGCCTTCAGGAGACGACGGATCGAACGGGGGCGGGGGGCGGACGTGGCGGCGATATCCCTTGCACTCATGGCGGGCTCCAGCATGGATGGCCGGTCCGGGTTGCCCCGGGCTCTCGTGCGGCAGCGCCACCGCCGGCGGGCTGTGGTCGCTGCCCTTTCTCTCGGCGGCGCGCGGGGCGCGCCGGCCACCATCCGCCGGCAAGTCGTTCGCCGGCGACAGTTTGGGCAAGATAACCGAACGGGCGGGTGCTCGTCCAGCGCTCCCGGGGGGACGCTCCCCGGCTTCCTGACAGCGCTCCTGCCGCCCCCGACGCTCCCGCGCGGTTATCCGCTCCTTCTGGGTTCGCCGGGTGAACGGGGACGGTTCCGGCCGGGGCCGTTGGATGGGGCGTCCGGCTTGTCCCCGGCGGGCCGCGCCCCCCTTCATCGCCGCCCTTTTTTTCGCCGGTTTCGGCCGTCCTCAGGCCTGGAGCGCCCGCTGCACGGCCCCCCGAGCGAGCAGGTCGGCCGCGTCATAGATAGGTAAGGGGGCGTTCTCCGGCGTCACCACCAGGGGGGCCTCGCTGCACCCCAGGATCACCGCCTCGCACCCCCGCTCCCGCAGGTGCCGGATAATCCCCAGCACCGCCCCCTGCGACTCCGGCCGGATGTCCCCGTAGATCAGCTCCTTGAAGATGATCTCATCCATCCGGTCCACCTCGTCGGGCTCCGGGGCCAGGACCTGGATCCCCCGCAGCCCCAGGTGCGTCTGGTAGGTCGACCCCGTCGTGACCATCTTCGTCCCGATCAGCCCCACCACCCGCCGCCGGTCCCCCTCGACCGCCCGGGCCACCAGCTCCGGCATCATCACCCACGGGATCGGCGAGCCCGCCTCCGCCAGATGCACCCCGTGCTGCACCGCGTTGTCGGGCGTCAGGCAGAACTCCGCCCCACAGCGGGCGAGGATCTCCGCCGAGCGGCGGAGCAGGTCGCCCACCTTGTGCCAGTCCCCATCCCGCACCGCGTCGATGTAGAGGGCCAGGGGCTCGTTGTGGAGCGAGACGCGCGGGTGCTGGTGCGGCTCCAGGTAGTGCGCCGCCTGCCGGAGAATCTGGCGGTAAAAGAGCGCAGCGCCCTCGGGACTGACCGCCACGATGCCGATGTGCCTCGCCACGAAGGGGTAGCGTACCGCTCCGGCGGCGGGGAAGCGAACGGGCGGGGGGGCGGTGAGCGCGGGGGCGGGGGGCGGCGGGGGGGCGCGCCGGGCCGCGCCCGGCAGGCCCGTAGACTCCGCCGTGAGCGGCGACCCCTTCAGCGTGCTCGGCCTCCCGGCCCGCTTCGACCTCGATCCCGGCGTGGTCGAGCGCGCGTATCTGGCGCGCTCCGCGAGGCTCCACCCGGACCTCGCCCGCGGGGATGCGGATGCCGCCCGCGAGATGGCGGAGCTCAACCGCGCCCGGATGACCATCGCCGACCCCGAGCGCTGCGCCGACGCCCTGCTCCTGCGCCTCGGCGGCCCCCCGCGACGCGACGAGCGCGCCCTGCCGCCCGCCTTCCTCATGGAGATCATGGACGTGCGGGAGGCGGTCGAGGCCGCCCTGGGCGCCGGCGACAGCGCCGCCCGCGACGCGGAGCGGGCCCGCTGGGAGCGGTGGGCGGAGGCCGAGCGGGCGCGGGCGATCGCGGAAGTGGGGGGGCTCTTCGCCGCCCTCCCCTCGCCCCCCCCGGCCGAAGCGCTGCGGGCGATCCGCATCCGCCTCAACGCCTGGCGCTACATTGAACGGCTGATCGAGCAGCTCGACCCCGCCTACGACCCCGGCCGAGAGCCGCTTGACGGGTAGATCCAAGCCATGGCCAAGGCAATGAACTTCATGCTCGCCCTCCTCGTCGTCACGCTCATCGCGTGGCTGGCGATGTGCTCCCGTTCCTGCGGCGCCCCCGCCTACCCCGAGGGCTTCGAGCGCGGGCTCACCCTCCAAGAGGCCGCCGCCCGCGCGGATGACAGCGGCCGCCCGGTCCTCGTCCTGGTCGTGGCGGACTGGTCGCAGGAGTGTGGTCGCCTGCGCGCCGGCGCCCTCGACAGCGCACGCGTCGTCGAGTGGATCGCCGCCAATACCGAGCCCGTGTGCCTGGATGTCTCCGCTGCCCGCACCGGCAACCTGGAGGCCCAGGCCGCCATGGTCCGTCTCGGCGTATCGGAACTCCCCGCGATCGTGCTCCTCCGGCGCGGCCGCGAGATCGGGCGTCTGGACGCCGAACTGCTGAAGGGAGAGATCGGGTCCCGCGCCCTGGTCCAAGCCCTCGGCCAGGCCCTCGCCGCCGCCGACGCACCGGCGGACGAGGGCCCTGGCGACCCCCCCGGCTAGCCCGAGACGGTGCTCAGATGAACCGGTCGAAGCCCACGATCTCCAGGTCCTGCCCGCTCCAGACGCCGCGATTCACGAACGTATCGAACTCGTCGCCCCCCAGGAACTCCGCATCCTGGCCCGCGAACACGTTCTGCACGCGCACGACGTCCTTCCCGGTGTCGCCCTTGACGTGGATGTTCCGGCCCGCTCGGAGGTTGACCATGTTCAGCACGTCATCGCCCGTGCCGGCCTCCAGGTTGAAGTCCAGGCCGGTCTTCAACCCCGAGATTGTGACGCGGTCGTTCCCCTCGTCGGTGATGAACGAGGCTGTGAGGACGACTTCGGTGCTGATGACCGTGAGCGTGTCGTTGCCCTTGCCGGTGTTCACCCGCAGGTCCTTTCGGATGGTTGACATCCGCACGGTCACGGTGTCCGACTGGTCTTGACCGAGCACGCTCAGCACCCCATCGACCGTGGAGGCGGCCACCCAGACGTTCGAGTAGCCCTGCCCGGTCTCGATGTTGAAATCGTTCCCGGTCCGGATGCCCACCGCGGTGACGCGGTCGTAGCCGGCGTCGGTCTTCACGGTGAGGTTGTGCCCCGCCCTCACGTGAGTGAGCAGCACGATGTCGTGACCGAGGTCCATCTCGATGTTGATGTCGGTGCTGGCGCGAAGCCCGCGGACGTCGAGCGTGTCGTTGCCCCCGAACAGCCGGATGTCCACTTTCTCCAGGTTGCCGCCGTTGAAAGTCGCGGACGGCTGACCGTTGATGGTCGTCCCCTCCAGCCCCCACACAACGATGGTGCCCTGGCTGTTGTGCGTGATCAGGACGTTGTTGGCCGCCTCGTCGCCGCGCAGTTCCAGGACCTCGCCCGCGCTGGCCTGGACGTTGCCCGCCAAGACCATCCTGTCCTCGAGCTTCTCGAACAGGCCCTCGGGCCGCGGAAACGACGCACCAGCTCGCCTGTCTTGCCAAGTCATTGAGATGCCTTTCTTGCGATGTCGAGGTCCGCGCAAGCGGCCCCGATGAGATTCCTCTCTCGGGCCTCGCGGCCGACAAGGGCCGACCCAGTGCAAGGGGCGTGCCGTCCGAGCAGGTCATCAAACCGCGTTTTTCGCGGCCCGGCTGGGGGTGCGGGGACGCCTCGGGGGACCACCGCGTCCGGGAGTTGGACACAGTGTCTAGGGCTTGGACTCGAGGCCCGGCGCGATCCCGTACTGCTTGAGCTTGGAGTACAGGGAACTCCGCGGGACTCCCAGCCGCCGGGCCGCCTCCTCGACGCGCCCGCCGGCCCCGGCGAGCACACGCTCGATGTGCTGCCGTTCCACCTCCTGGAGCGTCACGCCCGGACCGTCGCGGGGGATCTCGCCCGCGCCCGGTTCGGCGGCCGTCGCGTCGAATCGCAGTTCCGAGGGCGTCAACTGTTGGCGCGAGCTCAGAAGCACGGCGCGCTCCAGCACGTTCCGCAGCTCGCGGATGTTCCCGGGCCACGGGTACCGCTCCAGGGCCGGCGCCGACTCCGGCGCCAGCGTAACCTCGCCCCGCCCCAGGTCGCTGGCAATGCCCCTCAGCAGCTCCCGGGCGAGAACGAGGATGTCTTCCTTCCGCTCACGCAGAGGGGGGACCGTCAGAGGGATCGTGTTGATGCGGTAGTAGAGGTCGCTGCGGAACTTCTCCTCCCGGGCCATATCGGCGAGGTTGCGGTGGGTCGCCGCAATGAGGCGGATGTCCACCGTGCGGCCCCGGGTGTCGCCCAGGCGGCGGATCCGCTTCTCCTCGAGCACGGTCAGCAGCTTCGGCTGGACTCGCAGGTCCATGTCGCCGATCTCGTCGAGGAACACGGTGCCCCGGTGCCCCATCTCCAGGAGCCCGGACTTGGACCCCACCGCGCCCGTGAAGGCCCCCTTCTGATGCCCGAAGAGCTCGCTCTCGAGCAGCTCCGGCATCAGCCCGGCGCAGTTCAGATCGACGAATGGCTCCTCGGCCCGCGGGCTGTTGCGGTGGAGCCACCTGGCGAGCACCCCTTTCCCCGAGCCCGTCTCACCGTAGATCATCACCGCGCTGTTGGCCGAGGCGACCCGCCGCGCCTCTTCGTGCAGCGCACGGATCGCGGCGCTCCCGCCCACGAAGGGGTTGGCCGCCCGCCACCGCGCCTCCCGCGCCTGCTCGACAAGGCCCTTCTGCCGAGCCCGCCGGTTCTCGATCTCGCGCCGGAGCACCAGCAGCAGCGAGGAAAGATCAACGGGCTTCGTGAGGAACTGGTCGGCGCCCTCCTTGATAGCCCGAACCGCCAGGTCGATCGAGCCGTGCGCCGTGAGGATGATGATGGGCACCTCGGCATCGGCCTCTTTCAAGGGCGAGATCAGGCCAAGGGCATCGCCGTCCGGCAGGAGATAGTCCAGCACCACGATGTCCGGCCTGTTCCTCCAAAAGGCCTCCTGTCCGCTCCGGCAATCCTGCGCCTCGTCGACCTCGAAGCCGTGCGACTCGAGATAGTCGCGGACCCCGAACCGCACCCCCGGCTCGTCATCGATCAGCAGGACCCTGTGTTTCGTGCTCAAGGCTCCGCCCCCTCGGTGGCCGACGCCTCCCGCGCCCCCGCTCCTTCAGGAGACGGAAGCCAGATGGTCAGCAGGGCCCCGCCGCCGGGCGCGTTGGCCGCCGTCACCGTGCCCCCGTGTCCTTGAACGATCCGGTGGACAATCGCCAGGCCCAGCCCGGTGCCCCCCGGCCGCCGAGTAAAGAACGGCTCGAAAATGAGCGGCAGGTCCGCGTCATCGATCCCGGGGCCGCCGTCCGCCACACGGCACGCGACGCCGGCCGCTCCCTCCCGCTCCGCCCGCTCCGCGACGATCGAGACCCTCCCCCCGGCGGGAGAATACTGAATGGCGTTCTCGATCAGGCTCTCCAGGGCGCGGGCCAGCCGAGGGCGGTCCATCTCCACGATCGGCAACGGATCGGCGATCCTCTCCACCAGCGACACCCCGGCCTCCCGGGCGATCACGGCGCACGACGCGATCGCCTCCCGGATCACCCGGTCGAGAGACCCGGGGGAACGGATGTCGCGCGGCCGGGCGAACTCCATGAGCTCGCCCATGAGGGCCGAGAGTCGGGAGCCCTGCTCGCGGAGCACCGACACGTACCGCCGGTACTCCTCGCGCGGGCCGAGGCGGGCCTCCATCGCATCCAACGTGCTGGAGATCCCGAACAGCGGGTTCCGGGCCTGGTGGACCACGCCGACGACCAGGGCCCCGATAGCCGAGAATGTCTCCGAGCGGCGCAGCGATTGCTGCAGCCGCGACCGCGCATCCTCGGCCTTGGCCCGCTCGGCGATCTCCTCACGCAGCGCCACCACCGTCTGCCGCAAAGCCCGCTCCACCTCCTCCAGACGCTCCTTGGAAACCAGCGTCCGCTGCAGGCGATCGACCATCTGATTGAACTTGCTCGACAGGTCGCCGAACTCGTCCCGGCCACCCGCGCTCACCCGGTGCCCCAAGTCGCCCCGGCTCACGATCTCGGTGCCGCGGGTCAGCGCGCTCAGCGGCCTCGTGACGCTCCGCAGCAGCGCGAACCACACCAGCACCACCACCGCCCCGAACAGGGGCATGAGCCACAGCATCTGGCGTGTGACCGCGGCGATGACGGCGTCCGCGTCTCTGCGAGGCCGGGTGAGCATCTCGACCGCCAGCGGCTGCATCCGCTCGTCCAGCAGCGCGTCGATCTCCCCCCGCAGGGCGATCAGCCGCTCGCTCCCGCCCGTCAACTCGTCCTCGATCGCCAGGATGCGGCGAACCCGGTCCATTGCGGCGCGGAACGCCGCCCCGAGGCCTTCCGCCTGTTGGCGCTTCTCCCCAGCAAGGTCGGCCTCCGCCAGGCGGCCCAGGGTGGCGAGACACTCGCTCTCGTTCGCCGCGACCCGGTCCAGCGCCCGCGGGCTGTGCGACCGGTGGTAGTCCGCGATCCACATCCCCACCTCGGCCAGGTCCGCCTCCACGCTGTGGAGCGCCTCCAGCGTCGCCGCGTCGCCCGGACGCCGCGGATCGAGGCCCGGCCGAAGCTGGTTGTCGATGACCCCGTCCATCTCCTCGAAGGTCGCCAGCAGCGCCCCGTACCGGGCCTCCTGCTCGTCCCGCCCGTCGAGCAGCTCACGCCCCAGGTCCCGGAACCGGTCGTACAGGCTCCTCATCAAGCGCCCGAACTCCCGCTCCTGCTCCGTCGCCGCGACGCCGAGGTACTGGCTGTGAAACCGCTCGAAGTCCGCATCGTCCTTGCTGATCAACTCCCGGAAGCGGGGGTCCGGCACCCCCAGGTAGCCCAGCGTGCCGATGGCGATCCCGTTGACGTTGATCTCCATCTCGTGGGTCGCCGACTTGGCCGGCTCGTTGACCTCGGCAAGGTGCCGGATCTCACGTTCCACCCGCTTGAGCCCCCGGGACGTAAGCACGAGCGCGAACAGACCAATCGCCACCAGAAGGGCGAGGCTCAACCACAGCTTGCTCGTAACCGTGAAACGCATCAGGCGTTCCCGCACGGCGCGGGGGGAACGAGTCCCTTCCAGTGCATGGCAGACCTCCTCAAGCGCGAGCCCCGGCCGGAAGCCGCCGCCCGCGCCATCGTACCAAACCGCGCCAACTAGGGCGCCCCCGGAAGGGCAACCGCGACCCCCGAAGGCCAGAACAGGATCAGCCCCAGGGCGCACAGCACGTGCACCGCGAACGCCGCCGCCATCAGCGCCGCCAGCCGGCGCGGCCCCAGCATCGCCGCCGCCCCCAGCTTGAAGAACAGGTTCGAGATGGCCGCCACCAGGATCGCCCGCCACGCCACGTCGGGGTCCAGCCGCCCCGTCTCCGCGATCTGCGCATTGGAGAGCGTGATCGCATCCAGGTTGACCGTCCCCGAGATCGCCGCCACCGCGTACGCCCCGCCCGACCCCAGGTAGTGCTGCCCCGCCGCCACCGCCAGCCCCCCGGACTAGCCTCCAATCCCCCCGGGTGCCACTGCTCGCGGCGTCCTCGCCGCGCAGCAGTGCCAGCCCCGCTCCCCCAGCCCCCCGTCCGTCCCAGCCATGGCCAAGGCCCTCAACTTCATGCTCGCCCTCCTCGTCGTCACCCTCGTCGCGTGGCTGGCGATGTGCTCGCGCTCCTGCGGCGTCCCCGCCGTCCCCGTCTGCTTCAACCGCGCTGTGACCCCTCGAGGAGGCCCGCTCCCGCGCGGAGGACTCCGGCAAGCCCGTCCTGATCCTCGTCACCGCCGACTCCTCCGAGCCCTGCCGCGACCTCAAGGCCGGCGCCCTCAACCGCTCCCGCGTCACCGACTGGATCACCGAGCACACCGTCCCGGTCTACCTCGACGTCTCCGCCGCCGACACCGGCAACCTCGACGCCCGGGCCGCCATGACTCGCCTCAACGTCTCCACGCTCCCCACCATCCTCCTGCTCCGCAAGGGCCGCGAGTTCGGCCGACTCGACGCCGCCTTGGAGCAGGGGGAGGTCGGCTCCCGAGCCCTCGTCCGCGCGCTTGAGAAGATCGTGGCCGACCCCCCGGGGTAGCGCTAGGGCTGTCGGCGAAGCCCCTTGCGCGCGGCGCGGTACGCCTCGTTCGCAGCGACCTGCTCGCGAATGTGCTTGATCATCTCGACCTCGCGCATGACCCGGCGGCGCTGCGCCCGCAGGTTGAACCAGGAAAGCAGCGGGATCCAGGACGATCCCGGGTTCTTCCGGTTCCAACGCGGGTTGTGGCCGCGGCATGTTGCCATGGCCCGGCCGTCGCCATCCGCCCCGACAGCCGTGCGGTCACGGGAATCTCTTCCCTAGCCTTCCCGCGTGTCCGTCACCTTCGAGCACCCCGCCTGGCTCCTCCTGATTCTCCTGGCCATCCCGATCGCGTGGGCGGGGCTGCGCTGGTTCTCTTCCATGAGCCGGGCCCGCCGGCTCTCAGCCGTCCTCCTCCGCGTCACCGTCATCGCCCTCGTCTCGGCGATGCTCGCGGGCGCCAGCAGCATCCGCCGTACCGACCGCATCGCCGTCATCGGCGTGGTGGATGTCTCCAGCTCCGTCCGCATGTTCGCCGCCCTCGGCCCGGATGCCGACGGCAAGCCCCGGGACCCCCTCCGGCTCGCCCAGGACCTCTTCGCACGGGCCGCGCTCGACCGCGGCCCCGATGACCTCCTGGGCCTGGTCGTCTTCGACGGCCGCTCCCTGGCCGTCGCCGCCCCTACCCGAGGGGACATCGCTGACCGCACCCTGGACTTCCGCATGGCCGAGGGCACGGACATCGCCTCCGCTCTGCGCTACGCCGCGGCCCTCATCCCGCCCGGGGCGTCGGGCCGGCTGGTGCTGATCTCCGACGGCAACCAGACCGCCGGCGATGCCCTCAGCGCCGCGCGCGAGCTGGTGGGGGCCGCCTCGGCGGCCGGCGACACCCCCCCCGGCGCCCAGGCCGCTGCGCCCGGGCGCATCCCCATCGACGTCGTGCCGGTCCCCCTCTCCGCCGCGCGCGAGGTGATGGTCGAGGCCCTCGATGCCCCGCCGCGTGCCGCCGCCGAGTCCACGATCTCGGTCCGCGTCACGCTCCGCTCGACCGTCGCGGCCGCCGGCTCCCTTACCCTCACCCGCGAGGGCGAGCCCCTGGACATCAACGGCGCGGAGCCCGGCTTCGCCCGCCGCATCACGCTCCAGCCGGGCAGCACCGTCGAGCTCATCCAGGTGCCCCTCCCGCCGGGGAAGATCCACCGCTTCGCCGCCGTCTTCGAGCCCGACTCTTCCGGGCCGGGCGCCGGCGCCGACACCCGCCTGGAGAACAACCGCGCTGAGGCCTTCACGGTCTCCCCCGGCAAGGGCGCCATCCTCATCGCCGACGGCGTCGGCAACGCACTCCCCGGGCCCGGCCTCACTCTCCCCGAGACCCTTCGGCGCGCCGGCATGGACGTCACTGTCATCCCCGCCGAGGGCATCCCCTCCAGCATCCTGGCGCTGGAGGCCTACGACCTGGTCATCCTCCAGAACGTCCCCGTCGAGTCCGTCCCGCCGCCCACCCAGGAGGCCCTGGCCGCGTACGTCCGGGACCTCGGCGGCGGCCTGGTCATGGTCGGCGGCCCGGACTCGTTCGGCGCGGGCGGCTGGAAGGGCAGCGCCCTAGAGCCGATCCTCCCCGTCCGGCTTGACCTGCCCGAGCAGCTCATCCAGCCCGACGCAGCCATCGTGTTTGTGATCGACAACTCCGGCTCCATGGGGCGCGCGGTCTTCGGCTCCGTCCGCTCGCAGCAGGAGATCGCCAACGAATCCACGGCGATGGCGATCCGAACCCTCGACCGGAAGGACCTTGTCGGCGTCATCACCTTCAACAGCATGACCTCCGTCCTGGTCCCGCTCGGCCCGAACACCGATCCCAAGGCGATCTCCGAGCGCGTCCTCTCCATCGGCCCCGGCGGCGGGACCATCCTCGGCCCCGCGCTCGCGGAGGCCCGCCTCCAGCTGCGGGGCGCTCGCGCCGCCGTCAAGCACGTCATCGTCCTCTCAGACGGCCGCTCCATGGGCGCTGACAGCCTCCCCGCCAAGGCCGAGAAGATGAAGGCCGAGGACGGCATCACCGTCAGCACCATCGGCGTCGGCGACGAGATGGACAGCGGCACGATGGGCCAGATGGCCCAGCGCGGCGGGGGGCAGTTCTATCCCGTCACCAACCCCGCCCTGCTTCCGCGGTTCTTCCTCAAGGCCATCCGCGTCGTCCGTACGCCGCTGGTCCGCGAGGGCATGTTCCAGCCCGTCCTCCTGCCGTCGGCCTCGCCTCTCACGGCCGGGCTGGAGACGCCCCCGCCCCTCGGCGGTCTGGTCCTGACGCAGCGCCGCCCCGAGCCCACCATCACCTACGCCATGGCCGCGCCGACCGGGGAGCCCCTGCTCGCCCACTGGAGCGTCGAGCTGGGGCGTGTTACGGCGTTCACCTCCGACGCCCACACGTGGGCGCGCCCCTGGCTGGACAGCGGCTGGCCCGGTTACGACCAGCTCTGGACCCAGATCGCGCGCGGCACCTCGCGAGCCGGCGCCCCGGGCCGCTTCGAGCTGGCCAGCAACGTCGAGTCCGACACGCTCCGCCTGCGCCTGGAAGCCAGCGCCGACGACGGCCGCCCCCTGGACCTCCTGGTGGTCCCCGCGACCGTCTACACCCCCTCCGGCCGCACCCTCGAGACGACGCTGACCCAGACCGGCCCCGGGCTGTACGAGGGCTCCGCGCCCGCCACCGAGAGCGGGAACTACCTCGCCATCCTCAAGCCGCGTCTCGGCCAGCAGCGACTCGCCCCCGTGATCGGCGGCGCCTCTCTCGCGGCCGGGATCGAGTTCCGCAGCCTGACCACCAACACGGCCCTCCTCCGGTCCCTGGCCTCGGAGACCGGGGGCAGGGTTCACGATCTCTTCGGTCCCGGGGCGGTCGGGCAGACAGCCAACCTCGCCGGCCTCTTCGACCGTTCCACGCTCCCGCCCAGCACCGCCCGCACGCCCCTGTGGGGGCCGCTGCTCCTCTGGACCATCCTCATCCTCCTCCTCGACATCGCCACCCGCCGTATCGCCTGGGACCGCTTCATCTCCCGCGAGTACGGGGTGGACCTCCGCCAGGCCGCCGCCGAGGCCGTCCGCCAGCGGGGCCACGAGGCGGCCGCGACCATCTCCCGCCTCCGCGCCCGGGATGAGCAGGTCGAAGCGGCCGCGGCCCCGGCGGCGGGCGCTGCCCTCTCGGAAGACGCCGCCGTTCAGGTCATCGAGGCCGAGCGAGAGCGCCGCCGTCAGGCCCGCATGGCCGCAGCCAAGGTCGCGCAGGTCCAGGATGAACTCGCCGTCCCGGCGCCGACGCTCCGTCCCGCGCCCGAGCCCGATTCCAGGCCCGACGCCGACGGCCTGCTCGCCGCCAAGCGTCGCGCCCGAGAACGGTTCACCGACGGCGAGGTCCCGCCGCCCTGACGCCATCATGCTCCGGCGGAACCGCGCTGCGTTAGCACGCGGGCCGCGGCGCCGCCGCGTCTCTACACCATCGCGCCGTGAAGGCTCAACCGGTCCGCGCGGTCCACCCGAACGGGCACGATCGCGCCCACGAGTGAGCCCGCCTCCGACTCGGGGACGCCGAAGAACACGATAAGGTCCCCGTCGGTCCGCCCCGACATCTGAACGGCCCCGAGCGGGGCATGCGACGCGTCGGCTGCCGCATCCTCCAGTTCCAGGTCGATCGCGCACGCCGACCCGCCGTGAACGCCCTTTCCGTTCACGGTGAGTGCCACCGGCCCCTTCTGCACGTGCATCTTGCGCTTGGCGCTTTGCGCTTTCCTCGACACCCCCTCCACGAACACCTCCACCGTCCGCCCCACCTGCCCGCGGCTGATCTCGTCGCTGATCCGGCCCTGCACCGCCAGCAGGGCGTTGTTCCGCCGCCGCTTCACCTCATCCGGCACATCGTCCGGCAGCTTGTCGTACGCCGTCGTCCCCGGGCGCGGCGAGTACTTGAAGATGAAGCAGTTCTTGTACCACGCCCGCTCCACCAGGGCCACCGTCGCCTCGAAGTCCTCCTCCGTCTCGCCCGGGAACCCCACGATGATGTCCCCCGAGACCATCAGCGGCCGGCCGATCTCCGGCTGGTCGAGGTGCGCCCGCGCCCGCGCCAGGAACTCCTCGTACTCCTCGACGGTGTACCCGCGGTTCATCGCCTTCAGAAGCCGGTTGCTCCCGCTCTGCGCCGGGACGTGCAGGTAGCGGCAGATCCGCGGGTGGTCGCGGATCGTTTCCAGCACATCGTCCCCGAAGTCCCGCGGGTAACTCGTCACGAAGCGCAGCCGCCGGATCGCCGGAACCTCCTCGTGGATCCGCGCCAGCAGGCCGGCGAAGGTCGTCGTCCACTCCCCGGCGAACGGGTCGCGCCGGTGCCCGCCCGCGTACGAACGCCCCTTCTGCGGCTGCACCACGCCGCCGACCGTCACGGCCGCGCCGTGCTCGAAGCGGTAGTGGTTCACCGTCTGCCCCAGCAGCGTCACCTCGGCGACGCCGGCATCGGCCAGCCTCCGGCACTCCTCCACGATGTGGTCCGGCGGCCGGTGCACCTCCGCCCCGCGGGTGAACGGCACCACGCAGTAGGTGCAGAACTTGTTGCACCCCCGCGTGATCCGCACGTACGCCGAGCCGCGGGCGGCGTGCCCGCCCGTGCCGTGGTCCACCGGCGAGATCATCCGCGAGAGGTCCAGCATCTCCAGCGAGTCCGCCGCCGCGGCCAGCGTCGCGCTCCGCCGCGAGCTCCCGCCCTGCAGCGCCACCTCCCGGGCCGACACCAGCTCCCTCTTCCGCCGCTCCCTCCCTCCGTCACTGCGTCTCTCCGTCCCTGCGTCGCTCTCGAGCGCTGCCCGCGTCCTCACCGCGTTGTCCAGCAGCGAGGGCAGCTTGTCCAGCTCCCCCGGCCCGCACAGCACATCCACCACCGGCATCCGCCGGATCAGGTCCACCCCATCCCGCTCCGCCATGCACCCCAGCACGCCGACCACCAGCGCCGGCTCGCGGCGCTTGCGGATCGCCAGCTCCCCCAGCCGCGACCAGACCTTCTGCTCCGCGTGCTCCCGCACCGAGCAGGTGTTGTAGAGCACCACATCCGCCCGCGCCGGCTCATCCGTGAACCCGTACCCCAGCGCGCGCAGCGCCCCCGAGACGAGCTCCGAATCCAGCTCGTTCATCTGGCACCCGAACGTCTCGAGGTACACCGTCCTGGTCATGAGAGGCCATCGTAGGAAGGGCCGGCGCGAGCCTCGACCGAGCCGCCCAACGGCGTCAGCGGGTCACGACATCCGCGAGGTCCTCCATCCCCTCGGTCAGCACGATCGGCCCGCTCTCGGCGATCAGCACATCGTGCTCGTAGTGGACGCTGAGCGACCCGTCGGCGGTGTAGACCGGCCACTCGCTCTTGCGCTGGGTCGTGCGGCCGGTTCCGACGGCGACCATGGGCTCCAGGGCGACCAGCGTGCCGGGCCGGGCGGGTGTGTAGGCGTCGGACCACTCGCCGGTGTAGGTGGGGACGGTGTTGGAGACGTAGGGCGGGGCGTGGAGCTTGCGGCCGTAGCCGTGGCCCCCGAGGCCGCGGATCAGGTGGAAGCCGCACTCGTGCTCCACGTGCGCCTGGACAGCGCGGGCCCACTCGATATACGGGATGCCCGGGCCCAGGCGCGTGATCCCGCGCCGGAGCGACTCCTTGCCGCACGCGGCCAGCTTGCGGACCTCCTCCGAGGGCTCGCCGAAGAGGTAGGTCCAGGCGGCATCCCCGATCCAGCCCTCGAAGGTGACGCCGATGTCCACCTTCAGCACATCGCCGGGCTTGAGGGGCCGGAGGTGCGAGGCCGCGGTGCCGTGGACGACGCAGTCGTTGACCGACAGGCAGGCGTGGGAGGGGAAGGCGGGGGTCTTGGGGACCCTGTAGCCGAGGAAGCAGGAGCGGCAGTGCAGGTCCTCGAGCGTGGCGGCGACGAAGCGGTCCACCTGCGGCAGCGTCACGCCGAGGCGCAGCCAGTCGGCGAGGCGGCGGTGGACCTCGACGACCTTCTGCGCGGAGGCGCGGGCGGCCTGGGCGTCGCGCTGAGTGGAGACGGGGGCGGGGACAGGGGACACGGCGGATGATACGGTGAGAGGGTGAGCCGGTGAAGCGATCGTGGTGGTGTCAGGCCCCATTGATCACCGTCCCTGACCGGATGACCGCGTCGATCGGGTCCGCACCAAACTCGTAGGCGAGCATCCGCTCGTCGGTGTGGCGCAGGAGGATCAGATCGGCGCGCTGGCCCGGAGAGATCTGGCCGCGGTCGTGGAGGCCGAGCAACGCGGCCGCATTGAGGGTCGCGGCGCTGATGGCCTCCGCGGGGGAGAGGCCGCAGTGGCGCACCGCCAGGGCGATCGCCATGGGCACGGAGGGCGTTGGCGCTGAGCCGGGGTTGAAGTTGGTGGCTAGGGCGAGGAGGCCGCCGGCATCCACGAAGCGGCGGGCGCCCGCGTAGCGACCGTCGAGGTGGAAGCCGCAGGCGGGAAGGATGACCCCGAAGGTATTCGACGCGGCCAGCAGGTCGATGTCGGCGGGTGTGCTGGCCTCGAGGTGATCGACGGAGCGGGCGTTGAGCCGGATGGCCTCAGGGATCATGCCCAGGGAGTTGAACTGGTCCGCGTGGACCCGGACAGGGTGGCCAAGCTCGCGGGCGCTGGAGAGCAGGCGGACGGTGTCGGCCAGGGACCACGCCGACTGCTCGCAGAAGGCATCCAGGGTGATGCCGGGGAACTCGCGGCTGACAGCGGGGAGGGTCTCGTTGATGGTGCGGTCCACGAAGCCCGGCGTGTCCGGGTCGAGGGCGTGGCCCAGCAGGGCGGTGGGGACAACCGAAGAGGGGAAGAGGTGGGGGGGTGGAGAGGTGAGCACGGACCGGATGACGCGGAGCATCTTGAGCTCGTGCTCGAGCGTCAGGCCGTAGCCGCTCTTCACTTCCGCCGCGAGCGTGCCGGCGCGGGCCATCTGGGTGAGGCGGGAGCCGAGGAGCCCGGCCAGTTCGGCCTCGCCGGCGGCGCGGACAGCGCGGACGGTGGACATGATCCCGCCGCCGGCTCTGAGCAGTTCGAGGTACGTCACACCCTGGAGCTTGCGGTCCCACTCGTCCACGCGCGACCCGGCCCAGCAGGCGTGGGTGTGGCAGTCCACGAACGCGGGCATCAGGACCCGGCCGGCGGCGTCCATCTCCCGTGCGCCGGGCACGCCCGGGGCGGGGATGCCCCGGCTCACCTCGCGGATGCGGTCGCCCTCGAGCGCGACATCGGCGCGCTCCAGCACGCCAAGATCGCCCAGAGCGCGCCCGCGGCGCGGGCGATCTCCCGCGAGCGTGAGCACCCGGGCGTTGCGGATGACCAGGCTCACGCCCCCCCTCCTGGGCGCTCCGCGAAGCCGTGCAGGAACGAGAGGAGCAGATGGGCCGCGCACCGCGCGGTCCGCCCATCCGGATCGAACAGGGGATTCAGCTCCATGAGGTCCAGGCACCGCACGGCCGGGCAGCGGCCCGCGGCCGTCAGAGCCCGGGCGACGTCGTGCGTGAGCAGCCCCGCGGGATTGGGGGCGCTGACACCGGGAGCCTGCGAGGCGTCGATCGAGTCGAGGTCCACGCTGACGAACTGCGGTTTGCCGAACTCCGGCCACTGGCCGCCGGGCATGGGCCGGAAGAACCCGCCCCGGGCGATGAACCAGTCGTGGTGCTCGCGCGAGTTGACGAGCGGGTTGAAGCCGATGTTGACCAGGGGCTTGACGCCGAACTCCTCGATCAGACGGCGGAACGGCATGCCCGAGCCGACGGTCTCGCGCACGTCGAGGTGCGCATCGAAGTACACGCCGCCCAGAGGCCCGTTCTGGATGCGCGGCGCCACTGCCCGGACGAACGGGTACGTCAGGTCGTGCCCGCCGCCGATCGCGATGGGGAGGAGGCCCAGGTCGAGGATGGCGAGCGTGGCCTCGGTGATGCGGCGGTGCGTCTCGGCGAGCGCATCCGGGTCGTTGCCGGTGGCGGGGATCACATCTCCGGCGTCGAACACGGCGGGCCAGGACCACCCGGCCGGCTCGGCGGTCCCGTACCGGGCGAGGGCGGCGCGGAGGGCCGCGGGGCCGCCGACCGCGCCCGGGCGCCCGCCGTTCAGCCGGACGCCGAGGTCGTCGGGGAGCCCGAGGAGAGCGACGCGGCAGCCCTCGGGCGATCTCGCGCGGACCAGCGACGCGAAGCGCCCCGGCGGGGGCTCGCCGGGCCAGGCGCCGGCCTGCGTATGGGGGATGGGGCGGGACACCGGCCTCACTGTACCGGCCGCGGGCCCGAAATGCAGCGCCCGGGCGAACCCGGGTGCAACCGCGAGCGTGAGTTCCCCATACGATCCAGCAGGAAGGACCCCAGAATCGATGCAGTGCGGCCTGAGGAGAGTGGGCGCGACGGCGGTGCTGGCGGCGGCGCTGATCGCCTCGTGCGTGTCCGTCCGGACGCGGGAGAAGCCGCCCCCGGTGCGCCCGCCATCCGGGCCTTCCGTCGTCGAGACAGCCCCCCGCGACTACCCCGGCCTGCACAACGTCGTCGCCTTCCACGAGGGGTTCTACTCCGGCAGCGTGCCGGAGGGGCCGGCGGGATTCGACGCGCTGGCCGTCATGGGCGTGCGGACGGTCATCAGTGTCGATGGGGCCGCTCCCGACCTGGAACTGGCGAGTGCCAGAGGGCTTCGCTACATCCACCTGCCCATCGGCTACAACGGCATCGACCAGCCGCGCCGGCTGGAGCTGGCCCGGGCCGTACGCGACTCCCTGGCTCGCGGGCCGGTGTATATCCACTGCCACCACGGCAAGCACCGCAGCGCGGGCGCAGCCGGGACGGTCGCCGCCAGCCTCGGGTGGTCCACGCCGCAGGCCATGGTCGAGCGGATGAGAGTCGCCGGCACATCCCCCAGCTACGCGGGGCTGTACGCCTGCACGGCCGCGGCCGCGGCCCTCGCGCTGCACGAGATCGAGGCGGTCTCCCCGGAGTTCCCGGAGGTCTCCCGCCCCACGGAGTTCGTGCAGGGGATGGTCGAGATCGACCACGCCTGGGAGCACCTGCACGCGGCCGAGCGCGCCGGGTGGGCCGCCCCCGCGGACCATCCGGACCTGGTGCCCGCGGCCGAGGCCGGCCGGATGGTGGACCTGTTCCGCGTGATGGCCGAGGGCGAGCGGACTCGCTCGCACCCCGCGGAGTTCGGCGCGAAGATGCGCCAGGGCGCCGACCTGGCCAAGGCCCTCGAGGACCTGCTCGCGGCGGGGGAGCGGGACCGCAGCGAGCTCTCCGCGGCCTTCGCGAAGGTGGGCGCCTCCTGCAAGGACTGCCACACCAGCTATCGCGACTGACGCCGGGCGGGCGCCGGAGCACTCTACTTCGCGAGATCCAGGAACTGCCGCGCCATCTCCGGGCCCTTGCCCTCATCCTCGTGCTTGAAGAAAACGAAGGCCTCGCCCCAGCCCTGCCCGCGGACGCGCCCCAGCCACGCTTTCAGGTCCGCCTTCGTGTAGTCGGGCATCCGCAGCCGCAGGTACCCCCAGTCGGCCGTCGAGACGAACGGCACCTCGACGCCCTCCTCGGCCTCGGCGATGCACAGCGCCGCCCCGTGCTCGCGCAGGAGCCCGAAAGTCTCCTCATCCAGCCAGGACTCGTGCCGGAACTCGAAGGCCGCCCGACGGCGCCGGGGGAGCAGGGCGAGGAAGTCGCGCAGGCGCGGGAGGTCCTTCTTCAGGTTCGGCGGGAGCTGGAACAGCACCGGGCCGAGCCGCTGCTGGAGCCCCTCCGCCACCTGGAACAGGTACGACACCGAGTCGCCGGCATCCTTCAGCCGCTGGAAGTGCGTGATCCGCTGCGGGGCCTTGAGGACAAACCGGAAGTCCTCCGGCACCTCCGCGGCCCAGGCCTCCAGCACCGAGGGCTTGGGCATCCGGTAGAACGAGTTGTTGATCTCGACGGTGCGGAAGCGCTCGCCGTAGTAGCGGAGGAAGCCCTTGGAGGGCAGGTCCTTGGGGTAGAACGTGCCCTTCCACTCCGGGTACGAATAGCCGCTGGTGCCGACGTACAGGTTCATGTGCGCCCGGAGCATACCGGCGACAGGTCGCGCCCGGAAGCGCGAGCCGCCCCATCCGACGCGTCGCTGGACGGCAAGTCCCCCCACGCCCCACGGGAGGTTGCCGGCCGCGCGTGCGCGCGCGGTATCCTGCACCCATGGACCGCCGCACCTTCGTTGCTACGCTGGGCGCCGCGGCCGCCGCGTGTGCCGCGCCCGGGGTCGTGGCGGGGCAGGAACCGCCGCCAAGGGGTGGGGTCGCTCCCGGGCGTGTCGGGCGCCTGGCGCGGGGTGTCAACCTCTCGCATTGGATGTGGTACCCCCACGCGCAGGGCGAGCAGGCCCGGCGGGCCTTTATCCCGCCGGCCGAGCTGGCAGCGCTGGCGGCCGCCGGGTTGACGCACGTCCGCCTGCCCTTCGAGCCCTCGTGGCTCTGGGACGACGCGACCGGCGCGCTGCGGGCGGCCGAGTGCGCCGAGTATCAGGACGCGGCCCGGCGGTGCCTCGATGCCGGCCTGGCCGTCGTGGTCGATGCCCACTGGAGCCGGACGCCCTGGATCCGGCCGCGGGGGGCGTCGCACGCCGGGCGGTTTGGGGAACTCGAACGGATGTGGCGGGCGCTGGCGGCCCGTCTGGACGCGACCGACCCGGACCGCGTGTTCCTGGAACTGCTCAACGAGCCGCACGACCTGGCCGACGCGGACCACTGGCACGACGCCCAGCGGCGGATCGCCGCCGCGGTACGTGGGGCCGCCGGTCGGCACACCATCATCGCGACCGGCGCCGAGTACGGCGGCATCGACGGCCTGCTGAGGCTGGCGCCGCTGGAAGATGGCAGCACGGTCTACTCGTTCCACTTCTACAGCCCGCACAACTTCACCCACCAGGGGGCCACCTGGGGCTTCCCGCCGTGGAAGGGGATGAAGGATGTGCCGTGGCCTGCGGAGCGCGGCGACCTGGAGCGGCTGGCCGACACGCTGCCGAAGGACTCCCGCGAGGCGCTCCGCTGGTCGGCGCGCGAGGGCACGACCGACCCGTGGACGCCCGGGGCGCTGCGGGCACAGATCGGGCGCGCCGCGGAGTGGGCGAGGCGGCACAAAGCGGCGGTCTACTGCGGCGAGTTCGGCGTCCACGCCGCTCCCGCCCCGCGCGAGAGCCGGCTGCGCTGGCACCGCGAGGTGGGCGCAGCGCTTCAGGAGGCCGGCATCGGGTGGGCGATGTGGGACGATGTCGGCGGCTTCCGCCTGGCCACCGGGCCGCCGGGCGCTCGCGAACTGGACGCGGAGCTGGGCGCGGCCCTCGGCCTCGAGCAACGCCCTGTGAGAAAGCCACCTTGACGTGATTCGTGAGGCGATGGTGCGCACGAGCGGCGAGCTTGGCTCTCAGGTCACCGCTTTCTTCACGAGCGCGCCGATTTTGGCCTCATCGGCGGCGGTCAGCGCCTTCAGCCCGAAGCCAGTCGGCCACAACCCCCCGGCCCCCTCGTCGAGGTTCGCGGCGTCGCAGAAGGCGAACGATGCGTACCTCGTCTTGAACTTCGTCGCGGACTGGAAGAAGCAGACGACCTTGCCGTGCCTGTTGGCGTACGCCGGCATCCCGTACCAGAGTTTCGGCGACAGGGCGGGCGCATTGGCCCTGACGATCGCATGGATCCGCTGGCCCAGGGTGCGATCCGGCTGCGGCATCTCGGCGAGCTTCGCGAGCACAGCGCGTTCCCCGTCCGCCGTGTTCTTGCCGGCGCGAGCCTCCGCCTTCAGCTCCCGGGCGCGCTCCTTCATCGCGGCTCGTTCCGCGTCCGTGAATCCCTGGGACTTCGTGCCGACCCGCTCGGCGGCGGGACCGGCGGCCGCCTTGGGGGAGGCGGGGTGGGCGCCCCTCGTTGACCTGCTGGACGTCCGCTTGGCCATGGCGTTCACTGCCGCGTGGATGACGTAGGTCTCGTCCCTGCAACGATCAAGCCCTTCGACGTGCTCGTCGAAGGGCTTGATCTCTCGAAAAGTCGGGGTGATAGGATTTGAACCTACGACCTTCTCGTCCCGAACGAGACGCGCTACCAAGCTGCGCTACACCCCGGAAGGACCGCATGATAGGCCGTGCCCCGGGAGGGCAACGGCCCTTGCTTGATCGGGCAGGCGGCCGGCGGCGTTGAGGCCCCTTACTTCTCGTACCGCGGCGCGGTGCCCGCCCAGACGTTGTCCGCGTTGAAATCGTTCACCGCCACGTAGTTGCTATCGTGTTCGTACCCGGCCTTGCCGTCAGGGCCGATGGAGTAGAAATAGGGGCGGTTCGTCGCCGGAAACCCCGCGTCCGCGTCCGGCGACGGAGAGCCGACCGGCACCTTCCCCGTCCGCCGGATCGACGTGATCCCGTACTGGGTCCCCGGTGGGGCATCCCCGGCGAGCTGCGAGACCGGCAGGTACAGCAGCGGGTTGCTCCCCTGCGGGAAAATCCCCTTGAACGCCGGGTGCACGTACCGGATCGGTTGGCCCCACCCGTCGAACACCGTCAGCAGCTCGGGCTGGAGGGCCCAGTTCCGTGCGCCCGAGACGAAGTCCGGGTGGTGCTTGCGCAGGTACTTTGGATCGATGCCGGACAGCATCGACGAGCCGCCCTCCGTCTCGTAGAGCTGCGTGAGGTACAGCCCCACGCTGTTGATCATCTGGTTCGTGCCGTCCGGGCCCGGCTGGCCATTGCGCGCGTCGGCGACCGGCTGGATGTACTTCGTCTGGCCCGGGTTCGTGGGGTTCGCCGGGTCGGGATCGACGACGTAGGGCGGCGGGATCCGCTCCTGCGAGCTCACGTAGCTGGAGAGCGACGTGTCGAGGGCCTTGATGATCCCCTCGGTCACCCGCTGCTTGCCTGAGCTGGTCACCCGCACCCCGACCACGACGGCCGCGGCCAGCAGGATCGAGATGATCCCGACGACGATCAGCAGCTCGATGAGGGTGAAGGCGGGGCGTGACGGACGGGCCGGGCAAGGGCTGCGGGCGGGGTGAGCGGGCATCGTGGGGCACTCCGCGGAGGGTTTGGCGCGCAGAGGCGCCGCCTGAGCATACCGCCCGCGCCGGCTCACCGTGTCCATACGCGGCCGGCCCTCATCTGATCCCGGCCTCTGGAAGGCCTACGCCCGGCCGCCCCCTCCCATGTTGGGCCCGGAAATCGAGGTGGACATCATCGGCGCGGGGGCGCCCCCGGGAATCCCCGTCCCGGAGGGGGCGCGCGGCATGCCCGGGACGGGTGACTGCGGCTGGGGGACGCTGGGAACCAGCCGCACCCGGAAGACATCGTCCGTGATCCGCTCCCGGACGCCGTCGAGCATCTGCTTGAACAGGCGCGAGCCCTCCCGCTTGTACTCGGTCCGCGGGTCCTGCTGGCTGAAGGCGCGGAAGTTGATCACATCCCGCAACTGGTCCATGCCGTAGAGGTGGTCTTTCCACGCGTGGTCCAGGTGCTGAAGCAGGATCGTCTGCTCGAACTGGACCAGCTCGGAGCGCAGCACGCTCTCGACCCGCGACTGGATCGCCTCGGCCCGCTCCTCGCCCTCCAGGTTCCGCATCCAGTGCGGCAGGGGCGTGCTGTAGCGCCCGCGGAGGTGGGCGTCGAGCTCGTCGTCGGTCGCCAGGGCCTGCCCCTCGGCGACGGCCTTCTCCAGCGCCCCGGAATCGAGCCACGCCGCGCTCGCGACCAGCAACTCCTCGCGGACCTGCGCCGGGGTGGTCGTCCGGAGCTTCTCCTCCGTCCACTCCAGCCCGAAGCGGCGGTTCGCCCACCCCACCAGCTGCTGCGCCGCGTAGGCCGGGTTCTGCCGCATCAGCAGCATGGTCACATCCATCAGGAACTCGACGGGGTACTCGATCTCGCGCCGGCGGTACAGCTCATCGGCCCGCTGGGTGAGCAGCTTGGCCGCGGAGTTGTCCCGCTCGCCCTGGGCCTTCAGCAGCTCCTCCGGGCTGACCTCGATGCCGAACTTGTTTCGGACCCACGACGCCATCTGCTGGGCCCCGTAGTGGGGGATGAGGTACTTGCCCAGCTCCGAGAGGTCGGCCTGCTCGATCCGCTCCTCCGCGGCCTCGGTGAGGAGGTTCTGGACCTTGCGGCGGGACCCGGCAGCGCCGGCCTCCTCCAGGTCCTTCGGCGTCAGCTCGACGCCGAAGCGGGTGCGGGCCCAGGCGATCAGGCCCTGCACGTCGAAGTCGATGGCGATCTCGGACGCCTCATCGGGGATGTACTCGCCGATGGTCACGCCGATCATGTGCCGGACCTCGGCCTTGGCCTCGTCCTTCAGGACCTTCTCGATCTCGTAGGACTCCAGGTTCCGCATCCCCTCGGGGGCCACCGAGCACTCCAGCTTCGTCTTGGCGTACTCGGCGATGCACGCCAGGGGGTAGTCGCGGTCGAGGTACTCGGCCGCGGCGTCGGCGACGGCCTCGCGGATGTACTCCAGGATCACCTGCTTGGTCTGTCGGCCCTCGAGCACCCGCTGGCGCAGGCCATAGAAGCGCTGCCGCTGGTGCTCCATGACCTCGTCGTACTCCAGGATGTTCTTGCGGACCTGGAAGTTCCGCTCTTCGACCTTGCGCTGGGCCCGCTCGACGCTCTTGCTGAGCCAGGGGTGCTCGATCGAGTCCCCCTCCTTCATGCCCAGGCGGGACAGGATCTTCATCTGCGTCTCGCCGGCGAACATCTTCATCAGGTCGTCTTCGAGCGAGACGAAGAACCGCGATGAGCCGCGGTCGCCCTGCCGCCCGGACCGGCCCCGCAGCTGGTTGTCGATGCGGCGGGACTCGTGCCGCTCGGTGCCGATCACGTGCAGGCCGCCGAGCTCCTCGACGTTGGTGAACCACTGGATCCGGTGCAGGAGGAACCGGCCGGAGGCGTCCAGCGCCTCGCGGAGCTGGGCCGCGTTCAGGCGGTCGATCTTGCCGCCCAGCCACGTGTGGTGCTCCGCCCAATGGCGGAGGAGCTCGAGCTCCAGCTCCGCGAAGGGCATGGTCTCGACGTCGCGCTTCTGCTGCCCCAGCTCCTTGGGGGCGACCTTGCGGTAGATGTGCTCGCGGACCTGCTCCTCGGTCATCTCCAGGGTCACGGCCCGGGGGGCGATCCCCCGCCGGAGCCAGTGGTCCAGGAGCTGCTCGCGGGTGAAGCTGCCCAGCTTGATGTCGGTGCCGCGCCCGGCCATGTTGGTGGCGATCATCACCGCCCCCAGCTGCCCGGCGTTCTCGATGATGTGGGCCTCGCGCTCGTGCTGCTTGGCGTTGAGCACCTCGTGCTTGATCCCGTGCTTCTGGGTCAGCATCTTGCTCAGCCGCTCGGACTTCTCGACGCTGGTGGTGCCCACCAGCACGGGCCGCCCGACGTCGTGGAACGCCTTGATCTCGTCCACGATCGTGCTCCACTTGTCCTTCTCGCGGAGGAACATCAGGTCGTCGAAGTCGCGCCGGATCATCGGCTGGTTGGTGGGGATGGAGACGACGTCAAGGCGGTAGATGTCGTGAAACTCCTGGGCCTCGGTGTCGGCGGTGCCCGTCATGCCCGCCAGGCGTTTGTACATCTTGAAGAAGTTCTGGATGGTCACCGTGGCGACGGTCTGCGTCTCCTGCTTGACGGGGACCTTCTCCTTGGCCTCCACCGCCTGGTGCAGCCCGTCGGACCACTGCCGCCCGATCATGGGGCGGCCGGTGAAGGTGTCCACGATCACCACCGAGGGGTCGGTGCGCCCGGTGTTCTGGTCGGGCATGTTCATGATCACGTAGTCGCGGTCGCGCTGGTAGACCACGTGGGCCCGGAGCGACTGCTCCAGGAGGTGGGGGAGGTCGGTGTTCTCGCCCACGTAGAGCGACCCCACGCCCGCCGCCCGCTGCGCCTCGGCCACGCCGTCGTGGGTGAGGTGGACGGCCTTGCGGTCGAGCTCGGTCTCGTAGTACTGGGTGTACTTCGAGCGTTCGGCCTCGACTTTCAGCAGCTCCGCCTTGGCCTCCTTCAGCTGCTGCTGCAGGCCGGGGATGGACGACTTCTCGCGGGCCTGGCGGATGTCGCCCTCCAGCCCCTTGATCCGCTCCTTGGTGCGCCGGACGAGGTCGTCGTGCTCCTGCCAGGGCTTCTGCTTCTCCACCAGGTGCTTCGCCAGGCGGTCGGCCAGGTCGTAGCGGGGGGAGTCCTCGTGGGCGGGCCCGCTGATGATCAGCGGCGTGCGGGCCTCGTCGATGAGGATCGAGTCCACCTCGTCCACGATGGCGAAGTCGCGGCGCCGCTGGACCTGCTCATCGACCCGGCGCTTCATGTTGTCGCGCAGGTAGTCGAAGCCGAACTCGGCGGTGGTGCCGTAGACCACGTCGCAGATGTACATCCGCCGCTTCTCGTCCTCGTCCTGCATGTGCATCGGGTGGATCGCCCCGACGGTCATCCCCAGGGCGCGGAAGTAGGGGAAGGTCCAGTCGCGGTCGCGCTGCACGAGGTAGTCGTTGACCGTGACCACGTGGACCCGCCGGCGCTCGATCGCGGCCAGGTAGCACGCCAGCGGCGCGACGATCGTCTTGCCCTCACCGGTCTTCATCTCCGAGATCTTGCCCTGGTACAGCACCATCCCGCCGATGAGCTGCACGTCGAACGGGCGGGCCCGGAAGGGCGGCCGGCTCTCGGGGAAGAGCTCGCGGACGGCGTTATAGACCTCGTTGGGGATGTCCCCCTGCTGCCAGCCGGGGATCGGGGCGCCCGATCCCAGGAACTCGCCCTCGGGCGGCGCCGGCGGCCGGGCATCCATCTCCGCCTTGGTCTGGATGTACAGCGACCGGGCGGGCTCCGGCAGCTGGGCCGGCTCGAACGCGAACCGCGGGTTGAAGACGTTGCGGATGCCGACCGCCCGGTCCATCCCCTCGCGGGCGATGGCGAAGCACTCGATCAGGAGCTGGTCGGTCTTCTCGCCCTTCTTCCGCCGCTCGCGGAACTCCTCGAGCATCGCCCGGATCTGGGCGTCGGTCATGGTGCGGACGTTGGGCTCCAGCGCGTTGATGGCCGCGACCCGGGACATGTACCGCTTGACGAACCGCTGGTTCCTCGACCCGATGATGGGCTTGAGGATGAAGTCGATGAACGGGATGCCTTGCTCTGCCATGGGTGGACGGTCCTGACGCGGGCCGGGGGCGAACCGGGTCGCCATCCTGCCGCGCGCGGAAAGGAATGCCTGTCTGTCCGGCGGGGCTGACGCACGCGCCGGGTGCCTTGTCGATGGGATGACGGTATTGGGCGCCCCGGCGGAAGGGGGCGCAGGCGGCTCGCTCAGGCCCGGCGCGAAGGCGGCGGGAGATCGAGCAGCGCCAACGCGATTCGGGCGATGGGCGCAGCCAGCGGCGCGGCCTCTGTGGGCGCCGCCTCGATCCGGATGGCCGACGGCGCCACGGCCACCCAGGCGGGCTGGAGAACCGGCTTCTGCGGCTCGCCCACCAGCTCCCGGACGGCCCGCGCGAGCGACGCGGCGAACTGTCGCGGTGCCAGGCGGTCGCGATGGGCGGCCTCGGATCGGGCGCCGAGGGCGGCCGTCTCCGCACCGCTCAGCGATGCCCCCAGGAGCACACCCACCACCAGGAGCGCCGAAAGGCCGGCGATCGTGGCGCGGGGCGGGCGGGCGGCGGGCTTTACGGGGGTGTCTGGCACGGGTTCTCGCGGATAAGTATCGGCCCTGCCGGGGCCTGAAGCAAGGATCGCCCCGCCGCGGGGCTCGGAGGGGCTTGATGGGCATTTCTGGGGGCGGCTTTCCGGCGCGGCCGATATCGGACGACGCCGCCCGGGGGCTTCACCACCCCGGGTGAGCCAAATCGACTCATGCCGTGCGGCTATTCTGCACGGCTATGCCCGAGGACACTCCAGAGGACGCCCCGATGGTTGCGTGCCGCCAATCGCTCCCGACCACCCGCGAGTCAGTCACCCACAAGTTCTCGATCAACCGCCACGAGGGCTACCTGACGGTCGGCCTCTACCCGGACGGCAAGCCGGGGGAGATCTTCATCAAGATGTCGAAGGAAGGCTCGACGATGTCGGGGATGTGCCAGGCCTTCTGCCGGGCCTTCAGCCTCGCCCTGCAGTTCGGGCTCTCGATCGAGGAGGCGGTGGTGCGGTTCCAGGGGATGCGGTTCGAGCCGATGGGGGCGACCAGCAACCCCGACATCCCCGAGTGCAACAGCATCGTGGACTACGTGGCGCGGTACCTGCGGCTGCACTACGGGGCGAGGTGCGAAGCCGTGTCGCGACCCGCGGACCTGGAGTAGAGGGGCGGCGTGCGGCTAGACTTGGCTCCGCGTCCCGCGGGCCGCCCGGAGGAGCCACCATGCCAGTTCGCGCGTCGATCATCGCTCTCGCCGCCGCGTGCATCGCGGGCGCATCCGCCTGCACCTCGACCCGGACCGCCGACACGGTCACGTTCAAGGTCGGCGGGATGGCCTGCCCCAACTGCGCCAAGCACATCGCGGAGGAGCTGGAGGAGATCCCCGGCGTCCGCAGCGCCTCGATCGACTTCGACTCCGCCACCGCCCGCGTGCAACTGGACCCGCAGCGCCCCGCCAGCCGCGAGTCGCTGGATGCGGCGGTCGCCAAGTGGCGGAAGGAGCACTTCGCGGCGAAGGAAGACCCGGAGTGCCTCGACCCCACGAAGCGCGAAGAACTGCGGCGGGTGGGGCGGTGAGCAGATCAGCGCCGACGGCGCCCGGCCGGCACCGGGGTGTAGCGCAGCTTGGTAGCGCGTTTGACTGGGGGTCAAAGGGTCGCAGGTTCAAATCCTATCACCCCGATTGGCAACAGCTCTCTTGGAAACTCGAAGCTCGGTGATGGTGAGTTGTCCCACGCGAGGCAGGTTCCGCGATCAGCTTTCGTCGCGTGGGTTCACCTACCGCAGCATCTTGCTGCGGTCGGCGGCGCGGTCATCGGCACGCACGAACGGACGCAAGCCCGCCGGCGCGTTGGGGACCGTCCGTTACGACACCGCAATGTTGGCCATGTGAGCATGCAGGGCTCGGAGCATGCCGTCGGCGTCCTGCACGCGGAGCCCGACGCTCTGTACGGTCGTCGTGACGCCGAAGAAGCGTTGAGCGGTGATAGGCTCGCGGAAAGCGACCAGAATATTGGGAGAATCGGGCGAGGCCATATTCAAGTGACCCGGTACGCAACGCCCTTGGTCGCGCCAATCCGTTGATTGCACCCGCTCGATGAGAGCCAGCGGCGCACGCAGCGAGCAGCGCAGCCCCACGCGGATCACGACTTCTTCGCGCGTCACGAGCGTCGGCCGCATCGCCATGGCCCGGTAGTCTCCGAGCACCCATAGCATCGTATATGCACTCAGCGCCGTCAGAATCCAGGCCGCGAGCACGCTCCATCTCGAGACCAGCATGTGCATCCCCACCGTCTCAAGCGCGACGATCGGTACGAGCACCGCGATTACTGTCGCCGCCCGCGCCGGCGCGAACCCGGATGCGCCCTCCGGCACCTGTGGACGGCGGCCCCACGACGCCAGAGCGTAATAGAACACCGCGAACTCGGACGCGATCAGGCGGGCCGCGAAGGGACTTCCCAGCGCGTCCTGCAGCGCGGCGGACGCGGCCTCGATCGGATCGCCCGCACGTGATGCACAGCCTAGGGCGAGCACCGCGCGCACTTTGTACACGAGGTACGCGAGCAGCCCGACTTCCGCCGGGATGATGAGGTACCGTGCCCACGCGAGAACCCCGGCGTGCCCTGCGGGAACGATGGCGGACGCGGCGAGGATGCACAGCGCAACGATTGGGATCAGCGTCCGAGCGTGCCCGAGGCGGTGTCGCACTACCAAGGCCCAGTACGCCGCCGGGATAATCAACGCCACGTCGAGCGCCACCGCGATGCTCAGGGTACCCGGGCTGGTCTGAAAGGCCGACGACGCCGCGATGGCCCATGAAGCCATCAGCACAGCGGCGGCTAGCGTCAAGAACACCCACCCAGGCGATCGTGGCAGTCGGGAGACGAGCATGACGATTTCCCCTCGAAGGGAACCAAAGGTGATCGTACGTTCACCGCGGCACCTGGCCGGGCTCTCCTGCCGCCGTCCCCGCGGTGGGCGGCATGGTACTTCGTCAGGATCTACCGCACGCGCCGGCCGCCTTCGCTGAGTTCAAACCCAGTCCCGCAGCGTCCCGCCAGCCGCGAGGTGAGGCCTCCGCAGGGAGGGCGAGGCCGACCAGGGGCGGGGATAGCGGGTTCACGCGGGCGGAACGGCGGGTCGTCCCTGCGGGCCGAGTCGGCAGCGCCTACCCTCCCCCGACACCGGGGTGTAGCGCAGCTTGGTAGCGCGTTTGACTGGGGGTCAAAAGGTCGCAGGTTCAAATCCTGTCACCCCGACTTTCGAGAGATCAAGCCCTTCGACGAGCGAGTCGAAGGGTTTTTTCAATTGTGGGCGCTGCCGATGCCTCTGGTGTTGGGCCGCCCTCAGGCGATTGAGTGTCGGTGGTGCTGATGCACGCGCTTCGCGTGCTCATGCGACGTTCACGGGTTCACGGCCCGCAAAGAGCAGGCTCCCAAGCCCGAATCCCCTGGGCAGAAGGCTCTTTGGCGTACGTCCCCCCGATTGGTCGGTCGGCGTTCTGTCTGGGGGCCTGATCCGAGCACGAGGACATCGTCAAAGCGGGCATATTCGGGGCCGCGGGCTTTTTCATTTTTCACGGCTACCCTTCACGCCCTTCGTGAGGAGCCCCACCCCGATGCTGGGACGCGTTTTCAAGGCCTACGACATCCGCGGCACCTACCCGGACCTCCTCAACGAGACGATGGCCTGGCAGATCGGCTACGGGGCGAGCAAGTTCCTCCGCGACGAGGCCGAGGCGGCGGGCGAGACCACCCCCATGATGCGCAACATCGTGGTGGGCAGGGACATGCGCAAGAGCAGCCCTTCGCTCGCCGACGCCCTGATCAAGGGGATCACCGACCAGGGCGGCGATGTAGTCGATGTCGGGATGGTGGACACGTCGTTTGTCTACTTCGCCGTGAACCACCTCGATTGCGCCGGCGGGGTGATGGTGACGGCGAGCCATAACCCCCCCAATTACAACGGGTTCAAGATCTCCAAGCGGGCGGCGAGACCCGTGGGCGAGGCCACCGGCCTCGCCGAGATCCGCAAGCGCGCCGCGATGGTCGACAAGGCCACCCTCGTTGCCGCCCATGGGCGGGTCGAGAAGCGGGACCTCTGGGAGGACTACAAGCGCCACGTCCGGGCCTTCCTGGACACGGGCGGGGCGAAGCTCAAGGTCGTGGTCGACGCCAGCAACGGCATGGCGGGGGCGATGGTCCCCCGCATCTTCGGTAAAAAGGGGTCGGAGGTCCCCGGGCTCCAGCTCACCGAGCTGAACTTCGAGACCAAGGGCGAGTTCGCCCACGAGCCCAACCCGCTGGTCGCCGCCAACCTTTACCAGCTCCAGCACGCCGTGCGGACCGAGAAGGCGGACCTGGGCATCTGCTTCGACGGCGACGCCGACCGGCTGGTGGTCGTGGATGACAAGGCCGAGGTCGTCGGGTGCGACCTGCTGACCGCCCTGCTGGCGAAGCACTTCCTCGCCAGGAACAAGGGCTCCGCCATCGCCTACGACCTGCGCTCGACCAAGGCGGTCGAGGAGGAGATCAGGGGCGCGGGGGGTGTGCCGGTGCGGTCGCGGGTCGGGCACGTGTTCATGAAGCAGAACATGGCCGAGAAGCGGGCCTTCTTCGGGGGCGAGCTCTCCGGGCATTTCTACTTCCGGGACAACTTCAACGCCGACTCCGGCGCGATCGCGATGGCGGTGGTGCTCAGCATCGTGGCCAAGTCCAGCAAGAGCATGCACGAGATGATCCGGCCCCTCGCCCGGTACCACCAGAGCGGCGAGATCAACTTCACGATCGAGGACAAGGACGGGGCGCTGTCGAAGGTGAAGACGGCCTACGGCCCGGGAACGGCGACCGGCGCGGCGATCGACGAACTGGACGGCGTCACCCTGGATGCGTTCCGCAGCGCCGGGTGGTGGGCCAACATCCGCAAGAGCAACACCGAGCCCCTGCTGCGGCTGAACCTGGAGGCCCGGGAGCCGCGGACGCTGGAGAAGATACTGGCGCAGATTGCGCCCCTGCTGGGCACCCGAGCCGATCATTGAAGAAGAAGGCACGGAGGGACGGAGGCACGAAGGCACGAAGTGGGGCGCTTCCTTCGGGCTTCAGAGTGTCGGGTGAGCCCTCCCTGCCGAGCGCGTGTCGTGCCTTCCCATGAACATCTCTCAGTTCTTCGAGCACTGGCGGATCGTCGAGAACCCCTTCCGCGGGGAGGAGGCGCGTCACGACGCGGTGTTCGCGCGCGTGGGGTTCAAGGGGGCGGGCGCGGCCGAGGGGCCGGAGGGGGGCCCGGTGCGGGTGGGGGCGTCGCTCCCCGAGGAGCCCGCGGGCCAGACCCGGACCCCCGCCGATCACGCGACCCACCACTCGGACTTCGAGAAGATCCTCGGCGACCTGGCCAAGCCCTCGACCGCGATCGTCTTCGGCGAGAAGGGGAGCGGGAAGACGGCGATCCGGCTCCAGATCGCCGAGCGCGTCGCCGCCCACAACGCCGGGAACGGCGACCGCCGGATCCTGCTGGTCGCCTACGACGACCTGAACGCCGCCCTCGATCGCTACCACCGGCGCATCGGCGGCAAGACGCCCCTGGACGCCTTCCAGAAGTTCCGCCTCGTGGACCACATCGACGCAATCCTCGCGCAGATTGTCCCCCGCCTGATGGACGGGATCGTCTCCGCGGGCCCGCGCTGGCCGGGTCCCCAGGCCCCCGCGGCCTCCCCCGCGGAACGGCTGGAGCTCGGTCCCGACCCCCGGCGGATCGTGCGGCGGCTCTCAGCGCCGGAGCGTCGCGACCTGCTCCTGCTCCAGGCGGTCTACGACCGGCCGGAAGTAGCCCCGGCCCGGACGGCCCGGTTGCGCCGGACGTTGCGGCTGCGGCCGCTCTGGGGGCCGCTCCTCTGGACCGTGCTGGCGTGGATCGGGTGGGTCCCGGCCGCGGCCCTGGCCTACTGGATGTTCGCGAAGGTCGAGGGCGGCTTCCAGCTCGACTCCAACCTTGGCTATGGGCTGCTCGCCCTGGTCGGCCTCTGGGCCACCATGCTGTTCAAGCGGTTCGTCTGGGACAAGCTGGGCCTGATGCGGCTGGCCCGGCGGGTGCGGCGGCAGGTGCGGGTGCAGAACCGGCCGGACACGTCGTACGCGCGCTCGATCCGGCATCTGGACGCGACGCTCCGCGACAGCAGCCACCTGCCCCTCACGGAGTCCGACGAGGCCCGCTACGGGATGCTGGGGAGGCTGCGCACGCTCCTGCGGCGGTTCGGGTACTCCGGGCTCCTGGTCGTGATCGACCGCGTCGATGAGCCCACGCTGATCAGCGGCGAGCCGGACCGGATGAAGGCGGTGGTCTGGCCCCTGCTCAACAACAAGTTCCTGCAGCAGGAGGGGATCGGGGTCAAGATGCTGCTGCCGATCGAGCTGCGGCACGCCCTGTTCAAGGAGTCCAGCGCGTTCTTCCAGGAGGCGCGGCTGGACAAGCAGAACCTCGTGGAGCGGCTGGCCTGGACCGGGGCCATGCTCTACGAGCTGTGCGACGCGAGGCTGAAGGCGTGCCTGTCGCCCGGCGCCCCGCCGGTCGCGCTGCTGGACCTGTTCGCGGAGGATGTCACCGGGCGGGACCTGGTCGATTCCCTCGACCAGATGCACCAGCCGCGCGACGCCTTCAAGTTCCTCTACGCCTGCATCAGCGAGCACTGCTCGAACGTGACCGCCGAGCAGCAGCAGTGGCGCATCCCCCGGCTGATCCTGGAGCTCGTCCGCAAGCAGCAGTCGGAGCGGGTGCAGCAGCTGTACCGGGGCATCAGGCCCGCCTGAGCCGGGACACCGCCGTCACGCGTTGGCGGCGATGACCAGGGCGATGATGCCCACCCAGTTGAGCAGCGACGTGATCGCGCCGAGGACGATCGCCACCCAGGCGTGTGCAGCGCCCTTGCGGTGCGGCTCGCGCTGGTAGGCCCGGAAGCCCGCAATGCCCAGGATCACCGCGGCCGGCCCGAGCAGCAGGCCGAAGCCGGGCACGAGGGCGAAGACGCCGACGTAGTAGCCGGTCAGGGCGGCCCCGTTGCGGTAGGGGATGAGGGTCCCGACGCCGCCGTCGCTCGGCGGCGGCATGATCGCGGGCTGGACCACGGGCGGGGCGCTGAAGATCGGGCCCAGGAGCGGGTGCTGCCGGGCGGGTGTGGCCCGGCCGTCGGCGGCGATGATGTCGCTGCTGGCGGGGATGCGCCCCTCGCGGGCCCACTGGAGGAGCATCTCGGGGGAGGCGGGGCCGAACTCACGACCGTCAGCGAGGCGTACACGGACGTCGCTCATGCCGGGCAGCGTACCAGAACGCGTGCGCGGCGGGTCACCCGCCGATCCGCTCCAGCCGCGTCATCGAGAGCACCAGCGTCTTCGTGCCCACATCCCGGAAGTTGATCTGGGCCCGCGCGTTGGCGCCGGGCGTGATCGACAGAACCTTCCCCACGCCGAACTGCGGGTGGCGGACGAGCGAGCCGATGGGGAACTTCACGGAGAGAGGGGAGGCCGCACGGGCGGGGAGGGCGCGATCGGGGCCCGCGGGGCGCGAGCCCCACTCGGTCTCCTCGAGGTCCGCCAGGGCGTCGGACTGGTCCGAGACGATGACGTGCTGTCTGCCGAGCTCGCCCAGGAAGCGGCTGGGGATCGTCCGCTCCATCAGGCCGCGATGCGTGCGGTACTTGGCGCTGGTGATCTGGAGGTGCCGCATGGCGCGGGTGATGCCGACGAAGCAGAGGCGGCGCTCCTCCTCCAGGGCCGCGTCGGACTCGCGGGCGCGGGAGTGGGGGAGGAGTCCTTCTTCCAGGCCGATCATGGCGACCGCGCCGAACTCCAGGCCCTTGGCGGCGTGGAGGGTCATGAGCGTGACCGCGCCCTGGGAGGGGTCCACGGCGTCGGCGTCGGCGACCAGAGAGACCGACTCGAGGTAGGCCCGCAGGAGCGACAGCAGCGGCGGGGGCGCTCCCCCAGGCGGGACGCCCGCGCCAGCGGGTTCGACGTCGTTCGCCGGATCGCCGGTGGGGTCGTACTCCAGCTCGAACTGCCGCGCCGAGGAGACCAGTTCGTCGAGGTTGTCCAGCCGCTCGGCGTCGGTCTCGCTCCTGGCCGCCTTGGCCTGGGCCTGGTACATCTTCTCCAGGCCCGACTCCTTGATCACCCGCTCGACCAGGTCGGCCAGGGAGGCGCTCACGCCCTCGCCCATGAAGCTCCCGCCGGCGGTCCAGCCGTCCACGGTCTCGACGAACCGCTGGATGGAGCCGCGGGCGCGGGCGGAGATGCCCACGATCCGCGGCGCCTGGCGCAGGGCCTCGAAGAATGGGACTCCGGCGTGCGCAGCGTAGACCTCGACGGCGTTGATCGTTGAGTCCCCCAGGCCGCGGGCGGGGGTGTTGATAATCCGCAGCAGCGACACCTCATCCGCGGGGTTGGCGACGACCCGGAGGTAGGCCAGGGCGTTCTTGATCTCCTCGCGCTCGAAGAAGGCGGTGCCGCGGGCGATGACATAGGGGATGCCCGCGGCCCGGAAGGCGTCCTCCATGACGCGTGAGAGCGCGTTGGTGCGGTAGAAGACAGCCATCTCGCGCCAGGGCAGGCCGCCTTCCGGCGCATCCTCGCCGCGCTCCTCCACGCCCGAGTGCAGCGCCTTGAACCGGTCCACGATCAGCGTTGCCTCGTGCTGCTCGTTCTGGCAGAGGACAATCTGTACCCGCTCTCCCCCCGGGCGCCGCGTGAACAGGTCCTTGTGCTTCCGCTGCTTGTTGTTGCGGATCAGCGTGTCGGCCACCGACAGGATCGGCGCGGTCGAGCGGAAGTTCTCCCCCAGCGTGATGACCCGGGCGCCCGGGTACTGCCGCTCGAAGTCGAGGATGTTGCTGATGTCCGCCCCACGCCATGCGTAGATCGATTGGTCAGGGTCGCCAACGACACAGATGTTCGGCGGCCGGCGCCCGTCCCCGGTTCCGGCCAGCAGCGACGCGATGACGAACTGGGCCCGGTTCGTGTCCTGGTACTCGTCGATCAGCAGGTACTGCCAGCGCCGCTGGCACTCGCCGCGGACCGCCGCGTTCTCCTTGAGCATCCGCGCGGTCAGCAGGAGCAGGTCGTCGAAATCCACCGCGTTGGCCGCCCGCAGGGCCTTCTCGTACCCCGCGTACACGCGGGCGATGGTCTTGGAATAGAAGTCGCCGGCCTGGGCCGCGTAGGCCCCCGCGTCCCGCAGTTCGTTCTTCGCGGCGCTGATGGCCGAGAGCACCGTCCGGGGCGGCCAGTTGCTGGCGCTGAGCTGGGCGGACTCCAGGACGCGCTTGACGAGCGACGCCTGGTCCGCCGAGTCGTAGATCGTGAAGTCGGCCTTGAGCCCGGGCAGCCCCGCCAGGTCCGCGTAGCGTCGCAGCAGCCGGGCGCACAGCGAATGGAACGTGGTCACCGTCAGGCCGCGGGTGGCCCGCGGGTCGGCGTTCAGCAGCTCCATGACCCGCGACCGCATCTCCGCCGCGGCCTTGTTCGTGAAGGTCAGGGCCATGATCGACCACGGCGGGATGCCGCAGCGGACCAGGTACGCCATCCGCCTCGTGATCGTCCGGGTTTTGCCCGACCCCGCCGCGGCCACGACCAGCACCGGTCCCTCCGTGTGCATCACGGCGTCGCGCTGCGGGCCGGTGAGGTCGGCGAGGAGGGGGTCGGCTTCCGTAGAGGCCGGGCTCATCCCGTCCGTGCTGTGAGGGGCATGCTCTTCCATGAGGCTCATCCGGCCAAGCGTAGCGGCCGGGTGGCCTCAGGTCGGGGGCGGCGGCGTCTCGACAGGTTGTTCCTGCTGCCGTCGGACCACTTCGGGCAGCTCGCCGGGGGTGAAGGGAGCGTTCGGCGAGCGGAGGATCAGCGAGACGTTGTCCGGGAGGTGCTGGGTGACACGGGTCACCACGTCCCCGCCGAGGGTCCGCGAGAAGAACGACCGGGCCGACTTGCCCATGATCAGCGTGTCGCAGTTGTAGGTCACGGTGTAGTCGAGGATCTCGTCGGTGATATCGGTGCTGGTGACGTAGATCGGGACGAACGGCACGCCCGCCTGGCGGGCGAGGATGGCCGTGGTCCCCAGCACGAGCTGGGCATCCGGGTCGTCCTCGACGCGCGGGACCTTGCCGGGGACCACATCCATCAGCCGCAGCGTGCGGACGTAGATCGCGAACAGGGCTGCCCCGCGGCGGTGGGCCAGGTCCACCGCGAACTCCGACTGCGACCGGCCGCGGGCGGCGAGCATGATCCGGGGGCGGGCCGGGTCGAGCACGGCGGGGGCCTGTCGGAGTTCCTCGAGCCACCCCATCTCGGGCGTGGGGAGGGGCGGCGGGACGCGGTAGGCCCGCAGAGCCGCGCGGATCAGGAGGACCGAGCCGACGACGGACCCGGCGAACAGCGTCGCGCTCCCGTCGCTGACGACGATGGTGGCGGTGACGGCCAGCAGGAACCCGCCCACCGCCCACAGGCCGGCGCGCTCCAGACGCCGCAGCGCCAGCGCGCGGTTGAGGGCGCACGAGAGGATGTTCGTCGTCACGGCCCCGCAGACGCCGATCACGTACAGCCGGGCGAGCACCGCCACATCCTGCTCGATGGCCAGGACCGCCAGCGCCACAGCGCACGAGGCGATCAGGCCCACCCAGGGGACCCCCGAGTAGTTCAGCCTCGTGAGCGCGCGGGGCAACTCCCGGTCCTGGCCCATCGCAAACAGGACCGAGACCATCGCCATCACCGCGGTGTTCGCGGCCGACAGGAGCAGGAGGCCGAAGATGATGGCCGCCACCTTGCCGACCGCGAGTCCCCCGACCTCGCCCAGCCAGTGCTGCGAGCCCTCGATCGCGAGCACCTTCATGGCGGTGTCGCGGTAGGCGATCACGTCGGCGGGCGGCGTGGCGGCGCCGGCGTAGGTCGCGGCATCCGGGATGACCGTGGGCGCGAGGCTGGGCAGGCCGGCCAGGGCCAGCCCGAACAGCAGGTTGAAGAAGACGACCTCTGCCGCCACGGGCCAGATGGTCCGTCGGGCCGTGCGGGCCACCGGCGGCTTCATCAGGCCGGTCATGTTCGCGACCGCCTCGACCCCGGCCATCGCGAGGCACAGGCGGGTGAAGGTGACCCAGGCATCCGCGGCCGGGGGCAGGTGGTCCAGCGAGACGGTGCTCCACCCGCGAGGGACGAACGGCAGGACGGCGAGCGCGATCAGGGCCGAGGCGATCCCCGCGCCCACCGCGACGAACAGCGCCGCGCGACCGGCGCTCCGGGCGCCGAACCAGTTCACCAGCGCGATCGCCAGGATGATCGCCACCGAGAGTGGCAGCACCAGGTCGTGCCGGACCCCGAAGTAGTGCAGGGCCTCCACCACGGAAATGTCCACCGTGATGATGTAGCCGCAGAGCAGCAGCGTGGCCCCGATGACCGATGCCGTAGGGCTGATCTGCCGCGCGGCCGTGTACACCCCCCCGCCCTCGGGGAAGCAGCGGCAGACCACGACGTACGCCCACGCCACCGCGATCATCAGCACACCCACAGCCGACAGGAACACGACCGAGGCGTGAGCCGCGAAGAAGAACGACAGCCCCAGCACGTACAGGCGGCTCGTCCCCCAGTCGCCGAACAGCAGCGACCCGGCGTGGTACCACTTGAGGTTCCGGGGTCGGCTTTCGGCAACGAGCATCGAGGATCACCGGGGCCCGCGCTCCGTTGCCGGCCGCGGGGGAGGGGCGGGGAGGGGGGCGGAGGGGGAGTATAGAGAACGCGGCGGTCCCTGCGCGGGGCCGACTCAGGCCGGCTGGGCTTCGCGCCGTCGCTCGCGCTGGCCCTGCACCATCGCCAGCGTGCGCTCGATCATCTCGCCGATCCCCCGGTAGACCTCCCACGGGCTCGCCTCGCCGTACATGTACGCGGGTGTGGTCGCGAGGCGGTTCGCCTCATCCACCGCCGCTTCGGTCACAGCCCGCGGCACGTTGGTCGAGCCCATCCGGCCGATGGCCTGGGCTGTGCCGGCGTCATCGCCGATGGTGACCTGCACGCCCGGCCCGCCCCGGGCCTTCCCCAGCACCCGGGCGCCGATCACGGGGGCGATGCAGCACATCCCGACCGGCTTGCCGGCGCTGTGGAAGCCCTTCACCACGCGCTCGACGTCGGTATCGACCGCGCAGTTCTCGCCGTCCTTCGCGAAGGTGCAGAGGTTCTTGGCCGCCCCGAACCCGCCGGGGAACACCACCGCGTCGAACTCCTCAACCCGCAGCTCGGAGAGCGGGCCGATGTCGCCGCGGGCGATCCGCGCCGCCTCGACCAGCATGTTGCGGGTCTCCGGAGCGGGCTCGCCGGTCAGGTGGTTCACGACGTCGGTCTGGGGGCCGTCGGGCGCGAAGCAGCGGTAGCTCGCCCCCACGCGGGCCAGGTGGATGAGGCAGCTCACCGACTCGTGGACCTCGCTGCCGTCGGCGCGTCCGCACCCGGCAAGGACAACGGCCACTCGTGCCATGGTTCACCTCCTGCGGCCATTGTATTCGCCCGCGGCAACGACCCCCGCCGCCCCGCGCGGACCCGTCGGGACGCGTGCCGGTACACTTCACGCCATGCCCCGCCCCGTCACACTCTTCACCGGCCAATGGGCCGACCTGGCCCTGGAGGTCATGGCGACCAAAGCCGCCGCCTTCGGGTACGACGGCCTTGAACTGGCCTGCTGGGGCGACCACGTGGATGTCGGGAAGGCGGCCACGGACGACGCGTATTGCCGCTCGCGTCACGACGTGCTCGGCCGGCACAAGCTGCGGGTGTACGCGATCTCGAACCACCTCGTCGGGCAGGCGGTGTGCGACCCGATCGACAGCCGCCACCGGGTGATCCTGCCGGCGCACGTGTGGGGGGACGGCGAGCCGGAGGGCGTGCGCCGGCGGGCCGCGGAGGAAATGAAACTGACCGCCCGCGCGGCCGCGCGGCTCGGCGTCAAGGTGGTGAACGGCTTCACCGGCAGTTCGATCTGGCACCTGGTCTACGGGTTCCCGCCGGTCAGCCAGAAGGAGATCGCCGACGGCTTTGACGACTTCGCGCGCCGGTGGGGGCCGATTCTGGACGAGTTCAAGGCGGCCGGTGTTCGCTTCGCCCTGGAGGTGCACCCCGCGGAGATCGCCTTCGACTACTACTCCGCGGAGCGGGCGCTGGAAGCGGTGGGCGGGCACCCGGCCTTCGGGTTCAACTTCGACCCCAGCCACCTGCTCTGGCAGGGGGTGGCGCCCAACAAGTTCATCGAGCGATTCGGCGACCGCATCTTCCACGTCCACATGAAGGACGTCGCGGTCCACTACGGCCCGGGGAACCACCGCGGCGGCGATGGCCTCGCCGGCGCCCTCGGTTCGCACCTGCCTTTCGGCGACGTCCGGCGCGGGTGGGACTTCCGCTCCGTTGGCCGCGGCCACGTGACGTGGGAGGCGGTGATCCGGGCGCTGAACCGGATCGGCTACACGGGACCGCTCAGCGTCGAGTGGGAAGACCCCGGAATGGACCGCGAGCACGGGGCCAGGGAGAGCTGCGCCTTCGTCAGGCGCCTGGATTTCCCGTCCACGGAGCGGGCCTTCGACGCGGCCTTCGCGAAGGACTGATGCGCGGACCGGGGTCCGCCCGTCGGAAGTGGCTCACATGACTCAGCGTCTTCGGATGGGCATGGTCGGCGGCGGGCGGGACGCCTTCATCGGCGCCGTGCACCGCAGGGCCGCCGCCCTCGACGGGCAGATCGAGCTTGTCGCCGGGGCGCTGTCGCGCGACCCGCAGCGGGCCGTGGCTTCTGGGCGCGAGCTGGGGCTGGCCGAGAGCCGGGCCTATCCGTCGTGGCAAGCCATGCTCGAGGGAGAGGCGAAGCTCCCGCCCGCCGAACGGATTGACTTTGTCTCGATCGTCACCCCCAACGACACGCACTTCGAGATCGCCGTCGCGTTCACGGCGGCCGGCCTTCACGTCGTCTGCGACAAGCCCCTCTGCCACAGCAGCGAGCAGGCCCGGGCGCTGATCCAGGCCGTCGAGAAGGCGGGGACGGTCTTCGCGGTCACCTACAACTACTCGGGCTACCCGATGGTCCGCCAGGCCCGGGCCATGGTCCGGGAGGGGCAGCTGGGCCCGATCCGCAAGGTTATCGTCGAGTACCACCAGAGCTGGCTCGCCTCGGCCCTCGAGCAGACGGGCCAGAAGCAGGCGGCCTGGCGGACCGATCCCGCCCGCTCCGGCCTCGGCGGGGCGATCGGCGACATCGGCTCCCATGCCGAGCACCTGAGCTCCTACATCACGGGCCTCGAACTCGAGGCCATCTGCGCGGACCTGACCGCCTTCGTCCCGGGCCGCCGGCTCGACGACGACGCCAACCTGCTCCTCCGCTTCAAGGGCGGCGCCCGCGGCGTGATGATCGCCTCGCAGGTCGAGATCGGCCACGAGAACGACCTGCGGATCCGCGTCTGCGGCGAGAAGGGCTCGCTCGATTGGCGCCAGGAGGAGCCCAATGAGCTCTGGCACCGCCAGCCCGCCTCCCCCGATCAGGTCCTCCGCCGGGGCAATCCTTACCTCGCCGACGAGGCCAGGGCCGCCACCCGCCTCCCCCCCGGCCACCCCGAAGCCTTCATCGAGGCCTTCGCCAACATCTACCTGGATGCCTCGGCGGAGATGCGGCGGAGACGCGGGCGCGCCGCGGCCGTCCGCCCGAAGTCCGGCGCACCCGCTTCTCAGGCCGAGTACCCGACCGTCTACGATGGGGCCCGCGGCGTTGCCTTCATCGAGAAGGCGGTGGAGAGCGCCCGGTCGGACCGGAAGTGGACCGACGCCGCGTGGTCGGCCTGATCCAGGGTCGCCCCCGTTCGTCCGAGACACCGATGCCCCTCATCGTCCAGAAGTTCGGCGGCTCCTCGGTCGCGGACACCGACCGCATCCGGCGCTGCGCCCAGCGGGCCTACGACGCCAAGCGGGTCGGCAACGACGTCGTGGTCGTCGTCTCGGCGATGGGAAAGACCACCGACAAGCTCATCGAGCTCGCGGGCGAGATCACGCCCAGCCCGCCCAAGCGAGAGGTCGACCAGCTCCTCGCCTGCGGGGAGCAGGTCTCGATCGCCCTGACCGCCATCGCCCTGGAGACCCTCGGCCAGGAGGCCATCAGCCTCACCGGGGCCCAGGCCGGCATCCTCACCGAGTCCAGCCACACCCGCGCCCGCATCCGGACCATCGACGCCGGCTATGTTCGCCGCCACCTCGACAAGGGCCGCATCGTCGTCGTCGCGGGGTTCCAGGGTGTCACCCACGACGGTCAGGTGACCACCCTGGGCCGGGGCGGGTCGGATACCACCGCCGTCGCCCTGGCCGCGGCCCTCAAGGCCGCCCAGTGCGAGATCTACACCGACGTCGACGGCATCTACACCGCCGATCCCCGGGTGGTCCCGGACGCCCGCAAGCTCGACCGGATCAGCTACGAGGAGATCCTGGAGCTGGCCAGCCTGGGGGCCAAGGTCATGGCCTCGCGCTCCATCATGTTCGGCATGAAGTTCGGCGTCCCGATTCACGTAAGGCACAGCATGCTTCCCGACCCCGGCACCCTGATCGTTCCTGAAACCCGCGAGATGGAGCAGGAGGAGGTCACCGGCGTGGCCCTGAGGAACAACCTCGGGCGGGTCACGCTCACCGGCCTGCCCGGGGGCCCGGGCGTGCAGGCCCGCGTCTTCGCGGCCATCGCCGGCGCCGGGCTGGTCGTGGATGACATCATCCAGAGCGAGGTCTCGCCGGACTCGACCAGCGTCAGCTTTACGGTGGACCACGGCGACCTGGTGGACATCCGCCCCGTTCTCGACCGCATCCTGCGCGAGCTGGGGCGCGGCGAGGTGCGGGTGGATGTGGGCCTGTGCAAGGTCTCGGCCGTCGGCGTCGGGATGCGCTCGCACTCGGGCGTCGCCGCCAAGATGTTCCGGGCGCTCGCCGAGGCCCGCCCGGGCCCGGATCGTCCCCCGGGCATTCAGATCCAGAACATCACCACCAGCGAGATCAAGGTTTCCTGCATCCTCGCCAAGGAGGACGGCGAGACCGCCCTGCGGGCCGTGCACGAGGCGTTCGGCCTCGCCCGAAAGCCGGCGACCCTGTTCGCGACCTGACGGGCTGGCCCCCCGCCCTCTCGCGCTACGGGCAGCCGGCGGCGAACTTGTTGATGAAGCAGATCATGTCCAGGATGTTGTGCGTCGGGAACCCCGAGCTCCCGTCGCAGTTCGCCCACGGGTCGTTCGCCGCGAACCGGTTCAGGAAGCACGAGAAGTCCGCGACGTTCAGGATCGGGGGGGTTGTGCTCTCGTCGCAGTTGGGGGCGCAGCTCACGGTGAGGGCGACCGAGGTGCTGATCGTGTTCCCGCACCCGTTGGTCGCCGAGATCGAGTAGTTCCCCGCATCCCCCATCTTCACGGGCGAGATCCGCAGCGTCGGCGTGTTCGAGCCGCTGATGTTCCCCCCCTCGACGAGGTTGAGGCCGTTGCGGCGCCAGCGGTAGATCTGGGCCCCGCCGGCCGCCGCCTGGAACGTGACGGTGGCGTTCGCCTCGGTCGCCTGGGCGGTCGGCTGCTGCGTGATCGTCGGCGTGGGGCAGGCGAGGCTGAGCCGGTAGAGCTGCGGCTGCGTGTGGGTGTTCGTCGAGGAGACCCGGGCGTGGTACGTGCCCGCCGCCAGGATGGGCAGCGTGAGGGTGTCGGGGCTCCCCGCCGGGGCGGCGCTGGCCGTCCCCAGGAGCGTGGCCCCGTTGTTCGAGTAGACCTGCACCGAGAGGTTGGCCACCGCGAGGGCGTTGAAGTTCGTGGGCGAGCCGGGGCACCCGCCCGCCTGCGCGGAGTTGTCGTACGTGGTCCCGACGGGCGTCACCGTGATCGCCGCGGGCAGGTTGTTCACGGTGAACGAGAACCAGTCGAACTTCCCGGTCGAGTCGATGGACAGGAGGGCCGCGCCGGGGACGGGCGTGTTGGCCGGCGGGAGCGTGATCGTGCCGAACGAGACCGTCGCCCCGGGCGTGACCACCCCGATCGGCGTGGCCGTCGCGGCGGTGTTGTTGTTCTCGAAGCGGTCGCCGTAGAAGAACTGAACGCCCCGGATGTCGTCCTGCTGCGGGCCGTCGTACCCGGTGTTCTGGAGCGGCTCCATCAGGATGTGCGAGTTGTTCGAGCAGGTGTGGCTCAGGCCCAGGCCGTGCCCGTGCTCGTGCGCCACCGTGTTGCGGAACTCGACGTTCTGCCCGCCCGGGTCGGCGTAGTGCGCGATGTCATCGGAGTCCAGGACCATGTCGCCGCTGGTCGGGAAGAAGTTGTACCCCAGGATGCCGAACGGCCCGTCGATCGAGTGCATCGAGATCCGGATGTCGCCCCGCCGGCCCGCCTGGAACGCCTGCCCCCACGCCGCCCCGTCGTCCCAGTCGTTCCCGCCGAAGGTGATCCGCGTGTAGGTCACCCCGGTCACCTCGGACCAGCGGTTGAACACCTGCTGGAAGCGGCTGATCCACACCGCCCGGCCGCCCTGGCCGGCGAAGGCGGTGTCCATCTTCGCGAACAGTTCGCTGGGCGAGGTCGGCTCGCCCCCGCTGGTGATCAGGAGGCCATCGGGCACGAAGCTCCAGGTCAGCGAGATCGGCATGCCGTTGGTGCCCGGCCAGCGGCTGCCCGTGTGGTAGTCGGTCGCTCCGAATACCTGGTTCTGGAGCCGCACCAGGTTGGTCATGGCCTCGACGTAGGCCGGGTCGGTCCCGGCGGCAAAGCAGACCTCCACCGGCGCGTTCTGGCCTGTGTAGGGCGACACGACCTGCCCGGCGGCGGGCGCGGCGAGCGCGAGAAGGGTGCCGGCCGCGGCCCGGAGGAGAATGGGTGTGGGTCTACGCATCCTTGGGGTTCCCCTACAAAGGCCCTGGCCGCCGTGCATTATGGGGAAGATACGGCGTCTGTCCACCCCGCCAGCGCTGGACAGCGCCGGTTTCGTCTGATTTTGGCCGGAGCCCCGGTCGGGTGATCCGCTCGGTAGCATCGGCCATCTGGAGCGACCATGCGACTGACGTTCTACGGCGCGGCGGGGGAGGTGACGGGCTCGTGCTATCTCCTTGAGACCGACCGGGCCCGGGTGCTGATCGACTTCGGCCTGCACCAGGGGGAGCAGGAGGCGCGCAACCGGCGGCCGCCGCCGCTGAACGCGCCGGCGTTGGATGCCGTCATCCTGACGCACGCGCACCTCGACCACAGCGGGCTGATGCCGCTGCTGGGTCCGGCGGGGTATGCGGGGCGGGTCCACGCGACGCCGGCGACCATCGACCTGACCCGGGTCCTTCTGTACGACTCGGCCAAGCTGCAGGAGGCGGATGCCGAGCGGGCGACCCGGCGGGGGAGCGCCGACCTTCCCCCGATCGAGCCGCTCTACGGGCTGGCGGAGGTCGATGCGCTGCTGGCCATGCTCTCGCCGCTCCCCTATTGGGAGGAGCGGGAGGTAGCGCCCGGGGTTGCGGCGAAACTGGTGGATGCCGGGCACATCCTCGGCTCGGCCAGCGTGGAGCTGACGGTGACGGAGAAGGGCCGGCGGCTGAAGGTGGTGTTCTCGGGGGACCTTGGGCCCAGGGGCGCGCCGCTCGTCCGCGACCCGACCGAACTGCACGAGACGGATGTGCTGATCCTGGAGAGCACATACGGCGACCGGGATCACCGCTCGCGGGCCGCGACGATCGAGGAGTTGGAAGGGATCGCGGCCGGGGCCCTGGGCAACCGCTCCAAGGTGCTGGTCCCCGCCTTCGCCATAGGGCGGACGCAGGACCTGATCTACGAGCTGGGGAAGCTCCACCGCGCGGGCCGGTTCCGGTCGCAGGTCTTCGTCGACAGCCCGATGGCGACCGAGGCGACCGCCCTCTACGCCCGGCACCACACGCTGCTGGACGGCGAGACCCGGTCGATCATCAACGGCGGGGAGAGCCCGCTGCGGTTCCCGGGGCTGGAGTTCGTGAAGACGGCGCAGGAGAGCAAGCGGCTGAACGGCATCGACGGGGGCGCGGTGGTGATTGCGGGGTCCGGGATGTGCACCGGCGGGCGGATCGTGCACCACCTGAAGCACGGCTTGCCGAAGCCGGAGACCGAAGTGGTGATCGTCGGGTTTCAGGCGGAGGGGACCAACGGGCGGCGGCTGGTCAATGGGCAGAAGGTGATCAACCTCATGGGGGAGCCGGTGCCGGTGAAAGCGCGGATCCACACGCTCGGTGGCCTCTCGGCTCACGCGGGGCAGAGCGGGCTGGTGGCGTGGGCGCAGAACTTCAATCCGCGCCCGCGGGTCTTCCTGACGCACGGCGAGAACAAGGCGCGGGCGGCTCTCGCGGAGAAACTGAAGAGCCTGCTGGGCGTTGATGCGGCGATGCCGGGGTACGGCGAGGCGGTCGAGCTGTGAGCAGGCTCTAGGCCGGCCGCTGGAGCCTCGACCGCGCGGCCGCCACGGCATGGGCGACCGCCCGCGGCCCGGTCCCGCCGTGGACCTCGCGGCGCTCGAGCGAGGCCTCGATGGTGAGGGCATCGAAGACGTCGGGGCCGGCGGCGGGGGCGAGCTTCTGGAGCTCTTCCAGCGGGAGCAACTCGAGGGGCGACTCCAGCGCAAGGGCCCGACGAACGGCGCGGCCGGCGGCGTCGTGGGCGTCGCGGAAGGGCATGCCCTTGCCGACGAGGTAGTCGGCCAGCTCGGTGGCGTTGGAGTAGCCCCCGGCGGCCGCCGCGATGGCGGCGTCGCGATTGACGGTGAGGGCGCCGAAGACGCGCGGGACGATGCGGAGGCAGAGGGAGAGGGAGGCCATCGCGTCGAAGAGCGGCTCCTTGTCCTCCTGCATGTCTTTGTTGTACGCGAGGGGGAGGCCCTTGAGGGTCACGGCGAGGGCGGTGTGGGCGGCGAGGATGCGGCCGGCCTTGCCTCGGATGAGCTCGAGGGCGTCGGGGTTCTTCTTCTGCGGCATCAGCGAGGAGCCGCTGGTAACGGACTCGTCGATGGAGATGAGGCCGAACTCGGCGGTGCAGTGGAGGATCAGCTCTTCGGCGAGGCGGGAGAGGTGGATGGCGGTGGTGGCCGCGGCGGAGAGGGTCTCGAGGATGAAGTCGCGGTCGGCGACGGCATCGAGGGAGTTGGCGGTGGGGGCGTCAAAGCCCAGGTCTCGGGCAAGGGCGGCGCGGTCGATGGGGTAGGCGGTGCCGGCGAGCGCGCCCGAGCCGAGCGGGCAGAGGTTGCCGCGACGGCGGGCGTCGGCGAAGCGGCCGGCGTCGCGGTCGAGCATCTCGAACCAGGCGAGGCACCAGTGGGGGAGGAGGATGGGCTGCGCCCGCTGGAGGTGGGTGTAGCCGGGGAAGACGGTCTCGTGCTCGCGCTCCGCGAGGTCGAGGAGGCCGGCCTGGGCCTCGCGGATCTCGGCGAGGCGGGCGTCGATCTGGTCGCGGGCCCAGAGTCGGATGTCGGTGGCGACCTGGTCGTTGCGGGAGCGGCCGGTGTGGAGCTTCTTTCCGAGGTCGCCGACGGCCTTGATCAGCTCGGCCTCGACCCAGGAGTGGACATCCTCATGGCCGGAGCCGAGCGGGTTGTCCGGCGACTCGGCGGCGAGCTGGGCGAGGTCGGTGAGGGCGGAGGTGATACGGGTGAGCTCGGCGTCGGTGAGGATGCCGGTACGCTCGAGCGCGCGGGCCCAGGCGAGGGAGCCGACGATGTCATGCTTCAGGAGGCGGTAGTCGAAGCCGAGCGAGTCGTTGATCTCGCGGAAGAGCGGGTCGGCGGCCTTGTCGAAGCGGCCGGAGGCCATGCCGCGGGGTGTTTGCGTCATGGGCGGCTCCGGAAGAAGAGTTCGCGCCAAGGCGAGGAGGGCGCGGAGAGGAGCGCAGAGAAGAGATGGGGGAAGAAGAGAGGCATCAAGGCAGCAGGCACCGAGGCATCAAGTGCGTGTCCGTTTCAGTGCGGCGATCCGCTCGGGGAGGGACAGGAGGCGGATGAACCCGCCCGCATCCTTCTGGCTGTACACCTCCTCACCCTCGAAGGAGACCATCTTCTCGGCGTAAAGCGAGTTCGGGCTCTTGCGGATGATTGCGGTGGCGTGGCCCTTGAAGAGGCGGACGGTGATCTCGCCCGAGAGCAGATCGGCCATCTTTTCCGCGCAAGCCCACAGGGCCTCGCGCAGGGGCGTGAACCAGCGGCCGTCGTAGACCAGTTCCGCGAACGTGAGGCCGAGGTGCTCGCGGTAGTGGCGGGTCTCGCGGTCGAGGACCAGTTCCTCCAGGGCGCGGAGCGCCTCGACGATCAGCGTGCCGCCGGGGGTCTCGTAGAGGCCGCGGGACTTCATCCCGACCCGCCGGTTCTCGACGAGGTCCACGCGCCCGACGCCGTGCGCGCCGGCGATGCCGTTCAGTCGCTCGACGATCTGCCAGGCCGCCAGGCGCTGGCCATTCAACGCTACGGGGCGGCCGCGCTCGAACGTGACGGTGACGTCCTCGGGCTTGTTGGGCGCTGCGGCCGGATCAACCGTGAGCATCCACGCATCGTCCGGCGGCGGGTTCGCCGGGTCCTCGATCGCCCCGCCCTCGTGGGAGATGTGCCAGAGGTTCCGGTCGCGCGAGTAGATCTTGGTGGCGCTCGCCGTGGTCGGGATGTTCCGCTTCTTCAGGTAGTCGAGCATCGCCATGCGGCCGGAGAGGTCCCACCGGTCGTGCCTCCAGGGGGCGATGACCTCCATCTCCGGGGCCAGGGCCGCGTAGGCCGACTCGAACCGCACCTGGTCGTTCCCCTTGCCGGTGCAGCCGTGCGCGAGGGCCGTGCAGCCGGTCTTCTTCGCGACGTTCACCTGGCCGCGGGCGAGCACCGGCCGGGCGAGGGCGGTACCCAGCAGATAGCGGCCCTCGTAGATGGCCCCGGCGATCATCGTGGGCATGACGAACTCGTCGACGAACTCGGCCTTGAGGTCCACGACGTGGCACTCGGCAGCGCCGGAGTCCCGGGCCTTCTTCTCGACGCCGGCGAGTTCATCGGAGCCCTGGCCGACATCGCCGACGACGCACACGACCTCCGCGCCGGGGATGTTCTCCCGCAGCCAGGGGACGATGCAGGAGGTGTCGAGGCCGCCGGAGTAGGCGAGGGCGATCCGCTTGGGCATGGGTTCTGTTCCTGGTCAGGCCTGCGCGCCGAGGATGTGCAGCAGCAGGGCGTTCTGGATGTGCATGCGGTTCTCCGCCTGGTCGTACACGAGCGAGCGCGCCGAGTCGATGACCGAATCGGTCACCTCGTGCCCGCGGTGGGCGGGGAGGCAGTGCATGAACCATGCATCCTTGCCCGCCCGCGCCATCAGGGCGTCATCCACACGGTACTTCTCGAAGGCGGCGTGGCGCTGGGCCTTCTGGGTCTCATCGCCCATGGACACCCAGGTGTCGGTGTAGACTGCGGCCGCGCCCTCGACCGCGCCCGAATCGTGGGAGACCTCGATCGCGCCGCCGCTCCCGGCGGCAAGGGCACGGGACTGCGAGAGGACACCCGCATCCGGTTCGTACCACGGCGGACAGATGACGGTAAGCCGAACACCCAGGAGCCCGGCGCCGTGCATCAGCGAGTGGCACACGTTGTTGCCGTCGCCGATGTAGGCCAGCCGCAGGCCGCGGAGGGCGGCCGGCCCGCCGACCCGCTCGGAGAGCGTGAAGTAATCCGCGAGGGCCTGGCAGGGGTGGAACCGGTCGGAGAGGGCGTTGATGACCGGGACCTCGCAGTGGGCCGCGAGCTCCGCGAGAACGGAGTGGGAGAAGACGCGGGCGACCACGCAATCGACCCACCGCTCGAGGTTGCGCCCGTAATCCTTCACGCTCTCTCGCTCGCCGATCCGGTCCTTGCTGTGGTCGAAGTAGAGGGCGTGGCCGCCCATCCTCGCGGGCCCGACCTCGAACGTGACGCGGGTGCGGAGGCTGGGCTTCTCGAAGAGCAGGATGATGGAGCGGCCGGCCAGGGCGCTGCGGAACGGCGCGATGTCGCGCTTGACCCGCTCCGAAGTGGCGAACAGCGACGCGATCGCCCCCGCGGAGAGGTCGGCGAGCGACAGCAGATCGGCGCCGGCAAGCGACGGGGCGGAGGGTTGCGGCCTGAGCGAGGCGGCGGGCATGGCGTGGCTTTCAGGCACGGGTGGGGAGGGGCTGCTCGCCCGGCGGGAGCACGCGCGTGCCGGCGGGCTCCCCTCTGACGATCCGGAGCACGTCGGCCGGGCGCATGAAGGAGGCAATGTAGGCGGGAGCGGCCGCCCGCGCGGCGGCGGTCGCGGCGGCGCGGGCCTTGGGGATCATTCCCCCCGATATAACGCCGGAAGTGATCAGAAACTCGATCCCCGCGGCGTCGATGGTGCCGATCGGAACGCCCCCGTCCCCCGGGCCGCGGATGCCGTCGACATCGCTCAGGAGGATCAGGGACCGGGCGCTGAGGACCGCGGCCACGCCGGCCGCCGCATCGTCGGCGTTGACGTTCAGGAAGCCGCCGGCCTCATCCAGGGCCACCGAGGACATGACGGGGAGGTAGCCCGCCGCCAGGAGGGTCCTGAGGAGGCCGCCGTCGCCGCCGGCCACGATGCCGACCTGGCCCAGCGCCGAGTTGGGGTGGCGCGTGCAGCGGAGGGCGCCGCCGTCGGAGAGACATAGGCCGACCGCGCGGATTCCCTCGGCCAACAGCGCCGCGACGAGGGCCTTGTTGATCCGTCCGGCGAGAACCGCGGCGATCTCGGCCGCCTGCTCGGGCGGGGTGACCCGCAGGCCGTCGATCCGCTCCGTGCGGTGGCCGAGGCGCTCGAGGTGGCGGTCCACCGCGCGCCCGCCGCCGTGGACGAGGAGCAGCTGGCCCCCGAGGAGCCGGTGGGCCTCTGCGAGCGCCCGCCAGAGGGCCGCCCCCTCGCGGGGCTCCTCAACGCCGGCGCCGCCGATCTTGACGACGACGGGACCGCTCACAGCGGGACCCCGTCGAGGCCGGCGTGCTCGGGCAGGTCGAAGCGGATGTTCAGGCACTGGACCGCCTGCCCGGCCGCCCCCTTGACGAGGTTGTCCAGGGCGCTGACGACGATGAGGTGGCCGCGGTCGTCGCAGGCCCAGCCGAGGTCGCAGTAGTTGGTGTGGCGGACCGCGGCGATCGACGGCCACTCGCCGGCGGGCAGGAGGCGGATGAACCGCTCGCGCCCGTAGGCGGCGTTCATCGTGTCGGTCACTCGCCCGCGGTCCCACCCGCGGGCGAGCGCGATGTGGATGGTCGAGAGGATGCCGCGGTCGTACGCGCCGAGGTGGGGGGTAAAGACCACCGGCGTGCCGGCGTACCGCTCTATCTCGGGCGTGTGGCGGTGCGAGAAGACGCCGTAGGGCTGGAGGCTCAGCTCGCTCAGGTGGGTCCGGGCGGTGGGGGAGCGCCCCGCGCCGCTGACACCGCTGGTGGCGTCGATGATCGGGCGTGCGCCCTCCGCGATCGCCCCCGCCCGGGCGAGCGGCGCCAGCGGGATGATCGCGGAGGTGGCGTAGCACCCCGGGACGGCGACCAGGTCGGCACGCCCCAGGGCGGCGCGGTTCAGTTCCGGGAGCCCGTAGGCGGCCTGCGCGAGGAGGTCGGGGCGGCCGTGCGTAAACCCGTAGACCCTCGGGTACTGCTCGGCCGCGAGGCGGAACGCGCCCGAGAGGTCGAAGACCCTCGGCGGCGATGTCACGCCGAGGAGTTCCGCGGCCAGCTCAAGGCTGGCCTCGTGCGGCGTGGCGAGGAAGACGGCCGCGGGGTTCACGGCGGCGATCGTCCGCGGGTCGGCGGGTCGGACCTCCATGTCGATCAGCGACCGGAGGCGCGGGTGAAGGTCGCCCATTCGCTGCTTCTCGGCGTCGGCGCGCCGCGAAGAGCCGAACAAGCCAACGATCTCCGCGCGGGGGTGGCGCAGGAGGATCGAGGCCAGCTCGCCCCCGCTGTACCCGGTCGCCCCGACGATGACGGTCCTGATCGTGCTCAACGCCGCGCTTCCCCCTTTGCTCCCCGCGTCACTTCATCCCCGCCATCTGCCGCAGGTCGCGCAGCAGGCGCCCCGCATCCCGCGAGGTCCTGGCCGCGATGAAGATGGTGTCGTCCCCCGCGACCGTCCCGAGGATGGGCTTCAGGCGGGCCCGGTCGATCTCCAGGGCCAGCAGCGGGGCACGCCCGGGACCGGTGTGGAGCACCGCGAGGTTTCCGGAGGACTCGGCCCGCACGAGGTAGGTTCGGACGGCACGGGCCAGCTCGCCGCTGGGCGGGGCGGTGGGGGCCGGCTCCCGCGGGAACATGTACCCCGTGGGCCCCTTCACGACGCCCAGCTCACGGAGGTCGCGTGAGAGGGTCGCCTGGGTGGCCTCGATCCCGTCGTGGCGCAGCGCGCCCGCGAGGGCGTCCTGGTTCGCGATCGGGCGGGCCTGGACGAGCTCGAGGATGCGCTGCTGGCGGCGGGGCTTGGAGGCCATGGCATAAATATACCGTTCCTGCATAATCATGTCGAGCCCCCGCGCCCGCTGGAAGACGGAAATGGCGACCCGGCGCGCCGGGCCCCGGCGGGGCGCTGCGCCCGCGGACCCAGTATTCCCTTGCACTTTCTCCGGGCATGGCCAGAATGGAGGCGATGGACCGCACCCTGAGATTCCTGGCGCCCGCCGGCGTGCTCATCCTCGCGGCCGCGGCGCGGGGGCAGGCCGTCCCCGACCCGAGCTTCGAGATCAGCGGCCCGGCCTTCCAGGCCAGCCTCCCCACGGTCTGGCAGGCCGGTTCCACCAACTTCGGCGCGCCGTTCTGCAACGGCGACTGCCTCGGCCCCGGGCAGCCGACCGGGGCGCGCACCGGCGAGTGGTGGTGCTGGTTCGGCGGGACCAGCGCACTGGAGCAGGCCGCGGTGTGGCAGGTGGTGGCCATCCCCGCCGGAGCGCCGGTGCTCCGGCTGCACCTCTTCGCGTTCAGCGACCGCCCGACCTCGACCGACCGGCTGCGCGTGCTGGTGGATACGACAGTTGTTCTCGCGATCAACAACCAGCAGATCCTGCCCTACCTCACCGGGTACGAGCCAATAGACATCGACCTGGCGGGGTTTGCCGGGACATCGCGGACGCTACGGATCGAGGCGGAGACGCTGGCGGGCCCGGGGATCACCAACTTCTTCGTGGACGATGTCTCGATCGTCTCGCCGCCGCCCGCGTGCTACGCCAACTGCGACGGGAGCACGACGGCGCCCGTGCTCAATGTGCAGGACTTCGGCTGCTTCCTGACCCGCTACGCCGCGGGCGAGGCGTACGCGAACTGCGATCAGAGCACCCAGCCGCCGGTCCTCAACGTCCAGGACTTTGGGTGCTTCCTTACGCAGTACGCGGCCGGGTGTCCCTGACACATCGGAACCCGGCGGCTTCGCGTGGCAGGGATCGCCCCCGAGTGCCCGGTGCCTCACCCGGTGTTCACCCCGCGTTCACCACCCCGGCCGATGCTCCCCTCTGCCGGCTCGCGCTGGCGAGGAGGTGAGTGCTCATGCTGGCGTGGATTCTCATCATCATCCTGCTGCTGCTGGTCGTCGGGTCGGTCCCGGCGTATCCGTACAGCCGGCGATGGGGCTACGGGCCGAGCGGCCTGCTCGGGGTCATCCTGATCGTCGCGCTTATCCTGGCGCTGATGGGGTACTTCCCGTCGCGGCTGTGATGGCCGCCTGAAGCAGGGCTCAACGGGTAGCGGAAGCGCGCCGGCGTCCCGCCGGTAGAATCCGCCCCTCATGCCGACGCTGCCGGTCATCCCATCGCCCGCGCCCACGGGCCGGCGGGCGGCGGGGCCGGCGATCGCGCCCGAGCACAGTTCCGACGCCATCGCCCGCGGCCTGGGCACATCCATCGAGGGCGAGGTCCGGTTCGACCTGCATAACCGGATGCTCTACGCCACCGACGCGTCGCTGTACCAGGTGCGGCCGCTGGGCGTGGTGATCCCCGCCGGCGTCGAGGATGCGGCCCGGGCGGTCGAGTACTGCGCGGCCCACGGGGTCCCCATCCTGCCGCGCGGCGGCGGGACGAGCCTCGCCGGCCAGTGCGTCAACCGGGCGGTGGTCATCGACTTCTCCGCCCGGTGCGCGGGCCTGCAATCGGTCGATGCCGGCGGGCGTCGCTGCGGCGTGGAGCCGGGGATCACCGTCGATGACCTGAACGAGCGGCTGGTCTCCTACGGGCTCTTCTTCGCGCCCGACCCCGCGACGACCCGCCAGGCCAACATCGGCGGCTGCATCGGCAACAACGCCGCGGGGGCCCGCTCGATCCTCTACAAGCGCACCAGCGAGAACCTGCACGGCGTCGAGGCGCTGGTGCTCGCCGGGCAGGGCCCGCGCCGGGTGCGGCTCGAGCGGGGTGCAGCGGCCCGCGATCCCTTCGTCCGCGACCTGACGCTCCGCGTGCTGGAGGTGGTCCTCGCGAACGCCGCGCTGATCCGCGAGCGCTTCCCGAAGACGATCCGCCGCAACGCGGGGTACAACCTCGACCTGATCCTCCAGCAATGGGAGAGCGCCGGGGAGCGGGCCGACGCCGACGAGGCCCTGGCCGCCATCAACCTCTCGCACCTGATCTGCGGGAGCGAGGGGACGCTGGCGGTGGTGCTGGGGGCGGACCTGGCGCTGCATCCCGTGCCGCCGGCGAAGGGCCTGGCGGTCGTCGGCTTTGGCTCCCTGGAGGCGGCGATCGACGCCGTGGCCCCGATCCTGGCCAGCGGCCCCAGCGCGGTGGAACTGCTGGATGACACGGTGCTCGACCTCGCGCGGGCGAACACCGAGTACCGGCACTACGCGGAGATGATGCCCGCGCCCGCGAGCGGCCCGCCCCGCGCGGTGCTCTACGTCGAGTACTTCGGGACGGCCGAATCCCTGCCGGCGAGCTTCCACTCGCTGCGGGGCATCATCGCCGGCGCCTCACCCTCGGCCGGCCTCGCGGTCTTCACTGAGAGCGGCGCCATGCTCGCGGCGTGGAAGCTCCGCAAAGCGGGCGAGCCGCTCCTCCACGGCATGCCCGGCGACCGCAAGCCCATCACATTCGTCGAGGACAACGCGGTCCCGGTCGAGCACCTCGGCGAGTTCGTCCGCGAGTTCCGGCGGATCGTCGAGTCGCGCGGGACGCGGGCCGCGTACTGGGCCCACGCCAGCGTCGGCGTCCTCCACATCCGGCCCTTCCTCGACATCCGCGACGAGCGGGACCGGCGGCTGATGCAGCAGATCGCCGCCGAGGCCGCGGACCTGGCGCGGTCCCTCGGCGGGGTGATGAGCGGCGAGCACGGCGACGGGCGCGTCCGGGGCCCGCTGCTCGAGCGGTTCTACGGGCCGGAGCTGATGCGGGCGTTCCGCGAGGTCAAGGCGATCTTCGACCCGCGCAACCTGCTGAACCCGGGGAACATCGTCGAGCCGGGGCCGCTCCCATCCATCGCCGAATCGATCAGGGTGAAGCCGGCGGAGAGGTTCGTCGAGGTGCCGCCGGTTGACACCTACTTCGGCTACGAGGACCAGCACGGTTTCCGCGGCGCGGTGGAGATGTGCAACGGCGCGGGCGTCTGCCGGAAACGCTCGGGCGGCACCATGTGCCCCTCGTTCATGGGCACGCTGGATGAGCGGCACTCGACACGCGGGCGCGGCAACGCCCTCAGGCTGGCCATCACCGGGCAACTGGCGGACGAGTGGGCGGCGGCCACCGGCGGCACCGGCCGGTCCCTGTGGAATGACCCCGGGACCATCGAGACGCTCGATCTCTGCCTCTCCTGCAAGGCGTGCAAGGCCGAGTGCCCGAGCAACGTGGACATCGCCCGCCTGAAGGCCGAGTACACCGCCCAGCGCTACCGGAGCACGGGGCGCATCCCCCTGAGGGCGCGGGCGTTCGGGCATGTCCGGACGCTCAATCGCGTCGGGGCCATCGCCCCGGGCCTCGCCAACTGGGCCAACCGCCGGACCTGGGTGCGGGCGGTGCTGGACCGGATGCTGGGCCTGGCGCACCAGCGCTCCATCCCGGCATTCGCCCGCTCGCTCCGGCGGCAGTGGGGGAGGGATGGCGGCCCGGAGACGGGCCCGGGGGCGCGCCCGGCGGTCGCGCTCTTCGGCGATTGCTTCACCATGTACAACGAGCCCGGGATCGGCCTCGCGGCGCGCCGGACGCTGGAGGCCTTCGGCTACCGCGTCATCCTCGCCGACGCCGGGTGCTGCGGCCGGGCGATGATCTCGACGGGCCTGCTGGATGATGCCGGCGCGGCCGCGGACCGGGCGCTCGGCCGGCTGGATGCCCTGGTGGAGCGCGAGGGCCTCCGCGCGATCCTGGTCGCCGAGCCGTCGTGCCTCTCGGCGATCAAGGACGACTGGCTCCAGCTCCGGCTGAGGACGCCGGCCCCGGTGCGGCGGCGGATCGCCGCCATGTCCTGGATGATCGAGGAGTTCCTCGCGCGCGACTGGGAAAGCCATCCGGTGCGTCCGGCGTTCAAGCCGGGCACCGCCGGCGCCGGGCCGCGCTCCGTGCTCCTCCACGGCCACTGCCACCAGAAGGCGCTGTGGGGAGCCCAGAGCAGCGCCGACCTCCTGCGCCGGCTGGGGCTGGAGGTCCGCATCCCCGACAGCGGGTGCTGCGGGATGGCCGGGTCGTTCGGGTACACGGCCGACCACTACGACCTGTCCATGCGGATCGGCGAGCTGGTCCTGTTCCCGGCGGTGCGCAGCGCCTCGGGCGACGACGTGATCGTGACCCCAGGCACATCCTGCCGCCACCAGATCCACGACGGCACGGGTCGCACGGCGATGCACCCGATCGAGCTGGTGGCCTCCCTGCTGGCGGGAAAGTGACCCGGGGGGGGGGTGTGACTCAGGTTGCCATCGGGCCGGCGGTGGCGGGCGGCGTGCCGTCCTGGCGCTGCTCCACCACCTGCCCGGTCTTCGCGTCGTAGACGTACAGCACGCCCTGCTGCTCGACGCGGCAGGCCTCCTTGTGCGTGCCGTCGCAGTAGGGCATCCGGCGCGAGAGCCCGCACCCGCAGATGAAGATCGCCTTGCCGTCCTTCGGGAAATCGGCGGGGTCGATCCGGTAGGGGCCGTTCTGCTCGTGGCGGATGAGTCTGGCCATGGCGCTCCGGGCTCCGGTCAGGCGGGGCTCTCGATGGACTCGACGATGCGGTTGAGGATCAGCTCCACGGGGTCGCCTTGCCCGTCCCGCATGTAGGCCCGCGGCACGAGGCGGTGCGAGCACACGGGCAGGACGTTGCGCAGGATGTCCTCGGGGATCGCGTAGTCGCGACCGTTGAGGATGGCCGTCGCTCGCGCGGCCTGGGCCAGCGCCAGCGACCCGCGCGGCGAGAGGCCGACCTGGACCTCCTCGTCGCTGCGGGTCGCGTTCGCCAGGGAGATGATGTAGTCCAGCAGCGACCGCTCGACGCGGACATCGTCCACCGTCCGCTGCAGCTCCAGCACCTCCTGCTTGCGGAGGACGGGCTCCAGCTGCAGCAGCGCGTAGCTCGCGGGGCGCAGATCGAGCACCCGGGCCTCATCGTCCGGGCTCGGGTACCCCAGCCGCGTCCGCATCAGGAAGCGGTCGAGCTGGTTCTCCGGCAGGATGTACGTGCCCTCGAACTCGTAGGGGTTCTGGGTGGCCACCACCATGAACGGCGGGTCGAGGCGGTTCACCTGCCCCTCGATGGAGACGGTCGCTTCGTTCATCGCCTCCAGCAGCGCGGTCTGCGTCCGGGGCGTCGTCCGGTTGATCTCGTCGGCCAGCACGATGTTGGCGAAGATCGGCCCCCGCTTGAAGACGAAATCGCCGCTGTTGCGGTCCAGCACGCTCACGCCCAGCACGTCGCTGGGAAGCAGGTCGGGCGTGAGCTGGATGCGGCTGAACGTGCAGTCGATGCTCTTGGCCATCGCCGTCGCGAGCACGGTCTTGCCCACCCCCGGGACATCCTCGATCAGGATGTGCCCCCGCGCCAGCAGGCACACGATCACGCGGTCCACGGCCGCCGTGTTCCCCAGGAAGACCCGGGTGATGTTCTCGCGGAGTCGGGCGACGGCGTCCAGCATGATCGGGCGGCTCCGCGGGGCCGCACGCGGAAATGGGGCCCGGTCGGTCGGTTCGTAGGAAGGCCGGAGTATAGTTGCCCGGCGGCGACCCGAAGAGGTCGCCCAGGCCGCGCGTGGGGGGTGCGCCGGCGGAGGCCACGGCGGTCCGTGATGACTGCGGAGAGTGAACGTCCAGGGCCGGGCTCTGACGCGCGCGCTGCGCCCGGCGCGGTGGCCCCGGGCGCGGACCTCGCCAGGCAGCTCACCGGCAATCTCCCGTGCGTCTCCTGCCGGTACAACCTGCGCGGGCTCTCGGTCAAGGGCGTCTGCCCGGAGTGCGGCACACCCGTGCGGGCCGCCATCCTCGCGGCCGTGGACCCCTACGCCCCCATCCTCCAGCCGGTCACGCGGGCACGGGCGGTGGCCCTGGGCCTGCTCGTCTGGTCCGGGGGCGCGCTCGCGGCGGCGCTGCTGACGTGGGGGCTGCGCGCGGCGGACCTGGTGGCGACGCTGAGCGAGCGCCCCCTCCCGACACGCACGATGGCCCTCGCCGGGTGCGCCTGCATCGTCCTCTCGGGGCTGGGCGCGCTGGCGCTCCTGCGGCCCCACGCGAGGATCCCGCTCTGGGCCACCATCGGCGCGGCGGCCGGAGTGCTGGCGACCCTCCTGCTCGCGCCGGTCTACTGGCGCATCCACGCCGTCTTCGACCCCAGCCACGTCCGCCCGTACCTGCAGATGGCGGTGTCGCTCCCCGAGCGGTCCTACCTCCGCCTCGCCAAGGCGGCGCTGCTCCTGGTGGTCATCTTCGGCCTGCGCCCCAACGCCCGGCTGCTGGCCGCGCGATCGCTGCTGCTGCGGATGGGCCGCGTGGACCGGCAGGCGATGCTCGCGATGGGCGTCGCCGTTGGTCTGTGGATCGCCGGCGACCTGCTCACGCTGCTGGCGCCCCGGGCCGCCGGCGGCGCCGAGTGGGCCTCCACCTTCGGCCTGTTCCTCATCGCCCTGGGCTCGATGCTCTTCACCGTGGGCCTCTTCGGCGTCTTCACGGATGTGCTGCGCATCGCCGCCGTGCTCCTGAACCCCCCCGCCGCGCCTGCGGAGGTGGTCGGCCCCGACGGTCCGGCGGTTGGCCCCCCCCGCGGCCTGACGGCCCAGGGCCCCGGCGGTGCCGGGGGGCGGGCGTGAACGCCGCAGAGCGGGCGCGCTTCGATTCCCTCGTGGACGACGCGGTGGAGGCCCTGCCGCGCCGGGTCCGGGACCTGCTCGACGAGGTGCCGGTAGTCGTGCTCGACCAGCCCGAGCCTGTCATGCTCAAGGACCTGGGGATCGACCCGGCCGACGACGCGGCGATGGATGAGCTCTGCGGCCTCCACACCGGGACGGCCCTCACACACCGCTCCGTCGAGCACCACGCCGACCTGCCCACCGTCATCCACCTCTTCCGGCGGGGGATCGTGGCCCTCGCGGGCGGCTGGGGCCAGCCCGCCGCGGATGAGGAGGTCTACGAGGAGATCCGGACCACCCTCCTCCACGAGATCGGCCACCACTTCGGCCTGGAAGAGGACGACCTGGCGGACCTCGGCTACGAGTGAGCGCCGCCGCCCCCTACACTCGGGCCGCACACCCGTGAAGCAGGAGCATCCGATGTTCAAGTGGACCAGTCGTGCCCGGGCTCTTGTGGCGGTGGCGGCCCTGGCGGCAGCGCCCGCGGCCGCGCTGTCGCAGTCGATCGGGCGGCTCGACCTGGAGGGCCCGATCCTCGACCGCCCCGGCCCCCTCGACTGGTTGGCGGGGGGCCGGCCCACCCTTCGGTCGGTGATGAGCACCCTCGCCGAGGCCGGCGCCGACGCCGAGATCTCCGCCGTGGTGGTGCGGCTGAAGGACGCCGAGCTGAACCGGACGCAGATCGAGGAGCTGGGCTCCGCCCTCGAGGCGCTCGCCAAGGCCGGCAAGAGGACGTACGTCTTCGCCGAGAACTACGGGCCCGCCGAGCTGCTCCTGGGCTCCCACGCGCAGCAGGTCGTCATCCAGTCCGGCGGGGGGGTCTCGCTCCCCGGGCTCCACATGGAGGAGATGTACCTCGCCGACACGCTCTCCTGGGCGGGCGTCAAGGCCGAGCTGGTCCAGATCGGCGACTACAAGGGCGCCAGCGAGATGTTCGTCAACAGCGCCCCCAGCAAGGCCTGGGACCAGAACATCAACCAGCTCCTCGACAGCCTCTACGGGGCGATGCGGGCCGAGCTGAAACGGGGCCGCAAGCTGAGCGACGAGAAGCTCGACGAGGCCATGCGCCGCGTCTGGATCGCCGACGCCGAGGAGGCGATCGAGGCCGGGCTCATCGACGCCGCCGTGGACCTGCCGGCGCTGGGCGCCTTCATCGCCGGCAGGCCCGACCCCGAGTGGGTCGAGCTGGACGCGGCCGGGGAGCCGACCTTCTCGATGGACACGACCAACCCCTTCGCGGCCCTGCCCGCGATGATGAAGGCCCTCACCGAGCCCCCGTCGCGCTCCCCCGATGGCCCGGCGATCGCCCTGGTCCACATCGACGGGGCCATCGTGGATGGCGACTCCGGCGCGGGCGGGCTCTTCGGCGAGAGCAGCGTCGGATCGCGGACCGTCCGCAACGCCCTGGAGGAGGTCCGCGCCGAGGACAAGATCAAGGGCGTCATCATCCGGATCGAGTCGCCCGGCGGCTCCGCCACGGCCAGCGAGGTGATCTGGCAGGGCGTCCGGCGGGTCGCCGAGAAGAAGCCGGTGTGGGTCAGCGTCGGCTCCATGGCCGCCAGCGGCGGGTACTACATCGCCGTCGCCGGAGACCGCATCTACGTCAACCCCTCGAGCATCGTGGGCAGCATCGGCGTGGTCGGCGGGAAGTTCGCCATGGGCGGGCTGTACGACAAGCTGAAGGTGCGGGTGGTCGAGCGCTCGCGGGGCCCCATGGGCGGGATGTTCACCAGCGTCACGCCCTGGTCCCCGGAGCAGATCGAGCAGGTCCGCTCCAAGATGCGCCGGACGTACGACCTGTTCACGAAGCGCGTCGCCGCCGGACGCAAGGGGATCGACCTCAGCAAGACCGCCGAGGGGCGGCTGTTCGCCGGGCAGAAGGCGGTCGACCTGAACATGGCCGACACGCTCGGGGGCCTGGATGAGTGCATCGGGGCCCTCGCGAGCCACCTGGGCCTCGCGGAGTACGAGGTGCTCGACTACCCCGGGCCGCAGAGCCTCGGCGAGATTCTTGAGGAGATGTTCGGGCAGTTCGCCTCGGCCCCGGGCGTCCGTGCCGGCCGCCCCCCCGCCCTCGCCGGCGAGGCCGCGGCGGTGCTACGGACCGTGGTCGGCGAACGCGCCTGGCCCGGCGTCCGTGACTCCCTCGGCGCGCTGATGCAACTCCGCAGGGAGCCGGTGCTCCTGGTGAGCCCCCAGGCCATCATCCTGAAGTGAGGCCAGGGCGAAGCGGGGCGCCCGGACATCCCGGCTCATATCAGACCTCCGTGATCTCTTTGGTCTTCTCCTCGATCTTCTTGTCCACGTCGGCCTCGTACTTCTTGAGGAGGGCCTGCACCTCCTCCTTCAGCCGCTCGATCTCGTCCTCGGGGATGTGCCCCCCGCCCTTGAGCGCATCGGCGTGCTTGTTCCCGTCGCGACGGGCGTTGCGGAGGACGACCTTCGTCTCCTCCCCCAGCTTCTTGACCCTGGAGACCAGCTGCTGCCGCCGGTCGCCCGAGAGCGCCGGCACGTTGATCCGCAGTTGCTTCCCCTCGGGCATCGGGTTCAGCCCCAGCCCCGCCGCCTCGATCGCCTTCTTGATGTCCTGCACCGACCCCGCGTCGAACGGCTTGATCAGCAGCTGCGTGGGCTCGGGGACGCTGATCGCGGCGAGGCTCTTCAGGTCCGTGCTGGCACCGTAATAGTCCACCTTGACATACTCGACCATCGCCGGCGAGGCCCGGCCCGTGCGGATGCCGCGCATCTCGTGCTTGAGGTACTCCAGGCCCTTCTCCATGGCCTCTTCGGTCGTGAGCAGGATGGTGTCGGGGTCATTCATCGCGTCGGCTCCGGTTCGGTGCGAGCCACCATGATACGGTGCATGGCGCGGGCGTTGAGACCCGGCCCGGAGCGGCCCAAGGCGGTTGGGTATGCTGCCGTCCCCCATGAGCCCCCGGCCCCTCGGGGCGGGCGGCAAGGAGATCGGGCATGCAGCGGCTCCCCCCGCAGGACCGGGCCATCCGCGCGCGATTCGCGGAGCTCGAGGCGCCCATCCCGCCCCCGCCGGAGCTGAAGGTCTGGACCCTCTGGGCCTACCAGATGTGGTCCGGCGCCCGCGTCTTCGTCGAGACCGGCACCTACATGGGCGACACCGCCGCGGCCCTGGCGCAGGTCTGCCAGCGCGTCTACTCGATCGAGCTGGCCCCCGCCTTGGCCGCGCGGGCCCGCGCCAAGTTCGCCGGCCGGCCCGCCGTCCAGATATTCGAGGGCGACAGCGCCACGGTCCTGCCCCGCATCCTCGCGGAGCTGCGCGAGCCCGCGCTGTTCTGGCTCGACGCGCACTACTCCGGCGGGCCCACGGCCGTCTCGTCCGAGGCCGCGGTCCCCATCTTCCGCGAGCTGGCCGCCATCTTCGAGCACCCGGTCGAGGGCCACATCGTCCTGATCGACGACATCCGCCACTTCTGCGGCCAGAAGGGCTACCCCACCTTCGACGAGCTCCGCGCCTTCGTCCAGGCGCGCAAGCCCGACTGGGTCTTCGACGTCGCGCTCGACAGCGCCCGCCTGCACGCGCCCCGCGAGGCGGCAGCCCAGCCGGGGACCGCCGCCCCCCCCTGGGCCCGGTGGGTCACGCCTGCGTGATCCGCGTCCCGATCGACTCGCCCTCGATCACCCGCCGGATGTTCCCGGTCCGCTTGAAGTCGAACACCAGCACCGGGATGTCGTGCTCGCGGCACATGGTCAGGGCGGTCATGTCCATCACCGCCAGCCCTTTGCTGATCGCCTCCGCGAACGTGAGGTGGTCGTACCGCTTGGCCGAGGGGTCCTTCCGCGGGTCCGCGGTGTAGACGCCGTCCACCTTGGTCGCCTTCAGCAGCACGTCGCACTCCAGTTCCGTCGCCCGCAGCGCCGCGCACGTGTCGGTCGAGAAGAACGGGTTGCCCGTCCCCGCCGCCAGGATCACCACGCGCCCCTTCTGCAGGTGCCGGATCGCCCGCCCCCGGATGAACGACTCCGCTACGGCCCGGATCTCGATCGCCGACATCACCCGCGAATCGATCCCCATCGTCCCCAGCTTCTCGCGCAGCGCCAGGGCGTTGATCACCGTCCCCAGCATCCCCATGTAGTCCGCCGTCGCCCGGTGGATGTGCCCGGCCGCGGCCAGCTGCGCCCCCCGGATGATGTTCCCGCCCCCGACCACGACCGCCAGTTCCGCCCCCGCCTGGGTGGCATCCCGCACCTCCGCCGCGATCAACTCCAGTTCCCGCGCATCGACCCCGAACCCCCCGGGCTGGCAGAACGCCTCCCCGCTGAGCTTCAGGAGCACCCGCTGGAACGGACGGTCTGGGGGGGGAGGGGGCATGGGTGCGGGGCGGGCTTGCGGCGCGGCCGCTCGCGTGCTGGGCATCGGGCCTCCGGGTCGGCGGGACGGCGGTCAGAAGGGACCGGCCAAGTCTAAGCGGGGGCGCGGGCGCCCGCGCAAACCCCCAATCCGGGCCCCGGCCCGCAGCGGAACTGCGGGGAACCGGTATCAGAACACGATGAGAGGGTGGTGCGGACAGACGGGGGCGGCTCCCCGTGGTGTCCGGCCTCGATTGGCTGGGCCAGAAACGGCACCTTTGGGCCTGGGTGAACGTCCAACACCCGGCCCGGTGCGGCCCCCGAGCCCCTTACGATTGGCAGACATGACCCGGATGCGCGCCTCAGGATGGAGCCAGGCCACGGACACGGACGCCGAGGACGCCTCGCGCGGCCAGCCGGCACTGCCGCCGACGCTGGGGGACCGCCTGATCCGCTGGGCCAAGCCCGCCTCCCTCACCGCCGCGGGCACATCGCTCGTCGTGCACCTGGTCCTGTGGGCGCTGGCCGCCTTGATCGTGATCGGCGGCGGGCAGGCGGGCGGCGCCGGGGGCGGGAGCGGAGACGGCATCGTCGGCGTGGCCGTGGTCACCGAGGCCGAGCTCGGGCAGATGCAGAACGCCGGGCTGGATGCCGAGGCCCCCGCGGTGGCCGAGGCGCCCACGGTCGCCCTCCCCGGCGGCGAGACGGACATCCAGATCAACGACGCCATCGGCGGCGGTGGGAGCGACGCCGGCGCGCTCGGGGGCGGGCTCGGCTCGCTGACCTCGGGGATGGGCGCCGGCGACATCTCCGGAGGACCCGGGCTGGGCGCCGGCGGGGCGGGCGGGGGCGCCGCCAGCTTCTTCGGCGTCGAGGCCCGCGGGACCCGCTTCGCCTACATCATCGACGTCTCCGGCTCCATGGACCTGGGCGTCGGCGCCATGTCCCTCAAGCGGATCGACATCCTCAAGTCGGAGCTGGGCAAGTCGCTGGCGGCCCTGCTGGAGAACGCCCACTTCTTCGTCGCCCTGTTCAGCGGCGACAGCAAGCCCCTGGGCGGACGGATGGAGTGGGTGGCCTCGAACGAGTCCGGCAAGACCTGGGCCCGGCGGACCGTCCCCCTGATCACCGCCGAGGGCGAGACCAAGCCGCTCCCCGCGTTCTCGATCGTGTTCGGCCTGCGTCCCCGGCCGGACGCGATCTACTTCATGACCGACGGCGAGTTCGACAAGGACTACGCCAACCAGATCGCCCGCATCAACGCCGACTACAAGATCCCGATCCACTGCATCACCTTCGTCAGCGCCGAGGGGCAGGAGGTCATGCGCAAGATCGCCGCCGATTCCGGCGGCACCTACACCCACATCCCGGGGCCCGGAGGATGACGGGGACGCTCGCGATCGCACTTCTCGCGGCCGGGGTGGCGCAGGTACAGCTGCGCGGGGGTGAGCAGCCGCCCGCGGGCGCGCCCGTGGCCGTGAGCGCTGCCGGCGTGGCGTTCGGCGCGCCGGGGGCCGCCCCCGGAACGCTCGTCAGCACCGTCATCGGGTGGGACCGCGTGAAGTCGGTGGGCGGATCGCTGGCCTCGCCCGCCGCGCAGTGGCTCCCCATCGGCGAGGAGGCGTGGCGGGCCCGGATGCGCCTCGAGCGGGGCGACGCCCTCGCCGCCGAGCCCGTGCTCGAGAAGCTCTTCCAGACCCTGCGGGGCGAGCGCGGCCCGACCGCCGCCGTGGTCAGCGAGGGTCTCATGCGCTGCCGCATCCGCCGGGCGGCGCACGTCGCCGCCGTCGAGCCCTGGCTGGCGTACCTGGAGGCGACAGCCGATGCCTCGCCCTCGCCCCTGCACGCGTCCTGGGCGGCGGAGGCGGGGCTCCCGTCGGTGATCGACCCCGGCGGGCTCGCGCCGGCCCTCCCGCCCATTTGGCTCGCCTGGCCCTCCGTCGAGGCGTACGCCCGCTCGGCCGTGTGGACCGGCGTCGCGGCGAAGGCCAGCGGGCCGCCGTCGCGCGTCGCGGTCCTCGCGAGGCTGTACCACATGGCCGCGCAGCACGAGGCCGGGGAACCCGTCCAGTGGACCGACGTCGCCTCGGCGAGGCGATTCACGATGGTGATGCTCACCGG
>JBBDXI010000075.1:92499-101391 GCA_040902425.1 Phycisphaerales bacterium
AGTGGACCGACGTCCCCTCCCGCGCCCCGGCCACCAAGCTCATCGAACTGATCGTGCAGTCTCGTGTGGGCGATGCCGAGCGCCGAGCGGAGGCCCGGCGCGGGCTTCAGGAGCGGCTCCGGCCCACGCCGGCCACCGGCCACCAGCCGCCCGCGCCCTGGCTCCAGGCGTGGGTCCACACCGCCCTTGGCCGCTCCCTGCTCCGCGAGGATGCGCCCGAGCAGAAGAAGCTCGGGGTGATCGAGCTCCTCCAGGTCCCCGCGGCGCACTCCGCCGCCCACCCGTACCTCGACGGCGTGGCCCTGGCGGAGGCCTCCGTCGCCCTGCGGGCCCTGGGCGACGCCCCGGGCGCCGATGTCCTCGCCCGCGAACTGATCGATCGTTACCCGACTCACCCCGCCCACGACTGGGCGCCGTTCGCCGCGGCCAGGCCGGCCTCGCCGCGCCCGGCGCCCGCGGGCTCCGGCGGCCCCGTGGCCGCAGCGCCGCGCTGATCCTGAAAGGGCCCCATGCACCCGCTCCCGTCCCGACTGATCCTCCTCGCCCAGGACGCCGCCGCCCCGGCGGGGAGCGCGACCTCCAAGAGCATCCTGGAGTACATCCAGGACGGCGGCATCCTCAGCTACGTGCTGGTGATCGTCTCGTTCATCGCCGTGGCGCTGATCGTCCGCAACATCCTCATGCTCCGGCGGAGCCGCCTGGCCCCGCCAGAGGTGCTCGCCCGCCTGGAGAGCGAGCTGAAGCAGAACGACGTCGAGGGGGCCCTGGCCGTCTGCACCGCCCCGGGGAACGACTCGTTCCTCTCCCGCGTGTTCGGCGCAGCGCTGCTCCGCTGCTCGCGATCGCCCTTCGGCTTCCTCGAGCTGCGCACGGCCCTCGAGGAGTCCGGCCAGCGCGAGGCCGACCGCCTCCACCGCGCCAACGACGGCGTGGGCATCATCGCGGCCGTGGGCCCCATGCTGGGCCTGCTGGGCACCGTGGTGGGCATGATCGGCGCCTTCGCGACCATCGGCGGGGCCGAGGCCAGCGCCCGCTCGCAGGAGCTGGCCAAGTTCATGTCCATCGCCCTGGTCTGCACCGCCGAGGGCCTCATCGTCGCGATCCCCTGCACCGTCGCCTTCGCCATGTTCCGGCGCCACATCGACCACCTCGTCGGCGAGATCGCCGAGCAGATCGAGTTCCTGACCCGCACGCTGGAGCAGCACGGCGACGAGCGCGGCGCGGCCCCCTCGGCGCCGGCGCGGGCGGGCAAGCCGGCCGCCGCCGCCAGGTCCGCGCCCGCCGGCCCGGCCCGCGGCGTGCAGGTCTCCTGAGGAGCGACCATGAGGTTCGGCCGCGCCCGCATCCCCGAAGAGGCCTCGTTCGATCTCACCCCGATGATCGACGTGATCCTCTTGCTCATCATCTTCTTCATGTTCACCACGCACTTCGCCAAGACCCAGCTGCGGCCCATGGACCTGCCCCGCGAGAAGGGCGAGCGGACGGCGCAGGACTCCGGCAAGGCGTCCATCGTGATCGACCTGGCGAAGGACGGGCAGATGAGCGTTCTGGGCACTGACACGGACCTGCCCAGCCTCGTGCGGATGGTGCAGGGCGAGGTGCTGCGCCTCGGCGCCAGCCTGGACCTGGTCATCCGGGCCGACCGGGCCTGCCCCGCCGCCCACCTCAACCGCCTCGCCGACGGCCTCGCGGGCGTCGGCGTGCGCGACTGGAAGCTGGCCACGGCCGGGGAGGGCGCCCGGTGAAGTTCACCCGCACCCAGAACCGCCGGTTCGCGATCGAGAAGGTGCGGCTCCCCCTGGTCGCCCTCATCGACGTGATCCTGTTCCTGCTCATCTACTTCATCATGGCCGGCTCCCTCGCCGCCGAGGAGTCCGAGCTCCGGGCCGCCCTCCAGACCGAGAAGAAGCAGGCCGGGCAGGGGTCCGACCTCGCCCCCCAGGTCCTCTTCGTCGAGGCGCCCGGCGGCGCGGTCCGGTTCCGCATCGGCGAGCGGGTGTTCAACGACAGGCCCTCCCTCACGGCCGTCCTCAAGCAACTCCCCAAAGACCAGGGCATCCGCGTCCGGGTCTCCGGCGAGCCCCCGGTCGAGTCCGCGGCCGCGGCCCTCCAGGCGTGCACGGAGGCGGGGTTCAGCAAGGTGAGCTATGTCCCGGGCCGCTGAGCCGGCGCGTCTGACTCATCGGGGGGCCGCGCTCCTGTGCGCCTTGGCGCTGGCTCCCCTCGCCCGCGCCCAGGACGAGGTGCCGCCGGCCATCCCACCCCCACCCCCGCAGGCGCTGAGCACGCCGGCGCCCACCGGGGCCGCCGAGCCGGTCTTCGAGGGCGCGCTGGAGCAGTACCTCGCGGACCGCAACCTGAAGGAGCTGCTCGCGCTGCACCTGCTGGAGCGGCTGAAGGCCAGCGACGGCGCGGAGAAGATGCGGCTCGCCGACCGGCTCGGCGCGATCTACGTGGACCTGCTCGAGCGGGCCACGAGCGCCGCCGAGCGCGACCGCTGGGAGGCCCTGAGCCAGGACCTGCTTCGAGCCGTCCCCGAGGCCGATAGCTTCGAGCTGAAGCTCAACCTCGCCAAGGTCCGCTACCTCCAGGCCGAGGAGTTGGCCGAGCGCTTCCGCCTCCAGCTCGCCACCCCCGAGGAGCGCCAGGAAGCGGAGCGCACCCTCCGGTCCCTCGCGGTGACCTTCCAGGAGATCGGGACCAGGCTCTACCGGCGCGTCGAGACCCTCGAGCGCCGCGAGTCCGCCGGGCGCGACGAGGACCTGGGCGCCCTGCGCGAGTCGCTGGGCGAAGCCCGGCGCCTGAGGTCCCTGGCGATGTACTACGCCGGCTGGGCCGGCTACTACACGGCCTTCCTCAGCGCCCGCCCGGCCATCGCCGAGGAGGCCCTGACCCACTTCGGCTGGCTCCTCAACGCCGCCAACGGGCGGCAGGCCAGCGTCGAGCGCCTCCCCGCCTCGCTGGTCCGCTACGAGCACGTCGCCCGGGCCGCCATCGGGTGCGCCCTCTGCGAGTCCCTCCGCGGGAACGACAACACCGCCCTCCGCTGGCTCGATGCCGTGGAATCCGCCGAGGGCGTGCCCCCGACGATCGCCGCCCAACTCTTCGCCCGCCGGCTGACCGTCCTGGCCGCGGCGAAGCGATGGGCCGACGTGGACTTCCAGCTCCGGCGCCGCCGCCAGCCCGATCGCACCGAGCCCCCGGCGCCCCTGGCGGTGGGGGAGGCGCGCCTCCTGGCCGTCCTCACGCTCCAGGCCCTGCAGGACCCCGGGGCGTCCGCGCAGGCGCGCCGGGCGGTGCAGACGCTCGCCGATACCGCCCTGACCGACCTCATCACCCTCGGCGAGGTCCGCCACGTCCAGGACCTCGTCACCCGCTACGGCACCCTCCCCCTCGGCGGCGACGGATTCATCGTCCAGTACATCCGCGGCATGCAGGCCTACGACCGCGCCCGCGCCGCCCACGCCCAGGCCGGGACCAGCACCGATGAGCCGGCCGCGGCCGACGAGGTCAAGAACCTCTACCGCGAGGCCGGGGGCCTCATGCAGACCGCGGTCGCCGCGAGCGACGCCTCCCGCTTCCCCGACGAGCGCTCCAACGCCGCCCTCATGCACGGCCTCTCGGCGTTCTACTCCGCCGACCTGGTCGAGGCCGCCGACCGCTTCGAGCAGGCCTACCGCGATGCCGCGAGCGCCAAGCGGGCGGAGGATGCCCTGTGGCTGGCGATCGTCTCGCTGGACAAGGCGGTCGAGGGGGGCCGGCCCTCGCTGAAGGAGCGCCTCGGCACGCTCGCCGCGCTCTACCTGAAGACCTACCCGCGCAGCGACCGGGCCGCGAAGCTCCTCCTCCGCCAGTCGCTCGCGGGCCTCGTGAGCGAGGAGAAGGCCGCCGAGATCCTCCTCGCGGTCGAGGCCCAATCGCCCCTGTACGAGTCGGCGCGGCGCCACGCCGCCACCCTGCTCTATTCGATCTACCGTCGCTCGCGAGGCCAGGACCGCGACTTCGCCGCCCTCCGCTTCGCCGAGGTCTCCGAGGACCTGCTCCGCATCGACCGCGCCCGCGCCAAGACCGGGACCGAGGCCGAGGCCCGCGAGGCGTCCTCGCAGGTCGTCATCCGCGTCCGGCAACTGCTCGACGCGGTCCTGGGCATGACCGCGCCCGACCTGGCCCGGGCCGACCGCGCCTTCGAGGTGCTCGACGCCGTCGCTGCCGACGGGGCGGTGGACTTCAAGAAAGTCCAGGATGAGCTGCTCTACCGCCGCCTCCAGGTCGCCATCGCCCGCGGGCGCACGGAGGACATCAACCGCCACCTCGACCGCCTCCACGCGCTCGGCGGCCGGTTCTCCGATTCCGCGGACCGGCTGCTCTACAAACGGGCGCTCGCGGCCCTCCCCGGCGCGGGACAATCCGCGCCCGCCGCCCGCGAGGTCGTCCGCCACGGCCTGCGCGTCGTCGACCAGTTCACCCGCGACGGGTCCGCCCTCGCCGACCCCGCCGTGTACAGCCTCTACAACGCCGTCGCCGACGCTGCGGCACGCGTCTGGGAACTTGAGAAGGACGAGACGCTCCGCGACACCGCGCTCAGGCTCGACCGCGCCCTGCTCCAGCACGGCGACGCCCCGGCCCCGGTCCTCCGCCGCCACGCCCGCCTCGCCGAGAGCGACGGCGACATCCAGGGGGCCCTCGACTCGTGGCGGACGCTCCTCGCCGGCCTCTCCTCGACCAGTCCCGAGTGGTACGAGGCGCGGCTCCATTCGCTCCGCCTGCTCGCCGCCATCGACGCCCCGCGCGCCCGCGAGGCGATGGGCCAGTTCAGGGTCCTGCACCCGGACTTCGGGCCCCCGCCCTGGGGCGACCGCCTGCGCGAGCTCGACCGGCAGCTCGGCCCGGCCGCCCCCGCCCCCCCAATCAACGGCGCAACCCCGCCCCCGGGAGGGCCGCCCGCGTGAGCGACGCGACCCCCAGCACTTCCCGCGCCCGCGTGCGCCCCGTCGAGCAGTTCCTCGGACCCGCCGAGGCCACCGGCGGACCGTTCGCGCTGCTCAACCTCTCGCCGAACGACTGCACCGACGGCACGGTGCTCGATGCGCTCGACGGGCAGCTGGAGCGCGTCAACTCGCACCCGCAGTGCGACACCCCCGAGGCCGACGAGGTCCGCCTCGCCCTGCACGCCGCGGCCGCCCAGCTCCTGGACCCGATCGTCCGCCGGCACCTCATCGCCCGCTGGACCGGGACGGTGCCGGCGCGTCCCGCCACGCCGCAGCAAGCCGTGGGCGACAGTCCACCCCCGCCCGGACCCCGGCTCACGTTCCCCGCCGCAGCGCCCGCGGCCGTGCGGCTTCTCGAGCACGACGCCATCCTCACGCTGGGCGTGCTCGGTTGGAACCAGCGGTCGCTCCGCCGGCTTGCCTCCCTCGCCCACGCCCGCGGCCTCAACAACGCCCAGGTCGCGATGGCCCTGCGGAGCCTCTGCCGTTCACGTGCGCGCCGGGCGCAGCCACGGGCCGGGCCGATATTGCGCATCCCCGCGGGCCCCGCGCCGCTGACGCCGGCCGACCAGCTCGACCTGCGGATGCCCCCCGCCCCCGCGCCGCGCCCTATGGCGAACCGCGCCCCGGCCCCGCCGGAGTCGCCGGAGTGGTCCGCGGACCCATCGGCCGCCCTTCTGAAACGCGCCACGCTCTTCGGCGGCGCGGCCCTGTTCCTGCTCGTGGTCGCGGGTATCGCGATCATCGTGCTGACCCAGCCGGGAACTCCCCCGGCCCCGCCCGCCCCGCCGGGGCCGACGGTGGCCGCGGCGCCGCCGGGTCCGTCCCAGCCCCCCGAGCCGACACCGATCGTTGAAATCCCACCCGCTCCAGCGCCCCGGCGACCGCCCCCACCAGCGCCGCCCTCCGCCGCCGAGATCACCTCCGTCGGGCGCGAACTGGCCGCGGCGGCGGCGGCCGTCCAGTTCGACCCCGAGGGCGCCCTGCCCCGCTTCGAGGGCGCGCTCGCGGTGTTCGTCTCGGGCTGGCCCGGTCTCCCCCGCGACCGCCTCATCGCCGCGCAGGACTCGATCGTCGAGTTCATCTACCGCGCTTCCGGGGATACCGAGGTGTGCGCCCGCGCCATCGCCGCCGTGGCGCGGCCCGCCCAGGCCGTCGCCGCGCCGCCCATCACGCCCGAGCAGATCGTCCCGGCGATCGGCTCCTGCGGGATGCTCTCGCGCCTCGGGCGCGAGACCGACATCCCCGCCTCCGCGCGCCTGGCGATCGAGGCCGCCCTCGCGACCGCTCTCGGCCCGCACCGCCCCGCGGGGGAGCAGACGTTCGACGCCGGGGCCGCGGCGATGGCGCAGGCCCTCCCGCAGCGGATGGTGCCCGCTCCGGGTTCGACCGCCGACGTCGACCCCCGGGCATGGGAGCGCTGGGCCGAGGCGACCGACGCCGCCGCCGCGGGCGATGCGGCCGCCCGCGCCAGGCTCCTCCTGACGGGCCTGGAGGCCCTGCTGGTCTACGGCCCGGAGCCCAACCAGAGCCGCCCCGCCACCACGGCGATCGCGGACCTCGTGGGTCGCATCACGTGGCGGTCGGGCGAGGAGTCGCGCCGCTGGCTGCTGCGATGGTTCAACGATCGGCGCATCAGCGCCCCGGACCTCTACGCCGTCACCTCCGCGCTCGCCACCCGCTCCTCGGCCGAGGGGATCGACATCACGATGGTCCTCAGCACCTCCGCCTCCGACCGCGTCCGGGCCGAGCTGCGGGAGCGGTTCGCCACGGTGTGGGACATCCAGGACCAGCTCGCCCGCGACGACCTGAGCGAGGCCTGGACCCGCGCCGCCCAGGAGGCCATCGACCGCTCGCTCTCCTCCGCCTCCGACATGGAGCAGCTCGAGCAGGCGGCCGTGCTGGCGCGGGTCAACGAGGCCGCGTGGTGGCAGTGGAGGGGCGAAGGGGGCGAGGCCGCGGCCATCGTCGCCGGCCTGCGCACGCCCATCGACGCGGCCCTGGCGGGGGCCCCCAACCCTCGCACCGCGACGCCGTTGATGGAGACCGACGGCGGGTGGGGCGAGAAGTACCTCGCCGCCCGGCAGAACGCCAGGGCGCGGCGCGAGCTTCTCGACCAGCTGCGCGCCGTCACCTACTACCTCGGGCCGGTGGAGGCGGAGATCGTGCTGGGCGAGGCGGCATCGGCCGCGGCGACCGAGGTGCGGTCGGCGGCGCTGGAGCTCGTCCGCCAGTTCGCGACGAGCCCCGCGATGATCAACGCCATGCTCGAGCGCCTGCCGAGGCTGCCCCGCACCGCCGCGAGCGCCACGCTCATCGAGTCGGTGGCGCTCCGTCCGCTCCCGCCGCTGCGCGATCCCCAGTGGGCGCTGGTCGCCCGTCGGCACCTCGTCGAGCGGCTGCTGGAGGTCGAGGCCGAGGAGAGCCCGCTGGCGAGGGCCGACCGGCTCGCCAACGTCCTGGCGGTGTGCTACCGGGCGCTGGCGTCCCCCGCGCCGCTCACGGAGGCCGAGCGGCTGGAGTCCGCGCAGCCGGCGGCCCATCTCTCCGCGGGCCGCGTCTGGGCGTCGTGGCGGGCCAGCGCCGACCGCGTCGTGCCCCTCGGCCCCTCGCGGGTGCGGCTGGACGACGTCGAGCGCCGCCGCGCCGGGCGCCTCGGCCTCGCCCGCGGCCTTGTCCAGGCGTTCGCCGCCGAGCAGGCCAGCCTGTGCGAGTTGATGGGCTACGTCATCGGCGCGGAGAAGCCCGGGCGCACCGAGGATGTCCGGTCCATCCTGGCCCGCCTCGCCGAGGACCGCCGGCGGGCTACCAGCATCCTCGACCAGCTCCGCGCCGCAGAGCGCGCCATGGCCCAGTTGTGGCTCATCCGACTCGGCCCCCAGCCGGAGGAGCAGCCCCCCGCATGATCCCGCCAAGATTCCATCCCGGCGCGTGCCTCCTGGCCCTCGCCGCCTTCCTCGGCGGCGCGGGCACAGCGCAGCCGCCGCCGGAGGCCGGCCCGCTCGGAGCCGTCGCGCCCGAGATCGCCGAGCGCCTGGCGCGGCTCGTCCCCGGCGACCCCGAGCCCTACTTCCTCCTCGCGGAGGAACTGGCCGACGACGCCGTGGATGAGGCCCAGAAGGTCCTCCCGCGGGCCCTGTTCGTCCTCGCGTTCGAGCTCGACCGCCGCCGCCCGGAGGGCGGGCCGCTGGCCGCCAGCGCCGCCCTGGGCCTCGCCAGCATCGAGCGGCTGGAGCGCGACCGGCGGTGGCTCACAGCCCTCGCCGCGACCATCGACCGGCGCTACGCCCTGCCCGACTGGAACGTCGCCGCGGCCCCTGTGCTCTCCGACGAGCTGGCGGTCAGCGCCGCCAGCGTCCTTGGTCTGGTCCGCGCCGGCGAGGGGCGCGAGGCCCGCAAGGTGATGGAGCAGCCGGGCGTCATGGATGTCCTGCGGCGCTACGAGCGGGCCATCGGCACCACCGGCGAGACCGGCGCCATCTCCCGCATCCAGAAGTACGCCCAGCAGTGGCCCTGCCCCGACTGCGGCAACGAGCGGTCCGTCCGCCGAATGGGCCAGCGCGGCCCGGAGCAGCGGCTCTGCCCCACCTGCCGCGGTAATCCCGGCCCGACCCTCGACGGGGAGGAGCTGCTGGCCCAGCTGCGGTTCGAGTCGGCGCTCCTGAGCGGCATTCAGCGTTCGTGGGCCGCGCAGATCATCGTGGACCAGGGCGCCCCCCTGCGCGACCCGGACCCGGACCAGCTCGCCCGCTACTACTCGATCGACCCGGCGCGGGCGTACTGGCGCGACGGCCAGTGGTCGGCAGCGCCCTGACCGGACGGGGCCTCGCGAGCGATAGAATCCGCCCGCGTCTCACCGTCTCACCGTCTCACCGTCTCACCGTCTCACCGTCTCACCGTCTCA
>JBBDXI010000076.1:0-1624 GCA_040902425.1 Phycisphaerales bacterium
GGGGGGGGGGGGGGGGGCGACGCGCCCGGACGACGTGTTCCTGCTGGATGAGCTGAAGCTGCGGCTGAAGTGGCCGGCGGTGAAGCTGGTGCTGGTGACGGCGGCGGATGTGCGGGGGGCGCTGGAGCTGGCCGGGGAGGGGAAGCAGGAGGAGTCGCCGGACGTCACCGAGCTGCTGTCGCAGGTGTCGGAGGCGGACGTCCAGGTCGAGAAGGAGAGCGACCGGGCGGTGGACCTGGAGAAGGAGGCCTCGGAGTCTCCGGTCATCCGCTACGTGAACTACATCATCCAGACGGCGGTGAAGGAGGCGGCGTCGGACATCCACATCGAGCCCACCGAGAAGAAGCTGAAGGTGCGGTTCCGGATCGACGGGGAGCTGTTCGAGATGATGAACCCGCCGGCGAGCATGAGCGCGGCGATCACGAGCCGGCTGAAGATCATGGCGAACCTGGACATCTCGGAGCGGCGGCTGCCGCAGGACGGGCGGATCCGCTGCACGGTGCAGGGGCGGAAGCTGGACCTGCGGCTGAGCACGCTGCCGGTGCCGGTGGGGGAGAAGGTGGTGCTGCGGATCCTGGACACCAAGAGCATCAACGTGGAGCTGGACAGCCTGGGGTTCCACGAGGACACGCTGACGGTGTGGCGGAAGCTGATCGACGCGCCGCACGGGATCGTGCTGGTGACGGGTCCGACGGGGTCGGGGAAGACGACGACGCTGTACAGCTCGCTGCGGCAGCTGGACAAGAACGCGATGAACATCTCGACGGTGGAGGACCCGATCGAGTACCACCTGGACGGGATCACGCAGACGCAGGTGCACGAGAAGATCGCGATGACGTTCGCGACGGCGCTGCGGGCGCTGCTGCGGCAGGACCCGGACGTGATCATGCTGGGCGAGGTGCGCGACAGCGAGACGGCGACGATCGCGGTGCAGGCGGCGCTGACGGGGCACCTGGTGCTCTCGACGCTGCACACCAACGACGCGCCGAGCAGCATCACGCGGCTGGTGAACATCGGGCTGGAGCCGTTCCTGGTGGGGGCGGCGGTGAACGGGGTGCTGGCGCAGCGGCTGGTGCGGAAGCTGTGCCTGACGTGCCGGGCGCAGGAGAAGCCGACGCCGGAGATGGCGGAGTACCTGGCGCTGCAGGGGCTGGACTCGGAGATGGCCTGGGTGGCGAAGGGGTGCGACAAGTGCCGCCACACGGGGTACAGCGGGCGGGTGGGGATCTACGAGCTGCTGACGGTGGACGACCAGCTGCGGGACACGATCGCGCGGAACCCCAACGTGTCGGAGTTCCGGCGGACGTGCATGGAGCGGGGGATGGTGCCCCTGCGGGCGGACGGGATGCGGAAGGTGAAGGCGGGGGTGACGACGGTGCCGGAGATCCTGCGGGTGACCGAGGCGGCGGTGTGAGAGGGGGCGCGGCCGGCCGCGTGGGCTGGCCGACGGGTGAGCTTCTGCTACCGTATGGGGCGCCCGGCGGGCGCTCCTTATGACGGCCACGACCACCCCGACAGCAGCGACCACAGCCACGGAGCCGGCGGGCGCCCCGGGCGCAGCGCGGGACCCCGCTCATCTGGCGTACACGCGGCGGCGCGCGGCCCACTGGGATGCGCTGGCGAC
>JBBDXI010000076.1:1634-20500 GCA_040902425.1 Phycisphaerales bacterium
GGGGCCCCCCCGCGCCGGGCGCGGGCTCTCCGGGGCGTACCACGCCCGTCTGCGGCGCATATACCGGTCGCTGGTCCTCCCCGGGCGCCGCGTTCTGGAGGTCGGGTGCGCTCAGGGCGACCTGCTGGCAGCGCTCGAGCCGGCCCACGGGGTGGGCGTGGACCTCTCGCCGGGCATGGTCGGGGAGGCCCGCCGCCGCCACCCGCACCTCACGTTCGTCGAGGCGGATGCCCACGGCCTGGGCGCAGCGCTGCCGCGGGGGGCGGGGGGGCCGTTTGACGCGATCATCCTGTCGGACCTGGCGAACGACCTGTGGGATGTGCAGGGGGTGCTGGAGGGGCTGCGCCCGCTGTGCACCGCGCGGACGCGGGTGATCATGAACTCGTACAGCCGGCTGTGGGGGTGGCCGCTGGGGCTGGCGCGGCGGGCGCGCCTGGCGCGACCGGTGCTGGAGCAGAACTGGCTGAGCCCGGACGATGTGGACAGCCTGCTGACCCTGGCGGGGTTCGAGCCGGTGCGCCGGTTCGCGGAGGTGCTGTGCCCGCTGCCGGTGCCGGGGCTGGCCCCGCTGCTGAACCGGGTCGGGGTCCGCCTGTGGCCCCTGAGGCACCTGGCCCTGACGAACTTCGTGGTGGCGCGGGTGCGCCCCGGGGGGCCGGGGCCGCGCACGGAGGCCGGTGAGCGCGAGCGCGACCCGGACGGATCACCGGCCGAGCCCAGCGTGTCGGTGATCGTGCCGGCGCGGAACGAGGCTGGGAACATCGAGGCGCTGCTCGCCCGGGTTCCGGCGATGGGGTCCCGGACGGAGCTCATCGTCGTGGAGGGCCACTCGACGGACGACACGTGGGCGACGCTGGAGCGGCGCCTGGGCGGGTTCGACCGGCTGCCGTGGGCGCTGCTGAGGCAGAAGGGGCGGGGGAAGGGGGACGCGGTCCGCGCGGGGTTCGACATCGCGCGGGGCGACATCCTGATGATCCTGGATGCGGACCTCACGGTGGCCCCCGAGGACCTGCCGCGCTTCTACGAGGCCCTGCGCGCGGGGACGGGGGAGTTCGTCAACGGCGTGCGGCTGGTCTACCCGATGGAGCGGGGGGCGATGCGGTCGCTCAACCTCCTGGGCAACAAGTTCTTCGGGCTGGCCTTCTCGTGGGTGCTGGGGCAGCGGGTGCGGGACACGCTCTGCGGCACCAAGGCGCTGTGGCGCGAGGACTACCGGCGGATCGCGGGGGCGCGCGACTACTTTGGCGACTTCGACCCCTTCGGCGACTTCGACCTGATCTTCGGGGCGGCCCGCCAGTCGCTGCGCATCCTCGACCTGCCGATCCGGTACCGGGAGCGGACGTACGGCCAGACCAACATCAGCCGATTCCGCCACGGGCTCCTCCTGTTCCGCATGCTGGGCGTGGCCGCGCGCAAGCTGAAGTTCACGTAGCGATGGAGCGGACAGCGGCACAGCGCGCGGGCGGGCGGGTGCGGACGCCGCTGCTGCGCCGGCTGGGCGCATCGCTGGCGCACCCGCTCACGCGCGGGCTGGACCTGGACGATCCGCGCACCACCGCCGCGCGCCGGCGCATCATCCGCGAGAAGGCGTTTCTCCGGAAGGTCTACGAGGGGTGGTACCGCGACTTGGCGGGCGCGGTGCCGCCCGGGCCCGGGGAGGTTCTGGAACTGGGGTCGGGCGCGGGCTTCCTGGCCGACTTCATCCCCGGGCTCATCACCTCGGAGTTGTTCCCGTGCCCGGGCATCCAGCGGGTGGTCGATGCGCGGGAGCTGCCCTTCGAGGGCGGCTCGCTGCGGGCGATCGTGATGCTGGATGTCCTGCACCACATCCCGGGGCCGCGGCGTTTCCTCGCCGAGGCGGCCCGCTGCATCCGGCCGGGGGGCGTGGTCGCGATGATCGAGCCGTGGAACACGCCGTGGTCCCGGCTGGTCTACACCCGCCTTCATCACGAGCCGTTCCTCCCCGCGGCCCCGCGCTGGGAGTTCCCGGCGTCGGGCCCGCTCTCGGGGGCCAACGGCGCCCTGCCGTGGATCATCTTCCATCGCGACCGCGCCCTGTTCGAGCGCGAGTTCCCGCAGTGGCGGATCGGCGCTGTGCGGCTCCACACGCCCTTGCGCTACCTGCTCTCGGGGGGCGTCTCGATGCGGGCGCTGCTCCCGGGGGTGGCGCACGGCCCGCTGCGGGCCCTGGAGGGGCTGCTGGCCCCCCTGAACCCGGCGCTGGCGATGTTCGCGCAGATTGTGCTGGTCCGGACGCCGGCGCCGGCTGTGGGTGAGCGCCCGGCGGGCGCGGGTATCATCGGCGCGCCGTGACCCTCCCGGATGCGCCGAACGCCGCGAACGCCGCCGAGCCCGGGCAGGGGCGGCTCTCGGCGCGCCGGCTCCTGTGGGTGGTCGCCTTCGCGGCGGTGTTGCCCCTGGTCGCGCTGTGGGTGGCCTCGGCCCGCGGCCCGTTCTACCTGGAGATCAACACCGACCCGGAGTACGCGTACCTGCTGAACTCCCTGCTCGTGGCGGAGGGGAGCGCGCCCTGCCACATGGACCACCCCGGGACGCCGGTGCAGGTGGTCGGCGCCGGCGCCATCCGCGCGCTGCACCTGGTGCGGGGCGGCCCGCTCAGGGACGATGTCCTGCTGCACCCGGAGGTCTACTTGCGCGCGATCCGCGTGGCGGTCGTGGGCCTGGCGGCCGCCCTCTCGGCGATCGGCGGCGCGCTGGCGGTGCGGGCGACGGGGCGCCTCTCGGCGGGGGCGATGGTCCAGCTCGGGCCCCTGTGCTGCGGCATGGGCGCCGTGATGGCGGATCGCGCGCAGCCCGAGCCGCTGCTCACCGGCCTGGGGATCGCCCTGGCCGGGCTGGCCCTGGGGGCCATCCATCGCGGGTCTCCGGCCCGGCGCGACGCGGTCGCGGCGGGTGTGCTGGTGGGGGCGGGGACGGCGTGCAAGGTCCTTTTCGCGCCGGCGGCCCTGGTGGCCCTGGGCGCGCTGGCGGGATGGCGCGCCCGGGGGCTCTTTCTCGTCAGCGCGACGGGGGCGTTCATCGTGGCGACGTTCCCCATCCTCGGCGGGCTGCCGGCGCTGGCGGGGTGGCTGGGCGGGATCATGACGCGGAGCGGGCCCTACGGGCGCGGGGAGCCCGAGTGGATCTCGGCCTCGTCGTACATCCGGAATCTCTCCGATCTGGCGGCGCGCGAGCCCCTGTACGTCGGGATCGCCCTCGGCGGGCTCATCGTCGCGGGGGCCCACCTCCTTCTGCGGCGTGGGCCCTCCGGGCGCGAGGCACAGCACCGCCGGACGCTCGCGCTCACCGCCGGCGCGCAGGTGGTGCTCCTCGCGGTCGTCGCGAAACACCCCTCCGCCCGCTACCTGATCGCGGGGGCCTCGCTCAGCGGCCTCACGCTCGCGTTGACGGGCGCCCTGCTCCCCGTCCCGGGGGCGCGCCGTGCCCGGGTCGCGGCGACGGCCGCGGCGCTGGGCGCAGCGCTGGCGGGCGCCTCGTGGCAGGGCTGGAAGCTCGGTCACTGGCGCGCGCGGGCGGCGGTTCTGAGCGATCGCGAACGGCCGGTCGCGGAGTTTCTGGGCACGGCGGAGGGCGCCTCGGTGATCCACGGCGCCCGCATCTCCTCGCCCGCCTCGGCGCTGCAGTTCGGCAACTCGTTCGCGTGCGGCCGGTTCGGGGCTGACCTGGCGCGGCTCTATCCGGGCACGCTGATCTGGGATGCGGAGGGGGTCCACCGCTTCGGCGCCCCGCCCGCGTTGGGCGGGCCCGGACCCCCGGCGCGGGGGGAGCCGTTCCGGGCGGTCGTCTCGCCGCGCTACAGCACGCACCGCGCGCCGGGCGCGGGCGAGCTGGACATCACCACCGAGCGGGTCTTCGGGCGCGACCGCCTGATCCTCGCGGCGCTGCGCCCGGCGTCGCGCGGCGCCCCCGATTTCTCCGGCTACGAGGAGGTCTCCGGGCTCGACCGCCTGGAGGGCCCCTTCCCGCACCCGCCGGCGCCGGCGCAGGCCGAGACGGTCCGGTGGGGGCTTGGTCCGGCCACGCGGGCGCGGTTCACGGGCACGGGGGAGCCGCTCCGCCTGGTCTTCGAGGGACGCCCGATCAACCGGCGGGGGCAGGCGGTGGAGGTGGTGATCGACGGCACGACCGTGGCGCGCCACGAGTTCGGCTTTCCGGCGCGCTTCGAGCGCCGGGTCATCGGGCCGCTCCCCGTGGCGCCGGGGGTGCACACGCTTGAACTCCGCTACGCCCTTTCCGACCGCACCGACGGGCGCCCGCTGGCCGTGCTCTACCGCACGCTCCAGATCATCCCCGGCGCCGGGGGAACCGAGTAGAACTCCGGGGCGCGCCCGGGGCGCGCTCCAACGGGGAGACGAGCCACCCATGCCCGCCGCGCCCGCGCCCGTACACTCCAGCCGCCCCGACCACCCGCCGCCGGCGGCGCCGCTCCTGCGGGCGGCGCGGGCGCTGGCGGTCCTGTGCTTCGCGGCGCTGGTGCCGCTCTGGGTCGCCTCGACGGCGCCCCCGCGCGGCCCGGCGTATCTCTGGTTCAACACGGACTCGCCCTACGCCTACCTGCTCAACTCGCTGCGGGTGGCCGAGGGGCACTCCCCCTGGCACACCGACCACCCCGGGACGCCGCTGCAGGTGCTGGGCGCGGCCACGCTTCTGACCGTCCACGCCTTCGAGCCGGGCACGCCGCTGCGCGACGCGGTTCTCGCCGACCCGGAGCGCTCCCTGGGGCACATCCGCGTCGCGATGACGGGCGTCATCGCCCTCCTGAGCCTTGCCGGGGGCGCCCTGGCGCTGCGGGCGACGGGCTCGGTCGCGCACGCCGCGGCCGTTCAGGCCACGCCGTTCATCGCGTGGAGCACGGCGATGATGCTGGACCGCGTCCAGGTGGAGGCCCCGCTCATCGGTTTGGCGACGGTGTTCAGCGGGGCGTGCCTGATGGTCATCCATCGGCCGCCGGGGTTCCGGGCGCGCCGGGCGGCGATCGTGCTGGGGCTCATCACGGCGACGGGGGTCTCGACGAAGCTGCTCTTTGCGCCGCTGGCGCTGGTGCCGCTGGTGGCGCTGGGGACGATGCGGCTGCGGGCGCTCTATCTCGCGTCGGCAGCGCTGTTCCTGGCGCTCTGGGTCCTGCCGATCGCGCTGCACCTGCCCCGCATGCTGGCGTGGCTGGGGGGGATCGCGACCCACACCGGGCGCTACGGGGCGGGGGAGAGCGCGGTCCTGGACCCGGCGGCCTACCCCGGTCAGTTGGCGCAAATCTGCGCGGGGGAGCCGATCTACCCGGTGATCGCGCTGGGGGCGCTGGCCGTCGGCGCTCCGGCCGCCTTTTTCCTGCGCCGCCGCCTCGGTTCGCTCACGGGGCGGGTGGCGGCGAGCCTGCTGGCGGCGTCCGTCGCGCAGCTTGCGCTCCTCGCCGTCGTGGGCAAGCACCCGGCGGTGCATTACCTCACGGCGGGGGTCGGGGTGGCGGGGCTGTCGCTCTCGCTGGGCGCATCCCTCGCCGCCTCGGTCTCGCCCGCGGCCCTCCGGCGGGCGGGCGCCGTGGCGCTGATCGTGGTCGTGGCCGGGCTGGGCTGCCATCGCTGGGCGAAGATGCTCCGCTGGCGACCCTACGCCACCAGCCTGGCCTCGCGTGAGGCGCTGGTCGTTGATTTTCTTCGCTCTCCCGAGGGCGAGGGCGTGCTGCGGGGCGCCCAGACCTCGACGGTGGAGGCGGCGCTGCATTTCGGCAACATGTGGGCGGGGAGGCGGTACGCCGACGACCTCCGCCGCCTGTATCCCGGGGTGCTGATCTGGGACCGCGCTGGCCCGGCCGCGTTCGGGCGGGCCCCGAGCGCCGAGGAATCGCGCCGCATGTGGGAGGGGGGCTCGCTGCGGGCGCTGGCGCCCCGGTTCTTCGGCCCCGAGCACTTCAGGCTCTCCGGCCTCTCGATCGTCGCGATGGGGGAGATCGGCGGGCAGCGGTACATCCGGGCCTTCCCCAGCCCGGTGGTCCCGGCGGGCACGCCCGATTTCGCCGGCTTCACGCCCGTCTCGGGGCTGGGGGGCGCCGAGCGGTCCACGCAAGGGGGCGAGGCCTGGGAGGTCCGCTGGGGCCTGGGGGAGGCGAGCCGGGTGCGGTTCGAGTCCACCGGCGGGCCGCTGCTGCTGATTTTCGAGGCGCGGCCCAACAACCAGCGCGGGCAGTCGGTCGAGGTGCTGATCGACGGGCGCGCGTTCTACGCGCACCGTTTCGCGACGCGGGAGTTCGAGCTGCACTCGCTGCTGCTCCACGCCGGGCCCGGCGAGCACGCGCTGGAGTTCCGCTACGGCTCGACGGAACTGGTGCGGGGGCGTTCGCTCTCGGTGCTGTTCAAGCGTCTTCAGGTTGTGCCCGCGCCGCGATGAGACCGGGGGGGCAGCCGGCGTGGGGGGGTTGCTCGCGGCGGCGGGTTAGGATGGGCCGATGGGCGCAGTGCTCCTGGCGACGTCGGTGGCGCTCCTGGCGTTCGTGGCGCTGGCGGTCGCGCGGGCTGCGGGGCGGGGGCCGGGGGAGCGATTCTGGGTGTTCCTCGGCGGCTGCCTGCTGCAGATGGGGGGCATCGCCCAGGCGCTCTCGCCGTTCGGGGGGTTCGAGAGGGGGCCCGTCCTGGCGGCGCAGGCGGTGCTCGCGGCGGGGGTGGCCGGGGTGTGGCTCTGGCGGCGGGGGCGCGGCGGCGATCGGGCGCCCGCAGCGCCGTCGTGGCGCGGGGCGCGGCGGGCGCTGCGCGACCCCGGCTTCCTGGCCGTCGCCGCGCTCGCGGGAGCCCTGCTTGCGCTCTCGGGGCTTGAGCAGGCGTGCACGCCGCTGTCCGGGATCGACGAGCTGAACTACCACGCCTCCCGCGCCTGCTACTGGCTCCAGAACGGCTCCATCCTGCCCTACGAGACGCACAACGACCGGCAGACCCTCTTCCCCTATCTCGGCGAACTGGTCTTCGCGTGGGGGCTGCTGTTCACCGGGAGCGAGGCGGCCGGCCGGATGCTCTTCTGGCTGGCGCTCCCGGCGGGCGCGCTGGGCGTGTACGGGGTGTCGCGCCGGGCGCGGATCGGGCGCCGATGGGCCGCGGGCGCCGGGCTGGTCTACCTGGCGACGCCGACGGTGCTCACGCACGCGGTCTCGCTCAAGCCGGACATGTGGCAGCCGGTGCTGCTGCTGGGGTCGGCGTACTTCGCGATGGGGGCGCGGGGGCGCGGCGGCGGGCGGGCGCTGCTTCTCTCGGGGCTGATGCTGGGGCTGGCGGCGAGCGTGAAGTCCACAGCGCTGGCGATGGCGCCCGGACTGGCGGCGGTATCGCTCGTGTGGGGGGGCAGCGCCGCCGGGCGGGGAGCGGGGGCGAGGGGGCTGGGGCTGGCCTGCGCCGGCGGGGCCCTGGGGCTGGCGCTGGGGGGCTTCGGGCTGCTCATGGCCCGGCACATCGTCGAGCACGGCCACCCGCTGGGGCCGCGGACGTTCCTGCGGGTGCACCAGCCCGACCTGTCGGCGCACCAGATGAGGACGCACGCGGTGCGCGTCCCGCTTTACCTCCTGGAGCTGCCGCAGGTGCCGACGGAGGGGGCGCGCGCCGCGCTGGAGCGTGCCGGGCGCCGCCTGGCGGCCCGGTCCGGCGCCGATGCGCGGCTGCCGCTGGAGCTGGACGAGGGGTGGCCGGGACGGTTCGAGTTTGTGGCGCGGCCCGTTGGCACGCGGTTCTCACTGGCGGGGCTCGTGTGGTTGCCGGTGCTGTTCATCGGCGGCTGCCGCGTGCTGCGCGAGGCGTGGAAGCGCCGGCGGGCGATGCGGTTCTCGGGGGTCGCCGTGCTGGTGCTCGCGCAGGCGCCGCTGTTCGGCGGGCTGGTATTCCTGGTCCGGTGGATGGGGGGCGCCCAGGAGCGGTTCTGGCTGGGGCCCTTCGCTCTGGGCATCCCGCTCACGGTGTACTTCCTGCATCTCTGGTCGCGGCGGGTGCCGCCGGTGGCCGCGGCGGCGGCGCTCGGGCTGGCGTGGCAGGTCTACCCGTCGCTGGTGCAGCAGGCCGGGCGTGCCGAGGCGGCGTGGCTGGGGCCCCCCGCGCCCGCCCGGGCCGGGCCGTTGCTGGAGGCGCTCTCGGAGGTCCCGGCCGGGAGCGGCATCGTGCTGCTGGCCGGGCAGAACGCGCCGGACTACCCGCTCTTCATGCCGTCGGAGGGGCCTGCCAACCGGGTCTTCCCGTGGGGGAAGTCGGCGTTCGACGGCGCGCGGTTCGACCGGATGATCGATTCGCCGGCGGTCACCCACGTGATCGTGGAGAACCCCGAGGCGCTGCCGCTCCACTGGGCGGGGGGGCTGAAGACCGCGCCGTTCGTCCGGCACCTGGCTGGGCGCCGGGACTTTGTGCTCACCGTGGTCCCGTCGGGGGCCCACGTGTACGCGCGGGAGGGCCCGCTCCGGCCCAAGGTCCCGGCGCCGGGCGGGTCTGGGGCGGGGCCCGGCTGACCGGCCGAGCCGGGGGCGTCATAATGGACCGGACGGGGCCCGCTCGCGGCCCCGGCCGCGCCGCGGGGGCGCTTCACCGCCCGCTCCGAGCCGAGGCCACCCATGACCACACCCCAGTCCGGGATCGAGTCCGTCCTGCAGGAGACGCGGGTGTTCCCGCCGCCGCACAACGCCGATGCGCGGATGCCGCGGTGGCACGTGGAGTCGATGGAGCACTACCGGCGGCTGTACCGGCAGTCGATGGAGGACCCGACGGGGTTCTGGGAGGGGCAGGCGCACGCGCTGCACTGGATGAAGCCGTGGTCGCGGGTGCTGGACTGGCGGGCGCCGGATGCGAAGTGGTTCGTGAACGGGAGGATCAACGCCTGCGACAACTGCGTGGACCGGCAGGTGAAGAACGGGCACGGGGACCAGGCGGCGATCGTGTGGGAGGGGGAGCCGGTGGGGAAGGAGGGCCCGGAGGTCCGGCGGCTGACGTACCGGGACCTGCTGCGCGAGACGAGCAAGTTCGCCAACGTGCTGAGGCTGCTGGGGGTGAAGAAGGGGGACGTGGTCACGATCTACATGCCGATGGTGCCGGAGCTGGCCATCGCCATGCTGGCGTGCGCGCGGATCGGGGCGGCGCACTCGGTGATCTTCGGCGGCTTCGCCCCGCACGCGATTGTGGAGCGGGTGCAGGATGCCAAGTCGAAGATCATCGTCACCGCCGACGGGGGCTACCGGCGGGGCGAGGTGGTGCCGCTGAAGAAGAACGTGGATGAGGCGTGCGACGTGCTCGCGGCCCACCACCACCCGGTGGAGGCGGTGGTGGTGTTCAGGCGCACCGGGCACGCGGTGGACTGGGGCTCCGGGCGGGACCACTGGTGGCACGAGCACATGGCCAAGGCGGCGGATGTGTGCCCGTGCGAGCCGTGCGACGCGGAGGACATGCTGTTCCTGCTCTACACCAGCGGGAGCACGGGGAAGCCCAAGGGGATCGTGCACACCACGGGCGGGTACCTGGTCTACACGGCCATGACGGCGAAGCTGGTGTTCAACCTGGTGCCGGATGATGAGCAGCTGTTCTGGTGCACGGCGGACATCGGGTGGGTGACGGGGCACAGCTACGTGGTGTACGGGGTGCTGCCGAACCGGGTGCCGACGCTGATGTACGAGGGGGCGCCGAACTTCCCCGCGCCGGACCGCTTCTGGGACATCATCCAGAGGCACAGGGTCACGCAGCTGTACACCGCGCCGACGGCGATCCGGGCGTTCATGAAGTGGGGGGATGAGCACCCCCGGAAGCACGACCTCTCGAGCCTGCGGGTGCTGGGGACGGTGGGGGAGCCGATCAACCCCGAGGCGTGGATGTGGTACAGGAACGTGATCGGCGGGGGGCGGTGCCCGGTGGTGGACACGTACTGGCAAACGGAGACGGGGGGGCACGTCATCACGCCGTTGCCGGGGGCGACCCCAACGAGCCCGGGCTCGTGCACGCTGCCGATGCTGGGGATCGACGCGGCCATCGTGAACGAGCAGGGGGAGGAGATGCCGGCGAACCAGGGGGGTTTGCTGGCGATCCGCCGGCCGTGGCCGGGGATGCTGCGGGGGATCTTCGGGGACCACGGGCGGTACGTGCAGACGTACTGGTCCCGCATCAAGGGGCCGGACACGTCGCACGACGCCCTCGGCGATGGGCAGGTCCCGTACTACTTCTCCGCGGATGGGGCGCGGCGGGATGAGCACGGGAACTTCTGGATCATGGGGCGGGTGGATGATGTGATCAATGTGAGCGGGCACCGGCTGGGGACGATGGAGGTGGAGTCGGCGCTGGTCTCGCACCCGGCGGTGGCCGAGGCGGCGGTGGTGGGGATGCCGCACGAGATCAAGGGGACGGGCATCTGCGCCTTCGTGACGCTGAAGGCGGAGCAGAGCCGACAGATCAGGTCCGCGGGGGGCGACGGGGCGATGGCGCGGCTGAAGGGGGAGCTGGCGGCGCACGTGGCGAAGGAGATCGGGGGGATCGCGCGCCCGGATGAGGTGCGCTTCGCGGAGATGCTGCCGAAGACGCGGAGCGGGAAGATCATGCGTCGGCTGCTGCGCGACGTGGCGGCGGGGGTGGAGAAGACGACGCAGGACACGACCACGCTGGAGGATTTCTCCGTGCTGGCGAGGCTGCGGGAGAGCGAGGAGTAGCGGGGGGGGAGCGAGACAGCGAGACAGCGAATAGCGAGACGGGGAGAGAAGTTGCAGAGCCCCCCCTGTCTCGCTGTTTCGCTGTCTCGCTCGCTCCTCTATAGTCCGCCCCTATGCGTTACGCGATCATCATGGCCGGGGGGGCCGGCACGCGGCTGTGGCCTATGAGCCGGCGGGACCGGCCCAAGCAGCTCCTGCCGATCATCCAGGGACCGGAGCAGGAGCGGGCGCAGTCGCTGCTGGGGCTCGCGGCGGCGCGGCTGGAGGGGTTCATCCCGCGGGAGCAGACCTACATCGTGACGGCGGAGTCGTACCGCCAGGGGATCCTCGCGGGGGTCCCGGGCCTGGAGACCTCGCGGATCATCGGCGAGCCGATGGGGCGGGACACGGTCAACGCCATCGGCCTGGCCGCGGCCATCCTGCAGAAGCAGGACCCCGAGGCGGCGTTCGCCGTCTTCACCGCCGACCACATCATCGAGCCGCGGGACCAGTTCCGGTCGCTGATCGACCTTGGGTTCCGCCTCGTCGAGGCGGACCCGACGCGCCTGGTCACGTTCTCGATCAAACCCACCTACGCGGCCACCGGCTTCGGCTACGTCGAGCGGGGGACGCCGCTGGACGGGGTGGAGGGGAGCAAGGGTCTGGCCTTCAAGGTCGCCCGGTTCGTGGAGAAGCCCGACCTGCCGCGGGCGACGGCGTACGTGCAGTCGGGCGTGTTCGGGTGGAACAGCGGGATGTTCGTCTGGAAGGCGGCGACGTTCATGGAGGCGCTGCGGGCGTTCAAGCCCGAGAGTCATGAGGGTCTGGTGCGTATCCAGGAGGCGTGGGGCACCGACCGGCAGCAGCGGGTGCTGGATGAGGTCTACCCGACGCTGCCCAGGATCAGCGTTGACTTCGCCGTCATGGAGCCGGCGGCCAAGGCGCGGGACCGGCGGTTCAGCGTGTGCACGGTGCTGATGGAGCTGAGCTGGCTGGATGTGGGGAGCTGGCCGAGCTATGGGCGGACGCTGGCGCCCGATGCGCAGGGAAACCGGGTGGCGCTGCTGCGGGGCGAGGGGGGCGGGGGCGACCCGCCGCGGGCGCTGCTGACGGGCAGCAGCGGCAACATGGTGGTGAACACGCGCCCCGGGCACACGATCGCGCTGCTGGGGTGCAAGGACCTGACGGTGATCCACACCGAGGATGCGACGCTGGTGATGCCGACGGCCCGGGCGGAGGAGCTGAAGGACCTGCACGCGAAGGTGGGCGACGACCTGAAGTAGTTCGCCGGGTGCCACTGCTCGCGGCGTCTTGCCGCGCAGCAGTGCCGGCAGGCGGGACGCCTGCCCCACAAGTCCCGCCGGCGTCCGAAGACGAGGCCAACCACTGCTGCGCCGAGGACGGCGAGCAGTGGCACCCGCGTCCTCCGTCAATCATCACCCCCCGACCGCCTCGTCCGCTTCCGGTCGCCCTCCCGACGCTTGGCCTCCAGCCGCCGCTCCACCGCCCCCCGGCCGGGCCTGGTCGGGCGCCGCTTCTTGGGCCGGACCATCGCCCGGACGAGGAGCTCGCGCAGGCGGGCGAGGGCCTCGGCCTTGTTGCGCGACTGGGAGCGGTGCTCATCGGCGGCGATGATCAGCTCGCCCGCGCTGGTGGCCCGCTGGCCGGCGAAGGCGGCGAGGCGGTCCTTCGCATCGGCGGGGATGGGGAGGGCGTCGATGCGGAGGCGCAGCTCGGCCCGCGTCGCCCGCTTGTTGACGTTCTGGCCGCCGGGGCCGGAGCTGGAGGAGAAGGTGAAGGTGAGGCCATCGGCGGGCGCCCACACGCCGGGGGCGAGCTGGATGCGGTTGCCGGGGCTCTGGTCGCTCATCTCGCGCATCCCATCATGATCGGCACCGGCGGCGATCGACCCTGAAAGGGGCGAGCGGTTGCCAGACATGGCGAGCGGGCCGTCGCGCACACACCGCCGTTCCGCCCGCCCATGTCATGGGCGGAAGAGAGAAGAAACGAGCACGAGGAAGGGAAGAAGGCCCGCTCTCCAGACGCTGCGCGTCTGGCAACCATCGCGCGCCCCTTTCAGGGGCGAACCCGGCCTGGCCACTTCCGCACGGAGCCCAGCCCGACCGCGACTACTTCCGCAGGGCCGCCTGCGCCGCCGCCAGCCTTGCGATGGGCACCCGGAAGGGCGAGCAGCTCACGTAGTCCAGCCCCGTCTGGTGGAAGAACCGGACGCTGGCGGGGTCGCCGCCGTGCTCGCCGCAGACGCCGATCTTCAGGTCGCCCTTCGTCGCCCGGCCGCGCTGCGTCGCCACCTGAACGAGCTGGCCGACGCCGGCGGTGTCGATGGACTGGAAGGGGTCCCTGGGGAGGATCTCGTGCTTGAGGTAGTCGGGGAGGAAGCTGTTGACGTCGTCGCGCGAGTAGCCGAAGGTCATCTGGGTGAGGTCGTTTGTGCCGAAGGAGAAGAAGTCGGCGTGCTCGGCGATCTCGGCGGCGGCGAGGGCAGCGCGGGGGACCTCGATCATGGTGCCGATCTTGATCTCGAGGCGGGCCTTGAACTGGTGCTCCTCGCGGACCTTCTTGATGACCTCCTCGGTCTGGCGGCGGAGGATCTCCAGTTCCTTCTTCGTGCCGACGAGGGGGTGCATGATCTCGGGGATGGCGCGGATGTTGCCGTTGGCGCACTCGATGGCGGCCTCGACGATGGCGCGGACCTGCATCTCGAGGATCTCGGGGTAGGTGATGCAGAGGCGGCACCCGCGGTGGCCGAGCATGGGGTTGGCCTCGTGCAGGGCGGCGACGCGCTGGCGGACCTTCTCGACGGAGAGGTTCAGGGCCTTGGCGATCTCCTTCTGCTGGGGCTCCTCGTGGGGGAGGAACTCGTGCAGGGGGGGGTCGATGAGGCGGATGGTGACGGGCAGGCCGTTCATGGCCTTGAAGAGGCCGACGAAGTCGTCGCGCTGGAAGGGGAGGAGCTTCTCCAGGGCGCGCTCGCGGGCGGGTCGGTCCTCGGCGAGGATCATCTCGCGCATGGCCTTGATGCGGTCGCCGGCGAAGAACATGTGCTCGGTGCGGCAGAGGCCGATGCCCTCCGCGCCGAACTCGCGGGCGCGGGCGGCGTCCTCCGGGGTGTCGGCGTTGGCGCGGATCCCCAGGACGCGGTGCTTGTCGGCCCACTTCATCAGGCGGGAGAAGTCGCCGGAGAGGGTGGGGGTCACGGTGGCCATGGGGCCGTCGATCACCTCGCCGGTGGTGCCGTCGAGCGAGACGGTGTCGGTGCGCCCCAGCGTGCGCCCGTTGACGGTGACGGTCCCCTCCTCGGCGTCGATGGTGAGCTGGCCGGCGCCGACGATGCAGGTCTTGCCCCAGCCGCGGGCGACGACGGCGGCGTGGCTGGTCATGCCGCCGGTGCTGGTGAGGATGCCGACGGCGGAGTGCATCCCCTCGACATCCTCGGGGCTGGTCTCCTTGCGGACGAGGATGACCTTCTCGCCCTTCTGGGCGCGCTCGACGGCCTCGGCGGCGGTGAAGGCCAGCTTGCCGACGGCGGCGCCGGGCGAGGCGGGGAGGCCTTTGGTGAGGACGGGGGCCCGCAGCTTGGCGGCGGGGTCGAAGCTGGGGAGCAGGAGCTGGACGAGGTCGGCGGCGGGGACGCGGAGGATGGCCTGCTCCTCGGAGATCAGGCCCTCCTTGACCATCTCGACGGCGATGCGGACGGCGGCGGGGCCGGTGCGCTTGCCGGTGCGGGTCTGGAGCATGTAGAGCTTGCCCCGCTCGATGGTGAACTCGATGTCCTGCATGTCGCGGTAGTGCTTCTCCAGCTTGTCTTTGATCTTGAGGAGCTGGGTGTAGGCGGGCTTGTTCCAGGAGGGCATGTCATCGGTGGAGCGGGGGGTGCGGATGCCGGCGACGACATCCTCGCCCTGGGCGTTGACGAGGAACTCGCCGTAGAAGTGGTCCTCGCCGGTGCTGGGGTTGCGGGTGAAGGCGACGCCGGTGCCCGAGTCGTCGCCCATGTTGCCGTAGACCATGGACTGGACGTTGACGGCGGTGCCGTTGAGGCCGCTGATGCTGGCGATGCGCCGGTAGGAGATGGCGCGGTCGGCGTTCCAGCTCTTGAAAACGGCCTCGATGGCGAGTTCGAGCTGCTTGAAGGGGTTCTGGGGGAAGACGTCGCCGACGTACTTGCGGTAGACCTCCTTGTACGCCTCGACGACCTCCTCCATGCCCTTCTCGGGGACCTCGGTGTCGGCGGCGACGTGGTAGCGGGCCTTGATGGCGGTGAAGGCCTTCTCGAAGTGGTGGTGGTCCACGCCCATGACCACGTCGCCGAACATGTTGATGAGGCGGCGGTAGGCGTCGAAGGCGAAGCGGCGGTTGCCGGTGGCGCGGGCGAGGCCCTCGACGGCGGCGTCGGTGAGGCCGAGGTTCAGAATGGTGTCCATCATCCCGGGCATGGAGACGGCGGCGCCGGAGCGGACGGAGACCAGCAGGGGGTTCTCGCTGGTGCCGAAGGTCTTGCCCGTCTCTTTCTCGAGGATGTTGATGTTCTTGTGGGCCTCGTTCATGAGGCCGTGGGGGAGGCGCTGGCCGTTGCGGTAGTAGGCCTCGCAGGTGTCGGTGGTGATGGTGAAGCCGGGGGGGACGGGCAGCCCGATGCTGGTCATGTCGGCGAGGTTGGCGCCCTTGCCGCCGAGGAGCGGCTTCATGTCGGCGGCGCCCTCGGTCCTGGTGGCGCCGAAGTAGTAGACCATCTTGCCGGGCTTGGCCCGGAGCTTCACCGTGGGGGCGGCCTTGCGGGCGAGCTTCTTGGGCGTGGGACGCGCCGCGCTGGCGGGCGCGGCGGCGTGGCGGCGGGCGGTCTTCATGCTGGAGGTCCTCGGGGTGCGCTTGGCCATCGCGGGGGTCTCGCGCGAGTGCCGGCCGGAACAGAGGGGACCGCACCCGGGTGGTGATGATCGGAGCGCGTTCGGGGCCACCGGGAAGGCGGCCGTGAGCGCGGGCGGAGAGTTTAGAAGGGGCGAGGGGGGTTATCGAGTTTCGGGCGGTTTGAGGCGGGCTGCGGGCACCAGCAGGCAGGCGGGACGCCTGCCCACAGTGGGAATCTGCGGAGACGGGAGGGGCGGCGGGCCGATCGTTTGTGTATACTAACCTAGCCTTGCCGGGAGCCCGGATGCTCGCGTTTGAGTCACAACCCGCCGCGTTGCCGCTGCCGACGACGTGCGAGCACGGCGGCCGCGCCTTCGAGGCGATCGGGGAAGGGCTGACGGAGCTGGGGCGGCGGCACTCCGTGATCGCGGCGGATGTTCTGGATGCGTGGTTCCCGCCCGCGCCGGAGGTGCTGTCTGCGCTGCGGGAGCACCTGGACTGGGCGCTCTCGGCCAGCCCGCCGGCGGGGTGCGCGGGGCTGATCCGGGCGATCGCGTCGGCGCGCGGGCTCCCGGAGGAGTGCCTGGCGGTGGGCGCGGGGTCGTCGGCGCTGATCTACCAGGCGCTGACGCACTGGCTGGCGCGCCCGAGCCGGGCGCTGGTGCTGGAGCCGAGCTACGGCGAGTACGCCCACGTGCTGGAGCGGCTGATCGGGTGCCGGGCGCACCGCCTGCCGCTGCGGGAGGTGGAGGGGTTCGCCATACCGGTGGTGGAGCTGCGGCGGTGCCTGGCGAGCGGGCAGTACGACCTGGCGGTGATCGTGAACCCCAACAACCCGACGGGGACGTTCCTGCGACGGGCGGAGCTGGAGCCGATCCTCGCCGGGGCGCACCCGAGCACGACGGTGTGGGTGGATGAGGCGTACGTGGAGTACGCGGAAGCGATGGGGGCTGAGGGCGAGCGCGGCACGGGGCGGAGCGCGGCGGTGAGCGTCGAGGGGCTCGCGGCGGCGAGCCGGAACGTCGTGGTGTGCAAGAGCCTCTCGAAGGCGTACGCGCTGAGCGGGGCGCGGGCGGCGTACCTGTGCGGGCCGGCGGGGCTGATGGCGGGGCTGAGGGAGCGGACGCCGCCGTGGGCGGTGTCGCTGCCGGCGCAGGTGGCCGCGGTGCGGGCGATGGGGGCGGGCGGCTACTACCGGGAGCGGTACCGGGAGACCCACGCACTGCGGGGCGCGCTGGCGGCGCAGCTGCGGCAGGCGGCGCCGTGGCGGGTGGTGGAGGGGTGCCTGAACTCGGTGCTGTGCCTGGCGACGCTGGAGATGCCGCGGGCGGCGGAGATCGCCGAGGCGTGCCGGAAGCGGGGGCTGTACATCCGCGACTGCTCGGGGCTGGGGCAGGAGTTGGCGGGGCGGGCGGTGCGGATCGCGGTGCGGCGGCCGGATGAGAACGCGCGGATGGTGCACATCATCGCCGATACGCTCTCTACGCGGGGGCTGTGAGGGGGCGTGGGACCGGGGGCACGGGTTTCCGGGTGGAATCGGCGGGCGGGGCCTCCGAACAATGCCGCATGGCCACCGGCGAACGCACCATCGTCAGCGAGCTGTGGGGCGGCATCCGCGACGGCACCGCCGGGTTCCTGCCGCGCGTGGGGCTGAGCATCGCGGGGGCGGCGGCGGGGCTGGGCGGGCTCATGTTCCTGCTGGGGCTGCTGGAGGCGTCGTCTTCGGCGCGGCGGATCATGGACTGGCACATCGCGATGGGTGTGCTGGCGGTGGTGGTCGCGTGGCTGGGGCTGCTGTACGTGCTGTGGTCGAGCTACTCGCGCTGGCGGCACACCGTTCGCGCCGGGTTCATCTGCCTGGGCATCATCGCCGTCTCGGTCTGCATCGCGTTCGTCTTCGGGGCGGGGATGCGGAACCCGGAGTTTTTCATCGCGGCGACGCTGTTCTTCGGGGCGGCGGGCGTTGGGGGGGTGATCACGGCGGCGGTCTACCGGGGGATGCGGGGGCGGGCGATACTCGGCCCGGAGGGGCACGTGGATGTGAAGTGCCCGCGCTGCGGGTACTCGATGTCCGGCCTGGGCGACTGCTCGTGCCCGGAGTGCGGGGGGAAGTGGACGCTGGATGAGCTGATCCGGGCGCAGAACTACGAGGGAGTGCGGGCGGCGCTGCTGGCGCAGTCGATCGCGGGGCGCTCGGCGCTGCCGGAGGGGGCGGGCGCGGCGGCAGCGCCCGAATCGCACGCGCTGGCGACCACGGGGCAGTAAGGGTCAGGCGCCCGGCGCTGCGCGCCCGCATTCCGGGCACGGCGCGCCGGCCGGGAGCGACGCCAGGTCGTACCCGCAGCGGCGGCACCGCCCGGGCGTGCGCGGGCGCCGCCAGAGGAGCGCGGCCGCGGCGGCGGTGGGGAGGAAGATCGCCCAGAGCGGGATGGTGACCGACCAGCCCGAGGACCCGTAGCGCCCGCCGAACCCCCAGCGGAGGGCCTCGCTGTTTGGAGCGATGTAGAACGACTCGGGGTTCTGCGGCGTGGCGTGTCGGTTGAGCGTGATCCGGCCGTGCTCCATCCGCCAGCCCCAGTTGGGGCCGAGGTCCGAGCCGCTGTAGAAGGGGACGTTGGCGGCCCACAGGAGCAGGACGGCCGCGGCGAGGAGCGTGGCGGACCAGCGTGCGAGGCGCCGGGGCATGGGGGCAGTCTACCCGAGGCCCGCGGGGGCCGGCGCCGGCTGCGCCCGCCCGCCCCGGCGCTGTACGCTGGGCCGCATGGAACCGACGAGCCTGGCGCCGGTGGCGGAGGGGGAGCGAATCGGGGCGATCGACACGACGCGCGGGTTTGCGCTGCTGGGCATCCTCGTGGTGAACATGCAGTACTTCGGGGAGCCGTTCGGCACCGCGATCGACCACGTCCCGCCGCGGGGCGGCACGACCCTGGATGTGGGCGCGTTCTACATCGAGAAGGTGCTGTGCGAGGGGAAGTTCTACCCCCTGTTCTCGCTGCTGTTCGGGGTGGGGCTGGCGGTGCAGTGGTCGCGGGCGGCGGCGCGGGGGCGGGGGTTCCTCGCGCCGGGGTTCCGCCGGCTCGGAGCGCTGGCGGTGATGGGGATGGCGCACGGGCTGCTGCTGTGGTACGGCGACATCCTGTTCGTGTACGCGACGGCGGGCGTGTGGCTGCTGCTCATGGTCTGGGCCCGGGCGCGGACGCTGGTGCTCACGGCGGTGCCGGTGTACTTGTGGGGGACGCTGCTGGCCACCCTCATGGGGCTGCTGATGGTGGCGGGGGGGCAGGGGCACCCGCCGGGCACGGACAGCGCCGAACGCGGCCCCGCGCCGGCGGCGGCGCTCGCGCCCGACGGTGAG
>JBBDXI010000077.1:0-21687 GCA_040902425.1 Phycisphaerales bacterium
GCGGGGAAGGCGATCGCGCCCTCGGCCCGGGCCGAGCTGGCGCCCGACGACCGCGTGCTGCTGGTCGCCAACGCGACGGTCGCCGCCGACGCCGCGGCCCGGCTGGGTGCGGGCGGCGAATCCTCCGTCCGCGTCGCGATCATCGCCGGGCCCGACGCCGGCGCCCGCGCCGAGCGGCTGGCGGCGGCCCTGCACGGCGAGGCGGATGTCGAGGCGGAGGTTCTCCCGGCGAAGCAGGCCCAGGGCATCCCCGCGAGCGTCGCGGCCGTCATCCTCCTGGGCACGCCGGCGGGGGCGGGGGAGCGGGTGCGGTCGGCCTCGCCCGGGGTGCGGCTGGTCGCGGTCGATGCCGACCCGCCGGGGGGCTCCGGGGTGTCACGCCTGACGACCGAGGAGGTGCTGGCGAGCGCGGCCCTGTCGATGCTTCCGCGCCCGCCGGTCGAGCGGCTGGGGTCGATCGAGCCGGGGGCGCTGGATGTCTACCGGGTCGAGGCCGGGGAGGGCGGGGACTGGCTGGGCGTGCCGCTGAAGGAAGTGCCCGGGCTGAGGGGGTGGACGATCCTCGCCATCCAGGCGGGGCGCAACACGCACATGCCGCACCCGCAGGACGCGATCGGCCCCAAGGAGGTCGTGATCATCGCCGGGCCGACGGGGAGCGAGGCGGCCCTGCGGAAGGGCCTGCGGGGCGACTGACCGTGGTATAACGGGCGGATGCGGACGCTGATCCTGCTCGCCCTCGTGCTGCTGCCCGCGTGCGCTGCGCCGCCCCGCGCCGCCGCCCCGCCCGCCGATCCACGGTCGGTGGTGGCGGTCGATGGGCGGACGGGCGCTGCGGTGGGCTGGGAGGAACTGGTCTCGGCGGCTTCGGAGTGCGAGGCGCTGATCATCGGGGAGAACCACGGGCACCCGCTGGGGCTGGCGGGCGCGGCGGCGCTGTTCGACGATGTGCTGGGGCGGGCGGACGGGGCGGTGCTCAGCATGGAGTTCTTCGAGCGCGACGAGCAGCCGCGCCTGGATGACTACCTGGCGGGCTTGACGGATGAGCGGACCTTCCGGCAGCGGACGCGCCGGACGGCGTCGAGCTACCCGGACGGGCACCGGCAGATGGTCGAGGCGGCGAAGAGGGCGGGGCGGCCGGTGATCGCGGCCAATGCGCCGCGGCCCTACGTGACGGCGGCCCGGAAGGAGTCGTACGAGCGGCTGCTGGCCCTGACGCCCGAGCAGCGGCGGCTTTTCCGGGTTCCCGATGTTCTGCCCGAGGGTCGCTACGCCGAGGATTTCCGCCGGATCATGTCGCGGGACGAGGGCACAGACGGGGAGGCCCACGGCGAGCCCGACGAGGATGAGCGGGCGCGGCTGGATGCGATGTTCCGGTCCCAGTCGCTCTGGGACTGGACGATGGCGGAGTCGATCGCGCGGGCGGCCGCGGACTGCCGGCCGGTGGTGCACGTGGTGGGCCGGTTCCACAGCGACTTCGGGGGCGGGCTGGTGCAGGCGCTGGAGCGGCTGCGGCCGGGGGTGCGGGTGGTCACGGTGAGCGTGGTGGATGAGTGGTCGGGCTCGCTGCGCGAGGAGGACCGGGGGCGGGCGGACTTTGTGGTGTACGTCGGGCCATCGAGAGAGCCGGCCGGGAGGTGATGCTCCCGGGCTGGCCCTGTTTCGGTCGCGTGCTGAGGGGCCGCTCGCGGGCAGCCGGCGGCGTAGTTCGTAAGGAAACAGCCGGAGTCGGTGGCGTTGAGCACCGGGGGCTGCGTGCTGTCGTCGCAGTTGGAGTAGCAGGAGGGCCCCGTGAAGCGGGGGTGCCCCGGGGCGGAGGCTCCGATCTCGGAACACCTGCCCCTTCTGCGCCGGTGATGGGACGGAACTCGCCTGGGATCTGGCCCTTCCGGGTGATCGCGCCACCGGGGGTCGCCTTGGGTGGTGCGCCGGTTCGCGGTCGGGATGCGGTAGAACGTTTCACGCGAGGACCCCGGTGTTCACATCGAGGCTCTATGATCGTCCGTCGCACACGCGCTTCGTCACGGTTCTCCGCGCGGCGGTGAGCGTGCTCATCGTCGGCGTCACCGGGCACCGGGCCACGTCGGGTCGGGGCATTCTGGCGTTCGAGGCGGGTCTTGAGTGGCGGATGAGGAACGCGCTCCCGGGTTGAGCCCGCCGGGGAGCAGTTGTGTCGCGCGCGCCGCTCTCCGAGGGCGTCGCGGCACGGGAGACCGGAGCCCATCGCCGGGCCGGGCACAGGAGGAGCCGCGTGATCACCTTCAGGCCAGTCGAAACCGCAAGGCCTCTCTTCGTCTCGACATTCCCGCCGGAAGAGTGCGGGTTGGCCACGTTCACGAGGGATTCCGCCGATGCGCTGGACCTGGCCGCGGGGCGGCCTGTGTCCTCCGTGGCCGCGATCCAGAGGGCACGCCCGCGGGCGTATGTGGACGGGCGCGTGGTGCACGTGATCGACAACGGGCGCCGTGACGCGTACGAGCGGGCGGCGGAGGCGGCCAACGACGGCCCCTACGACGTGGTGAGCCTGCAGCACGAGTTCGGCCTCTACCCCGGCGACTGGGGCGTCGGCGTGCTGGACTTCGCGGCGGCGTGCCGCAAGCCGATCGTCACCACGTTCCACACGATGATGACCGACCCGCAGCCGGCGCCGCGCCGGATCATCCAGCACCTGGCGGCGCACAGCCGGGGCATCGTCGTGATGACGAACACCGCGGCCCGGCTGCTCTCGGGGGTGTTCGGCGTTCCGCTCGCGGGGATCCGCGTGATCCCGCACGGCGTGCCGGCGGTGCCGCTCCAGCGTGACGACGCCTGCAAGGTCCGGCTGGGGCTCGCGGGCCGGCGCGTCATCTGCACCTTCGGCCTCATCAACCGCGGCAAGGGCCTGGAGTACATGATCGAGGCGATGCCGCGGATCGTGGCGGAGTGCCCCGAGGCGCTCTACCTGATCGTGGGCGTCACCCACCCGCTGGTGAAGCAGCGGGAGGGGGAGGTCTACCGCGAATCGCTGGCGGCGAAGGCCGAGTCGCTGGGCGTCGGCGCGCACGTGCGCTTTGTGAACCAGTACCTCGCGCTGCCCGACCTTCTGACCTATCTCGGGGCGTGCGACGTGTACGTCACGCCGTACCCCGGGAAGGACCAGATCGCCAGCGGGACGCTCGCGTACGCCATGGCCGCGGGGCGGCCGGTGGTCAGCACGCCGTACCTGTATGCGCAGGAGGTGCTGGCGGACGGGCGGGGCCTGCTGGTGCCCTTTGCGGACAGCACGGCTCTTGGAGACGCGACCCGGCGGTTCCTCGGCGATGAGGCGTTCAGCGCGCGGACGCGTCGGCGGGCGTACGCGTACGCGCGGCCGATGCGCTGGCTGAACGTGGGACGGGAGTACCTCGATTTCTTCGACGAGATCGTCTCGCAGAGCGGGGGACGGCCCGAGACGGAGGACCCCGCCTCGCGGCCGGCGCTGCGGGCCGGCGAGCTGCTCACAGGAGGTGTGTGATGCACGCACCGATCCCCATCTCCCTCATCCACCTCGACCGCATGACGGACTCGACCGGGATGATCCAGCACGCCATCTACAGCGTGCCGCGGCGCGAGAGCGGGTACACGATCGACGACAACGCCCGGGCGCTTCGGTTGTGCGTGCGGCTCTGTGCCCGCGAGCCCGACGAGGCCATGCTGAGCCGGCTGACGCTGTACCTGAGCTTGCTGGAGTACGCGCGCCGACCCGGCGGGGGCTTCCACAACCTGATGAGCTACCAGAGGCAGTGGCTCGACACTGACGCCAGCGGCGATTGCCAGGGGCAGGCGGTGCTCGCGCTGGCCGAGGTGCTCGGGAGCGACCTGCCCCACGACTATCGCACGTTCGCGCAGGAGCTCATCGCCACGGCCCTCCCCACGCTGGCCGAGCTGCGGAGCCTGCGGGCGCAGGCCTACGTCCTGCTGGCCTGCGGCCACCTGTGGGCGGAGGAGGCGCCGGTCTCCGAGAAGCTCGAGCGGGTGGCCTGGGGCGCGGCCCGCCACCTGGGGGAGTGCTACCAGCGGTCCCGGCGGCCCGACTGGCACTGGTTCGAGTCGCGGATGACGTACGCGAACGCGGTGCTGCCGCACGCGCTGTTCATCGCCGCGCGGCGCTGGCCGGATGAGGGGTTCCTTGCGATTGCGCGGGAGTCCTTCGCCCATCTGGAGGACCGGACCACGGCGGAGGGGTTGTTCTGGCCGGTGGGGAACAACGGGTGGTACTCGCACGGGGAGCCGAAGGCCGAGTACGACCAGCAGCCGGTGGAGGCGTCCACGATGGCCGACGCCGCGCTGGCGGCGTACGGCCTGACCGGCGACGAGCGCTACCTTGCGACGCTGCGCCGCGCCTTCGGCTGGTTTCACGGCGAGAACAGCCTCGGGCAGCCGCTGGCCGATGCGTGCTCGGGTGCCTGCTGCGACGGCCTGCAGCGGTCCGGCGTCAACCGCAACCAGGGTGCGGAATCGACGCTCGCGTATCTCTGGACGGAGCTTCATTTCCGCCAGTCGCAGGGCGTCAACTCATCGCCCACCCCGCCGCCCGAACGGCGGACCCTCCATATCAAGGCGGAGGAAACCGCTCATGCGGGCTAGCGCCACGACTTCGACGCGGCACCGCCGCAACCACTCATAAGGAACTCGAATGCTCCCAGAATCCAAGGCGTCGGGTGTTTACGCCGAACTCTTCCACCGCCACCCGGACAACCCGATCCTCACCGCGCGAGACTGGCCCTACCCGGCCCACACCGTGTTCAACGCGGGGGCGTGCCAGGTGGGCGACGAGACCATCCTGCTCGTGCGCGTCGAGGACCGGCGCGGCCATTCGCACCTGACCGTGGCGCGGAGCACCGACGGCGTCTCCGACTGGCGGATCGATGCCACCCCCAGCTTCGTTCCCGATCCGAAGACGCACACGGAGGAGGCCTGGGGTGTTGAGGACCCGCGGCTGACGTGGGTTGAAGACCGCAAGGAGTGGATCATCGCCTACACGGCGTACTCGCCCAGCGGGCCCCTGGTGAGCCTGGCGCGAACGAAGGACCTTGTGACGTTTTCCCGGCTCGGGCCGGTCATGCCGCCCGAGGACAAGGACGCCGCGCTCTTCCCCCGTCGCTTCGGCAACCGCTACGCGATGATCCACCGGCCGGTGTCGGCCGGGAGCTCGGGGGCGCACATCTGGCTCTCGTTCTCGCCGGACCTGATCCACTGGGGCGACCACCACATCCTGCTGCACGCTCGCCGCGGCGCCTGGTGGGACGCCAATAAGATCGGGCTCAGCCCGCCTCCCTTGGAGACCCCCGAGGGGTGGCTGATCCTGTACCACGGGGTCCGGCACACCCCCGGCGGGTGCCTGTACCGCCTCGGTCTTGCCCTGCTCGACCTGGAGGACCCCCGGCGTGTGCTGCGACGGAGCGACGACTGGATCTTCGCCCCCGAGATGCCGTACGAGCGCCAGGGGGACGTCAACAACGTGGTCTTCCCGTGCGGCTGGATTCTCGACGAGGTGACCGGCGTGATCCGGGTGTATTACGGCGGCGCTGACTCGTGCATCGCGCTCGCCGAGGCGCAGGTGTCCGACCTGCTCAGCTACCTCCGGATGTGCCCAGCGCCGCGCGAGGGGCAGGCCTGACGACTCACGGGCGCATCCCCGGCGCCACGCCCTCCACGCAAGAGCGGGCACTTCGGGGCATGAACTCGATGCTGGGGGATCGGCCGGCGGGACCGGCTAACCGGCCACAGAGTCCCGTGCCGTCAAGGCACGTCACCGGCAGAAAAGCGGGCGAAGGGACTTGAACCCTCGACCCTCACGTTGGCAACGTGATGCTCTACCACTGAGCTACGCCCGCGGGATGTCGCCCGAACCGGACCGGCTCGGGCAGGGATGAAGTTAGGGCTGTCTTGGGGGGATGTCAACGAGTTGAGGCAGGGGGCGGCGTACCCGCGGGAAGCGGGGTGGGAGGCGGGTCTACGTCGGGCTGGGCGCCTGCCGGCGCCAGCGCGGCCTGCTCGACGGCCGAGCCCGGCCCTGCCGCTCTAATGATCGCCTGACGCACCATCTCCGGCGTGTACATGTCGTACTTGATGGGCTCCGCGAGCCCCGGCCCGTAGAACACCAGGAGCGGGATGCCGACCCAGCCCATTTCCTTCAGCTTCTGCTTGCCCGGGATGTTGGGGCCCGTGAGATCCACCTTCAGGGGCGCAACGCCCTCGTGCTTCATCAACGCCACGATCTCCGACCGGTGGAGCACGGTGGCTTCCAGGGCCTTGCAGTTCAGGCACCACTCGGCGGTGAAGTCGAGGACGGCGACCTTGCCCTGCGACTGCGCCTCGGCGAGGCGCTCCGGGGTGAAGCCGACCCACGGGATCGGACCCCGGTCCGTGAAGGCCCTGGCGACCATCACGGACACCGCGGCGAAGAGCATCGCAAAGACGGTCCAGGCCGCGCGGCGCACGGGGCTGCGGGTGATCTGGTACGCCCGGTACATCAGCCAGAGCATGGCGCCGACCGCCACACCGGCGATGATCCACCAGAAGAACCGGAACGGCGGATCGATCGGTTCGCGCAGGAGCGGGTCGAGCCCCGTTCCGAGGAAGAAGATCGCCACGGCTACGAGCAGCAAGCCCATGATCTGCTTGACCAGCTCGCTCGCCGGTCCCGTCCGCGGGATCCGTGAGACCAGGCCGGGGAAGGCCGAGAGGATCAAGTACGGCAGGGCCATCCCCGCGCCGATGGCGGAGAACGTCGCCAGCGTGATGGTTGAAGGTTGCGTTGCCGCCCACGCCGCGGCCGAACCCATGAACGGGGCCGTGCACGGCGTCGAGAGGACCGCGGTCATGATCCCAAACAGGAACGATCCGGGTACAGACTCGTGCCTGGGGTTGAAGAGGTAGACCGCCTGCGGAAGCTGGATGACGTACGCGCCCAGCATCCCGACCGCCATCAGGGCGATGAACACGCCCACCCCAAGCGAGAACCACGGCGTCTGAAAGAGGCTGTTGATCGCCGTGAAGCCCGAGATGAACGCGATCGCGGCGCCAATCGCCAGCCAGAACGCGACCACCCCCAGGGACATCACCGTCCCCAGCAGCAGGCACCGCGCTGGGTTCCCAGCGGCCGCGGCGAGGCCCATGACCTTGAGAGGCACCACCGGGAGCACGCAGGGGGTGAGGTTGAGCAGGAAGCCGCCCAGGGCCGCCACCATGAGCAGAAGCACGAAACCGGCGCCCGAGGCGTCGAGCTCGAACGCGAGGCCGAAGGCGTTGAAGCTGATGCGCTTGGACGCAGCGCCGCCTTGGAATCCCGTGGGGTCGAACCTGGCAAAGTCATCATCGGCGCTCGCCCGCGGCATCGCGGCCGCCTCCTCAATAGACACGACGGGCAGTTCCATGTCTCTGGTGAACTCGTCCAGGAGGAGACAGGACCTGTCATTGCACGCCTGGTACGAGATCGCGATGGTCAGCTTGAGCCTTGTGCCGGCGATGGCCTTTGGAGAGACCTGCACCGGGATGTACACGACCGTGCGGCCCTCGTGCACCCGGTAGGGCACCGCCTCACCATTCGGGCCGACCGCGACCATCGCCTCGACCGTCGGCGGCCACTGAGGCGGCCACGACTCAACAATCTCTGACTTCGCGATCCCGACCTTCGTGGGAAACAGGGACTTCGGGTCCACCCCCGCGGGCGGCACGGGACGCGCGGGGTGGATGTGCCACCCGTGATCCTGAACGAAGATCACCGCGACGGCGAACTGATCGCCCGGCACAACGGCCGCCTTCGCCGCCTTGACCTCGACCGTGACAGGCCCACCCTCCTGAGCCATCGCCGCCGGCCCAAGGACCAGCGAGAGCAACCCGACAACGACGGCGATGAGCTTCTTTGGCATGGCCCCTATTAAACACCTCGACTTGGTCCGGAGTTCGCGGCCCGTCCTGAAGCCCGGTTCCCCGCCCGCCCGATACTCCCTCAGGCTGTCCTTACGCGCCCTCGACCCATGCCAGACATTCTTGACCAATCCGAGGTAGACGCCCTCCTGGCCGCGGTCGATTCCGGGGCTATTCAGGAGGACAAGCCGCAGGCGCGGGTCTTCAGCCGCCAGCGCCGCGAGGCGGACGCGGTCGAGGTCCGGCAGTACGACTTCAAGCGGCCGGAGCGGGTCTCCAAGGATCAGATGCGGGCGCTGCAGACCCTTCACGAGGGGTTCGCGCGAAACTTCGGGGCCTCGCTCTCGGGGTTCCTGCGGACCATCGTCGAGGTGAAGGTCGCCACCTGCGAGCAGATGACGTACTCGGAGTTCATCTCGGGCCTGCCCAACCCGACCAGCTTCAACCTGATCGGGGCGGACAAGCTCGACGGGCAGATGTGCCTGGAGATCTCGCCGCTCATCATCTACCCGATCATCGACCGGCTGCTGGGCGGCACCAGCCAGGACCTGTTCATCCCCCAGCGGCCGATGACGCTGATAGAAACCCGGCTGATCAGCAACGTGACCAACCGGGGCCTCACGGCCCTCTCCGAGGCGTGGGCGAGCATCCGCGAGATGAAGTTCTCGATCGCGGCCACCGAGAGCAACCCGCAGCTGGTGCAGATCGTCCCGCCGAACGAGGTCGTGGTCGTGGTCGGCTTCGAGCTGAAGATGTCCAACCGCGCGGGCACGATGAACCTGTGCATCCCGTACAACGTGATCGAGCCGGTGATCGAGGAGCTCTCGGCCCAGAGCTGGTTCAGCGCCGCCAAGAGCCAGCGGACCAAGCCGCTGGAAGAGCAGATCACCCGCGGCCTGGGCCGGGCGCCGCTGGTGGTCACGGGGATGCTGGCGACGACGACGATCACGCTGCGCGACCTGATGGAGATGCAGCCGGGGGACCTGATCGTGAGCGAGAAGCCGGCGAACCAGCCGGTGGTGCTGTGCGTGGAGGGGGAGCGGAAGTTCCTGGCGCACATCGGGCAGTTCAAGGGGAAGCGGGCGCTGAGGATCGTGCGGGCGGCCGTGCCGGGGGATCGGGTGATCTAGGCCCGATGCGGGGGAGTTCAAGGCCCGGGCCGCTCACGGTGTCCGGCAACCCTCCGCGTACCTCTGCAGGAAACACCCGAAATCGGCGACGTTGAGGAACGGCGCGGCGGTGCTGCCGTCGCAGTTGGCGTAGCAGGCGGCGGGGTCGGAGCAGCCCTGGGAATAACGAGCGAGGAAGCATCCGAAGTCGGCGACGTTGAGTTCGGGCGCGGTCGTGCTGCCGTCGCAGTTGGCATACCCGCAAGGAGCCAGTTTGGCGACCCAACCGTGGCTGGTGCCGTCCGGAGCGGTGCCGGTCCCGAAGAACGTCCGTCCGTCTGCGGACACTCCCTGCGAGCCGAGCCTTGGCCACGCCGCGAGCCCGGACGCACCTCGCTGGAGGAGGAGCATTCGCAGGTCGCGCATGCCGTTCTCCGGGTCCCAGACAAAGCCCGCGCTGCCGGCGAGTGCGCTGCTGAGCCCGGTCACGATCTGCCCATCCGCCGACACTGAATAGGCGACGCTCGAGTCGGACCCTCCGGGCAGATCACCGAGCAGCTGAACAACTCCGCTCGAGAATCGCGCGGCCTGCACGGGCCCCGCCCCCAGTCGCCCTTGCCCCACCAGCACCCCCCCATCAGCGGAGAGCCCGTAGACGCTGACGAAACTGACGCCGTTCCAAGGTCCGTCGATGTAAAGAAGCCCGGTCTGCTGCGTCCACCGGAAAGCCCGGTTGCTGTGAACGCCCACGACACTCTGGGCGTCGGGCGTCATCGCGTGGGCCCAGAGGAAGGCTGTCGACAGCGGCGTGATCGGTTGGAACCCCGCCGCGTCGGTATGAAGAAATGCCTGGTACTCGCCCGAGGATCTCCGGGTACTGCAGAGTGCCGACGCTCCGTTCGCTGACACCGCCACGGCCCTCACATCCTGGTATGAGGCGCCCGCTGGTGCGCCGAGGGACTGGTAACCGGCCTGGGTGACGCGGAACGCCCGGATCGGGGCCCACGCGCCCCCGACGATGGTCGAATCGTCGGCGCTGATCGCGAAAGGGTCTCCCCCAAGAGGGCCGGCGGGTCCGGGGAGGGGCACGATCCCCGCGGCCGGGGTCCACTGGAACGCTTCGTTACCGTTGACCTTCCCTACGGCTCGTCCGCCATCGGAACTGGCGGCCCAGACGAAGCTGGGGCCGAGGTCGTAGAAGGCGACGGGCTGGGCGACCGCGGACAATGGCAGGCCCGCAAGGGAAGCGGTCGACAGGACGCGGTGGTGCAGCATGGGGCGACTCCTGAATGGGCGACTCCTGAGATCGCTTACCGGTTGACTGCGATCACGGTTGCGGGCTCGTTTCCGGACTCCGTTCGGCCCCGCGATTGATTCCCTATCTTGCCGCCACTACAGTTCGGCCGACATCCCGAACTCGGCCAAGGAAGCACGCTGCAATGCTCACGATTCTCGATCATGCCCGGTAAGGCGTACTCGCCGGCGGGGACTCGGCCTGGGGCCGCTCCGCGTCCGGTGCTCCGCCTCCCCAGCCGGGGAGAAGGGAGCCCCCGGATGCGGTGAGCGGTTTTCCCATCCGGGTCGCCCGTGCCCCCGCCCTCGGCGGGGACCGGACGTGATCGAGGCCACGGGGCGCAGCGAGCGCATCGTGGCCGTATTCGTTTTGGAGTTCCGACCCCCGCCGCCCAGGAGCCCGCAGGCCTCGTCGCCTCGACATCCCGACAACTCAGCAGCCCGGAGTCAGCCCGTGAACAAGCCCGAAATGATGCGCATCCTCGACTCGATCGCCCGCGATCGGAACATCCCCAAAGAGAACCTGATCAAGGACCTCGAGGCCGCCATGGTCTCCGCGGCCCGGAAGTACTTCAACACGCTCGACACCGAGGAGTTCACCTGCACGGTGGACCCGCTGACCGGCGACATCCAGCTGCTGCGGCACGGCGAGAACCTGGTCATGCCGCCGGAGGCCTTCGGGCGGATCGCGGCCCAGACCTTCAAGCAGGTGATGATCCAGAAGTTCCGCGACGACGAGCGGAGCACGATTTTCGAGGAGTTCTCCAAGCGCATCGGGGAGATCGTCACCGGCAGCGCCCAGCGCTACGAGGGCGGGGCCCTGGTCGTCACCATCGACCGGGCCGAGGCCTTCATGCCCCGCTCCGAGCAGATCCCCGGCGAGCAGTTCCAGCCGAGCGACCGCGTCCGCTGCCTGATCCTCGACGTCCGCGACGTCGGCAACCAGGTCAAGATCGTTCTCAGCCGCGGCCACCCGGACTTCATCAAGCGGCTCTTCGAGGTCGAGGTGCCGGAGGTGGCCGAGCGGATCATCGAGATCAAGGCGATGGCCCGCGAGGCGGGCTACCGCACCAAGCTGGCCGTGGCGTCGATCGACTCCAAGGTCGATGCCGTCGGGGCCTGCGTGGGCGTGCGGGGCAGCCGGATCAAGAACATCGTCGATGAGCTGAACGGCGAGAAGATCGACATCGTCCGCTGGAACGAGTCGAGCCAGATCCTCATCCAGAACTCCCTCAAGCCGGCGGAGGTCTCCGAGATCAGCCTGTGCTTCGAGCTGGGCCGGGCGACGGTCGTCGTCCGCGAGGACCAGCTGAGCCTGGCGATCGGCAAGCGGGGCCAGAACGTGCGGCTCGCGGCCCGCCTCACCGGCTGGGACATCGACATCCTCACGCCGGAAGAGTTCACCAAGGGGCTGGAGATCATGTCCGAGACGCTCCTGACCGTCGAGGGCGTCACGGCGGAGATGGTGGACAAGCTCGGCGCCCTGGGCATGGTCAGCGTCTTTGACATCGAGGAGGTCGGGGCGGAGGTCCTCCAGAACGAGCTGGGGATTGCCGACACGGTGGCGCAGGCGATGGTGGAGGCCGCGGCCACGAAGGCCAAGGTCGTCGCCGAGCAGCAGCAGAAGGACAAGGAAGCGGCGGAGGCCAAGCGCAAGGCCGAGGAAGAGGCGGCCCGGAAGCTGCTGGCCGGCGAGGTGCCGGCGGGCGGGGTGGATGCGGAGGCCGCGGCCGCGGCGATCCTGGGGGCGAGCGCAGCGCCGGCGGAGGCGCCCAGGCCCTCACCGGAGGCGGAGGCCCGCGCGGCGGACATCCTCGGGCAGGGCTGAGCAGGGGTGAAACACCGTGCCCGGGCGGGCGGCCCGGGGAGCGGCGGCGGACGATCGGCGGACGGCAGGCATTGGAAAAGGACCGGGAGCACGCTTGGCCAGACGAGTTCATGACATCGCGAAAGACCTTGGGATCAACTCCAAGGCGATCGTGGAGAAGTGCCGCGCGGAGGGGATCTCCGAGGCGACCATCAAGAATCACATGTCCACGGTCTCGGCCGGGCTGGAGGCCACGATCAAGGAGTGGTTCAGCGGCGGCGAGCACGCCACGGCGATCGAGACCGCCGAGAAGGTGGACCTGGACAAGGTGAAGGCCAAGCCTCGGCGCGCCCGGGGCAAGTCGGCCCTGGAGGGCGACGGGGGCGACACGGGGGGCGAGGAGTCCGTGACGGGCACGGCCATCGCCGAGCCGCCGACGCGCGCCGCCCGGAAGGCCGAGCCGGCCGCGCCCGCCCCGGCAGCGCCGACTCCCCCGCCGGCCGTCAGGGCCGCGCCGGAGTCCCCCGCAGGCCCCGAGGCCGAACCCGAGCCCGACGAGGCTCCGCCCGCGCCGGAGGTCCGCGCGCCGCGCCGGGTGACGCCGAGCGTCGCCGAGCCGGCCGAGACCCCGGCGCCGCCGCCGGCCGCGATCCCGATGCCGCCGCCGGCGGTGCCGGTGCGCCCCGCGGCCGCGGCCCCGGAGGCGACGCCGGCCCCGATGAACATCCCGGCGCGTCCGAAGGTGGTCACGGCGGGCCCGAAGCTGCAGGTGCAGACGCCGGTGAAGCTCTCGGGCCCGCGGGTGGTGCGGGTGGAAGCGCCGGAGGTGGTGCAGGCGCCGCGCCCGCGCCGGACGACGGGCGATGCGCCGGGGATCACGACCTCCCGCGGGCCGCGCGGGGGCTCGGGGGTGCAGTCCGCCGGCGGCGGAGGCGGCGAGGACGACAGCTCGCGGACGCCCCGCCGCAATGTGAACAAGCGTCGCACGGGCCCCAGCGCGCCCAGCGGCCCGACGACCGGCGTCCCCGAGCGGCGCAAGGGCCGCTCCGGGGCGGAGTGGGTCGGGGCGCCGACGGGCGTCTTCAGCGAGCAGGACCTGATCGAGCGCGAGGCGCGGTTGATGCGGGCCGGCGGCTTCCTGAAGAAGCGCCGGCAGGAGATGAAGAAGTCCGGGGGCGGCCCGCTGGTCGAGCGGCCCATGCCCGCCGACACGGGCGGCAAGGTGCGGATCGCCGCGCCCTTCACGATCAAGGACCTCTCGGCGACGACGGGCGTGAAGGGCGCCGACATCGTCAAGAAGCTCTTCCTGCAGGGGATCATGGCCACGATCAACTCGGGAATCGATCCGGCGAAGGCCCAGGAGATCATGCTGGAGTACGACATCGACCTGGAGGTCGTCGAGGCGAAGAGCGCGGAGGAGGCCGTCTCGGCGGAGTTCGAGCAGCGCGAGGCGGTGGACCAGCGCCCGCGGGGGCCGGTGGTCACGATCCTGGGCCACGTGGACCACGGCAAGACCAGCCTGCTGGACAAGATCCGCAACACCAACGTGGCGGCGGGCGAGGCCGGGGGCATCACCCAGCGGACCAGCGCCTTCCGGGCGGAGGTCGAGGTCGGGGGCGAGAAGCGGCGGATCGTGTTCATCGACACGCCGGGCCACCAGGCGTTCACGAGCATGCGCTCGCGCGGGGCGAACATCACCGACGTCGTGGTCCTGGTCGTCTCCCCGGCCGACGGCGGGGTGATGCCGCAGACGGTCGAGAGCATCAGCCACGCCAAGGCGGCGGGCGTGCCCATCATCGTGGCGCTCAACAAGATCGACCGGCCCGAGGCGACCGAGGCGAACATCCAGAAGACGCTCGGGCAACTCGCGGAGCAGGGGCTCAACCCGGTGGAGTGGGGCGGCGACACGGAGGTGGTCCGCACCAGCGCCACGCAGGGCACGGGGATCAAGGAACTGCTGGAGGTCCTGGACTACCAGGCCCAGCTCAAGGAGTTCAAGGCCGACTTCGGCGGATTCGCCCGGGGCACCGTCATCGAGGCGAAGATGGAGGAGGGGCGCGGCACGGTCGCGAACATCCTCCTCCAGGATGGCAGCCTGAAGGTCGGCGACTTCATGGTGGCCGGGCGCGCCTTCGGGCGGGTCCGCGACATCACCGACGACCGCGGGAACAAGATCAAGGACGCTCTGCCCCCGATTCCCGTCCAGGTCTCCGGCCTCGACGAGGTGCCGGATGCGGGGGACAAGTTCTACGTGGTAGACTCCCTCAAGAAGGCCCAGGAATCGGCGGAGCAGCGGCGGATGCGGGAGCGCGAGACGCAGCTGGCGCAGCCCAAGGTCACCCTCGACAGCCTCTTCAGCCAGATGGCGGACACCGACGCCAAGGAGATCAAGGTCGTCCTCAAGGCCGCCGAGCAGGGCACGGTCGATGTGCTCAAGAGCGAGATCGAGAAGGTCTCCGGGGCCGAGGTCAAGGTCAAGGTGCTGCACGCGGCGGTGGGCGGCATCACCGAAAGCGACGTGCTGCTGGCCGACGCCTCCAAGGGCGTGATCGTGGGCTTCAACGTGATCGCCAGCGGCAAGGCCCGCCAGGTGGCCGAGCAGAAGGGCGTGGAGATCCGCAACTACCAGGTGATCTACCACATCACCGAGGACCTGAAGAAGGCGGCCGAGGGGCTGCTCGCCCCCGAGCTTCGGCAGGAGGTCCTGGGGCACGCCGAGGTGCGCAAGGTGTTCAAGGTCACCAAGGTGGGCTCGATCGCGGGGTGCTACGTCACCGACGGCACGGTCCAGCGCGATGCGCTTATCCGCGTCACGCGGCAGGATGTGGTCGTCGAGAACGACCGCAAGCTCGAGCAGCTCAAGCGGTTCAAGGACGACGCCAAGGAGGTCCGCGCCGGGATGGAGTGCGGCATGAAGATCGCCGGGTACGACGACATCAAGGAGGGGGACATCCTGGAGTGCTACAAGAACGTCGAGGTGAAGCGGACGCTCTAGCGGCAGTGACGGAGTGACGCAGCGACGGAGTGACCCAGTTCAGAACAGGGGCAGCGGGGCGCCGCGAAGAACACTGCCTTACTCCGTCACTCCGTCACTCCGTCACTCCGTCACTGCGTCACTGCGTCACTGCGTCACTGTGTCACTGTGTCACTGCCCATGGTCATCGGCCTTCTCCAGTTCGAGCTGGTCATCCACGGGAGCGAGTCGCTGAAGGACAAGCGGCGGGTGGTGCGATCGGTGAAGGACCGGCTGCACCGGCAGCACCGGGTGGCGGTCGCGGAGGTGGCCTCGCAGGATGTGCTGAACCTGGCGGTGCTGGGGCTGGCGTGCGTGGGGAGCGACGGCGGGCGCGTGGGCGAGGTGCTCGACGCGGTGACGGCGAAGCTGCGGGCCCTGGGCGATGCGGAGCTGGGGGCGGTCTCGCGGCAGGTCATCACCACGGGGGACCTGCCGCCCACCGGCGAGCACGCGGGGATCGACGAGCCGGCGCTGGCGGATGAGCTGCTGCGGCACTTTGACCGGGGCCGCCCCCCCCCGGGGCACGGACGGGATGAGCGATGAACCAGCGGCGACCGGAACAGCTCGCGACGATCCTCCACCGCGCGGTGCAGGCGCGCCTGGACAAGGGCCTGGCCGACCCGCGGATCGGCGGCCTGATCACGGTGACCGAGGTGAAGGTCTCCAGCGACCTGAAGACGGCGACCGTGTCGGTCAGCGTCATGCCCCATGAGAAGCAGGACCTGACGCTGCACGGCCTGCGGAGCGCGGCCCGGCACATCCGGCGCGAGGTGGGCGACCAGGTGGCGGTCCACCGGATGCCCGAGCTGTCGTTCCGGCTCGACAAGAGCCTGGAGAAGCAGGCGGGGGTGCTGGGGGCGATCGCCCGGGCCACGGAGGAGCGTGAGCGGAAGGAATCGGCCTCCCAGCCCTCATCCGCGGACCCATCGGCGGCCCCCGAGGGGGCTCCGCAGCCGGAGCCCGGGGGGCGGGACGCCTACGCTGGTGAGCCCGACGAGGAAACGAAGGCGTGACCGCTCCAGACCCTGCGAAAAAGCTCCAGGCCCTCGTGAAAAAGCTGCGCTCGCAGTACGGGGAACCGGTCCCGGAGGGGGACTGCGAGGGGTGCCCGGAAGACGGGTGCCGGCTCCTGTGGCGGCTGGTCTACGCCTTCCTGGCGTGGGAGGCCTCGGCCTCCAAGGCGGGCGCGGCGACCAAGCGGCTGCACCACGCGGTGATCGACTACAACGAGATGCGGGTGTGCCTGAACGACGAGCTGGCGGCGATGATCGGGGAGCGCTACCCGCGGGCCCACGAGCGGGCGGCGCGGCTGCGGTCCACGCTCAACGACCTGTACCGGCGCGAGCACTCGGTGAAGCTGGAGCGGGCGCAGACGCTGGGCAAGCGCGAGGCGCGGGAGTACATGGACTCGCTGGACGGGATGCCGCCGTTCGTCTCGGCGCGGCTGTCGCTGGTGGCCCTTGGGGGGCACGCGTTCCCGCTGGATGAGCGGATCCACCAGGCGCTGCTGGAGGAGGAGGCGGTGCCGGCGGGGCTGCCCTTGCCGGATGCCGCCGGGTGGCTTGAGCGGCACTTCCGGGCGGGGGAGGCGCTGCCGGCGTACCTGTTGATTGAGAAGTGGATGGAGGACCGGCCGGCGCAGCGCAAGCCCGCCACCGCCCGCGCCGGGGGCGCCAAGGGACGCCCGGCTCCCGAGAAGACCCGCGGGGCGGCCAGGCCCGGCCGGGCCGGGAAGCCGTGAACCGGCGCTGCGCCCAGGCTGTGGCCATGGCGGCCGCGGGCCTGGTGGCCGCGGGCGGGGTGATGGTCGGCGGGTGCGCCTCGAAGCCGCGTCCCGCGGCAACGGGTGCGCTCGGTGCGCGAGCGCGGAGCGTTGAGGTGCCGGGGCTGGCGGAGCTGGCGCGGGCGGCGCACGACCAGGCGCGTCGGCCGGTGGCCGGGGCGCGGGCGCTGCCGCCGCCGCCGGGGCTGACCGAGGGGGTGCTGGATTCGCTCGCGCCCGTCCGGGGCGAGCGGGCGATGGCGCCGCTGGAGCGCGTGCTGGCGGAGCTGGCGTCGCGCGAGGTCGCCGCGGCCCCGGCGCCGGGCGAGCCGGCCGCGGCGCTTGATGACGAGGCGCAGCAGCGGGCGCTGCGCCGGTACATCGCGGGGCGGCAGAAGCTGCTGACGGGGGACGGGCCGGGGGCGGTGGTGGACTTCCGGGCGGCGCTGGCGGTCGACCCTTCGTCGGGCGAGGCGTGGCGCGAGCTGGCGGAGGCGCAGCTGGCGGCGGGGTCGCGGGCAGATGCGGCCGAGTCGCTGCGGCGCGCGGAGGCGGCGGGGCTTCGCGAGGCGCGGGGGGCGGCGCTCCTGGGCCGATTCGCGGCGGAGCGGGGCGAGCACGAGGAGGCGGCGCGCCTGTACGCCCGGGCGCTCTCCGGCGGGGCGGGCGTCGCCGACCCGCTGCTGGTTCCGGTGATCGAGCACGAGCTGGCGCGCTCGCTGGTGACGCTGGGCTACCACGCGGGCGCCCGCGATGCCCTGGTGCGCGTGCTCTCGCGCACGGCGCCGATCACGGCGAGCACCCGCTACGCGATGGAGTACGGGGCGATCTTCCGGCGGCAGGGGGACCTGTGGCGCGAGGTCGGCGACCTGGAGATGCGGCTGGGGGACGAGGGGGCGGCGCTGGCGGCTTACGAACGGGCGGCGCGCCTGCCGACGCTGGACGGCGAGGGGGTGATGCCGCGCCTGGTGTACGCGGCCATGCGTGCCGGGCGTCCCGCGGCGGCGGGGGCGGCGCTCCTGGTCCGCATCGCCGAGGCGGACGGGCGGGTCGGGACGGAGGAGATGGACCTGCTGCGGCACGTGTCGCGCGTCGGCTCCTCGCGCCGGCAGCTGGCGGGGTCGCTGGGGCAGCTGCGGGCGGCCTTTGGCGGGAGGACGCCGACGCTGGCGGCGGGGCTCTCCCGCGCCCAGGCGGCGGTGGCGCCGCCGGACGAGTCGCGCCGGCTGCTGTCGGAGCACCTGACGATCCACCCGCGGGATGTGGAGGCGGCCGCGGCGCTCGCCTCGCTCGTGGAGAGTGCGCCGGATTCGGCCCGCGCGGCGGCGGCGGTGGCGGCGGTTCGCCCGGGGGCAGCGCTGGGCCTTGCCGAGGGGCTGCTGCGGTCGCGGCACGACGCCGCCGAGGTGCTGGGGGTGCTGGAGGCGCTGGGGCCCGCGATCGGGCCCTCGATGGTCCGCGCGTGGATGGAGCTGCGGCGCGGGTACCAGCCGCGCGCGGCCGCGGCGCTCGAGGGGCTCCCCCTGTCCGGCCCGCACAGCGCGGCGCTGGCGCTGGCGCGGGCGGAGATCGGGCTGAACGCGGGGCGGCCGGAGCTCGCGGAGGGGGCGCTGCGCGAGCTGCGGGAGGACGATCCCGGCGCGCCCCGGGCGCGGGCGTTCCTGCTGGCGATGCTCCAGCGCGATGCCGAGGCGCTGGCGGCGCTGGCGCCGCACCTGGAGGGAACGCCGGGCGATCCCGAGGAGCGGATCGAGGCGCTGCTCTTCGCGGCGCAGCTCGCGGCGGGGCTGAAGCGGCCGGAGGATGCGGAGCGGTGGCTCAAGGGCGCGGCGGCGCTCGACCCGGGCGACGACCGGGCGCTGGGGCTGCTGACGGAGCTGTACGGCCCGGGGGGCGCGCTGGCGGACCAGGGGAAGATGAACCGGGTGCTGAGGGAGCTGCGGCAGGAGCACGCGGACGGGCGGTTCCTGCGGCTGGCGCGGGCGCGGGAGTTTGCGCGCCGCGCGCTGTGGGAGCAGGCGGAGCGCGAGGCGCTGCCGCTGGCGGAGGAGTCGCCGGGGGACAAGGGGCCGATCGAGGTGCTGGCGGCGGCGTGGGCGTCGCAGCCGGCGGCGGGCGAGCAGGGCGGCGTGCGCCGCGGGCTGGCGTGGCTGGAGGCGCAGATGGCGCGCCGGCCGGCGGAGCCGGTGCTGCTGGCGGCCCGGGTCACGCTCATGGCCGCGGCCGACCGAGGGGAGGAGGCGGAGGTGCTGCTCCGCGGTGCGCTGGCGGACGGGGCGGGGCCGGACGCGTCGCGCCTGCTGGAGCGGGTGCTGCGGGATGTGCTGTCGCGACCGGCGCAGGCGAACGGGCTGGCGCTGAAGAGGCTGGAGGGGCGGGTGCTCTCGGTCTCTGAATCGCTCGAGCTGGCGGAGACCTACACGCGGCTGGAGCGCCCGGCGGATGCGGCCCGGGCCCTGCGCGACGCGGTGCGCCCAGAGATCACGCTGCGCCCGGACCAGCAGACGCGGCTGCTGGTCGTCGGCGGCGTGGTGGGTCACCACGCGCTGACGGGGCGGCGCGCCGGCACGCCGGACCCCGGGGCGGAGGGGGCTGCGCTGGCGATCCTCGACCTGAGCGTGGCGCGGGGCGCGACGCTGCCCGCGGCGCTGCACGAGCTGCGGCTGCTGCTGAAGGCGGCGCGCCCGGGGGCGACGGCGGATGAGCTGCTGGAGGCCTGCGCCCTGGCGGCGCAGCACGAGCCGCGCCTGGAGACGATGCCGGTGATCCGGGTGGCCGATGCGCTCTCGGACACGGGGCGGGGGGCGACGGCGCTGGAGGTGATCCGTAAGGCGGTCCCGCGGTTCCCGGCGGGGGCGCTGCGGCTGCACCTGGGGTGGTTCGCGATGGCGGCGCGGGCGGGCGATGGGCCCGAGGCCCGGGCGATGATCCTCTCCGCGGAGCGGGCGGGGAGGCTCCGCGAGGTGGTCGAGATCGCCTCCAACGTGCGGAGCATCGACGAGTTGCTCCAGGTCGCCCACCGCTTCGAGGACCTCGACGACCTGGTGGCGCGGGTGCGCCGGGAGCGGCCGGCGGACATCCCCGAGCTGCGCTCCGAGGCGGCGTACATCCTGGGGAACCACCTCGCGGGCCTGCGGCGCACCGAGGCGGCCAACGCGGCGTACGAGCTGGCCCTGGAGTTCCACGCGGACCACGGGTGGGCGGCGAACAACCTGGGGTACGCGCTGGCGGACGCCGGCGGGGACCTCGCCCGCGCGGAGGCGCTGCTGGAGAAGGCGGTGTCGCTGCTGCCGCGCGAGGCGCCGGTGCTCGATTCGCTGGGGTGGCTCCGGTACAAGCAGGGGGTCCTGGAGGACGAGCGCGACGCGGACACGGGGCGTGTCACCCGGCGCGGCGCGATCCCGCTGCTGCGGGCGGCGTCAACGGGGGGGCGCCAGGCGGACCCCACGATCCTCGATCACCTCGGCGATGCGCTCTGGCTGGCCGGCCGGGCGGATGAGGCTCAGTTGTCGTGGGGGCAGGCCCAGTCCGTCGCCTCGATGCTGCTGCGGCAGAGCGCGCTCCAGCAGGCCGCGGCCGACGCGGATGCCCCCGCGCCGGCCCAGCCGGGGACGGAGCCGGACTCGCCCCCGCCGGACACGGCGATCAACGACGAGCACCGGGCGATCATCGACGCGTGCATCCGCAAGCGGCGGGACGCGTCGGAGGGGCGGCCGGTGCGCGTGGCGCCGCAGGCGACGAACACCGACCCGCAGCCGGCCCCGCGGGCCGAGACCGCCGCGGGCGGCGTCGCGCCGGATGCGCCCGGCGCCCCCGACGCCCCCCCACCACCGCCCTGAAGCACGGAGACACGCTCGTGGCCGGCCACAGCAAATGGCACAACATCAAGCACCGCAAGGCCGCGGTCGACAAGAAGCGCGGCAAGTACTGGAGCAAGTGCTCGCGGGCGATTATCGCGGCCGCGCGGCACGGCGGCCCTGCCCCCGAGAGCAACCTGGCCCTGCGCTACGCGATCGACGAGGCCCGCTACGCGAACATGCCCCGCGACACGATCGAGCGGGCGATCAAGAAGGGCGCGGGGGAGATCGGCGGGGCGGAGTGGGAGCCGGTGCGCTACGAGGGGTACGGGCCGGGTGGGGTGGCGCTGCTGATCGACGGGCTGACGGACAACCGGACGCGGACGGTCGGGGACCTGCGGCTGGTGATGGGCAAGCACGGGGGGAACCTGGGCGCGGCCGGGTCGGTGGCGTACCTGTTCGAGCCGCGGGGCGAGGTGGTCATCGCGGCGGAGGGGGCGTCGGAAGAGACGGTGATGGGGGCGGCGATCGAGGCGGGAGCGGACGATGTGGAGGCGCCGGAGTCGTCGGAGGGCGTGTGGACGGTCACCACCGCGCCCGGCGCGTTCCAGCCGGTGAAGGAGTCGCTGGAGAAGGCCGGGCTGAAGATCGAGCAGGCGGGGCTGACCATGGCCCCGACAACCCGGGTGACCATCCGGGGTGAAGAGGCTCGCCGGCTGCTGGCGCTCATCGAGTCGGTAGAGGACCTGGACGACGTGCAGAAGGTCTATTCCAACGCGGATATCCCGGCTGAGGAGTTGGCCGACCTGGCGGGGTGATGCTGGGTGTGGCCGGCCTGGACGCGCTCTCATCCGTCGGCATCCGGTGTCGCGGCGGCCACGCCGGGCCACTATCGTCAGGCGTATCTGACTGCGGTGGGTCGGGGGCCAACCACGGCGGTTCCCGGCCTGCCTTCCATGGCCGTGATGGCCCCGACGGCGCGCGCCCCCGTCCACGCGAAACCCGGCGCGCGCCTT